>NZ_JACJPX010000065.1 GCF_014696315.1 Calothrix membranacea FACHB-236
GCTTGGTGTTTCCTTGATTTGTACCCAGTAAACTCCGAATCAAAATCCTTGAAACCCTTGCTATGCATTGCACACGAATTTTGTCAAAGGGGGAAGTTCAGTTTAAGGTGCTACACCCTCAGCAATAACAAAAAATCCAACTTTATATTTAATAGAAAATAATAAGCTGATACGCACCTAGATCAAATATTCTGTCGTTAGGGCTGTCAAGGGTCAAGAGTAAATTATATAATCCATGCCCCATGCCCTTACTAATTACCCTTCTGCTCGTTGGTTTGAGGAGATTTCAATTGCGGGTATATATAGATAGCTGTCACTAAAGCAAACCCAACAGCAAAAACCACTCCTAAAATTAACCAAAAATTGCGAGCAGGTTTCTGTGTGGCTGAATTAGTGGTGCGGCGTTGAAAAATTGTACTGCCATGTAGCATTGGCTCACCATTAGGCGAGGATGGACGGGATTGAATTGTCACTTCTGGTTGAGGCTGGGGTACAGGACGGCGTTGAAACATTGTCCCCTCTGGCGTAGGTGGGGTTACAGGCCTTGTTTGAAAAATTGTCCCCTCTGGTAGATTTGGCGCGATCGCTGTTTGTGGCGGCGGAACGTTTTCTTCTGTACCTGGATGTTGCACAGGTTGCGGGCGCAGAATCGTTTCTTCTTGGCCCCAACTTGGTTCTGTTGGCTGTAAAGGACGTAGAATTGTCGGTTCTTCTGTACCCGGATGATGCACAGGTTGCGATCGCAAAATCGTTTCTTCTTGGCCCCAGTTTGGTTCTGTGGGTTGCAAAGGACGGAGAATTGTCGGTTCTTCTGTACCCGGATGTTGCACAGGTTGCGATCGCAGAATCGTTTCTTCTTGTCCCGAGATTGGTTCTGTAGGTTGCAAAGGACGCAGAATAGTTGGTTCCTCTACACCGGGATGTTGCACAGGTTGAAAGCGGAGAATCGTTTCTTCTTGGTCTTGCTGATACAAAGGCACAGTCGGAGGTAGAGTATCCTCTAGTCGAGTTTGTTCTACAGGCTGTGGTGATCGCTCAATTGTTTTGGACTTGACGACTGATTTCGGTACAGTGGGATGTAGCCCAATCTCTTCTTGATACTCGGCACTCACATGGCCCCCTACTGATTTAGCAACCGTTTGTAAAGCCTGACTGAGTTCTTCAACAGTACTAAAGCGGTTATCAGGATTCTTGTGCAAACACTTGAGGATCACAGCTTCTAGCTGTATAGAAAAATACTCACAACCAGGTTGCGATCGCAATGACTTTGGTGGCTCATAAGCATGAGCTAACACCCAAGATGCTTCGCTAATATTATTCGCATTCTCGCTTAAACCAAAAGGATCTGCACCACTCAACATTTCATAGAGAATGAGTCCCAAGCTGTAAATATCTGCCCGCGCATCTAGGTTTTCATCACTTTGGATCTGTTCTGGCGCAGCGTAGCGGAATGTACCAATAAATGTATTTGTGATATTGGTTTGTTCTGAAGATTCATGACGAATTTTCGCCACCCCAAAATCTAGAATCTTCACCCACTCTCCCAAATCTGTGGGTACAAGAAAGATATTATCGGGTTTTAAATCCCGATGGATGACTTGAATATGCTCGGCGGTTTTGCCACCTTCCCGTTGTAGAGTCACTCCCGCATGAGCTAGCTGTAGGCCCTTACAAACTTGAGCCATAATACGCACAGTTCGCTCAACAGATAACCGCTTTTCTTTGAGTAACACGTGGCGCAAGGTTTGCCCACGCAGATACTCCATAACATAAAATGGATAGCCCTCTTCTGTGACTCCACAATCACTGATTTTAACAATGTGGTCGCTTTGCAGCGCTGCACAGACGGATATTTCTCGCTCAAAGCGCTTTCTCATCTCGGTTGAAGCTACTAGCGTATCTTTGAGCAACTTCAATGCTACCTGCTGACCTACACGCGTATCTGTTGCTAGGAATACTTCTCCCATGCCACCACCAGCTAGCCGTTTGTCTAAACGGTATCGCTGGTTATCACCTATAAAGCGCCCATGCCAGGAGTTTGATGATGGTAGGGATGTCATCTGATGGAACCCATCCTACTTACTTTAATGTTTTAGTTGGCAACCAAAATAAACCTTTCTCTTATGGCAAATTTCTTTACCTAAGAATCATCAGATACGAGTATTTTTTATTACTGATGTGTATCTACTGATTTACGTTCAGCTTAACATAATCATAACTTCAAGCTCTGGGAGTTGTTTTCGCCAAATGCTTAATAAAACCTTACAAGCAAGACTAATGTGAGTATCAATTAGTTCCCTGTAGGAGTAGTTGCAATACGGTTCGGATAAGACAAATCAATTGACATTTAAATCCTGTAGAGACGCGATTTATCGCGTCTCCACAACCCCAAAATTATGACGAAAATTTCTTAACCGAACCGTATTGGGAGTAGTTGGGGATGAGGGGAATAGCTTAACGAGCGATCGCTTTTGCCTATATGAGTGCGATCGCTCCAACTTTTAAGGTAGGATTCAGCAGAACCAAATTATTCAGGTAACTCACCAAACCTTTCTCGATAACGAGCCAGCATAGCCTCCATTTCTGCAAGTTGCTGTTGCGCTTGTTCCCTTTCTTGTTCAGCTTTTTGGCGTTGTACTTGCTCTTGCTGTGCTGCTTCTGCTGGCGTGGGTATGAGTTTTCCATCAGCAGCGAAAAAGCGCAACTTTGATTCATGAATTCCCAAATATAACCCTAATTGCTGACTCCATAACAAACCAGCTTCATTTGCTTGGAGGGGTTGATAACGTCCATCTAATAAATGAAAACCTTGAAATTCTAAACTTTCTGGGTCGAACCAAAAATAGTCAGGAGTCCGCCAAATATCTTGATAAATTTCTTTTTTCAATCCCCTATCAGTAGCGGCTGTTTTGTCAGAAAGAATCTCGACAATGACATTGGGATATTTACCCTCTTCTTCCCAAACTACCCAGCTTTTGCGAGTTTTCCGCTCGGTATTTAACACGACAAAAAAATCAGGGCCTCGAAATTGCTCAGACTTGCGCTGACGGGGACTGTAATAAACCGTCATATTTCCACAAGCATAGAAATCTTGACGCTCTTTCCAGCACCATTCCAAACACTCAATTAATAGCAGTATTTGCCGCAAGTGTAGTTCTGTTTCCAAAGGCGGTTCATCACTGTATAAGTCACCAGGAGGAAATATAACATCTTCTGGTGCGTCTTCTGAAATTATGGCGAAATCTTGAGCAGAAGACATAATAAATTAGGAGTTACAACTATTAGGAAAAGATAAATTTCAGTTTAACGCAATTGCTTCATCTATAATTTATTGGACACAGATTCATTTTAATTGCTGGCTGCAAAGATTTAAATTTTTGTTAAACAGATAAATTCTTTGTAGGGAACATCCACAATATTTTGGGATATCAAATTATCTTACTGGTGCCGTGCCCCTACGACACCTTCTCTGGGAAACATACAAAAATTCCCGCAAAAAAAACCCTGGTATTGCTACCAGAGTTTTAAAGAGCTATTACCATTTCACTACATTTTTGTCAAGAATACTCCTCTCTTGCTTTCTCTGCGGCAGGCAGGATTGCAATAGTTCTCCTATCTTATCGCAAAAGTGACATGGTATAAATATTAGCCAACATTTGCCAAGAGTAATTCGCGTTGTTCAGATTTACGGACTTGCACTTGACCGTCGTCGTCAACATCCACAATTGCTGTGTCGCCATTGGTGATTTGACCAGACAGTAGCGCTTCTGCGAGAGAATCTTCCAACAGGCGCATAATTGCTCGACGTAACGGTCTTGCACCGTAGCTGGGGTTGTAGCCTTCTTGTACTACCAGTTCTTTGAAGCGATCGCTCACTTCTAAAGTCATGCCTTTTTCTGTCAAGCGGACTGCAACTTCGCGTAATAAGATATCGGCAATTTGCGTAACTTCACCCTTAGAAAGCTGGGTGAAGACGATAATCTCATCAAGACGGTTGAGGAACTCTGGACGGAAGTATGCTTTGAGTTCTTCGTTCACCAAGTTGCGAATGCGCTGGTAACTAGCATCGGCTGCATTGTCGAAGTCGAAGCCTAATCCACCGCCACCTTTTTCAATTACCTTGGAACCAATATTAGAGGTCAAGATAATTAAGGTATTCTTGAAGTCCACTTTCCGACCTTTTGCATCGGTGAGGTGTCCATCATCCAAGAGTTGCAGCAGCATATTGAATACATCGGGGTGCGCTTTTTCGATTTCATCAAATAGCAGCACTGTGTATGGTTTGCGCCGCACGGCTTCTGTTAGTTGTCCGCCTTCGTCGTAGCCTACATAACCTGGAGGTGAACCAATCAGCTTAGATACTGTATGGCTTTCCATGTATTCGGACATATCTAGACGAATCATGGATTCTTCTGAGCCGAAGAAGTAAGCGGCTAAGGCTTTAGCTAATTCTGTCTTACCAACACCTGTGGGGCCGGAGAAGATAAAGCTGGCGATGGGGCGATTGGGGTTCTTTAACCCTACTCTGGCGCGACGGATGGCGCGAGATACGGCGGTAACTGCTTGTTCTTGACCGATGAGTCTTTGATGAAGAGTGTCTTCCAAGTGTAACAGTAGCTCGGATTCGGATTCTGTGAGCTTGTTGACTGGTACACCAGTCCAGGAAGCGACGATTTGGGCGATGTCTTCTTCATCGACAACGGGACTTTTTCTTGGTGTTCCCGTTTCTGACTCATCGTAGAGTTTGTTTTGCAGTTCCAACTCTTGATCGCGTAGCTGACCTGCTTTGTCAAAATCTTGGACTCTGACAGCATCTTCTTTGGCTTTGGTTACACCAGCGAGTTCGCGCTTGAGTTCTTTGTTAGAAGATAGCTGCGAGTTCCGCAAGCGGACGCGAGAACCTGCTTCATCAATTAAGTCTATGGCTTTATCGGGCAGGAAGCGATCGCTAATATAGCGGTCTGACAATTCAGCGGCGGCTAATACAGCTGCGTCAGAAATTGTCACTTTATGGTGTTGCTCGTAAGCACCCCGCAAGCCGTAGAGAATTTCAATAGTTTCTTCTACAGTCGGTTCGCCAACCATAATCGGTTGGAAACGCCGTTCTAGGGCTGCATCCCGTTCGATGTGCTGACGGTATTCATCCAAGGTGGTTGCGCCCACACATTGCAATTCACCTCTAGCTAAAGCAGGTTTGAGGATATTGGCTGCATCTAAACCGCCTTCTGTACCCCCAGCACCAACTAAGGTGTGAATTTCATCAATTACCAGTATGATATTGCCGACAGAGCGAATTTCATCGACGATTTTCTTGATGCGTTCTTCAAAATCACCACGGAAGCGAGTTCCCGCCACCAGCAAGCCCATATCCAGGCTGATAACTTGCTTGTCTTGTAGAACTTCCGGCACATCTTGATTGATAATGCGTTGAGCTAGACCTTCGGCGATCGCAGTTTTACCAACGCCGGGTTCCCCAATCAAGACAGGATTGCTTTTAGTTCTACGTCCGAGAATTTGAATTGCACGTTCAATTTCTTTATCGCGGCCGACAATTGGGTCAATTCTGCCTTCTTGTGCTAGTTTTGTGAGATTTCTGCCAAATTCTTCCAGGCTGAGAGTTTGGGTGCGCTTTTGACCACTATTACCTGCGGCAAAAACTGTGGTGTTGTCACCTAAATGGCGAACTACAGCAGTGCGTACACTTTTTAGGTCAACCCCCAGATTTTGCAGTACTTTGGCGGCGACACCTTCACCAGCCTCGGTTAAACCTAAAAGTAAGTGTTCTGTATTAATGTAATTGTGCCCCAAACTATGGGCTTCTTTAAATGATTGCTCAAAGAGGCTTTTTACTTTAGGAGTAAAAGGAATTTCTGGTGGTACAAACCCAGAACCCCTACCAATAATTTTTTCAACCTCTCGACGTGCTTCTTTAAGAGTAACGCCCAATTCGGTCAGCACTTTAGCAGCAACCCCAGTTCCTTCTCCCATCAGCCCGAGGAGAATTTGCTCTGTTCCTACAAAGTTGTGTCCCAGGCGACGTGCCTCCTCCTGAGCTAGCATAATTACTTTAATTGCTTCGGAAGTGAAGTGTTCAAACATAGCGGGTTATTGCTCCCTTGCTGCTTGGACTTTGGGTGAAATAATATATCACCCTCATCTAAAGTTTCATGTATTTTCTTAATGACAATGTATCTTTATTTAAAGTTGAATGACAGTAGTGAGAGCCGTAAGAGTTAAGGTGTGGTAGCCGTCAGTAGGAATAGTGAGTTTCGTCAGGTTTCCGGTATTAGTAGCAAATTTGACAGAGTTTGCTGATTTTCTAGAGGTCTTTTCTGTACCTTTGCTCTCAGATAGACTTAAAACTCAGGAATCAGAACTAGGATTTACTATGACTGAAGCATCTGGCGGTAAAGATCAACAGCATCCGCTGCACAACCGCGATCGCCCTACTATTGATATTTTACTTGCTCAAGAGGCGACAGATTATAATTTAGCAGAACTGGCTCGGTTGTGGATACGGTATCAAGGCTTTCCCGGTGCTAGAGATATTCAGCAAGACTTAAATAAAGTCCTACAGCGTTGGGGTTTGACCGAAGCTGAATTATTTGCTAAGACTCGTCAACTTCATGATGTCGGTGGAATTTATAAAAGTCGCGGCAAGAAAGAAGAGCAAGATTGGAATTAGGTGTTGGGCATGGGGCATTGGGCATGGGTAATTGGTGTTAATTATTTCTCCCCTGCTCCCTGCTCTGCTCCCTTGCTCATCCCCCTCATCCCCAGTCCCCATTCCCCACTGTATATGCTAAAACAACTGAGACTACTAAAATCAATAGATTAATTTTCGGGAAAACACATAGACGTGGAGAAAAGAATGAGACACGAAAAACTCTCTCCTGGGCTACTGTTGGCTTATCAAGACTATGAAAATGAAGGAGAGCAAGCTTTAACTACACATAAGCGATCGCTTGGCATAATTGCCCATAAAAGTCCTGTCAAGCCTACTAAGAGTATTGTTTTTCTCTACTGCGAACCTGATGCAGACTTGAGCCATTTAGAACAATATGGAATTCGTGTTAATCAGGCTTCTGGTAGTGTGCGGACTGCGTTTTTACCGCTACAGGCTTTAGATCCTTTATCAGAAGAAGATGTGATTCAGCGCATCAAACCATCACGCAAACTACATCTGCGGATGGATGTGGCACCTGGAAAGGTGAAATTGCCAGAATTTAAAAACAAAACGGGATTGACTGGTAAGGGAGTACTCATTGGGATTGTCGATAGTGGCATTGATCCAAAACATCCTGCCTTTGCTGGGCGGATTTTACGCATTTGGGATCAAACACTTCCAGGGCCAGGAGTCAAAGAAGGTGAGTACGGGGCTGAATTTACAGGCGAACAAATGACCGTCTCTCAAGATACTGATGGTCATGGTACCCATGTTGCCGGAATTGCGGCTGGTGCAGATGAAACTTTTGCAGGTGTCGCACCAGAAGCAGAATTAGTCATCGTTAAGTCAGACTTACAGGATGCCCATATTGCCGATGCTGTGCGCTATGTTTTTCGTGTAGCAACAGATTTGGGACGGCCAGTAGTGTTAAATATGAGCTTGGGTGGACACGCTGATGCCCATGATGGAAGCGACTCCCTTTCTCGAATTATTGACGCGGAAACTGGGCCCGGCAGAATTGTCTGTTGTGCTGCAGGTAACGAAGGTAACGACAACATTCACGGACAAACCAATATAGCTGCGAAAAAGTCAGCCAGTATGCGCTTTAATGTGCCCTTAAATCAAGTAGGCATAGTCTGGTTAAACGGTTGGTATGATGCCGACAGTGAATTAGAAATATCGCTGCGTAGTCCTAACGGTTTCGTCACCCCCTATCAAAAAATCATCACTGACGGTAATCCCACCCAGGAATATCAATTACCCGATTCGCGGGTAGAAATTGTGACACCAGCACCAGATAAAGGCAACGGCGACCACAATTTCTTTGTGCAAATTCGCGGTAATGGCCCTTCGCCAGTGATGGGAGGTATTTGGCAGTTACGAGTACGGAATACTAGTTCAACCGCCACACGCTTGGATGTATGGACTCTTGACGATCATTCTTCAGTTTTCTTTACAGGTAAAAGTGTTAAGGATGCCGTAAAAATTGGCTCTCCGGGCGCTGCTAGTAGCGCAATTACAGTTGCAGCTTATACCACAAAAGTACAGTACACAGATATTGATAATCAAGTGCGAGACATGGGCTTAGAAGTGGATACCATGTCTGAGTTCAGTAGTGAAGGGCCATTGCGTAATGATGCTCAAAAGCCGGATCTAGCTGCACCAGGAGCGATGATTGTTTCTGCTCTGTCTGCTAATGCTAGTCTCGATCGCTCCATGATGCTCAATTCTAAATTTGTGGCGATGGCTGGTACTAGTATGGCGACACCATTCGTTACTGGTTTAGTAGCATTACTCTTACAACGTGACCCTAAACTTGACCCAAAGGCAGTAAAAGAATTACTACGTAAAAACAGTTCTATTCCTGGTAAACCCCCAGGAAGTTTTGATAGTAAATGGGGTTTTGGAGTGATTGATGCCGCAAATTTGTAGTTGAATAATCATTTGCTGAAATCGAGTTGATCCAAGTTGAGAACTCGATTTTTTTATTTAACTAAATACCTTTTGGATGTCATTGAGAGCCAATGACATCCAAAAAGTGAATCACAGGTATTAGGATAGGCGATCGCTGATTATGAAATATGGATAAAGGGGTAGCTCTTCAGGCTCTTGGAGAAGACTGCGATCGCACAAAGTCGGTAGCTCCCTGTCCATATTGATGCAAAATGTAAGGTATGGAAATTAAAAATTTAATTTCACAGACTGAGTACGACATTTACACTGCGGTTTGTCAACAAACAAACCTGTTTTTATTTCATCAGCCTGATACTATTTTTAATGATCACACTGCCGATGAGCAGTTTCATATAATTAATAACACACCACGATTTGGTGGCGCGTTTAAATACAAAGTAGTAAGACGCAAAGGTCTGATTGAGGATTACGAAGTCAAAAATGCGCGCCAGTGGACTCTGGAAAAGAGATTCTATTTTAAGAATGGATATTGCTTTGTTTCTGAGCTTACACATCAACAAACTGATAAACCTTGTGGAGTATTTACGCTGTCGCGTGTAGGGTTGAGTGCATCATTAGATGATGCGCTTGTCCACATTGCTTACTCCATTTGTGGTTATTATTTATTGTTCCACCTCAATGGAAGCAACTGGGAGCAAGTTGGGTATCTCATGTCATATTGTGTGTAAAGATTCAGGATGTCTTTATATGAGGGAATTACGACATTCAAGGGAAAACCGCTAGTATGAGCATTTAAGTTAAAGTCAGCTTTCATTGTCACTCTGCTAAAAAGAGGCTTAAGTTTGCATACTAAATTCTTCAGGAGCAATACCCCAATTTACCTAACAAATAGCATCTTGTGCTGATTGAATATCAGGTGGTACGCGCAATACATGAATCCTTTGGGTGCTAGGACAGGTCATTTTCAACTTTTTTTCGCGATAATATTTAAACAGATGTTATGGAAAAATCAGCATAAAATAGACGCAAAACTCACCTTAATATTAAAAATTAACAATAAAGATGATCATGGTTAGCAGCCTTAAAGAACTAATTGATGAGCCAGAATTGGATCACGGTAACGATCCAGAAGAAAGGTTTATTAGTAGCGGTGTGAGTTGGGAAAGCTATGAATCGCTACTGGCGAAACTAGAAAATAACTCTCATTACCGAATTAATTATTTAGATGGAATTTTAGAGATCGTGTCACCATCAATCAGACATGAAAAAATCAAAACGAATTTAGGGATGCTGTTGGAGCGTTTTTTCTACAGCAAGCGCATTCGCTTTGTACCTATGGGAAGCTCTACTTTTAAAGACAAAGCAAAAAAAGCTGGTGCAGAACCAGACGAGTGTTACTGCATAGGTGAAGAGAAAAAAGTACCAGATTTAGCTATAGAAGTAGTTTTGACTAGTGGCAGTGTTAGCAAACTGGAAATCTACCGCAGATTAGGAGTTGCAGAAGTCTGGTTTTGGGAAAGAAACCAATTTAAGTTATATCATCTACGTGACAATTCTCAGCAAGAGCAAGCTACTGTTTACCCTGATACTTATGGGTATGAAGCTCTCTCTAAAAGTGAGATACTACCAGAATTAGACATTTCTTTGCTCGAACAATGTCTGACAATCTCGGATTCAATTCAAGCTATTGACGAATTTGAGCAGGGGTTGAAAGCAGCCGATAAGCGCCAGTAATAGCCCTGACAATTAAAATCTGTAATTAGACGTAGGCAAGAGTATATTACGTCTGTATAAGGGTAGGTAATTAAAACCGATAAATTTGATAGCTTGGTAATAAGATAGGTGACAATCAAAATTGCCTGTCTTAATTATCAAGGATTTGCTTATGAATTATCAGAAGCTAGATGCTGCCCTAGCCACAGCCCTTAATGATGTATCAGACCCAGAAACACCAAGTTTGACAGTATTTATCCACACCGAACCTATTTTAGATTCGGATGCAACGGCTGTTTTAGAAAATCTTAATGTGGCTGGTGTAACTCCGGGAAAAGATACTTTTACAGCAACCCTTTCCGCCAATGCCATTGCTCAGTTATCTGAACAAGCTTGGGTGCAATATATAAAGTTATCGCAGAAATTGCATTTAGTTAACACCAGGTTAAATTTTCGGAAATTGGGTGTTTAATTTATTCTTTGGCGATTTGGCGATCGCACTCTTGTTAGCTATGTTTCTATACAGTTAAACACTGCACATCAGAGTTAGCAAAGGCTAAGCAAAAATATTGTGAACAGAATTTGACAATTTTTCTTAAAACTATAAGTAGCTACTTTGTTCTTTGTAAAACCTGGGGCATAGTAAGGCTTACTGTCCGAGAAATTGGGTTTTGTTAAAAAAAGCTAAGTTGTGAAATAGAGAGATTGCCGAGTTGTCAAACTTGATTGGCGATCGCATCTTTAAACCTAGTATTAATCAATACATACTTTTGGATGTTCTATTTATTGGCAGCGACATATATCACCGACAGCATTCTGTAAAATTCACTAACGATAATCTTTGATCCCCCCTTACCTATGGTGGCAGACAGTCCTAAACTTAAGGTGAGAGTTGAAAGGCAGTCGGGAGACATTTTGTGAAAAAAGTTATAGCAATCATTCTCGGTGGTGGTGCAGGTACTCGCCTTTACCCGTTAACGAAACTACGTGCTAAACCAGCCGTACCAGTAGCAGGAAAGTACCGCTTAATCGATATCCCTGTCAGCAACTGCATAAATTCTGAAATATTTAAAATCTACGTCCTGACACAATTCAACTCAGCTTCTCTGAATCGCCACATTGCTCGTGCCTACAATTTTAGTGGCTTTAGTGATGGCTTTGTAGAAGTGTTGGCAGCACAGCAAACGCCAGAAAACCCCAACTGGTTCCAAGGTACGGCTGATGCTGTACGTCAGTACATCTGGTTGTTGGAAGAATGGGATGCAGAGGAGTATCTAATTCTTTCTGGTGATCACCTCTACCGTATGGATTACCGCCAGTTTGTCCAACGCCATAGAGAAACGGGTGCCGATATTACTCTCTCAGTTATTCCGATTGACGATCGCCGGGCTTCGGATTTTGGCTTGATGAAAATTGATCAAGCAGGTAGGGTGATTGACTTTAGCGAAAAACCCAAGGGTGAAGCTTTAACCCAAATGCGCGTTGATACTACTGTCCTGGGATTGAGTCCAGAAGAAGCCCAACGCCAACCCTACATCGCCTCGATGGGGATTTATGTCTTTAAAAAAGATGTTTTGATCAAATTATTGAAAGAATCTTTAGAAAGTACAGATTTTGGCAAAGAAATTATTCCTGATGCGGCTAAAGATTACAACGTTCAAGCTTACTTATTTGATGATTACTGGGAAGATATTGGGACAATTGAAGCGTTTTATAATGCTAACTTAGCCCTGACTCAACTACCTCAACCGCCCTTTAGTTTATACGATGAAGAAGCGCCAATTTATACCCGCGCTCGTTACTTGCCTCCCACGAAGATGCTAGATTGTCAGGTTACGCAATCCCTGATTGGTGAAGGCTGTATTCTCAAAAATTGTCGTATTCAACATTCGGTTTTAGGAGTGCGATCGCGGGTTGAATCTGGTAGTATCATCGAAGAATCTCTAATTATGGGTGCCGATTATTACCAGTCTGCTATGGAACGCCGCCAATGCACCTTATTCCCAGATGAGATTTCTGTAGGTATTTGTGCAGATAGCATAGTGCGCCGTGCGATTATTGATAAAAACGCTCGCATCGGTCGTGATGTCAAAATTATCAACAAAGACAACGTTCAAGAAGCAGATCGCGAAAGTCAAGGCTTCTATATCCGCAGTGGCATTGTCGTGGTGTTGAAAAATGCCGTCATTCCTGATGGAACAATCATTTAAGAGTGCTGAGTGCTGTTAGCGGTAGCGGGGCGTTCAGCCCGTGCTGAGTGCTGAGTTGTCAGTTTGGAGTTATAAGTAAAACTGTTGTTCACTGTTCGGTCTTCACTCCCGACTCAGCACTTTTGACTCAGCACTCAGCACTTTTTTTACTGATTGGTCTTCCTGGTAGCGGTAAGTCAACTTGGGTAAAACAATTGCTTGCAGAATGCCCCCAGATACACCTGATTTCTACAGATGGTATTCGGGGGCAGTTGTTTGGCAATGAAACGATTCAAGGGCATTGGCTGCTGATTTGGCGAGAAATTCGGCGGCAATTACTCCAGGCTCAAAAGCAAGGAAAAACGGTGATTTACGATGCTACCAATGCCCAGCGCCGCCAGCGCCGTAAGGTTATCGCCCTAGCGCGTGGGTTCGGTTTTACCCACATTACAGGGCTATGGGCAGATACTCCAGTGTGGCTGTGTTTGGCACGAAATCGAAAACGCGATCGCCAGGTTCCCGAAGCAGTCATCTTCAAAATGCATCGTCAGCTACGGGATGCACCCCCAACCTTAGAAGAAGGACTCGACAGCATAATTCGTTTATCAGGATTGCGGGAGTACGGAAATTGCACTCATGCTACGAGCGAGAACCCCACTTGATTTTTGATGATGTTTGTTAATTTAAAATCAGAATCTATTTGCGGGGCATTATACCTGGCAAATAACATATCTAACATCTTAGAAAAAGAACATAACAGGAATTTCTAGAGGAGGCTGGTAGATGGCTGCAACCGACTTCAAAGACTATTACGCAATTTTGGGAGTTAGTAAGACTGCCAGTCCAGAGGAAATTAAACAAGCTTTTCGTAAATTAGCCCGCAAGTTTCACCCTGATGTCAACCCAGGCAATAAACAGGCAGAGGCGAGTTTTAAAGAAGTGAACGAAGCCTACGAGGTTTTGTCAGACCCAGACAAGCGCAAAAAGTACGATCAATTTGGTCAATACTGGAAACAAGCTGGTCAAGGCTTCCCCTCTGGCGCAGGTGTGGATATGGGTGGTTTTGACTTCAGCCAATACGGTAGTTTTAATGACTTTCTGAATGAGCTATTTGGTGGCGCTGGCCCTCGCAGTAGCCGTCAAAACTATTCTTATAGTACTTCCACAAATGCTTCTTCCAGAAGACCAGGTGGTTTTGGCGGTTTTAACGATTTTGGTTTCCAAGATGTTGGTGCAGGAGCTAGCCAAGATAGTGAAGCCACAATTACACTAAGTTTTGCTGAAGCATTTGCAGGCATTCAAAAGCGTTTTAGTCTTGGTAATGAAACCATAGATGTACGTATACCTGCTGGTGCGAAAGCTGGTACGCGTTTGCGTGTGCGCGGTAAAGGTCAAATTAATCCTATGACTCAACAACGGGGTGATTTGTACTTAAAAGTTGAACTTCAGGCGCACTCCTTCTTCCAATTTGAAGGCGATAATCTTGTCTGTGAAGTTCCCATTACACCCGATGAAGCTGCCTTAGGCGCTTCTATTGATGTTCCTACACCCGATGGTTCAGTGAATGTGAAACTACCTGCGGGAGTACGTTCTGGACAATCCCTGCGTTTGCGTGGCAAAGGTTGGCCTTTAGCCAAGGGTGGACGTAGCGATCAGTTGGTGAAGGTGGCGATTGTTCCACCAAAAGATATGAGCCAACAAGAGCGCGAGTATTATGAAAAAATCCGAGCTATACGTACCTACAACCCCCGCAGTCATTTGCAGCAAATCAAGCTATAACTTTGCTGTAGTTGTAAATAAATAAAGCCTGCTGATGCAGGCTTTAAATGATTAAGTTTTCACTACAAAAAGCATTCAAAATTAATAAAAATTTTATCCGGACTTAATTTTGAATTTTGAATTCCGCGTAGCGGTGCTAGCTTGTAGCTTGCTTTGCCATTCTTGCCTCTACAACAGCTCTAAAATCTTTGATTATCTCTGGAGTAATTTGAGTAGCTTGCCACGATGGACGTGCTGTTAAGCGATCGCTCCAAGCACTCAATTTGGGATAATCACTTAAAGATATGCCCAGGCTAGGCAATACAGTTACTACAGTTCCAGCTACGACCTCTGCTAAGGTCAGGTTGTTACTACCAAAGTAAGGGCGATCGTCTAATAAACTCTCAAATAACTTAAGTACTACAGAAATTTTTTCCTGTGATTGCTGGATTTTTTCTGGATCTCCTGGGGGTAAGCCTAGCAACTGTGGTAAAAACGTGGTAGTTGGTGGCAAAAGTTCATTTACAGTTACCAGTTGTACCATCCGTGCGATCGCTAAATCTTTTGGCTCTTCAGGTAGCATCACTGGATTGGGGTATTTTGCTTCTAAATAATCTAGAATCGCCAATGATTCGATTACTTTAAAGTCGCCATCTACCAAAGCTGGAATATGGTGTAAAGGATTAATTGCTAAAAAATCTGGTTTGAATTGTTCTCCATTGAGTTTGATTTCTACTAATTCAAACTCTAGCCCTTTTTCTATGAGTGTAATCCAAACTCTGCGAGAGTTAGGAGAAATCGGCGCATGATAAAGCGTTAACATAAGCAAACCTCATGACTTTTGAGTAAAGCAACCAATGCCACTTTTCTACCTTACACCAATTTGTAATTTGGAATTTATAGTTCGTAATTCAGATAAATACAGTTTATATAAACTGTATTTATTGGAAGTTTTTTGCAAATTTTATCAAACTACTACAAAGCTAAAACTTAGCTAATAGTGTCTCTATATTGGCATTATGATCCAAAAAGGAGAATAAATGATAATAACGGAGTTTTCCGTCTTTATCTAATACAAACTGCGCTGGCAAAGGCGCTCCTAAGGCTTGTCCTACTTGATATCTCCGAAATACGTTACAAGCGGGGTCACTCAATAACGGCATTTTTAAGCCTAAATCTTTAACAACAATTTGACTTTGCCTTTCATCAGTACTCGTAATCATCAAAACTTCTATCTCCCGCTTTTGAAATTCTTCGTAGTTCTCATTCAAAGATTTGATATGGGGATAGCAAAAAGGGCAATATTGCTTTTCTGTAAATATTCTTGTGAACGCCAATAAAACTGGTTGTTTGCCTCTGTAATTTGAAAGCTTTACCAAGGTGCCATTAGTAATATCTGGCAGTTGAAAATCTGGTGTTCCCACATCTAATCTTAGTTCATAGATAGCAGGAATCGGCAGAAAATTGCGGAAGAAGCGCTCATTGAATAAGCCGCTAAAATCTGTTGAAGTTAACATATTTTATCTTTAATAATTTAACGTCAAAAGTCAAAAGTCAAAAGGGATGAGTGAGGCTTGGAAAATCAAGGGGGCAGGGAGCCGGGGAGAAATAACTTAATGACAAACACCAATTACCCATTACCAATTACTCAATGCTCTATGCCCAATCCCCCATGCCCTAATTCCATCCTAAAACATGAAAAAACCACAGACAGGCACTGAAGTTAACACCGATTAATCTGGATCTGTGTTTATCTGTGGTTATCTGTGGTGATAATTGATACTGCTCTTAAATCCAGTATACTGCTTTGCAGTTTTCTGGCAAGAGAAATCTAAACAGCGGAGAAGTAAACTTTAGATTTCACTGGATCGGGATTCATGGTTTTGTCACCAGGTTGCCAACCAGCGGGGCAAACTTCATCGGGGTGAGATTGGACATACTGAATTGCTTGTAATGTCCGCAAGGTTTCATCAACGCTACGACCAAAAGCTAGGTTGTTAATGGTAGCGTGCTGGATAACACCATCTTTATCAATGATGAATAAACCGCGTAAAGCAATACCTGCTGCTGGATCAAGTACGTTATAAGCAGCACTTACCTCTTTTTTGATGTCAGCAACTAAAGGATAGTTTAGGTCGCCTACACCACCAGATTTGCGGTCAGTCTGAATCCAAGCTAAGTGAGAGAATTCGCTATCAACGGAAACACCCAAGATTTCGGTGTTAATTTTCTTGAATTCTTCGTAGCGATCGCTAAATGCTGTGATTTCAGTGGGGCAAACAAAGGTAAAGTCTAAGGGATAAAAGAATAAAACTACATACTTACCGCGATAGTCGGAAAGTTTGATTGTCTTAAATTCTTGATCCACTACAGCTGTTGCTGTAAAGTCTGGAGCCTGTTGACCAACGCGGAGGCATCCTTCTGTTCCGTAAGTGAGGGACATGAACCTAATTCTCCTTCAACTTATATTTATTTACTAGCGTTGGAGTTCGGGTCAGGTAAAACTTACCCGTCCACGCTCTCACAGTTTAATTACGATCTGTTACGACTATATCATAGTCATAACGATTTTGAGTAGCAAATGGCTAATTTAGATACAAGAGAATGGTTACTGACTAATGGTTTGGGTAGTTTTGCAAGTGGAACGGTTTCGGATATCCGTACACGTACCTATCATGGTTGGTTATTTGCCGCTACAAACCCACCATCTGGCCGCACCCTGCTACTTTCGCACCTAGAAGCTAGCTTGGAAGTCGAAGGGAAAGTTGTACCCTTAGGGACAAATTATTGGGACAGTGGTCGAATTGAACCGACTGGCTACCAACTGTTGCGCTCTTTTGAGCTTAACCCAGTACCAAAATGGGTTTGGGGTCAAGATAATTGGCAACTCAGTAGACAGTTAATTATGCCCTATGGGTTAGAGCAGGGGAGCATAGAAGCAGGGGGGCAGGGTAGAGACGCGATTAAAGATGTAATTAAAGACGCGATTAATCACGTCTCTACAAGCACGGGGGAAAATTCTCTTCAATCCCCCTCATCCCCCACCTTATGCCATCGCCTGTTAATCCAGTATCGCTATGAAGGAAGGGAAGTAGGTATTTTAAGGCTGCGGCTGCTGATTGGCGATCGCGACTTTCACCACCAGCAAACTGCTTCTCCAGAATTACACTTCTCACAAGTGCTGTTACCCCAACAAGTTTGCTTGCAAGCGATAATGGGTGGACAATTTGGTACACCTTGGCATTTGCGTTGGACACAAGGAGAGTATCGAGCTGACGCGGTGTGGTACTGGAATTACCGATTGTTAGAAGAAACCAAGCGAGGATTAGGCGATCGCGAAGACCTGTATAGCCCTGGTTACTTAACAGTGACTCTCCAACCAGGGGATTCTGTCACCCTAGAAGTCAGATTAGGTTTCCCCGATTTAAAATTAGCGCCTCTGACTGACGACACTTTTATAGAAGCAATTGAAGCAGAACAAGAAAGACTTTCTCAGATTTTTGGCTGGGATATCGAGGGGATTGGGGATGAAGGAGATGAGGTAAGGGGGCAGGGAGCAGGGAGCAGGGGAGAAATAATTAATGGCAAACCCCAAACACCAAACACCAAACCCCCAATTACCAATTACCAATTACCCATTACCAATTACCCATTACCAATTCCCAATGCCCCATGCCCCATTTTGCAACAACTATTAAAAGCCAGCGATCAGTTTATTGTCTATCGCGCTTCAATAGCTGGCCCTACTGTTATTGCTGGTTATCACTGGTTCAATGACTGGGGGCGGGATACTTTGCTAGCTTTACCAGGATTGGCACTAGTTACCAAACGCTTTGAACTAGCAAAGGGACTATTACGGACGTTTGGGCATTACTGTCGGCAAGGTTTAATTCCTAATGCCTTTCCTGATGTTGGTGGTGAGCCTTTTTACAACAGTATTGATGCGGCGTTGTTGTGGATTGAAACTCTAGGTTTATATTTAGAAGCTACTCAAGATTGGCAGTTTTTAGCAGAGCAATTTCCTGTAGTGCAGCAAATTCACAAAGCATTTGTCGGTGGCACTCGCTACAATATCCATGTTGATGCTACTGATGGGCTAGTTGGTTGGGATGCTCATGGTGTCGCCTTGACTTGGATGGATGCGGTAGTTGGCGGCGAACCTGTGACTCCCCGACTGGGTAAGCCAGTGGAAATTAATGCTCTGTGGTACTCTGCCTTATGTTGGTTGAGTCAGTGGGCAGAACGCTTGAGCCAAATTCAAAATGGAAATTCTTCCGAACGTTTGGCGAAGCAAGCGCAACGTTACGCCCAGCAAGCACAAGAGGTAAAAAATTCTCTACAAAAGTTTTGGAATCCCAAACTCAGCTATTTATATGACACTATTGAGCTAGACGATGGACGGAATTCTCAAATTAGACCAAATGCCGTTTTAGCACTGTCTTTACATCATTGTGGGTTTTCACAACAACAAGGGCGTGAGGTATTGGCGCTAGCAGCTTCCAGTTTGCTCACTCCCTATGGACTGCGGAGCCTTGCTCCCAGCGATCCGCAATATATTGGCAAATATCAAGGAACTCCAGAACAACGCGATCGCGCTTACCATCAAGGTACTGTTTGGAGTTGGCTGATTGGCCCGTTTATTCGTGCTTGGCAACGTTTTTATCCAGAAGCCGCACCACCTTTTGATTGGCAACCCCTATTGAAACACTTCTCATCTGATGCTTGTCTAGGCTCAATTTCCGAGATTTTTGATGGCGATGAACCCCACATACCCAAAGGGGCGATCGCTCAAGCTTGGTCAGTTGCAGAAGTGATTCGCTATTTGCCTAAGTCTCTGGGTTGAGATTGGGGATTGGGGACTGGGGACTGGGGACTGGGGACTGGGGATTGGGGAAAGGGAAAAGGAAAATTACCAATTACCAATTCACAATTACCAATTACCAATT
The DNA here is from genome assembly GCF_014696315.1 of Calothrix membranacea FACHB-236. Lineage (GTDB taxonomy): Bacteria > Cyanobacteriota > Cyanobacteriia > Cyanobacteriales > Nostocaceae > Aulosira > Aulosira membranacea. Next base: position 19,188 of record NZ_JACJPX010000065.1, read on the forward strand.
CACAATTACCAATTACCAATTCACAATTACCAAACCCCCAACTTAAACATTTGTGCGATCGGTCAAAATTTCATAGCCTGTTTCTGTGACTAATACTGTATGCTCAAACTGAGCTGACAAAGCATTATCCACAGTTACGGCTGTCCAGCGATCGGCTAAAGTACGTGTATGTTTAGAACCTGCATTTAAAATTGGTTCAATTGCCAATGTCATACCAGCGCGTAGTTTTACATTTGGCATTTCGCGGGTGCGGTAGTTGAACACTGATGGTTCTTCATGTAGGTTACGTCCTACGCCGTGCCCTGTGAATTCTTCAACTACAGTAAAGCCGTTCATTTTGACATGATCTTCAATTGCGCCAGCAATATCCATCAAGTAAACGCCTGCTTTAACTTGTTCAATACCTTTATAAAGGGCTTCTTCAGCTACGCAAATCAATTTAGCTGCTTCTGGGGTAACTTCACCAACGGCGATTGTAATGCAAGAGTCGCCATGAAAACCTTGGTAATAAGCACCCGTATCTACCTTTAATACATCACCTGTACGGATTACTTTCTTAGCGCTAGGAATTCCATGTACAACTTCATTGTTGATACTCGAGCAAATAGAACCTGGGAAACCGTGATACCCTTTAAAGCTTGGTGTCGCACCCATTTCACGGATGCGTTTTTCCGCATGAGCATCCAAATCAGCTGTAGTCATTCCTGGCTCTACTAGCTCAGAAATTTCTTTAAGTACAGTTGCCACTATTTTTGCTGATTGCCGCATGATATCTATTTCCCGCGGCGATTTAATTTCAATACCTCGGCGTTGTTTGGGAGGGTTCGGCTGTACTGTTTGCGAAAGTAAGTTACTGAGAATGTTCATGTGGGATTAAATAATGTTTGATGCTCTGTAGCTGAAGGTGAATTTTGTTCTAGCTTAGTTGAGAAATAATATCTATATTTAAATTAACTTATTTTTTTCTTTAGAATTTGCTACCTAGAATAAAGTGAGCTTACAACTAGGGAATCAGCTAAAAAATACTTTTATCTTGTGGTTGTGGATGCGATCGCTCGTGACGAAGCAAATGCCAATACCCAGATCCCCGACTTTTTCAAAAAGTCGGGGATCTAAATCCTGATCAAGTAACTCAAATTCTACTAGCTGAAAAAGTATCAATTGCTAACAGTAATCTCACCAGTCATTCCCGCTTCTGCGTGTCCTGGAACAGTGCAACGCAGGCTATATTTTCCTGGCTTGAGAGGCACAAATACCCATTCGGCTGTTGCACCAGGTTTGAGTTCTACTTCGTGGATAGCTCCTTTAATTTCTACTTTGCCTGCTTCAACTTTTTGCGTCCAGATGCCATCGGCAAAATCTTTGGCAGTAAAATAGTGCTTTAGTTGACTAGGATTTGTCAGCCGAAGATTGTAGCGTTTTCCAGCTACAAATTCTAAGGTATTTGGCTCAAATTTTATTTCGTTAGCTGCATTTCCTAAACTCACAGGAATTTCTATAGCAGCTTGTTTTAGAACATCGCCAGAGATATTTGCTGCTAAGACTGGAGTTGTATTTATAACAGCAAAGCTTAGTATTAATACTAGTATGAAGTAAATGCGCTTAATTACTTGCATCTCAGGCAAATTGTTGATATTAATTCTGCATCTTAATCACAACCTGCAAGAAATTTTGAATAATTTTTGTAACTTTATCAAAGTTGCCTTTGCCCATCCCCAGTCCCCAATCTGCAGCCCTAATGAATAGTATGATCTGCCAACACAGCTGGGCCAGCTGTTACCACAACAATTTTATCGGGGTGGAGTAATTCACGAGCAGCCTGATTAACTTGAAATAGGTTAACTTGCTGAATTTTATTAGTAAAAGAGCGCAGTTCCACTTCATCGAGTCCATAGACTTGATTCATGAGAATTTGTTTTGCTAATTCTTCTGGGTTTGCCAGTGAAACATTGTAGTTGCTGATCAGAGTCTGCTTTGCTGCTTCCAGTTCAGATGCGCTCACACCATACTGATGAATTTGCTTTAATTGCTCATGAGTACTGGCGATCGCTTTATTAGTATCTTCTGGGCTGGTTTGCATTTCAATCCAAAATGTCCCAGCATTCTTGCCTACCTTGAAGTAGCTATAAATTCCATAGGTTAAACCTTGGCGATCGCGCACTTCTGCTCCCAGCCTACTAGATAAGGTGTCGCCTCCCAAAATCTGATTCAATATTAAAGCTGCATAGAAGCGGGTATCTTGACGGTTAATGCCTGTGTAACCCATATAAGTAATAGCTTGGGCCTTACCTGGGAGGACTGAGTTAACACGCACTACCTTTTCCGGCATTGATACTGGAGGATATTTTAAGCTTGGTGGTTCACCGCTAACTTTCCAACTACCAAACTCAGCTTCAATGAGCGATCGCACTTTTACAGGATCAAAATCTCCTACCAGTGCTAACACTGTAGTATCGGGACGATAATATTTTGCCTTAAACGCAATCACATCCTGACGCTTAATCCGCTGTAGGCTTTTTTCTGTTGGGTAAGTATGCAATGGATGGTTTTTCGGATAAATAGACTGAACAAAAGTTCTAATTGCTACTTCGTCAGGGTCATCTAAATCTAGTTTGAGGTTAGTCAAAGCTTGCTGGCGGTCTAATTCTAGCTCTGTTGCTGGGAATGTACTATTTTTAACTACATCTGCTAAGGTTTTTATCAGTACAGGCAAGTCGCCAGCTAAACTTTCACCCTCAATTCGCACACCTTCGCGATATGCTTCAAAATCTAGACTCGCACCTCTATCTTCTAAGGCTTTAGCAATTGCCAAAAAGTGCTTGGTTTTTGTACCATTCATCAAGTTATCTGCTACCAGCGATGCTAATCCGGCTTTATCTTCTGGATCAAATTCCATCCCTGCATTGATGTAACCGCTGAGGGTAACTGTGGGGGTACTTTTATCAGGTAGTAGTAATAACTGCAAACCATTAGCCACAGTAAATTGTTGTGGTAGTTCGCGGGTGCTGAGATGTGTGGCTTCATCCACAGGCGGTAAGTACTTGATTACTTCCTGTGGTGCTAAAGGTGAACCAGGGGAAAATTTTTCTGTAGTTTGCGTGGATTGGATTTTGCTAGCAACTGCTTTTGTCTGCTTTTGGCTGGGTTCAAACCAGCCGACTGTACGTATTTCTGGTTTGAGATATTTATTCACTACAGCTACAACATCAGATGGATTCACTTTTCGGACACCATCCAAGTAGCGTTCTGTGTAGCGATAATCGCCAGTAGTAGTCTCATCATTACCCAATTGCATTGCTAGGTTGGTGAGATCGCGGTTACTTAAAATTACAGATGCTTCGAGTTGGGTTTTAGCTCTGTTAACTTCCTCAGATGTTACTCCTGTTTTTACGAGATTAGCGATCGCCTTATTCAACACTGCGTCAATTTTTGTCAAATTTTGCCTAGGAGCAGCAGTAACTAACAGTTCATACCAGCCAGACTCCCGTAAGCTAGAAACATAAGCACTGATGTCGTTAGCTAACCCTGATTCTACCAATGCTTGATAAAGGCGCGAACTTCGTCCTTCAGTCAAAATGTAATCCATCACTTGTAGCGCTGGTAGATCTGGGTGATTCACATTTGGTAGGGGATAAATCACTTGCAAGAGTTTCCCTGCACCCGGTTCTCGCAGCACAATGGGACTGTTGACTGTTGACTGTTGACTGTTGACTGTTGACTCTTGTACAGACGCGATTGATCGCGTCTCCCCAACTGTTGACTGTTGACTCTTGGGTAATTTACCAAAGATTTCTTTTACTGTTTCTAAAGTTGAATCAGTTTGAAAATCACCGACAATCACCAAAATGGCATTGTCGGGAGTGTAAAATTCGCGGTAATACTCTTGTACCTGCGCGACTGTAAATTTTTCTACATCAGCCTGTGTACCACCAACAGGTAAACCGTATGCATGATTGGGAAAGGCTGCTTGCATGACGGCGCGATTGAGACGATATTCGGGACTATTTTCGTAACCTTGTAGCTCAGAAATTACTACACGCTTTTCACTTTCTAGTTGTTCGGTATCAATGACAGCATTTTGCATCCGATCGGCTTCTAGAATTAAAAGTGATTTGAGCTTATTCCGTTCTACAGTACCGTAATATGCTGTTTGATCGTAGCTAGTAAAAGCATTTGAGTCGCTACCTAAAGCACTAAATAATCGCCCAAATTGAATAGGACGATTTTTAGTACCTTTAAACATCATGTGTTCCAACTGGTGAGCAATGCCATTTACACCTGGTTCTTCATTACGCGAACCCACCTTGTACCACACCTGCACAGTCACCACGGGTGCTGTATGCACTTCTTTTGTCAGCACCGTCAGGCCATTCTCTAGCAAAGTTTTGCGGACGTTGTCTGTCACTTTTATAGCTGTGGGTTTTTGTGCATTTACCATTGATTGATGATGTATCTGTTGGGACGCAAGCACCTGTTGATTATCAGCAGGTTTACCACTCAATAACAACACTGCAATCATCGAAAAAATCAACAGTAATAAAGGAAAACGATATCTATACAAGGTGGAAAACACAGACATTGATTTTGCTGATACCCTGTAAACTAAGTTACATTTTTTAGTATTGATGACTATAGTCTAATCTTTGCGCTCCATTGAACACCTACGCAAAACTACAGAGATGTGATATTTTATCAGCAAAAATCATCAATATAAAAGCGAAATTAGTTGAGTTTTGCTAAAATCCGAATGAATTCCAAGGGTAATCCGTCATAATCTGCAATAAAAGCGACCTCATAGATGCGATCGCCTATCTGTTGTTGTGTAGGTTCTAAAAGCACCTTGAGAGGTTGAAATTGTTCTGGTTGGTTTTGGGCTGCTATTTTTAATTTTTCTTGTAAATTGTTGACCCAACTAGGCAAGTCGGGAGTAATTTCTGTTAAATCAAATGAAAGATGATAGTAGCCCACATAATGCTCGTCTGCAAAAGCATCTGGGGCTGGTTTTGGTTCGGGAATTTGGATGAGTTCAATTCTGCCATTCAGTCCTTCCATCCAACAAGCTAGGGTGTAGCCTGTAGTGAAGCGTTCACAAACTGTAAACCCCAGTTGTTCATAAAAGGCGATCGCTCGATGAATATTCGCAGTCCGAATAGAAGCGTGATGCATAATTTTGTCATTAGTCATTTGTCTTGGGTCATTAGTCATTTGTCCTTGGGCGTTTGGTTTTTGTCATTTACTTCTCAGCAATGATCAATAACTCTTGACTAATAACTAATGACTAATGACTAATGGCAATTTACTCAAATAAACGGAAATAAGGGTAGCGTACAGGGACACCAGGCTCTTTTTCCAAATCAAAATTAATAACTTCCCAGCAGGGATCTTCTGTGGCTTCAGGGCTAAAGTCCACAGGTAAACCGTACAGCCTTGCTGAGGAATTTTCTGGCTGTCCAGAACGCCAAGGAGTGCTGCGTTCTAAATAGCCACTCATCAATTCCTGATAACGACGAGCGATAATCACTCGCGTGGCTCGGAAACCTTGAGTATAGAGTTTGTCTAGTGCTTCGTGAATTTCAAACCGAATACCATCGGGATGGGTATGTTGCCGATACCATTCACTATTCCACTTTCGCCAATGTCGTCCCGACTGTAAATGAATTAATTCTCCCGTTTTGGGATTAGCCTCGAACGCCCCATGACGCGGACACAAATAAGTATCTGTCAGTGTCAGCGCCGGAATTGTTTGGCGACAGTGGGGACACTGTATTTCTGGGCCAAATATTGGGTACTGCAAGCCTGGATTCATCATGAAGTGCGTAGAAACATAATTTAGTCTTCACCAGCGCCAGTGGGTTGGATATTACACTTCGGCTCCACCACTTTGGTTTACCCGCTCACTGCTAAAAAGTCACTGACTGATGCAGGAACAGCATTCACTAGTGTCTTAATTCAGCATAGAAGCTTGACCCTGTGATATTCTGGTTTTTGCAACCAGCCCGAAATGTTGGAGTTGTTCCAGTGTTCCTGGGTACCATATTCATATTCTATCGTGTCTATCGCTTCTTACTGGCCATCTCCTGATTTTTCTCAAGCTGCCTTTGTTGCAGCCAATGCGAGCGTGATCGGTTCCGTAAACATAAGGGCAGGTGTGAGCATTTGGTATGGGGCAGTAGTCAGAGGCGATGTAGAACGCATTGATATTGGCGAATACACGAATATACAAGATGGAGCTATTCTACATGGCGATCCTGGTTTTCCTACCATCTTAGAAGATCATGTGACCGTAGGACATCGTGCTGTGATACATTCTGCCTACATTGAGCGCGGCAGTTTGATTGGGATTGGTGCGATCGTGCTTAATGGGGTACGTGTCGGCACTGGTAGCATTATCGGTGCTGGCTCAGTAGTGACAAAGGATGTACCACCTTTGTCATTAGTCGTCGGCGTTCCCGGAAAAGTTGTGCGCCAATTATCAGACACCGAAGCTAAAGAATTAATCGAACACGCCGAACGCTACCAAAAATTAGCTTTAGTTCATGCTGGAAAGGGAACTGATATCGGGTTTACGCAAAAGTAATGGGATTGGGGATTGGGGATAAAGACTTTTTTGTACAGACGCGATTCATCGCGTCTCTGTGACTATTGACCTAAATTGTAAATATTCTTTACACATGGGGCTGGAAAATTTGCCCACTTCAGCTAACAATAAAAATGAGAGCAGTTGACAAAAGTTTAATTTATTTAACAGAGGGGTTCTAATATGGACATTGATTTTCGTGTAGCCGTTGTTTTAGCACCAATAGCCGTTGCTGCTGGTTGGGCTGTATTTAACATTGGTGCAGCTGCTTTACGACAAGTGCAAAACTTTTTAAACAGAGAAGCTTAAACTCTAATCAAACTTAACATTCTCGAACCGACTGTTTCCCTTTTATGGGGGCAGTCGGTTCATTTGTATGAGGGTGTTTGGTGTTTGTCAAAAGTCACAGAGACGCGATGAATCGCGTCTGTACAAGAAAGTAAAGGGTAATAATTTCACCCATTCCCCATTGCCCCTTATCCCCAAAGGGGGCCCCGAGTTCCCCATTCCCCATTCCCCAATCGTGGATATCGACTCTCTATTACAATCCTTTCAACACTTCGGTATCAATCTGGGACTGTCACGCATTGTCAAACTCTTGGACAAGCTTGGTAATCCCCATCAGCAAGTGCCTGTAATTCATGTTGCTGGGACTAATGGTAAAGGTTCAGTTTGTGCCTATCTGTCCTCAGTTCTCACTCAAGCTGGTTATCGGACAGGACTTTATACTTCTCCCCATTTAGTTGATTGGACAGAACGTATTTCCGTTAATCAACAGCCAATTGCTGCAGAGGAATTGTGTAAATTATTACAAAATGTTAAAGATGCAATCGCACATGATGAAGAGTCACCCACTCAATTTGAAGTAATTACCGCCGCTGCTTGGTTATATTTTGCCCAGCAGCAAGTGGATATAGCCGTGGTAGAAGTAGGATTGGGCGGACGCTTAGATGCTACTAACGTTTGCTCACAGCCTTTAGTAACAGTCATTACTTCTATTAGCCGGGAACATTGGCAGCAATTAGGGCCGACTGTTGCCCATATTGCTGGCGAAAAGGCGGGAATTCTCAAGCCTGGATGTCCGGCTGTGGTGGGGCCATTACCTCAAGAGGCGGAAGCGGTTGTGCGATCGCGTATTCAAGAATTAGAATGCCCGATATTTACACCCCAACCTGCGCGTTCTGTATCTTCAGGATGGGCGGAATACCAAACTCTGGATGGAAAATTAATTCAATATCCGCTAGCTTTACAAGGGCAAATTCAGTTAACAAATTCTGCCTTAGCTTTAGCTGCGATCGAAATTCTGCAAAAACAAGGCTGGCACATTTCTCAAACCGCCATAATTAATGGCATGGCCAACACAAAATGGCCTGGACGTATTCAATGGGTAACTTGGAAAAAGCATAAATTATTGCTAGATGGTGCCCATAATCCAGCTGGCGCTGAAGTTTTACGTGATTATGTTGATACATTGGCTAACCCAAAAATAACTTGGGTGATGGGAATGATGGCAAATAAAGACCATGCTGACATTTTCCAGGCTTTGTTACGAGAGGGAGACAATTTATATCTCGTACCTATACCAGATACTTCTTCGGCCATTCCCGATGAATTAGCCAAGCTAGCTGTGGAAATTTGTCCAGGATTGAGTTTTTGCCAATCTTACCCCGATTTGACTTCCGCCTTAGAAACAGCTTTTGCTTCTCCTGAGGACTTAGTTGTTTTATGCGGTTCTCTTTATTTAATCGGGCATTTTTTCAGCATTAAATAATTTTAATTCTATATATCCCTACAACCTAGGTCTGATGATTAACTAGTACCGCAAGGCGGAAGTATAACTACGATTCTTAATGTGCAACAAGCTCATATAGGAATCCGATTTAATTAGGACTTACGCAAGTGTCATATTTTTTTCGTTTAGGTTTGTCCAAGGTCAAATGTCAAGAGTCCAAAAAATCTAAATTTTTGACCCTTGACTCTTGACTCTTGACTCTTATCCCAGAGGATCACTGTGCCAGTTGCGTAAGTCATGTTAATTTGTGAAAAAATCTCAGTAATGCACGAAAAGCTTTGGAACTGATGCGTTACGCTATCGCTAACGCATCCTACTACGTGAACTCAAAGCCTTGTCCTGTCAGGATTCTTAATTTTGAATTTTGAATTGGTATTAGCCTTGATACTTCAGCCTTCTTGTACTAGCTCAATCCTGGGCAAAGGCAATGTGTCAGATTCACCCAGATCATCAGCAGCAATTTGATCTGGGCTAATTTTTTGTAATGCTTGCAACAATGCCACACTCTGGATTAATAAAGCTTCTAAATCGATGCCACCGTAAATGGATGGGTAACGTCGCAGACGATTACTACCTTCTCCTAGTAGAATGACTGCACCCCGCCAGTTGTGATTACTCAAATGATAAAGTGCTACCGCAATTTGGAGAATCCCTTGATAAAAGGTTTTTTCTGGCTCGCTGGCTTCAATCCACAAAGCTTCTAAAGTGTCATGACAGGCATAGAACTGTCCAGTATTAAACTGTTCTACGCCTTGCCAAAACTCTTGGGGCATGGTTTCACTCATGCCATGCTGTCTCTAACTTCTTTGATGGTTTCGAGAGTGATTTCTTGCTGTTCTCCGGCAAACTCGTTGTCTGTGGTGAGAAACAGCATACAATGGCACTCCTTACGTTCCCGCATCGGCACACAGGGACAGTTCCAATATGTGGCGTGTACTTCGGCTTCTTTATCTTCGTAGTGGCGGCAAGGGCATAAAGGCGCACCAAGTTCGTCTTTATGTTTAGCTAGCCCTTCAATCACGACTGCGGTAACCGAAGGTTCAGAACAGAAGTAGGTTCCAGTACGCTTGGCGTATTGTTCGGAAAAATGCCGCATTGCCTCTAGGCTTTTATCGCTGGATTTTGTATTCACTTCTGATGAGATCATTAGATCAGCCGCTCATAATTTAAACATTTCTTTGCATTGTACCTCAGCCCGATCGCGGTAATCTTGGGGAGATTTCCCCAACCTTTGTTACTAAATTTAAACAGGGTTTGCCCAAAGGCGGATATACCTGGGTTACTGCGGCAAAAAAATCTTGGAGTCATCAGAAAAGCTTAACTTGAAAGCAGACATTGAAATTTTCAATACATAAAATTGTCAGTAATTTATGAGTGTAAGGATTTTTGTAGTTGTGGTTGTAATCCTTGCTCAGTTTGTATAACAATACCCGGATAATCTCGGTTAGCTATTACTGGTTCTGTGGCAGAAGGATTGTTCTCCCATAAAACCCAGCGGCTACCTAAAGGCAAGGAAGAAAGGCTTTGGGGGTTGGAAGTTAGCCATATTAAGGGATAGCCTTCTGGAGTTGATGCGTTAGCATCTTCTTGAGTGGTAGTGGCTGCTAACGCTTCTTGAACTATGCGATCGCCTTTAATTAATCCTGTGAAGGCTGTCCACAGTTGGACTTGGATATTTTGCCGCTGGGCATAAAAATATAGTGATGCAGCAGCGATGACGGCTTGTTCAAAGTTTTCCTCTGCCCAATTCACCGCACTGTCAAGAGCAATAATAATTTCTTGACCGCTAGTAACTATTTCTAATTCCCGTACCCGTAATTCCCCGTAGCGGGCGCTAGTGCGCCAGTGAATCAGGCGAGTAGGATCACCTAAACGATAAGGACGAAGCGATCGCACTAGTCCAGTTGTCTCTGTTTGTAAGGTTTTGCCACGAAAGTTACTCATGTCGCTTTCGTCTTGCCCCATTTCATCCACTAGCGGGCAGTAAGTTAGCGGTAACAAGCTAGGATAAACAATCGCTGTGGCGGCACATTCACGCTGACGACGACACCAGAACAAGCCTAAAGGCGCACCGCTAACAAGTTCGACTGTATGCCAACGATAAACACCCCGGCGTGGGGTTTGTTGGTAGTATACCCAACGGTAATGCTCATGTGGGGCAATGGTTTCTATAGCCTTGGTTACTGGTTTCCCCAACACAAAAGGCAACATATCTTCAACTTGTAGCAAGTTAACAGCTTGCTTTGTCTGATTGTGAATTTCGATTTCTACCGTTAATTCATCTCCGGCTGTGACAGGCTTAATTTGACGGCGTTTCACAGATAAGCCAACAAGCGATCGCGGCGGCAAAATAGCAGCTATGGCTAACAGAGCAAAACTAACTCCACTGATGGCGTAAAGCCAACCAGCCATTGTATTAACAGCAGCGCCAAAAAAGCAGATAGCAATTCCTGCTAAAACCCAACCGCCGTATGCAGGGGCACAAGCGTGGGTTTGTAACCAGTTGATGGTGGGTGTAATGATTTTCATAATTTCATTTCTAGCCCAAACATAAATGAAATTCATAGAAATTCATGGTTTCACTAAAGAATTGGTAAAGACCATCGTAAAAACGAAAATCTTACCTAAGTATGTTGTAGATTGAAAATCTAAGTAACTCCACGGTTGACCTCAGAAGAATTGATTAATCTACAAGTTCTATTAACTGCTAACTTTGGGCATCAAAGTTAAGTTTTAACCTGCTCTTTAACCAGATATTTACTATAGGAAATACTAATGAACGGCGAATCTACCTCACAATATTTAATTCCCCAATTCCCAACTCTCCCAGCACCACCACCACCACCATTTGCAATACAAAAAAAGGCAGTATCTATTCAACAGATGGTACATGATGCCTATAATCTGCAAGCTACCGATGTACATATTCGTGTCGGAGAATTGCCGCGCTTTCGCATTCGCGGACAGATGGAAGTTTACGAATTAGCAGGTGTAGTCACACCAAAAATATTTGAGGATTACTTAGATGAAGTTCTCTCTCCATCTGCCAAACAGCGATTTATCGAAACTCAAGAATTAGATACAGCAATTGTTTATCCTGGGCTGGTACGCTGTCGCATCAACTGTTTTGAAACATTAACTGGTGGTGCAATGGTGCTGCGATTAATTACATTGCACGTTCCTAGTATTGATAATTTGGGATTACCAGCAGTCCTCAAAAATATTGTTAATAAAAAACAAGGGTTAATTTTAGTTACCGGGTCAACTGGCTCAGGTAAATCTACAACCATAGCGGCAATGATCCGCTATTTAAATGAAACTCAACAAAAACATATCATCACAATTGAAGACCCAATTGAATATGTTCATACTTCTCAAAATAGCTTAATTAGCCAAAGGGAAGTAGGTTTACACACCCACGAATTCCATGATGCTTTGCGGTCAGCATTACGGGAAGATCCCGATGTGATTGTAGTAGGAGAAATGCGCGATCGCATAACTGTTGATACTGCCATCAAAGCTGCACAAACTGGTCACTTAGTATTAGGGACTCTGCACTCTAAAGATACAATAGGTGCAATTAATCGCCTCCTCAATCTCTATAATCCTGATGAGCAAGCAATCATGCGGGTACAAATTGTTGATTCCCTAGTTGCTGTTGTTGCTCAACGTTTACTCAGCACAACAGATGGTGGTCGCACAGCACCTATGGAAATCTTAATTAACACACCCACTATGCAAGATTATCTATTAAAGGGTGAAGACACAGAAGCATATCAACTGATAGAAGCTAGCCGCAAAGAAGGTATGCAAGTAATGAATGATGCCCTTTGCGAACTGATGTTAACTGGTCAAATCAGTATTGAAGATGCCTTCAACAATACACCAGATATCGGTGATTTACGTCGTCGTTCTCGCAACGAGGGATTAGATCCATCTCATTCAACTGGACGTAGTTTTTTCAAAGCTTATAACTATAGTTCCAACTGAACTGAAGTAGTTGTTTAGCTAATTTCTACTAGACTAAGAGAACTCTCGTTACAGCAGTAAGTCTGAACGGGAGATTTTTTTACGCAGAGTAACGCCGTGTGTTTCCTCAGCTTCACTATTAGACTTATTGCATCAATATTTTTGTCTAGGTCATCATTTTTTACCTTAGTTTGTAATTTGCGATACATTAAAACTCTCCGAAATAGACTCATTTGCAGCGTCAAATCCAAAATTGCAAATTAGTTGACGCAATGATTGGAAATCTTGTTTAATCTCAGCCTATAAAGTCCCTTAAAAGCCTATGCTAGCGATGGGGTGAAGTCAGTCATTAGGCGATCGCTTGCAAACCTTAAAAAGGTACTCTTACAAAGGAAACAAAGGATAAAGCGCACATGAGTACAACTGTAGATACTGCCATTGAGGCGATTGTTGCCCGTGAAATTCTTGACTCGCGGGGTAGACCAACTATTGAAGCAGAAGTACATTTGCTTAACGGTGCTGTGGGATTGGCACAGGTTCCCAGTGGTGCCTCTACTGGCACTTTTGAAGCACACGAACTGCGAGATAAGGATAAAAGCCGTTATGGGGGTAAAGGCGTACTGAAGGCAGTACAAAACGTTCACGATGCACTTGCGCCGAAGTTATTAAACTTAGATGCCCTCAACCAAGAATTAATCGACCGGACGATGATCGCTGTGGATGGTTCTGCCAACAAATCCAATTTAGGTGCGAATGCAATTTTGGCAGTTTCTTTGGCAGCGGCTAAAGCTGGTGCTGAGTCGCTAGGTATCCCTCTATATCGCTACTTAGGCGGGCCTTTAGCGAATTTGCTGCCAGTACCGTTGATGAACGTGATTAACGGCGGTGCCCACGCAGCTAACAATGTGGATTTTCAAGAGTTTATGATTGTCCCCATTGGCGCGTCTTCCTTCCGGGAAGCTTTACGCTGGGGGGCAGAGGTGTTTGCTACCCTAAGCGAAGTATTAGCTGAGAAGGGTTTATTAACTGGTGTGGGCGATGAAGGCGGTTTTGCCCCTAACTTAGAGTCCAATCAGGTAGCTTTGGAATTGCTAGTTGCTGCCATTCAGAAAGCTGGTTATAAACCAGGGGAACAAGTCGCGTTAGCTTTAGATGTGGCAGCTAGTGAGTTCTACAAAAATGGACAATATGTCTACGACGGTAAACCCCACGCGCCCACAGAATTTATTGATTATCTCGCCCAATTAGTTGACCAATACCCAATTGTCTCCATTGAAGATGGCTTACATGAAGAAGATTGGCAGAGTTGGCAATTGCTGACCCAGAAGTTGGGTTCACGGGTACAGTTGGTAGGCGATGACTTGTTTGTAACCAACGCCACACGCTTACAAAAAGGCATTGAGCAAAAAGCTGGTAATGCCATTTTGATTAAACTCAATCAAATTGGTTCTTTGACCGAAACCTTAGAAACCATTGACCTGGGAACTCGCAACGGTTTCCGCTCAGTCATTAGCCATCGTTCTGGTGAAACCGAAGACACCACGATCGCGGATTTAGCCGTAGCCACCCGTGCAGGTCAAATCAAAACAGGTTCCCTCTGCCGTAGCGAACGAGTTGCCAAATACAACCGCTTGCTACGCATTGAAGACGAACTAGGCGATCGCGCCATTTATGCAGGTGCAGTGGGTTTAGGGCCGAAGTAGGGATTGGGGACTGGGAATTTTAGATTTTAGATTTTGGATTTTAGATTTAAACTTAATCCAAAATCGCAAATCCAAAATCCAAAATTGAATTGCCCCATGCCCATTTACGGATAAAACCCAAGTTTGGGCAATCCCAAAGTTTCATCCCAACCCATCATGATGTTTAAACATTGAATGGCTTGACCCGCTTGTCCTTTAATCAGGTTATCGATTGCTGACATCACAATCACACGTCCGGTGCGCGGGTCAACTTCTATACCTATGTAGCAAAGATTGCTGCCACTAGCCCATTTTGTTTGCGGGTAAACTCCACTGTCGCAAACTCTTACCCAAGGGCAATTACGGTAAAAAGCATTGTAAATTGTTACCATGTCATCCCTGACTAGACCGGGATCGCGCAGTGTGGCATAAACTGTCGCTAAAATTCCCCGCACCATCGGGATCAGATGGGGTGTAAATTGAACTTTGACTTCGTGCCCAGCGAGATCGCTACAAATTTGCTCAATTTCTGGAGTATGGCGGTGACGGGTAACTCCGTAGGGAGCAAGAGAGTTGTCTGCCTCAGCTAAGAGCATATTGATTTTGGCTTGTCGTCCCCCACCAGAGGTGCCAGATTTAGCGTCGATAATGGCGGTTTCGGGGACAATTAAGCCTTGTTTTAAGAGTGGTGAAAGCGCAAGCAGACTAGCAGTAGGATAACAGCCAGGACAGCCGACAAGCTGAGCTTCGCTAATGCGATCGCGATAAAGTTCTGGTAATCCATATACTGCTGTAGCCGCAGTTGATTGATCGCTACGCTCAGTGGCGTACCAAGTGGTATAGGTTGCCAAATCACTAAATCGATAATCGGCACTGAGATCTAGTACCTTACATCCTTTTTCGATTAGTTTTGGTGTAATTTGGCAAGCCAGACCATTTGGTAGAGAGAGAAACACTGCTTCACAGCGTTGGGCGATGACTTCAGCATCTACCGCCTCGATTGGCAGGTTAACTGCATGAGCCAGATGAGGGTAGAGATCTGCAAAGGGTTTCCCTGCGCTACTCTCACCGCCTAAATAAACTAATTCGACCTCTGGATGATCCATCAGTAGCCGAACTAACTGCACTCCGCCATAGCCTGACGCGCCAACAATCCCAACTGGTACGCGTCCATTATTGCCCATGATGATGAAATCCTTATCAGCTTTTGTTTAATGAGTTATTAGCTATCAACATATCAGCGACCAGAGGCGCAACGCACAATCAGCCACGGACTGAAGCCGGGATGTTAGTGACTCTGCACTTAGTAGCGGCGAGATTTTATGTTCTCACCTAACGTTAATTTTTGAGATGTTTCCTCCCAAGGGGGCAGAAGCAGCTGTTTACATTCTTTAGTAAAGAGAGAATTAGACATTGGGAAAATACCAAATTCACGCAATTCCTGACATTTTCGGTCAGGAACGAGCCAGAAAGAATACTCTTGCTTTTAGCGTCTTACTGCCACACTTGAGTATTAAACCTCAATTTTAGGGCAGAAATTTTTTGTCATGTTATCAAATCATTGCTAGTGTACTTCTCTGCCTTATAAAGGAGTTACAATCTAAAAGAAGAAATTGTTAAAAAAATTTACTTTTGGTAGCTGGAATTCCTCTGTGTCAAAGCCTAAGACTAAACGGCAGTCGCAAGCCACTCCCCTCAACTCTAGTGAACAGAGTACTGGGGTGGCTCCGCAAGTAGAGCAAGCCTTTCAGCAGTCGCCTGAGTCGGCTGATGGTGCTAGCACTGCAATTTCATCCTTCAAGTTTGATTCAATTGACGCAGCTTTAGCAGATTTAAAAGCTGGCCGTGTCATCGTCGTGGTAGATGACGAAAATCGCGAAAATGAAGGTGACTTGATTTGTGCTGCCCAATTCGCAACACCCGACATGATTAATTTTATGGCGGTGGAAGCAAGAGGACTGATTTGTCTAGCGATGACAGGCGATCGCCTCGATGAACTAGACTTACCTTTAATGGTGAGCAATATTACCGACACCAACCAAACTGCTTTTACAGTCAGCATTGATGCGGGGCCGCATTTGGGTGTCAGTACGGGGATATCAGCCGAAGACCGGGCGCGGACTATCCAGGTGACTCTGAACCCAGCCACACAACCCTCAGATTTACGCCGTCCTGGGCATATTTTCCCCCTGCGCGCTAAAGCTGGCGGCGTGCTCAAACGGGCAGGACATACAGAAGCGGCTGTAGACTTATCTCGATTAGCAGGGTTATACCCAGCGGGAGTAATTTGTGAAATTCAAAACTCCGATGGTTCGATGGCAAGGTTGCCCCAGCTAATTGAGTATGCTCATAGTCATAATCTGAAAATTATTAGTATTGCGGATTTAATTAGTTATCGTCTGCAACACGATCGCTTAGTAATTCGCGAAAGTATTGCCGATTTACCCACCCAGTTCGGTCATTTCAAAATCTACGCCTACCGCCATACTTTAGATAATTGCGAACACGTAGCCATTGTTAAGGGCGATCCTGCTACCTTTAAAGATGAGCCAGTCATGGTGCGGATGCACTCGGAATGTTTGACTGGTGACGCTTTGGGTTCTTTGCGTTGCGACTGTCGGATGCAATTGCAAGCGGCACTCAAAATGATTGAAGCGGCTGGACAAGGTGTCGTAGTTTACCTGCGTCAAGAAGGGCGGGGAATTGGCTTAATTAATAAACTCAAAGCCTATTCCTTACAGGATATGGGGTTGGATACGGTAGAAGCCAACGAGCGCTTAGGATTCGCCGCCGATTTACGAGACTACGGTATGGGCGCACAAATGCTCATGGATTTAGGAGTCAAGCAGATTCGTTTGATTACCAATAATCCCCGTAAAATTGCAGGGGTGAAAGGCTACGGCTTAGAAGTAGTAGATCGCGTACCGTTATTGATTGAAGCCAACGACTACAATTCCTATTACTTAGCAACCAAAGCTAAGAAGTTAGGACATATGCTGCTGCAAACTTACTTAGTAACAGTAGCTATTCACTGGCAAGATGATCCCCAATCGGTAACACAACGCTATGAACGCCTAGAAAAAATTCGGCATTTAGCGAAAAATCATCACCTGTTACTGCAAGAAGAAGCGCGACCACTAGCGATCGCTCTCTTCGACAAACCATCATTAACAGTACACTTGGGTTTTGACCAACCGAAAGTTGCAGATGGCGATTGGTATCAGCAGAAAGGTCATCCTTATTTGCAAGCCATCTGCCAAATTCTCGATCATCTCGCAACTTTGCCTTATATCGAAAAGCTGGAATTCTTGATTTCTCCTGGTAGCGATCCGCTGACGAATTTGCAAGTACAGGTAGATCGTCAGACCTTTGAAGCGGGTACATTACCTTCGACAATTTGCGATCGCCTAGAAACTCAGAAAATTTACAGCTTTAGCTAAATCCAATCAAACCCACGTCTCACTCATTCCACGAGCGTGGGTTTTGCTTGTGTGGAAGTAGTTTCTAATAACCATTGCTCAATTTATTCCAATGTTTTGCCACAAGTCGGCTGCGACAAACCTAGATAAATGACCAACATTAGTTGTTGCAATCACTACATCAGGAACAGCGAGAGTGACAGCTTGAGCTACTAAAATTATGTCACCGTCAATTGTCTTATCACCAGATGTTGGTTGACCTTGTTGACGAGCCTGCGCCCAGAATAAAGCAGCTTGACGCATTGTTTCTGTTGTGATGGGCAAATATTCTAGTAATTGAGCTAATTCATCTAAGCGAGTAATACCTTTTAATTTGTTTGCGCGTAATAATTCTCGCCGCACTTCATAATCAGCTATTTCAGGAATGATCACCCGACTTCCTGAAGAAATCATAAGTTGCAGCCATTGACTACAAGCAATGCTTTCAGGAGACAACTTTGGATTTGTTACTAGACCTATTGGCCCTGAATCCAAAAGGATAACGCGACTCACCAAGTAATACCCTTTAATTCAACAGGAAATAACTTCCGATCGGATAATCTATCTTCATCCAGGGCATTAATTAAATACTCTCCTGTTTCTTGCTGCTCATCAGCATCACCTTCATCAATCCAAGACTGAAGCAAATTAACTAGCTGGGACTGTTTTTCTTGGGAAGAAATGTGGTTTGTCAGAATCTGTAAAGTATATGCTTCCAAAGAAAGCCCCTGCTGTTGAGCCTCTTGTGCTAGATACTGTTCTAATTCTGGTGGCAAGTTAAGGGTTAAAGTCATAAGTCTCTTTTCAGTGACACATATATTTTAAGCTCAACAACAGCAACAGCAAGCCGAAAGATTACGCCAACAACGAGAAAGGGCAGAACTTCAACGACAGCAAGAAATACTATGGTCTCCACCTGTTTCGGAGCCTAAATCTCCCCCAGTTATTCAGACTAAGCCTTTTGAGTTTGACACTGCTACCTTAACGCTGGTAAAAAGCAAAGGATGGTTTGGAAGGGAAAAAATAAACTATGAAATTAAACGCAGTCGGGGAAGCGCTGAGTTTTTTACAGAAAATCTTGGTAATGGCGTAGTTTTGGAAATGGTGGCAATTTCTGGTGGTAAATTTCTCATGGGTTCGCCAGAGAATGAGGAAGGACGACATGACTCAGAAAGTCCACAGCATAACGTTACCATTCAGCCCTTTTTTATGGGGAAATTTCCGGTGACTCAAAGCCAATGGCAAGCCGTTGCTGCTCTTGATAAAGTAAATATTGATTTAAATCCCGACCCATCAAATTTTTTTAGGTTTTTAGATGAGTGATTTACTAATAATTCGTAATTCGTAATTCGTAATTCGTAATTAAAAACGTAGGGTGTGTTATGCCGGAGGCTAACGCACCTTTTATTGTAGAAAAGATTTTAGGTGCGGCGCTTGGCGACAAGACACCCTACATTGAATTAATATTTAGATAAATAGTAGTGAATAGTTATATGACAGGAGCAGCGACTCTAGTAAAGCAATATATCGAACAACGAGAGCAAGGTTATTGGATCGCAGGAACACGCATTTCTCTGGATTCAATTGTCTACTCTTTTTTAAATGGAGAATCACCAGAAAGTATTGCCCAAAACTTCCCATTACTTTCACTAGAACAAGTATATGGTGCTATAGCCTTCTATCTTGCTAATAAAGAGTTAATTGATGCGTACTTAAAAGCAGGAGAAGCGGAGTTTGAGCAACTACAAAATTCATTTAGAGAAAAGAATCCACTTCTGTATCAAAAATTGAAAGCTGCTGAAATCCGCACAAACAAAATATGACGGTAGTGCGATTTCAAGCAGACGCAGATCTCAAGCAAGCAATTGTTACTGGTGCAGTTCGCAGACAACCAAATCTTGACTTTCAATCAGCCAACGCAGCCGGACTGGATGGAAAAAAAGACTCAGAAGTGCTGCAAATAGCTGCACAAGATGGCAGAGTTTTGGTAACTCACGACCGTAAAACAATGCCTACAGAGTTTGGTGCATTTATCATGTCACAAACCAGTTCTGGAGTATTAATTCTTTCGCAAAATCTACCAATTAGTGATGCAATTGAATCACTTATTTTGGTTTGGGAAACTTCTATCGCTGAGGAATGGGTGAATCAAATCATGTCTATTCCTTTTTGAAGTTTTACTTTGATATTGCATCAAAATTTTATTACTGAACTTTAGTGGTATTTAACTCAGGCGCTGGCGATAGCTGTGAAGTAAATTAAAGAACTTGTCAAAATCAAAATTTATTGGGTCAACTTTTTGGCGTGAACGGTCTACAGCTTTATGGGTAGTAATCCGCTCATCGGAAACTTGACTTTGAGCGATTAACCAAGCTAAGGATTGATATTGAGCTTCGGTATAGCCACTGTGATATTGTGCTGTGTTATCTCCCCAAGCTTCTGGCGGTGTTTCTAAAGAAACGTGATAAGCAAAGTTATTAACAGAAGATGGTAAATTGGGATTTGTTTTGACTGTTTCCTCGCCATTGGAGCCATCAAACACCGAATTACCTGCACCAAAGGCCCGTTTATCTGGAGGAATGAGGTAAACGACCGTCCCATCTTGGGTAATTAAGGTGTGATAACTGGCTTGAATATTTTCATTATCATGGGGTGTTTGAAAAAAATTAACTGCGCTAGAAGCAGAATTACCAGTTTCATGTATGACTATAATTGGCTGATTGTGGAGAGTCACACCATTAATATCTTTGGCGTAACGTTCTCCATAGTTGGTTGGGTTTACATGAGTGATAAGATATCGGGGTTTATAGCTAGCAAACGCTTGAGTAGTGCGATACATTCCCACAGCCTTTTGCTTTTTGGCAGGTGGTTTGATTGCAATCTGAGATTTATCCTCTGGATTTGTCGCTGATTGTAATTGTGCTTGCGGGTATTCACTCCAGGCTATAACCTCTGGACTAGATATGGCAGTATTTTTCTCAATATTTGCTGATTTACCAGCAAATAACGCCAAAATTAGAGTGGCGAACAATAAAAAAATAAGCATTACTTTCGTCGCCCATTCTCTAAATCTCATTTTTTTATACAAATAAAATAGCTACTACTAATTTTAGTATCTAGATATTACTGAAAAATATACTATTAGTATACTTGTCTGGTCTAAGTATTTTTGTTAGGCTATAAATCTTTTCAGAAATTAATGGATAGGTTAAGCTTTCAGTATCCATGTTGGGTTGCGCTGCGGTTAACCCAACCTACATTTGCTATGTCTGCTGCTTCAGAGAAATGCAGGTTTAGCTATTACTCTATAAACCATCCCACTGGAATTCAGCTAACATTAATAAACAAAAAGCCATAAAAGCGCCAGTAATGAGAAACTGCCAAGGGACAATATAAGGCAATAAAAAGATTAACAATAGGTGCAGTATACCTGTGAATATTAGGGCACGCGATCGCACTCCCAAACCAGTACAAATGTATCCTATAGCGCTTAACCCTAACCACAAAGCACAGAGATTTGATAGTATTTTACCCCAACCCAAATAAATACTCAAATCGGTTAAAACCACCCCAAAGAGCATTAGCATTACCCAGGAATACAGCACCCATCGCACTTGTCTCTCTTTTACCCAGTAAGTAGCCCAACTTACCATTGCTACTGTGCCGATACAACTGAGGATAGACCACAACGTCGCTTGCAAACTCCAACTAATAGGAAGAAACTGAGCATTTACAAATATTGTTAACAGTAGCAAACTCCAAAAGATACAAGCTTGATCGACGCAGGTGTAAAAAGTGGAATGAAGTTTAATTCTGCCGATTTGCCAGTTAATATACCTAATTCCTGTCTGAGTTTGAATTTCTATAATTGGCAGTTTACGGACTAAAAGGGGTTGTGAATAGTTAAAAAAACTCATTAGGGAAATTTTTTACCAAGTTGATATAATCTTTTTTGTTATATATAAAATTATTTGAGTTTTAATCTAATCTCTCTTGGGTGATAAATTTAGCTTTGTTATATTCTGTATTTAGTCATACTTTTGTAATTGTTTTTACAGAAACCTGGATGGATAAATAAACCTAAAGCCAGAAAATTTATCCAATGGCTAAATTATTATGATTTCATGACAAAAATTCCGACCTTTATACAGTCGGAATTAAGATTTTTTAATAGTAATTGAGTCAATAAATCACAGCTAATCTTTCAACTTCTAACTGCGCTATTGGCTAATACTCATGTAACTTATAGAAGTTATACAAAATTAAATAATCGTGGCGACATATCAATATATTCTAGAGGGCAAGGCAGTGCCTTGCCCCTACGATTTGCGGCATTATTTTGCAATTTGGTATGATTTTTGATTTTTGAAATTCACGTAGGATGTGTTAGCGATAGCCTAACGCATTCTACATGGTAATCTGATTTTTATATAGGAAAAAGCTGCATTAGCATAAATGCTAATGCAGCGCTACCTAAAGGAACTGTGAGATTATCAATTCCAAGAAACGAAAAAGCTTCTAAAGCTGTGGCTAAAACTGCTACTACCAAGGATAAAACCCAAGTTTGCCAGATATTACCTTGACTACCAAGCAAAACTAAACTGCTGACTAGGTAACTTACAAGGGTCATCGTTAATGAGCCTTCCCAGCTTTTTTGCGACCCAAAAACTTTATACTTATGTTTACCAAAGCGCTGACCAATTAAAGCTGCGAAGCCATCACCCCATGTCATTACCAAAATTCCTAAAGCTGCGTACTGGGGTTGTTGCAAATACCAAAAGCAGCCAATTAAAATGCCGAAACTCAAAGAGTAAAAAAATGTCCCCAAACTCTGACGACCGACACTATTAATACCAGGAAGAATTGGCAAGCGGTAAGACAATAAGGTAACGGCACTGGCTAAAATTGAAGCTGTAATACCTACAATTGCGGGAATATTTAACCACCACGCCAGTAAAATCACATTACCAGTTCCAATGTGAACTATCTTGCGGACGATTTCTGGCTCTTTATTGGCGGAGCGATTTACCCCCCAAGCGATCGCTAAAATAAATAACACCCAAACTGCTGCGATCGCAATTTGTAGCCATAAAGGGGGAATAGACTCTAAACCAGGAATTGTAATCACCAAAATGCTAGTAGAAAACTTGGCTCTTATTTACTACTTTATTAGATTTAGGTTATTGCGATGAAACTATTATTGATTTGGCTGATTAAAGGCTACCGAATGTTTATTTCGCCGCTGTTTCCGCCGACTTGTCGGTTTCAGCCCACTTGTTCAATGTATACTATCGAAGCAATTGAAAAATTCGGTGCATTGCGGGGTACTTGGATGGGTATTCGCCGGATTTTGCGTTGTCATCCCTTCCATCCTGGTGGTTACGATCCAGTACCGGAAGTTGTAGAAAAAGTAACTAAAGATTAGCAATTTCTACCGTATATTTTTTTAGCCTTTAGCTGCTGCGATAATGAGACCATATCACCAAATCCCGATTTTAGAATGTGGTGAACCTTTAATAGCGATTCCCTTACAACTATTTGCTGTGGAATCTCCCCATCCTTATGAAAAACTGGGTGCGCCTTATGGGGAACATTCTCCTTATTATCTACGGCAAAGCGTCCTTGAATGTTTAATTCAAGCGCAAAATTATCTGCGATCGCAACATCCTCAATGGTACATCCAAATCTTTGATGCTTATCGCCCCGTTGCGGTGCAGCAGTTTATGGTAGATTACAGCTTTGCCGAAGCACTGAAGCAAAGAGGACTGATTGAGGCGGAGTTATCGCCTAATCAACGCCAAGAAATTTGGGAAGCTGTTTATCAAATTTGGGCTGCGCCTAGCTTAGATGAAAAAACGCCCCCGCCTCACAGTACTGGCGCAGCAGTAGATGTGACATTGGTGGATAATACTGGAAAAACTGTGGATATGGGTTCACCAATTGATGAATTGTCAGAGCGATCGCTTCCCGATTACTATGCCAATAGTGAATCCCCAGAGGCAAAACAGTATCATACTCACCGTGAGTTATTGCGAGATGTAATGTTAAAAGCCGGATTTTGCCGCAATCCTAGAGAGTGGTGGCATTTTTCTTATGGCGATCAAATGTGGGCTTGGTTAACTAATCAATCTCATACCAATAATTCTTTTACAGCCCGCTATGGGCGTTTTCACATAAATTAATTTATCGTAATTAGCCTCAATTAATATTCAATAAATCTACTATTTCCAAGTAGTTAAGTGCTGATTAAATCTGTCCATCCTAGGCAAATATTAAATATTTTGAGGTAGATTAAGGGAAAAATTATTATAAATAATGTGAGAAACTAAATTTCATATCTATTCTACTCAGGAGGTTGCTTGGCAAAGCGTTCTGCGGGATTGGTAACAATTGTTTGTTACAAAGCATTTGTTGCTTCGCTTTTAATGGTTACTTCTATAGCTTTATTATTGGCATTAAAAAATCATCAATATCTACAAGAATTTTCCGATAATTACGTATTAGAAGGTAAAACAAGCATTATTAATTGGGTTGTGGAAAAAATTCTAAATTATAATCGTAAAACCCTTGTATTTAGCGGTATTGCTTCAGGGATATATGCTATTGTGACAGCCATTGAAGCTATTGGATTATGGTACGAAAAACGTTGGGCACATATTTTAGTGCTTATACTAGTCGGTATTAGTATACCGCCAGAAATATATGAATTAATTCGGGGATTATCTCCGATAAAATTAATTGTTTTAATAGTCAACTTAGGAGTATTTTGGTATTTATTAAAGAATTTCCCTAAGCATAAAAGCTAGTAGGATGCGTTAGCAACGAGAGTACGGCATCAGCAACAAAGCTGAGATATTCTAAATCATTAGTAAAAAATTAGATTCCCGACTTCTCAAAGAAGTCGGGAATCTAGACATCATGCATTTTCACAAATTATCCCTTTTTGATAGCCTAAGCATCTTCTGGATTGAGATGTTTTAACTCATCAGTAGTATATGTCCCGATTGGACTCCAAACTAGATAAGGAACGAGTAAAAGCGCTGCCGCCCAAGAAATTGGCAAAACGAAAATTGCGAGAATCACACTTAAAATTAGACCACTCAGCCCTAAACTTTCCCCAATGTTGAGGCTATGAAATCTCAACATTGCAGGAATATAGGCAACGGTAATAATTTCTAGTAATAGGTACAAACCCATTAGTATCCAAGTAATTAAACTGCCTGGATTTTTTTGCCACACAATATTAGCGGAAGCTGCACCACAAATAAAAATCGTTGTCCAGATAAATGGAATAAGTGGTTCAAAAACTAGCCAGCGAGGACGACTTAGCAGCGCGAACCATTTCACATCACGTGGTGTGATCAAGAAACTACCGAGTGCAATAAAGAATGTGACAGCACCAATCACCATCCAAGATTCAATCATGGTGTTCACCTTTGCCTGTACATTTTGTTAAGCCATACAATGCAAGTGTGGCAATTACAGGCATGAGTGAAATCAGTCGCGGGTGGGATCTGGATGTTGATTTATGCTTCTTGCGGATTGAGGTGAAGCATCTGCCAAGTGGTATAAGTACCGATGGGACTCCAAAGCAAATAAGGAACTAATAAAAGTGCAGCCCAACCAGAAGTAGTTAAAACTGCAAGTGCCAATAGTAGACCAATAATAAAGCCTGTACTGCCGAGAATAGTACCCACTTTGAGGCTACGCAGGCGAAACATTACAGGTGTGTAAGCAATAGTAACAATCTCTAAAAGTAGATATATAGCCATTAATAGCCAAGTATTGTTGGTTCCTGGTGCTTTTTCCCACACAATGTAAGCAGACCAAGCACCACAAATAAAAATTACAGTCCAAATAATCGGAATTGCAGCCTCAAAAGTTAGCCATCTAGGCCTTTGCAATCGCTGAAACCATTTGCGATCGCTAGGCGTAATCAAGTTAGCGCCTAAAGCAACTACAAAAGCTACAGCCCCAATTACCATCCAAGATTTAATCATGCCGCCCTATCCTTTGCGATCGCTAGCAACCACTGAAATCTCACTTATTCAAGTGTAATCATGGCAATTTAGCCTCAATTTCTCATCATCCCTGGGTTTGATTAGCCAGGTAGGTGTGATTCAACCGAATTATATAAAGTTTTATAATGTTTTTTGATTTAAATAATACCAATTGAAAATATAGGGAAACACAGATGTGCGTCCCTACTCATGTATTTGTCGTATTCTGCTTAGAAACTGGTGTAACATTCAGCTCATCTCACTTAATTTCATCAATGAGATTGCGCTACCAATACATCTGGATGTTGCATCACCAATCAATCTAAAATCCAAAATTTAGAATTAAAACATTTGTTTTTACTAATAACCACACAGAACAGCAGATTAACATTCATACCTTAATGGCAAGGAATCAGTTTTGCTACCAGATTTTTGTGATTAATTTCGCCAAATTTTGGAAATATGCAATATAATTTTTTGCTAACTTCAGTTTGGCTGAGGCTCTTATCACAGAACTGTGTCGGCTGATACTATGTCGCCTAAAGCATGGGTAATAAAAATATCATCCTCCCTGATATAGCAGGATATATGTAAGTAGCAACATCAGAAAATGTATTGTATAAACAAATAGTACACAGGAGACAGATTAATGACTAAAACTAAAATTTAAGTATTCTTGACCGAAACTTCAAGAACTATCTGGAAAATGGAAAATCATAAAAAAAGTTAATCCAGATTAATCAATCGAGTTTATATGAGATATTGTCAGGCAGTTGATGTATTAGTTTGTATGAGTAACTGTCTAGAATTTAAATTTAATTGAGTAGAAAATACATGGGACAAGGTTTTTTACAAATTGGGTTAACACTGTGTATTGTGATAGCAATCACATCAGTGTTCGGAAGATACATAGCACGTGTCTTCATGGGAGAAAAAACCCTGCTTGATTCCTTAATGAATCCCATAGAGCGAAGCATCTTCGTCCTAGCGGGTGTAAAACCGAAAGATAGTATGACAGGTGGGCAATATGCCAGGGCTGTAGTATACAGTAACCTCGTCATGGGCATTGTAGTGTATTTATTAATATTTTTTCAGAGATTTTTACCCTGGAATCCCAATAGCTTAGGTGCGCCAACCTGGGATACACTACTGCACACCACGGTTTCTTTTGTCACTAATACCGACCAGCAACACTACGCAGGTGAGACGACCTTAAGCTATTTTAGTCAGGTAGCAGCTTTGGGGTTTTTGATGTTCACCTCCGCGGCTACAGGGTTGGCGGTAGGAATTGCCTTTATTCGCGGACTCACAGGTAGAAAATTAGGTAACTTTTATATTGACCTCACCCGTGCCATTACCCGCATATTACTACCAATATCAGTAGTGGGCGCGATCGCACTTCTCATATTAGGTGTACCGCAAACATTAGGTGAGACTTTAGTGGTGAGAACCCTGGAAGGCGGGACACAGTATATAGCTAGAGGGCCAGTTGCATCCTTCGAGATGATTAAAATGTTGGGTGAAAACGGTGGGGGCTTTTTTGGTGTTAACTCTGCTCACCCCTTGGAAAATCCCAATGGTGCTTCTAATTTAATAGAGCTCATAGCTATGATTTCTATCCCCGCTGCTTTGATCCCACATTCCGCAGGTGCGATCGTAAATGCTGTATTTTTGAAAATGATGTAAATGCTGCATTTTGGAAGCATGACAGCTTCACCATTAGATATTAGAGTAC
>NZ_JACJPX010000066.1 GCF_014696315.1 Calothrix membranacea FACHB-236
CCCCATGTTTGGGCAACAGTTACAAAATATGGTGCAATTGCTAGTTCGTTTGAAGCTGCACGCACTATTTTAACAGATTGGGGAATAAGCATTAGTCTAAACCACCACCAATGTCCACGGCTCCACAGTCAATCAGGACGTGAGTAAATGCTGACAAGTCACATTTGTATTTAGCTCGTGCGTTTATATATTCCGCAGATCTCTTCCCATGTTTTGACAAAACTGCCTGCGACTCTAAGCGTCTCTTCTCAACTATTTTGTAGGCATTGCTTTTATTAAACTTGCAAACCTGATAGCTCCTGATTCTGTCCTGGATTAACTGGGGCAGCTCATTACCATTTTCATCAGTAAACTTGGACTTAAGACTTGCTCTTACACCTTTCTGCTTAACCAAATCAAATAGTTCGGTGCGACCAGCCATTAAATCATTTACCAGTGTCTCGTGGTACTCAATCAAAAAATCTTCATTGACTTTGTACTTTAGACACTTAACATTCTGAATATAATAACCGTCGCTCTCTACTAATCCAGTTGACTTTAACCAACTCATATCCGCTTTGCGAAAGTATTGTTGGATAAATGGGTAGGGCAAGGGAATGAATTCTATTCTATTGCCGCTTGCTATCAAGTGATAAAGCAATTGAGAAGTATCTGTAAGAGCATTGGCGGGGCATCCAGATAGCTTTCCTTCTAATAGCTCTCTTGCCCCTTCTGTGACCACCAATCGCTTTGCAGGACGGGCTTCTCCCTTATAAGTACCTGCCCTAGATTTGGCTTGTGTCTGACACTTTTTACTAGAATTTGTTATAATGGGTGTATTACACAATTTACTGTCCTTTTTGGTTTCCCCCTGTAGTTTACCGCTGCTGGGGGTCTTGTTTTGATTAGTCATTATTTACTGCCCTTTAGCTTTTAAATAAAAATCTATTGCCTGTCTTACTAACTCAGCAGAGTTACAATTATTGCCTTCAGCTAGCTTTATAACTTTAGCCATTAATTCTTCTGACATTCTGACTGTCAATCTAGTTTTCTTGTCACCTTGTCTCATACAAGAAATCTCCATTTACATATAACTATTCTAAAAAGATTTCCTTGTTAATGGCTGCCAATTACTACAAATGTAATTGAGTGTAGTTCATCTTATTTAATTAATACATAAGTTTTACTCATCTATTAATTTTAAGTAATAGAAATAGTTCGTACAGGATTGGCTATTAGCAGAGGGCTAAAAAAGTGAAACGAAAAACGTTTTTACCTGTAAGCCTTACAGTGTATAGGTTCTAGATAAAAGTATGTTTAGTTATACCCCCCCCAAGGAAACCAGGAGGGAAGACCCGGGGAACCACGGG
This sequence comes from Calothrix membranacea FACHB-236, assembly GCF_014696315.1. Taxonomy (GTDB): domain Bacteria; phylum Cyanobacteriota; class Cyanobacteriia; order Cyanobacteriales; family Nostocaceae; genus Aulosira; species Aulosira membranacea. Next base: position 1,350 of record NZ_JACJPX010000066.1, read on the forward strand.
AAGGCCAGGGAGAGAGACACACAACCAGGAACCCAGCGCGTTTATATATTTAATTAATAAAAAATTTTATATACGATTTTTTTCCCCGTAGAAATTTATCTACGGGGTGGGCTGTGACGCATTCCTTTTAAGGAACTCATGGAACTTGTTGAATTGTCAGGATATCACCAGGAGAGCAGCCATAAACCTCACATATTCGCTTCATAGCTGCCTTACTGGGGTAAGCGTATCTATCATCAAATAGTTGATAAGCGGTTGCCCTACAGAAGCCCGTTCGCTGCTTGAATCTATATGCTGTTGTATCCCCTGCCTGTGTTGCTATGTTTTGAATATTGTTGATTACTTCAAAACCATTAGTGCTGTGATTTAGCACTATCCCATCTCCCCTATCACTAGTGCTGTGATTTAGCACTACTTCATCCTCACTATCACTAGTGCTGTGACTTAGCACTAATTCATCTCTCATCTCGAAATCACTTGTACTACTCGCTGGTAATACTTCTACCGAGTTGCTTGCAGTGCGATCGCTTTCTTCCAGTGGTTGTTCTTCAGGGAGTATATTGCACACTTCGTTAACTTCTTCCTCCTGATGTTGCAGGTCATCACTTGTGTTGTCTTCAGAATCCTGTGACTGTTCCTTCATAGCGTCAAGTTTGCGCTGTAAGTAATCAACTTCCATTTCATTAAGATCCACAGCCCAGACTTGAATCCAGAACTCATCATTCTGGGTTGCCTGCTGATTATTCATTTCCTTCTCTTCATTCATTGAGGAGCCATCTGGAGGCTCTAGAACAGACCGTAATACATCTCGACCCCGTACAGCACGTTCATCATTAAACTTCTGTCCTGGGGGCATTAATTCAACCTCTCCTGAGTAGTAATCTTTCATTGTCTTAAAAGCAGCTAAAACCACTTCATGTAAATTATCTGGAATCAGCTCCTTGCTGTACATTTCTTGCCCCTTGTGTGCCTCATTATAAAAATCAACAAAGCAGTTAGCGATGTCCCGTGAATCTAATACTTCGCGTGGAATATTCAATTCTTCCTTTGTGAAGCCAGCCGCAGATAGGTCACTATAAAAGGCATCACTCACAGCAGTCATTTCAAGGTAGCAGTCCTTAAGATAATCTAGCCGTTCTTTGTTAATAAAATAAATATTATTTGTCCGTGAATATTCAACTACAGCAACCATATTTAATCCTTTAATCTATTCAACTATACTTTTAGTATAGCGCATTAAAAAACCTATTAACAAGGTTGAGAAATAATGCTATACTAAAGATATAGTTAGGAGATAAAAGTATGAATGTCACGAGAGAAATAATAATAGAATTGCCAAATTTACCTAAGAGAATTAAAGAAGCAAGATTAGCTTCTGGTAAAGGCCCCAAGGAGATAGCAGAGGCTGCAGGGATATCAGAAATCTATTTATTTAGGCTAGAAGCAAATAAGTACAAAAACATCCCAGAGGCTACGCTAAGGAAATTAGAAGCCGCATTAAATGTTGATTTCGGAGCCAACTTCTAAGAATTATGATTCTTTACTTTGATGGTTTTGGGTTGTCAGAAGAAGAGATGGATTCACTAGCTCCTGTTGTTGAGTTCTTAGCAATTTTCCCGCCCTTTGCTGAAGAGAATAAAATTATTTTTTCTAATGGTTACGTGTGGCTGAATAATGGAGAGCTATTCTATTCAACTATCACTTTAAACGACTAATTTACATTGTTGAAATGGCAATTGTGGGATAATAAGTCATTGCTGAGGGATGAGTTATGAAACCACCTAAAAAAGATTATCTTCTTGATAGCCCTGACAAATTAATTCAAGAGCATCGCGCTATTTTACAGAAATTGCAAGAAGAGATCAATAATCAATTGGAGTTTTATGAGGTGGCAACAGAAAAGTTTCAAGACAATACAACTATGAAAATACTGGTTGTGAAAGCAGTAACTAAATCGCTAAATCAAAAGTTATTCGATGCGCTGGTTGATTCAACCGCTGTTGAAAGCCGCGCACGCGATGTAGAGGATGCAAACACGAGGAGAATTCTACATGGTAATGGTTCTGGGTCGGAATTACACTGAAATACTTGAAGAACATCTTGCAGAAGTAGTTAACAGGCTAAACCAGTTTGTTAAAGAACTTGCCGCTATTGACCATAAACTATCTGATGCTCGTTCTCAATCGTTGTGGAGCCTTGCAGATGACATTCAGGGACGATTAGCGTATGTAGTGATTGAAACGGATGATGAGAAGACTTTAGGGCATGAACGCAGCAAACTTGTAGAGGTTGCTAATCGACTAAGGTGGGCATTCTCTCTCCTTGAACCTTATCAAAGCTGAACCGTTCAGCGGCTTAATTTATATTTATGGTAGTAGGATTGTTCAAGGCTATGATGCAGATAAAGTCAGCATCATAGCTTTGCTGTTGCTATTTATTATTGGATGGGAGCGGTAAATTTTTCACCACTTCCTTGACTGCTGGCAACACGAAGCCATTAGTATCAGCTACTAAGCCAAGAACAGTAGCTATTGGCCCTAAAACATTCATAATCTTTTTAAAAATACCTTCTTTCTGCTGTTCTGAGTATTGACCATAGCGCACAACAGCAGCTCCAATGCTGGCTTCTACTATTATCCTTAATCGCTCCGGCCCACCAATCTTATAATGCCTTATAGCAGAGCAAATTTCTTCAAGACGCACAACCAGATATTCTTTTATATCATTACTTAAGTCAGATATTACTACTTCCTGCAAAAGAGATTCGCACTGCTTTAGATATTCATGCAATTGCTCATCTGTTAACTCTGGCTCTGGTTGTTCTTGATCAAGAAAATTAGCACATGAATGAAGAATAAGAGATAAATTTCTACCTTCAATAAAGCTTTTTAACGTCTGCCATAAGCCATCTAAAGGATTACATGTAATTAGATAATATTGAATTTCCTGTATACCCTTTACATATATTTCAATACCATCAACATTCTTTAAAAGTTTGATCTTTTTTTCTACTTCCGCTAGCAGGTCAAAAATATCTATCAAAAAGTATTTATTTGATTCTGGGTCTTTGACTCCAAATGCTCTAGCAAGCACTAGATAGGTGAATTCGTTAGGGTTTCCATCAGCTAAAGCATATTGGAAAGCATCATATAACCGCCGTGCGGCATTATTCTGTCTCATGTTAGTAATATCCCCATTATGTCTGTCCTATTTTAGACCGCAAATTTCCTAAAAACCACTGAAATAGTTGCACAGTGATTACCCTTTGTTCTGCTGTAATGCCTAGTTAGTATCCATATATCAAGCAGATATTAGAGGCAAGACATATGAGTAACCAATTACAAAAACTGAAAGAGTCGGTGCTAAACCATGAACCTAGCGCTGACTCTTTTATTCTTGAGAAACTATCGGAGCTAATTGAGCAATATGATCTCAAGTGGATTCCGTCCCCTTCTGGTGGAGACGGTGCTTATTTCATCATGAGTCAGGTTGCGATCGCCAAAGGGTTGAAGGCTAGCGACTATAAAGATCACTGGGCAACCGGGAGCGAAAAAAGCTCTCAGTCAAGTTCACTAGCTGGACGAGACTTTCTACTAACTGGTGATTATCTTGCATTATTCAAGCAAAGTTGGAAGGAAATTCACGGTGAAAGTTTGGGTAGAACTGGCAACTTATATGTTGGTGACTGGAGGAGAGTTTACAGTTACCTAGTGCAAGGAAAGGGAGAAGTCGCCCGCAGTTTCCAAGAATTAGGCTCTGATGCCATCGAGTTGTCTGCTAAGAACACATACAAGCAAGAACAACTCTCTGAAGAACAGCTACAAACACAAATCCAACTCCTGATAACTTACTCAAATCTTAAATTCAGGTTTGAGGTAGGTTCAGTAGCTGGAATATCTCCCTTTGAAGAAATCACTTACAGGAGATTTGATTTTTGTGAATTACTGCCAAAAGTTGTGCGAATCTATGAGTTAAAAGCCCATCAGCTTACGGAATCTGATCTCAAAACAACCCTGTTTGATAAGAAATATCTCCTAATCGCTGCGGAGCAATATCAACGCCCAATTGAGTTCATATTCATTTCTCCATGTGGTTATTCTTGGGAAGCCATGAGTTATCTTGCTGATTTAACTAGAGGAACTAATCAAGTCAAGTTAGGCAGTATCCCTATCACAATCAAACTTCAACACTTATCTGAATTAGGCGATCGCATTACAAATAATATTATTAGAATCAATCCACCCCAACAACTAATATGGTTGCAGAAACGTCTTGCCGGGTTGCCTATTATTAGCCCCCGTACACTAGCAAAACTCAAAACCAAAATTGATAGTTATTATGACTGTGGGTTGTTAAAAAATCCAAAAATTTCATTCATTAAAGACTCCGCAGCAGTTGTGTAGTTTTGTATATCAAGCTATTATTAGGTTAATCACAAAAATATTAATAGCCACTGGAAACGGCTTTCTCTCTTCAATGGTCAAGCAGGTTAGGAATAAATCAATAGAACTATAAGCATGGGAAAAGCCAGGAGATATCTCCTGGCTTTCTAAGTTTATATATCAATATTTATTCCTCATTTTGGAGCCGCTTTTCTACCTCATCCCATGAATCATACAGCCGCCTCCAGAGTTCAGCTTCCTCCCTTTGTGCCTCGAGGAGCCTTTCAAAACCTTCTTCATCTCTCTCCTTCATATCAGTGATGAATGCTTCCAATTGATGAATTCGGCGTTGAAAGTAAGTTACACAACCAACGACTATACCAAGAGTTGCAATGCCTGTAAGTTCCAACATAGTAAGACCTTTTTTCTTTCGATACCGTAAGACTAACCAAACTAAACCCCCACCCCAAGAGGTAATACTTTATGTCCAAAAATCAAGTTGACAACCCATACTCAAATGCCATCCTTGAAGTTTCCCCTAAAACAGGGTCTTTATCCCTAACTCCTGAACAGCAGAACAAGATTATTGATACTGTTATTTTGCAGTCTGGGGGAATAGGTTTGGGGATTATCCTGAGCATTATAGGAATATTACTAATATTTAAATGGTTGGGTGTCAGAGACGCTCTAATTGAATGGGCAAAGAAACAAAGTGTTCAGTCAGAAATGTTGAAAAGCGCTGGCGATTCTCTGGAGAGCATTTCCGAGAACTTAACTATGTTGACGCGCCAATCCAACGAACATAATGACCGGATGCGTGAAGCCAACCTCAATACTAATCAAAAGTTAACGGAACTAGATTTCAAAGTTACTAATGTGCAGCGTGGTGTTGATGAAATCCAGTCTGACATTAAAGACTACATGAAACAAAACCCCCGCAACAGATAATTTACTCTTTGTTCTGCCCGTGTTGCCTAGTTAGACTAATTCTATAAACCTATACGAACTAATATGGATTCAACGGTACAAGCCTTTAAATTGTATCTACAGGGCTGGTCGTTGAGGAAGCTAGAGAAGCATTTTGGTATACCAAATGAAACTATTGGATATCGATTCAGAGCTAAATACGGTAGAAATTATAAGCAGATCAAAAACTTCCTCCCAGTCATCAGAGAGTACTTGAAGCGTAGAGATTTATCCACAAGAGATAAGGAACAAATATATAACTGGTTAACTAGTGATTCCTTATTCATAAGGTTGGTCTCTACCCAGAATAATTATAGAAATAAATTATATACAGACTCAGAAATTGGAAATCTCACTCGTAGGCAGTGTGGCCACAAAGATGAAGATTGGCGGAGATTATTTGAAATTATAGAGTTCAAGGAGGTTATCTAATGTACGTTTATAAGCAAGAACCTGGGCAGCCCAAACTTTATGTTAATGCTCCTATTGTGGAGCCAGTTATTAAAACTGGTTATATTGATTTCTCTGATTTGAGATATTGTCTGAGTCTTTACTACAAGGGTCTGCTTGATGACGTAGATAACTACCTAACTCGTATCTACATGCAGCCCAGAGATTTATGCCCAGGCAATTCACTGTATGGTCTATTAGATACTGAATTAATGGAAGAAGCATTATCGTCGCTTCCAGAGGATTATGAGGCAGTAATTGAGATTAACTTTATTCAATCTCCTAGCGCTAGTGAAACACTGCAGCACCATTACGTTCACTCAGAAACACCCCTGCCTTTTTCTACGTGGATTGAAGACTTATATTGTGATGCCATCCATGAGCTAACAGAGCAAATCAGGCTGCTAATTTAGTTACGCATTCACTAATAGATAGATAACAAAACACTTTAAAGGCACTCCTCAGTGCCAATTTTTATGGCTACAAAATATTTAAAGGATCAGCACAGGGAGTTTTTGGCTCTACTGTTCTCTGGTCAAATAACTAAGGATGATGTCCGTTCAATATTCCAAAAACAATTCCCTGATTTCGTTGAATTGTCAGATCGACAACTAGCAGAATTCCGTAGAGATTATCAGCACTTAGTTCTTGAGTTTAAAACCAATGATAAGCGGTCATATGAGGCAGCTACCAAATTTGGATTACTTAATTATGGAACTAGATATCTAAGAATTGCAGCTTTAGAGAGAGTTGTTGATTTTGCACTGAATGGTTATCAGGAAGATGTGATTGTTGCGGGGCAAGTCAGAACCATCACTAAGAAAGATTTATCTGTAGCTGTCCGGGCATTAAATGCCATTAAGACTGAATCAGAGCAACTTAGTGGGCAAGACAGCACCACATACCAAATCAACGTTGAACGCGCCGTGCCACCCCAAGATATAGAAGATGATGAACCTGACTTTGCATGATGGTCAGCTTAAAATCTTCAACAATAAATCTCGTTTTAAATTAGTAGTTGCTGGAAGACGATTCGGAAAGAGTAGATATTTGCTTACAGAAGCAATAACCAAAGCTCTAAGTTTTAATCAACCAATTGACCCAGCTTCTCCCCCTGTCGTTTTGCTTGGGATACCTACGTTAAAACAGGCACGACAAGTTCATTGGCAATCTATATTAAACTTGCTGGAAAAAGCCCCATTTGTTGAAGATATTTCTAAGTCTGACTACCGAGTTGTCTTTAAAGGCTCTAGACCACACTTACTACTAAGGGGTACAGATTCTGATGCTGATGGTCTGCGGGGTCTAAAGATAGATTGGGCTGGTCTGGATGAGTTTCAAGACTTCTCGCTGGCATCCTGGGAGCAAGTAATTTTCCCTGCCCTTAGTGATACACCAAATTCCTCTGCATCAATTATTGCTACACCAAAAGGTCGCGCACATTGGCTTTATAAGTTTCATATCAACGCCAAAGCAGATAGGGATTGGAGTTATTTTCACTTTATTACAAAAGATAATCCGTTTGTTCCGCGTAAATTCCTACAGCAAGCCAAACTAACTCTACCTCCAAGAGTATTTTTGCAGGAGTTTGAAGCAGATTTTACAAACTTTGAGGGGCAAATATTATCTGAGTTTGGTGATCACCATATAGTAGATAACTTACCAACTACTTTTGTCGGCACCTATCTAGGACTTGACTGGGGAGATTTACATCCAGCGCTCTGTGTTGTGGGGTTAGCTCAAGATAAAAGCTATTACATCATTGATGAATGGACTAATCCCAACCCCACAACTCCTGTGGTGTTTGACCAGATACTAGAGAAAGCTTCTTATTTCTGCGATCGCTATAACATATATCGTTGCTTCGCAGACCCTAGCCGACCAGCCAGTATTCTAGAATTCCAGCGATATGGCAAGAACCGAAAAATCCCTGGTTTAGCAAAGACTGTAGCTGGTTTTAACAGAGTCAAGGAAGGAAATCAGACTGTTAATAATCTCTTCTTCCAGAATCGGTTGTTTATTAACTCAAAGCTTGGGTCGTTCGCTGATGAGCTAAGGAGTTATCACCGGAAGACTAAAGATGGTGAAATCATTGATGAGGTAGCACCAGGGCAAGAAGACCACCGGACAGACAGCTTGCGCTATGTCCTCGCAACTATTGAACAACGAAATAACTTATTGAAATGAACTATCCGCTTTTTCTAGATTTAAAAGTATTACAAACTGAACACCCAGACTTCACAGAGTGGAAACCCGCCTTCCAGGAGATTGATTTACTGTCTGCGGGTGGCTACAGACTCAAGAACCAGATTCAGCAATTCTTACCACGCAGAGCCGGGGAGTCTGAAGAAATATATGAGATTAGACTTAAGAAATTTACTTACTCTAACATCCTTGGCTCTGCCGTAAACAAGCAATTAAGTAAGTTTGCTAATAGTTCTCTATCAATTTCTGGTATTGAGTCTAATCAGTCATTCTGGGAAGAATTCCGTGATGATACAGACCTGGCAGGTCGCTCTGAGAAAGATTTACTATCAACAATCTTCCGGGAGTGCCTTAAGTTTGGGAAGTGTTATCTCCATGTAGATAAACCCGCCACAGATGTAAAACCAGTTAACAGAGCGCAGGAACAGTTATTAGGCATTCGCCCATACATAACTATATATAGTGCCCAACAAGTCATTAACTGGAGTGAGAGCCGGGGAGATTTGGATTGGATTAAGGTCTTCCAATTAATTAATGACACAACTAATCCCTTAATTCCGCCCCAAGTTCGCGCAGTCTGGACATTCATCGACCGTGAATATGTTGCTAAGTATTCCGCGCTTGTTGAACTTGATTCCCGTGGTGCCATCAAAAACATCATTAATGCCGATGGTTCCAAATCAATTACCGAAGCTGAGATTCCATTAGTTTCTCTGATCCAACACGGCTTAGGGACTATCCCTGTAATTAAAGCTGAAGTCCCCTCAGACTTATGGGCTGGTGACCAAGCTACATCCAAGGCTTTGGAACATTTGCGGATTGATTGCAGCAAATATGATATGTTGACGCTTGCCTACTTCCAGCGCACGTTTAAGCGTGTCCAGACACCTGATGGAGATATTAACAACACCTATGAGGGTGATGGTGATGAAATACCCACAGGTCTGCAGCACGTTCTGGAGTTGGAGAAGTTTGAGTGGAGTGAACCAACAGGAACAATTATTAATCAAATGCGGGAATCTCTTACCCAGATTGAGAATCAGGTAAAGGATTTAATTGCTATTGGTGGTGTTAGTTCTGAGCAGTCTGCTGTTCAGCAATCCGGCGTATCTAAGAAAATGGACTTCTATGACCAGGAAGCTATTCTCCGGGCTTATGGTGCAATTATCTGTGATGTCTACCAAGACACGCTTCAATTAGTGGCGCGATCGCAAGGACTGAATGACCAAATCTCGGTTAGTGGTTTAGACCGATTTGATTTGGATAATCTGGATGATGTCTTAGTTAATGTCAAAGCAATTTCACTGATTGACTTTAATGCTCTGCGGAGCCAGCTACCACCATCAGCCTTTAATCTCGTATACCGCAAGGTAATTAATCTACTGCTTGGTAATTTATCACCTGAGCAGCAATCAGTTATTGAACAGGAGATTGAATCAATAGTTAATGCTCCTCAACCCCAGACTTACGCAAATTCTAATTAATAGATAGTGCCAACTGGTAAGGCTTAAACCAGACAACCGGAACTGCCCGGATAACTTATAGCAGATATCCTATATTAAGGAATTTTTAGAAATGACACCCGAAGAAATCAAGCAAATTATCACAGAGAGTTTAGTTGAAGTTAAAACTGAGCTTCTAGCTGAAGTTGATCGTAAGAACGCTGGACTTGCCAGTTCATTAACAAAAGAGATTAAGAAAATAGTTCCCTCCGCCCCTACAACATCCACAGAACCCGATGTTGAGGAGCCAAAGGAGAAATTAAGTCTCAAGGCATTACAGCAACAGATTAGCGACTTACAAACTCAGTTAACAGAGAAAGACAAACAGGCGTTTGCTGCGAAACGAGCATCGGCTGTTTCTTCTGCAATCACTAAGACTAATGCTCTCAGTACCTCCACTCTCCACAAATTATTCATGATTGAACATCAGGATTTATTGAAGGAAGAAGATGGTGCTTGGTTTGTCGAAAAGGGTGGAAACGTCACTAGTTTAGATGACGCTATTAGAAATTATCTAAACACAGATGAAGGGAAGTTCTTTGTACCTCCTAGTGGAGTGAATGGTTCCTCATCACAAGAAACAAAAACAACCCCGGCTACCCCAGGAGTGAATCCTAAAGCTGCGGATTTGTTATTTGAAGCATTTTCACAAACCTAGAAAATTAAACAGAAATTAAAGAAAAGATATGGCAGTTATTGCTGATGCAACTAAATCATTACAGTTGCTTGTTGAGGAAGAGGTAGCCGCTTTACAGTTCAATCAATATCCAGTATTGAACCGTCTGCAAAAGCGTGTTACAAGTCAAAAAACAATTAAATGGAATGCTAATGTTGGTGGAGCCACAGTTGTCGGTGAAGCTACAACCGCTAGCGTATCCACCTACTCAGAAGATGTTGTTAAGGGTGCATCGTTAGCTATTGGTTCCAACCGCTTTCGGAGTTCCTTCCAAGTTCAGAAAGAAGATTTAGCAGAAGCGGCTTCTGCTGGTAAAGGTGCGCTCCGCGACTTATTTGGATATGAAATCCAGTCAGGCATGAGAGCTATTCTGGAGACACTCTCTGGTCGTATTTACACAGGAACAGGACTTGCTACTCATGGTGGTGTTATTGGTCTGGGTTCCATCGTTGCCAACGCTGCTTATGCTGGCATTGACCCTGCTACTGACACAGCTTGGTCTTGTTATGTTAATACCAACGCTTCCAACAGAGCCTTAACATCCGCATTGCTTTCTGCAATGGAAGTAAATGTTAAGACAGTTAAGTTTGGTAATTACACCGCAATTTATACCACCCCCTCCATCGTTGAGCGATATAAGGATTTATTTGCGGCTAATAATTCCATTATTAACCAACTACCCGCAGGCGTTGCTGACTTAGGCTACACAGGCGTTACCTACTTAGGTAGACCTCTAATTGGTGACCCTTATTGCCCTGCTAACACCATGTACTTTGTTAATGAACCTGAATTAGCTTTGTACACATTTAGACAAAATAATACTAGTTCTGACATGGGTATGCAGTTCGCTATTACCAAGATAGAGAACACAAACCCTGATGCTGAGAACTATGCAATTACCCTCAAAGCTCAGTTGAAGGCGCATAACCGTCCTAAAGCAGTTGCGATGTTGGAAAAAATCACTGAGTAAAGATAATGGCTAACTTCTCCTCGACTGAAATTCAGAAGATAGAGATGGTGTTAGGATACAACGCCCCCATCTCTTCAGTAGTTCATAGTCAGTTATCTACTGATTATCATCAAGTTGTGTATGACCGCGCCCTAAAAATTCTGGACAATTTAGATGCCATTGACCTCAAACTAAATGAGGCGTTGGATACAAGTTATGTTGTTGAGTCCCGTGGAGCCAAATTGTCATACCCCCTGCACGTAAGACACTTAAAATCTGAAGCTTCTCGACTTTTGAAGGAGTTAGCCTTTAATCTTTCTGTGGATGTAGCATACAACAAATATTCCCCCTACCAAAGCAAAGCTTACTGGTAAATCTAATGTTTTCCTATCACATAAAAGCATCTGGCCCGTTATTTGAAAAACACGGGATAGCAAAACAAATATTAAACAGTGTATTAGAGGAAACAGCAGATTGGGCACAGAATAGAATCAAAAATCTAACTCCTGTACGAACTGGAAGGTTAAAAGCAGGATGGGTTATATCCACCAGTAAATCAGCGATAAGAGTAGATAATCCAACACCTTATGCACCATTCGTTGAGAAGCGGGTTGGTATGGTATCCAAGACGGTTCCTGATGTACAGGAAAAGCTTATTGCTAATGCTCAGAAATTAATCAAAACTAAACTTCAATGAGTCTTTACACTAAACTCGCTGAGGTAGAGGGAAAGATAGCTGCTGTGGAAGTGAAGCTTGGGTTGCCGCAGCGTAGACATTTACTTGTAAGGCATAAGACTTTAAATACAACAACACGGCTTGAGGAAATAACAGACACTCTGATATTACCTCAGCCTTACGTTGTTAATATTTCTCCACGGTTTGCCAATTTGCAGGTAGCTATTGAGGGTGCAGACTCTATTTATCTATCTGTGAATGATTTACAGGTAGAAATCCCAAGAACCTTCCCCAAATCACTTTTCCTTCCTAGCGCACCAACAAGAGCAACTTTCACTCTAGAACCCCCCATATCTAATAACCAGGTAGTTTATAGTAATCCAACTACAAAAGTGATTAATGGGGTAAAAACATATAAATTGCTTGCGCTAATGGAGAGTGATCCTACCTTATGGAAACTTGTCCTCAGAAAAGAATCAGACAATAAGAATTTCACATGAATATCCAAGATGTTCGGGAACGAATATCAGAGTTTTTATCAGTTAGGGTCAGGATTGATTTTTGGGGATTAGACTATCCAGACGATCTGTACACGCAAATTCTTTCTAATACCCTACCTGCTTGTTCAGCGATTGCCCTTCCAATTCAGAATGTATTTCATTATAAGGAAGGGTTTAATTTAGTAAAGACTAAAGCACGATTCCCCTACAGAATTGCTTACAGGTTTCCGGGACAATTAAGTTTTCATGACCTCCCGTTCCCTGCATTGGAAGGGATGTTGTCTTACCTACAAATATTGTCGCTGTTACAAATACCCGACCCCAGCATAACCTCATTTGCCCCTGCAGACTTGGAAGATGCGGTTACAGTTTCACGGACTGAAGATTTAAATGCAGAAGGGGATTGGGTTGTCTTCATAAACTTTGCTTTTGATGTTGAGTTTAATACAACAACCATTCCTGACCTAACAGACTTACAGCCCCCTGATTATTACGATTTCCAAGACCCACCCGCTGTTGAGGAAGTAAATGTTCGGATTAACCGAGCGAAACAGCAGTTTAAGACTACAAATCCCTCAACCTACATTCTCGATTCAGAAATTAAGATAAATCCTTAAATATGACAAATATCAACGCTTTTAGCAGCTTTAAGGCTCCTGGTGTTCGCGTTGTCGAATCCACATATGGATATCGCTCATTAGAAGTTGCTTCCTTTGAATCAGTTTATATGATTGGTTCTAGTGCTTCTGGGAGCTTCCTAACTCCTACCCAAGTAACTTCATTAACTGATTTTACAAATGTATTTGGTGCATCTCCTAGTGAGGCTGCTGTTAAATTATTCTTCCGCAATGATCGGCGTGGCATTCTCTACTTTACACGCACTCCTATTGCTAAGAGATTTACAGTCACCGTTTCCACTGCTGTAGCAGGTGCTTATACAGTCACAATCAACGGAACTGCAGTTACTTACACTGCACCCGCTAGCCCCTCACCTACTCTAGCAAGTGTTGCTACAGGTTTACTCACAGCTATTAATAACTCTTCTGTAGCTAATGCAGTTACTGCTGTTGCAGGGTCAGACACAGATAAAGTTGTTGTTAGAGCAGACGACCCGCTGGCTAATTTAACAGTTACAGTTGGTTCTAATTTGGCAGTAGCTGCCTTGAACCTAACCACACCTGGGTCTAGCGATTATGTTTATGCAATTGAGAACTCCTTCGACTCCGAAGATGGATGGAATCAAGGTTTCATAATTGCTCCTGAAGTATTCCAATTAATCACCACTCAATCTGATCGTCTAGCCGTTGGCTCCGCAATGGAAGCTTTAGCTAGTGATGAAGCATTTGATTGGGTTGCCTTAATTGATGCTGGTTCTGGGTTGACTGTAGCTGAAGCTCAAGCTGAAGGTGTTTTGTACACCAGCCCACAGGGTCACTCCGGTTTCTTTTACCCTTACCTAACAGATTTGGAAGATGGTACAGTTCCTCCTTCCCCTGCTGTAGCTGGTGTTGCCACACGTCGATATCGTGAAGAAGGTTTCCAACAACCCCCTGCTGGTGCTAAATACCCAGTGCTGGGTGTTAAGGATGTTGTGACAAAGGTTAATACTCAACAGCAAGAAACTTTAAACCCTTTGGGTATTAACATCATCCGAAATCTTAGAAATAAGGGTATTTGTGTATGGGCAATGAGAACTCGTTCCACTTCTGAGTTCTACACATTCCTATCCACCCGTGTTGTCATGAACGTTTTGAATGGTTCCTTGCGTTCATCCTTTGACAATGACCTGTTCTCTGTAATTGATGGTCAAGGGGTTCTCTTGAACACAATAGCCCAAACAGCTAGTGCATTATGCTCCCGTTTATGGCGTGGTAAAGCATTATTTGGCGCAACTGAAGCTGAGGCTTTTGAAGTTAAGTGTGATTTTGAGAATAATCCACCCGAAATCTTAGAGCAAGGTAGTGTGATCCTTGAGGTTTATGTTGTTCCAACACCTCCAATGGAAAGATTACTAATTAACACCATTCGCGTGAGTATTGGTACTCTACCCCTCAACCAAGACCAAGTACAAGCCCAGTTAATTCAGCCAGCAGTATAAGTAATTTGAGGAATTAAATAATGAGATTGCAAGACCTTTCCCCAATTAGCAACAGTGATTTTCTAATTACTATTGCTGGGCTGAATAACATTTACTGGACAACCTTCTCTGGCGTTAAAGTTAGCTACAAGCGTGCATCTTACAATGATGGTTTGTCTAATACTACCCGCATGGCTGAAGGTGGAACTAAAGAATATCAGCCCGTAACTGTTAGCAAACCTTACGACCCTGAGAAAGACCAACCAGCTATTGATTTCATTAAACGGCACGAAGACGGAAGCATATTTGACCTTGTGCTGCGCCCAGTTAAGAAAGTAACCAACACCCAAGGTACAGATACCTTCCGTGGCAATAAAGCTTGGTATTTATCTGGTTGTAGAATCTCTAGCTGGAGTTGTGCAGAAGGTGTTGATACTGCTGATGGTTCCAAAGTAACAACCCTGCAGATTGAATTCAGCATTGAAAGTGCAGAACTAAAATAATAGGAAATTATGGCGAGAAATATTGTAGCGGTTGAAAATTCAAAACAAGAAGCCCCCACTCCTGAGTTGCCTAGCGAATCTAATGAGTTCAAAGTTAACTATAATCCTGATGAAGGTATAGCTAGCTTTGAATTAAAAGATGGTACTCCAGTAGTAATGAAATCTCCTAAAACAAGACAGTTTCTTTTGCTGGAGAGCTTTATGAATTCTGCAGAGCCAGAGTATAAAAGTGTTTCCTTTATGGGAGTCAAATTAGCATCACTTTGTATCACTAAGTTTGGTAACAGAGATAGTGTTACATTTGATGATCTGCTGGATGAATTGGACTTTACTGACCTCGAGAGGTTGGCAGCAGCCATTTCTTGCTTTCAAGATAAACTTGATGCTATTGCAAGCAAAGCTGTACATTAGTGTTCAACCTCTCCCTGCATTTACAGTAAACAGCTTATTACAAAATTTGATGATAGCTTGCGGTGGAAAAATAACCGAAGCTTACTTTAAGCTCTTGGATACAGAAATATCTGATTGCTTATACCACTTATATTTGTTCATTGATTTAAAAGAAAAACAAGCTCCCCCAGAGAAGAAATTGGAGCAGTGGGATATGCAGGGAGTAGAGTTCTTAGATGCCGAATAACAACACGGTTACTATACAATTAAACGCCAAAGATGCTGCCTCTGGCGTGATTAATAACCTGAATAAGAGTTTAGAAGGTGCTACCTTCCGGGCGCAATTACTATCCCAAACATTGTTTGCTGGTGTGTCTGCTGGGTTGTCAGCTCTAAACTCTAAATTCAAAGAAGCAGCCGATTTACAACTAAATAATATTACTGCTGCTTCCACTTATGCAGCTCTAACTGGTAGAAGCTTTAAAGATTCAGAACAAGTTTTTGCTGTATTAGATGCAAGATTAAATAAGATTGCTGCAGCTTTACCTGGCTCCACACAAGCATATAAAGACCTAGCACTAGGTATTCAAGATAATCTAGTCCCAGCGTTCGTTGATGCCAATGGTGTCTTAAATGAAGGTGCATTCCTTGATGGTTTAACAGAAATAACCAGAGGAATGGGCTTCTTAGCTGCTGCTTCTAATGTGGCTAGTAAGGATGTCAGTAAGTTTACAGCCCAGTTCCTGGGAGGTGCTTCTAAAGGGCAGTTACAACAATTACTATTTCATGAAAAAAACCCTGCATTCCTTGCTCTAGTAGACAAGAAATTAGCTGAGTCCGGCAAGAGGCTAGAGCAATTAACAGTAAAAGAAAGGGCAGAAATATTAAAAGCTGTCCAAGCTCAATTAGTTACCCCAGAAACCATTAATGCAGCATCCAATTCTGTAAGCGGGCTGCTAGAATCACTCAAGGATAAATTATTTAATCCTTCACAAGGTGTCTTCGGGTTGCTGAGGGATTTGGATGAAAAGACAAAAGATAATCAGTCTGTTTTAAGTGCATTCAATGACACTCTAAAGGCTCTGATTGGTAATGATGGTCTATTTGCTGCTATAGGTAAAACTCTTAGTTTACTAGGAATCAAAGACACGGCTTTCCTTGATGCCTTGCGGGGTGGAATTCTAAATTTTACAGAACAGGTTAGTAAATTAGATGCCTTCTTTACGGGAGTAAATTTAGAGGCGGAGTTAACAGGAAAAAGCCCCGCAAATATATTATTCGAGAAAATCAGAGAAGGGATTGCCAATATTGATTTTAAAAGTATAGGTGGCTCTTTATCTAATTTCTTTAAAAACACCAACTTTAAAGGCATAGGTTCTTCCCTATCAGGCATAATTAATCCTTTAATCAGTGGTTTAGGCTCCATAGATTATGCAGCCATATTCTCTTCTATTGGACAAGCCGCTTCAGAATTTCTGAAAGGTTTCAAAATAGACGGGTCTAAACTTACCGGACTGCTGGACAAACTTATAGAAGGAATTAATTCAATTGACTGGAGTGCTTTATTCCAAGTTATAGGCGTTGTTTTAGCCCTTATTACAAATATATTGGCTCAAGTTCTGACTAAGCTTGATTGGGGCAAAATATTAAATGGTTTGCTTGATGGTTTGGGTATATTCCTAGCCGCGCTAGATTGGGGAGCCATAGCAAAAATTGCTGGAGCAATTCTTCTAGGAGCATTCGCAGTTGGATTAGCAGGGCTGGCTGCAACTCTACTGGGTGTGCCAACTCTTGTTATTGGGGGTATTGTTGCTTTAGTAGTAGGTCTTATTGCTGTAATTAAAGTCAAGTGGAAAGATATAACTGAAGCATTTAATAACTTCTGGAATTTCATAGTAGAAGGATTCGAGAATCTCAAGAAAGATGCTGTAACTGTGTGGAATAGAACTATCAGCACAGTCTTAGGATTCTTTAATGCCGTTCAACAGTATTTTACTGATTTAATATCAAAAATCCCAGGGCTTAACCAAACACCAAATACAGCTAATTCCGGGCTAAGTTCTGGAATAGCTGCTGGAGCAGAAGCTGCAATACCTAACGCAGCATCCGGGATGTCTAATGGTTTATTAGCGGCTCTTGTTAGAGAAAGAAGAAATGCACCCCCTGGTTCCGGGTTGGTTGTTGCTAACACTTCAGAAGCAATACTCACACGACAGCAGCAAGCTAATTTACTTAATAATTTTGGTGGTAGAGGCGGATTAAATATAGGAAATATCACCATATACACTCAAGCCACAGATGCTGAGAGCATAGCCAGAGATATAGGCAATTTCCTCACGAGAGAGTATGAGAAATACTCCCAAACACATTTTTCAACCGCTACAACATAACAACCTCCCCTACTACTAAAAAGTAGGGGAGTTTTTTTATATTCAACAACTATGAATGAAGCAGTAATTTCTGGTTTAAATCCAGCAGATAAGGTTGAAGGTATTTATGCTTATCTCGTGGATGAATTAAATAAATCTGTTTTTACTTTTCTCTATAATCCAGAAGAAAAGTCATACTCAAGACAAGCCAAATATGACGAAGGGACTGCAGCATTAACATCCACACCTTCACAATTCTATCGCTGTACAAAAGGCTTAACTCTCCAAATTACAGACCTAATATTAGAGAGTTATTCGCGCAGGAAGACCTGCCAACTACTTCTTGATAGATTACAAGCGTTGATGATTGCTGACCCCGCAAATGGCAAATATGCCCCATCTCCTGTTTATTTTAAATGGGGGAAGGATTCATTCGGGCCTGCCGTCATTACTGACTTAAGTTGGAAAGAGACAAGTTGGTTAAATGGAGAGGTTGCATCAGCAAGAGTTGATATAACTTTCCTAGAAATACCATTAAGCCAATTACCTAATAAAGCTATAGCAGAAACCTCCGAGAATCGCCTTAAAACAGCTTTGAATAAATCAAAAGTATTAACAGATAGGCAGAAGGAAGACGCTGCTTCCAAGGCTAAAAAATGGCTAAATCAGAATATAAAAAAGCTGCCAGAGACTATCTCCTCTATTGTGAGGATTAACAACTATAAATTATCTACATCCAATAGTGGTGTAGTGACTTTATTCAATTCCAAATCTCAAACTCTTGGGACAATTGGCACCTACAAGGATGGTGTTTTGAATACCAGTTCCAATACCTTGGGGGTTAAATAAATGGTCAGACCTACAACACTACAAATTAATGTTGGTGACTCACTGGCAAATATAGCTAATGAAGTTATGGGGGACTATTCTCAGTGGAGAGAATTAGCAGAAATGAATGACCTGGACATCTTTAAAGCTATAGAAATTGGCAGAACTATAAAAATTCCTACAGCTAAGGAAGTAGAAAACAGCCTCAAGAAAGCAGTTACTAATGAAGTAGATAAGGTACTAAAGGATTTAGATTTAACCTCACTTACTAAGAGTGTTGTTGACTCCATTGGCGAGAAGGAATGGCGCACAATCTCATGGGTACTATAAATAGCAAACAATCACAAATGCTCATCGACCCCTACATTAAAGTAACTATTGGCAAGTTAGGAGAACAAGCTGGGGATACTTTTACTATTGGTGACGGGAAGCTAATTAAAGCATCAGTAACTTTAGGGGAAGGTAAAGTTCAATCAAGCTGTAGCTTTACTGTATTGGATGCTGACAGAAGTTTAGTTGATAAGTATTTCACCTACGTTGAAAAAGTGGGTGGATTAGACACTGTAGAAGCCCCCAGCACAGCACAAAACACAAATGTAAATTCTATTAGTAATCCAGTCATTGATGCCTCTGATAAGTCAGGCAGGGTGATTTTTGAAAGTACTAAAGCATCTCTGTTTAATGACCGTGTTGGTTCAAGGGGTAATAGGTTAGACCCTGATAATGTCTTGGGTTGTGCAATGAGATATAACAATCCATCGGCAGCAGGACAATTTGGCTCTGCAGGAATGATTGATTATCTAAAGTTTGGAGATAAAGTCAAAGTCACCAATTTAGATAATAACCGGAGCATTATTTGCGAAATACAAGATTGGGGGCCAAATCCTCGGCTTCTCAGATTGCGCTAGACCAGCAGGGGAGACATCAGTACCCAGTCCTTGCTGTTGTGACTAACAATAGTGACCCGGAGAATAAGCGCAGGATTAAAGTATCTCTGCCATCTTCTCCGGGTTTAGAAAGTGATTGGTTGCGAAGATTATTGCCAAACCCTCAAGTAGACCCGCCACTACCTGCTGTGGGGCAGACTGTTTTAATTCTCTACGTTGATGGTGTGGAAACTAATGGTTTTTATCTATCAACAGTGAATGCAACCAATCCACCCAGAACTAAAGATTCTGCACAAAATGATTATTCAGAAGGCATCCCTGGCAACAGGGAGGTAGAAGTTGGTGGCAACGATACATTAACTGTCAGTGGTGAATTATCTACTGCTACCAATAAAAATGCAACACACAAAGCCGAAGAAGACTTCAAAGTTGAAGTTAAGAAAAATATCTTGATGGAAGCTCTGCAAGCCATCACCTTAGTGGCAGCTCAGTATGTGATGCTGAAAGCTGGTCAGTGGTTTATTAAACTCTACAGTAATGGCACAACACAAATGGGTGGAGGAGTATTAACCATTGACTGCAGTGGTTTTGGTATTCATTTCGTAAACACAGGCACTATGTCTATTAATGGTAAGGAAATCGCTACTGTTGGAGCCGTGGATACGGATGGCGATACCATCACAAATAAGGGTTGGTAACACAATTAATTACGCAAACACTAATTATTAGAATGGCAATCACAAAGGGGATTTCATTCCCATTAAGTATTAATCCTGTGCAAGGCACTTTAAATGTAGCCCAGGAAGGGGATTTATTTAGAGGGCATATATTATCTTTTCTTTCTACCATGCCCCGTGAGCGAGTCATGCGTCCACAATATGGAATGCAAGACCCACTGTTTGATTCAATCCAAGATATGACAACCATATCTGCTGAAATTAGAGAAGGATTAATCTCTTATATACCTGGAGTAGATTTTCAGGTAAATGGGAGCATTAATGATCAAGGTGAAGCAGTTATAACTGTCTACTGGAGTTATGAAGATAAGGATGAAACATTAGTGATTACGTTATGAGCGATATATCTTCAATCCCATTGGACGACGTGGTGCTTGACCAAAGAAATGAAGAAGATTTGGTATCTCAAGCCCAGGTTCGAGTTTTTAACGCTTCCGAGGGTCAATTAAATGACTTCTCAGAAAACTCACCTGTAGCTGCTTTAATCCAAGGTCAAGCCTTCGCAGGTTCAGAATTACTTTATTACATTAATAAATTACCCTTAGCTTTAGTTGTTCAATTCCTAAAAAATACTGGAGTAGAGCAATCTCTAGGCACTAAAGCAGTTACTACTTTAAACTTTACACTTACAGCCCCACAAAACACTCCTTTCACAATCCCAGAAGGATTTGAAGTTGTTGATTCGTCTGGTACTTATTCATTCTTCACAGATGCAAACTTAGTAATTCCCCCAGGGCTTACCAGTGGTTCTGTAACTGCTACAGCAGAGGAAGTTGGTAGCGCTTATAATTTATCTGCCTATACAATAACTAGCCCCACACAACCGCTAAGTTTCCTTTCCCAAGTAACTAACGTTCAGCCTGCAAGTGGTGGTACTGATGCTGAAACCTTAGACCAAACAATTGCTAGGGGATTAACAGAACTGCGAGTCAGAAGTCTTGTATCAGCCGATGATTTTGAAATAGCTGCTGAGACTATCCTTGGTCAAGGTTCTGTTGCTAAGGCAATCGGGTTGCTATCTAAGAATAAAGCAGAAACCGAATTAGGTGCTGTACATCTATTCCTACTTAATGCCAACCAGGAACCCGCTAACGACGCTCAAATCAATTTAGTTAGCAGTTCACTCAGCCGCAGAATTCAACTCGGTACACAGCTTTATATAAGCCCAATGGAGCTGCTAAATATTAGCGGTTCTTTGATTGCTCGGCTAACTCCTGGCGCAAATGTTGACCAAGTGGTAGCTGACTTGTGGGAAGCCTACCAGAATTACTTAAACCCATCCACCTACCCAGTTGGTCAAGATGTTCTCATGAATGAGGTGGAATATCACCTGCGATTAACTGGCGGAATAATTAATATTCAAACACTTAGCTTGAATGGCTCCCCGACCAACATAGCAATACCGAACGATTACACCCTGCCATACCCTTACAGCTTGTTCATTCAGCTAGTTGACGATCGGGGTGTGATTTATGAATCTGTTCGGGGAAGCGGGGAGCCAGTCGATTTTATCGGTGAACTCTAATGCAAACTTATCAAGCCTGGGTTGTAGAAAAAGCCCCTATATTTTCACGATTACCAGAAGTTTACCGGGACAATCAAGTAACAGGTTATCTAACAACTTTCTGGGATGAATTATTAATTGCTACTAAAGACAAAATTGATGATATTCCCAGACAACTCAACCCGCTGACTTGTGATGCTAATTGGTTAGATTTTCTTGCTCCTTTATGTGGCTTCACAGGAATCTATTGGGATAAGAACTGGCTGGAGAGTCACAAGCGGAATCTTCTATTTAATTCCTATACAAAGATTTGGAATAATAAAGGTTCCAGAGAATGCCTCAGCACAGTTTTGCGATGCTTTGATATAGCACATGAGATTGCATCCAAAGGTGATTTCATATTCGGGCAAAGCAAATTGGGGGTAGACCCATTAGGCAGGAGTTCCTGGGAGTATGTCATTTACTTAAAGGAACTCTACAGAGACACCCCCGTAGTTAATTTAGTAAATAAATTGAATACTTTATTTGGCCCATGCTGGTGCAGGTCGGAAATCCAATTCAACGATTCTGTGATTAAGGATTACCTACTTGTAGATGACACTCAACTCTTCACCTACATTCTGCTGTAAGTTTAATTTAAATTTTTAAAAATGACTCAAATATTAGGAACATTCCTCGATTCTGGGGGTAGCCCTATAACTGGTAAGTTAAGGGTTACTTTGTCAGGGACAATGATGGATATTTCTCCTGACCCAGACACAATTACTGTTGTTGAGCCAAAGTTATTTACTATCACCAGTGGTGTTGTAGATATAAATCTACAGGAATCTGAAACTAAGAAAATCACTTACAGGTTTGAATTCTTCAAAACTGATGGAGATGGTAATTTAATTGAGCCTGCGCTCTTGGATTTCTACGCTTTAGTTCCCAACTCAACCCCCGTTCAGCTAGGAACTTTAGTTCCTACTGGAATGGTAAATGATGTACTGGACACCGGGGCATTACGCATTGCTCAAATCATTGCTGCTGACCCTAACTTATCAGCTAACATTGGTGGGCCTTTCCCTCGTGGTGATTATAACTCCGCCACAACTTACCGATATCGGGATTTAGTAGTTTACCTAAATAGAACTTATATCTTCAGGAACACAACACCAGCCGTAGGTATTCCTCCTACAAACAGCGCTTACTGGATGTTAATTCCTGTGGAGCCTAATGGAGAATTAATTCTGGGTTCTGCGGAGCCTTATGGTTCGAGTTGGAATGGTTCAGGATTAGCCGCAAGTCAGAATTCTATTTACAACAAAATAGAATCAATTGCTAGCGATATTACTCTAAAAGCTAAAGTCAATACACCTACATTTACTGGTGTTTCTAACTTCAACAATACTCTTAGGGTTACGCCAGCAAGCACTGGATCTCCCGGCGTTTATAATCCTGGGTTGGAAGTAAGATCAGCTAGCGGGTCACGTTCTGTTATTAGATTTAGCAGTAACACAGGCATCCCAAGATGGGAAATATTCAAAGACGCTACTGGTGAATCTGGCTCTAATGTTGGTTCAAATCTCACTATCAATGCTTACGATGATGCTGGCAATCTCATAGGTTACTGCATCAATATTGACCGTGCAACAAGAGCTGTTAATGTATCAACACCAGCAGGTGGGGATGACAGTACACGAGTAGCCAACACTGCTTGGGTTCGGGACTTGATATCTACCCTTGCTCCACTAAATAGCCCAATATTCACAGGTAGTCCTAAATCAACAACTCCTAACACTTCTGACAACTCAACCAGGATAGCCACTACAGCATATATTAAGAATGCTCTTGCTCTTTATGCCCCAAACAGTAATCCAACTTTCTATGGTGTTTCTACATTCAGCGGTAGTGCAACATTTAATGGGGCAACTACTTTTAGCACCACAATTACTGTTAACCCAACTGGTGTTTATACTCCTGGGTTAGATATTCGAGCAAATTCTAACTCAAGGTCTTGTGTTAGGTTCTCTAACAATTCCGGTTCAATTCGTTGGGAAATTCTAAAATCTCAGGATGCAGAATCAGGCAGCAATGTTGGTTCTGATTTTGTTATTACTCGACATGACGATGCTGGTAGTTATTTAGATTACTCAATTGCAATCGCACGCAACACAGGTAATATCATCCTAAATGACAATACGAAAGTTAATGGTAATTTGGACTGCACAAGCCTTACCACTACCCTAGTAGCTGATTTCTCCTCATCTGCAACTGGTAATCCAGGAGATATTAAATTCTCTCCTAACTATTTGTACGTGTGTACGGCTACTAACACATGGAAAAGGGTAGCTCTGAGTGCATTTTAATTAATTTGTGAATAAATAAATATGAGACAGGTCTTCCAAAACGGGGACGTTTTTTATGCGGAGCAAGCAAATGCGATCGCATACCCCATCCCAGATGGTCAGGATTATATAGGTCACGGGCCGAAGATACTTGATAATTATCTCGATGATGGTAACGACCAAATTAAATCCCGATTCTACAACTTCTACGACCGATTAAAGGTTAGCCAATCTTCAGGGCTAACCTTTAATTATTTAGGTGGTTCTGTCCTACTCAGCAATGGAAATATTGTTACTATCTCCGCTGGGTCTATTAACGTACCTGATAATTCGACGGTCTATATATTTGTAGGAAGTACCGGAATTGTTCAACAATCCAGTGTGTTGCCTAATGAATCTTTCCCTTTAGCAAGAATCACAACCGCTAACGGTGATTTAAGCGGAAGTATAACAGACCTACGAGATAAATTAGTTGACCGAATCTCTCCTTCTACTATTCCGACAACTCAAGTATTCCCTCCAGGAATGATGGTTGAATATGGCGGAAATACAGCTCCTTCCGGTTGGTTATTGTGTAATGGAGCAGAATATCAAATTAACAGTTACCCCGCTTTATATGCCGCTATAGGCACCGCTTTTGGTGGAAATGGAAGCACTACCTTCAGAGTTCCTGATCGCAGGGGAAGAGTAGGTCTTGGAGCAGGGCAAGGTACTGGATTAACTAATAGAACATTAGGTCAATCTGGTGGTCAAGAAACAGTTACTTTAAATGTTTCTCAAATCCCTTCACATAATCACGGGGTGAATGACCCAGGTCACAGTCATGCTATTAGCGACCCAGGACACGTTCATGGAGTTAATGACCCAGGACACAGACATAGTTTGTATCCCTTCAGGCAATACGCCCAAGGTGGGGGTGCAAACCAAGAGAATGGAGCAGAAATCACTCAAGTACCTGGTGGCTCAAACATATACCCTAATACCACATCTGTAGGGACAGGTGTTTCCATCGCACGTAATGGCACGGGGTTGTCTTTATCTGCTGCAAGTACAGGAATTACTACTAATACCCAAGGT
Organism: Calothrix membranacea FACHB-236; assembly: GCF_014696315.1. Taxonomy (GTDB): domain Bacteria; phylum Cyanobacteriota; class Cyanobacteriia; order Cyanobacteriales; family Nostocaceae; genus Aulosira; species Aulosira membranacea. Next base: position 26,355 of record NZ_JACJPX010000066.1, read on the forward strand.
GGCAATGGTTCCCATGAAAATATGCCCCCATTCATAGCAGTGACCTACATCATAAAAACTTAACTATGACAAGAATCGCTTTATCTAATGGTCAGTATGCGGATTTAATTATTGCTGCTGACCAAAATATAGGGGGAAACTACCCCCTTCCTAATGGGCAATACGCTCAAACAGTAGTTCCTGTTGATGCTAGTGGTAATGTTATTACTACTATCCCTGTTCTTCACCCTGGCTATGAAAGCGGGTTATATTATGGGCCTTTCTTTGTAGGAACTACATCCAGCTACACCTTACTAGCTAACACAATTTATTATCAATTTACTTATATTCCCAGAGACGTAACTATCTCTGGGCTTGCCATAAACGTGACCACCGCATCTTCTGGTGCAAGCATGAGGTTGGGTATATATTCCGTAGCTAATGGCAATGCTTCAAGCTTAATTGTGGATGCGGGTACTGTCAGTATTGGAACAACCGGACAAAAGGATGCAGCTTTCTCTCGGTTCTTAGCAGCAGGGTGGTATGCCTTCACCAGTACAGCAAGCGCTGCAGGTGGTGTTGTAACAGGGGCGGCTCCTTCGGCTGCTAACTTCCCCTTCGTTGGTCTTTCCGGTGTTCAGACATACGGTGGTATTGGTAAGTCCGGCGCATTCACCTATGGATCACTACCTTCTACAGCCCCCACAGCCTATTCCGGCTCCAGTAACGTACCTGTAATTTGGTTCAAAACCTAATAGAGAACTATGGCAAATATTCAAGTTAAAGATGCCTTCGGTAGAAATGTTTACATGAGGGCAACTGGCTCTGGTACTGCTGACGACCCTTACATTACAGAGCAGAATAATACAATTATTAACACCAATCTTCCATTACCTCTGGGGGCTTCCACAGAAACAACCCTAAGTGGCGTTAAAACCCTTAACGAAGTTTCTCTTGGTAAGAAGGGTCATGCTTTGGTCACTAGTACTCTTCCGCAACCAGGCACCTGGGCTGCCATTCAAGTAATTGAAGCTGCTTCATTTAGCGTTCTGACTTGTGCAGATACTACGTCCCCAGCCATTAATGTTGAATTACCTTCCGGGTTTGTTCTGTACGGGGATATTACTAACTTTGCTTTGGAATATGGCAAGGTTATAGCCTATAAGGGGTAATTTAATCATGCAATTAGGGCTAGGTTTAAACAGACAATCTTTCAGTAATTCTCTACCACTAGATGGCATCCCTGACTTAGAGTTTGTTTACTCAATAGTCCGGCTTGTTTCCTCATACAGAGGCCCCTGCATGAAGGTTAGAAGAAATACAACTGTAGTGGACATCCCATTTACTAATAAGAATTTAATAAACCTGGATAGTTTAATACAGTTTGTGGGGTCAGATGATGGTTATCTTGTTGGCTTCTACGACCAAAGCAAAAACTCCAGACACTCCTTTCAAGAAGACACAACGAAGCAACCCAAGATAGTTTCTGAGGGAATATTCAACCCTGAAGGTGTTAACTTCTCCGCTGATTCTCTGGTTCTGGATAGCTCTTGGTTAAAATCCCACGAGTCTACAATATTAGTAAGGGAGAATATACCAAGTATCACTTCATCGAATTGGTTTATTCAAACATCCAATGAAGCAGCGAACGAGAACATTATCCTTGGGTATGCCGACCAAAATACTTTCAGGGCAACACAATTTGATAGTGTAATCAACTACGATAATCCTTCTACGAACTTTCCTTTAAATACAAAAAGAGTTTGGGCTGTTACTTCAGGAGAAGTTGGCAAAAATGTTTATTTAAATGGAACGCTAGTGGCTAGCAGTTAATAGAATATGGCTCAATTTAATATTGTTGGTAAAAGAATATTTGACCCAGACGGTGCAGAGTTTATTCCTCGTGGTTTTAACTTTCTAGCTTACAGATATGGGAAGACAAATCAACGTGCCGGGGTTGTTTGGATAGGCGCAGAACGAAGAGAAATTGGCCCCTACGTTGAAGACTCAATGGACTATGCTGAGGCGTGGGGAATTAACACAATACGTGTTTGCTGCAACCCACTAAATACAACTTTTGGTGGTGATACCAGACCTGAATCTATTGCTAATGCTGTGGATGCAATCACTAGCAGAGGAATGGTTTGCATCCTTGAATATTGCCACGCAGTAAATGGTCAGAACGCCGGATATATACTGACCAACACTAGCAACCCAACCCTGCAACAAGTCGCTGATATAAGTGCTTATTACGCAAACCTATATAAGAATAATCCGCTTGTTTGGCTTGAACCTTTAAATGAACCAGGGGGACAAAACCCAGCTAGTCAATTAGATGCTTGGACAAGAATGTACCAAGTGCTAATTAAGTCAATTAGAGATACTGGTAATACCAATCCAATCGTCTGTAATGGTTTGTTTTATGGACAGGAAGGTGTTAGTTATAATGCCAATCCAGTCCCTACTGGCTCCTCAGCAATCATCAGTCGGGGAAGAAATTTATTATCATTCCGCGACCCAAATAATCCATATGCTCCTGTAGTTAATTACGGTAACATCCTTTTCGGGATTCACGTTTATGAAACTTGGGGCTGGGATGCCGATTCATATACCCAAGAACAATACAATGCTAAATTAAGAGATTACATTACGCGGGTACAAGATCAAGACCTTTGTATATTCTTAGGTGAATTTGGTTCAGACAACGCAGGCAACGCCACTGAAAAAGCCACTCAAGCTTCCTACGCTATCAGTAAAGAAAAAAGAATAGGTGGTTTGTATTGGGATTATCACGGTGATAGTGGCGCAGGTAGAGGTCTTACACAAACTTACGTTATTGATAATAAAAACATCCAAGGTGGCTACACAATTACCCCGGTAAATGGGACTAAACCCACTAACCTTAGACCTAGTAATGGTGGGCGACATAATGGTGAGGATTTTTGGAATTGGCTTCGTTATTGGGATGCCAATTTATATAAGAGTAGTCTGACAATTGGTGGTAGTAATTACTCTGGGTATATACACACAGTTGCTGGATTTAGCCGCCCATTACCTAGCCAGGTTATCAACAGAATATCTCAGGCAATATCCAAACTATATGTCCCATCTGAGAATGCCCCTTATCCTATTAGTGAATTTTTCATTTTAAGGGAAGATGGCACCTATATCTTACGTGAAGATGATTCCATTCTCATACGCGAAACTTCTGAACTTATCTTCCAAAGTTTATTAAGGGAAGATGGAGATTTCCTATTAAGAGAAGATGGTTCTTACCTATTCAGGGAGAATGCTGATTTCCTTATTCAAGAACTCATACTTCGAGAAGATAATGGATACGTTTTGAGAGAAGACGGCGATATCCTAGTCCGCGAACAATATTCATAATTTGAACTCCTAAAAGTAAATCATGGCAAATACCAAAATCTCACAAGAGACTGCTTTAACTGGTGCTTCACTCGACCGTGCTGCTGATGTGTTTCCTATCGTTGATGTCAGCGAAGGCACAGCAGGAAACCGCAAGATGACTCCTAATGAGTTAATGGCTGGTACTCCAGCTACAAGCTCCGTCCCTGGGTCAATGAGTGCTGCTGATAAATCAAAATTAGATAGCATTAATACCTCTAACCTAGTTACCACAAACACTAATCAAACCATTACTGGCACAAAAACAATTTCTAGCCAGAATATTGTTGTTTCTGGTAGTAAACCTAGCGCACCTAGTTCCGGTAATGTCCTGATGTATTCCTCAGATATATCGGGTAGACCGTTCCCAATGTGGCAAACCCCAGACGGTAGAGAATATATTGCTCAAACTGGGTTGGCACGGAATTCTGTTGTCCTGTTTACACCTGCTGATGGTACATCTATCCAAACCTCATTAGGGCAGTTTGCTTCCCGTGTTGGTACAACCTCCCACAACGTGTTGCCTACGGATGACCTAATTCCATACATGAGTAATATAGCTAGTGCCTCTGTCACAAACACACAAATTACCCCCAACACCACAAATATCTTCTGTAATTTGAGTGTAAACAGAGGTATACATTGCCGTGGTACTAATGCTAGGGGCTTTGGTGGATTCTTCTTCTTCACAAGATTTTATCTTCCAGATACAGATTACCCAAATGCCAGAATATTTGTAGGAATGTACAGCACTTCTCCATCAACTGATAATAAAGCTTGGTGGGATGGTTATGTTACTTCCACAGACAACCCGGATGGTAACTTCTGCGGATTCCAATACTCTGTGGGGCGCAGTGATACAACTTGGCAATTCACAACCAAGGACGGCACTACCCAAAACGTGACTGCGATCGCAGGTGCTACCTTTGCCACACAAAAGCTTCTGGAAATGTATATTTACTGTCCCCGTGCAGGTTCCACTATTAGTTACAGACTTTATAACTTCACTGATGATGTTGCTTATGAAGGAACAACTTCAACCAACCTCCCAGGTGCAAACATTTACATGAATGGCGGGATTCAAGTACGGTCTACACAGACTGCTGGTGCTTCTAACCTCCGCTGGCATCGCCTTTACCTTGAATAATCAGCCACCCAAATAATTAAGACCCTTACTTTATTGAGTAGGGGTCTATTTTAATGTTAGAAAAACTCAGGTATTTGGGGCTTACTAATTACAGAGCCAGCATAATTTTCGTATAGTACCTGCACGTCATGACCAACTAAATGAGCAACTGTAGTGGGGGACATACCAAGTTCTAAGCAATGTGAAATAAAAGTATGGCGCACATTGTAGAAAGACCTATATTTAACACCAGCAATCTTTAGACAGGTCTTCCAAGCTCTTTTACCAAATAATGAATCATTTATTGCTTTGCCTTGTGGGGACGGAAACACTAAATCTTCTGATAGGCATTCTTGCGGTTTAATTGACTTCAACAGTTCTTGAAGTTGCTGATTACAGGGAAAAAACCTAGCTTTATTAGTCTTAGTTGGCTTACGTACTCCCCTTGTGAGCGTAGAGCCTATCCAAATCTGAGAAAAATCTTCAGCTACATCTTGCCACCTTAAACCAGTAGCCTCGGAAACTCTTGTTCCAGTCAAAAATCTAAACCTGACAAAGGGCAAATAAAACTTATAATCCCTATGCCCCTCAAAAGCACTAAGAATTGATTCAATCTCCGCCTTACTAAAGGGTTTTGGTAGAGCTTTTGGGGGAACTTTAACTCTGCTAGGTATCTCTATCCAAGGATTGTCTCTAACTAAATTTTGCTTGGCTCCCCAATCCCAGCAAGCCCTGACTATAGTTAGTCTCTCCTTTAAAGTGATTGGCGAGAGTTTGCTGCTGAGAAGCTCTGCAAATGTCTCTACTTCATTAATTTTGATGTTAGAGACCAACTTATTGCCAAAAAACTCTTCTAAGTTTCGCAGGGCTGTGTTGTACTTCTCCTGGCTTCTAGAATAAAGACTCTTAGCTTTATATTCTTTAAATTTCTGGAATAGCTCCACAACGGTTATATCCGCTATGCCTGTATTAATTTTGTGGCTAGCTGGCCTGTATTTGTTCAAACTAGCATCGAAGTTACCTGATGCTATATCCAGTTCAATCTGGGTGGCTTTCTGCTGTGCTGCCTTCTGATTCACTTTAGTGTTGGGTAAGCCCAGGGATAAACTAAAACGCTTATCCCCATATGACCATCTCAATCTAAGCCGTCCTTCATGATCCTCAATAGCTACAGTGCCTTTCTGAGCTTTGTTTCGGGCTTTCATAAGCGTACCAATTTCGTACCAGTTTTTATCGAAATTGGTGCGGAATTAAGTTTAAACCCTTAAAACTAAAAAAGCCGCTAATCTTCTTCAAAGACTAGCGGGCTAGGGATTTTATCAATCGGAGCGGCGGGATTCGAACCCACGACCTCCACTACCCCAAAGTGGCGCGCTACCAAGCTGCGCTACGCCCCGGTCAGAATTACTATATTAGCAAGAAGCTTAAGGATAATCAAGGGGGAAATTCAAAAAACTTTGAGCATCCCAGCAGCTTGCAATAGACCAGGAACAGCTGAATTATCCCAACTACCTTCTGCACAGCGTCCTGTATTTAGGATGAAGCGCAGACTGTAGGCGTGGGGATAGCCTTCAACCTCTAACCATAATAAATCGCTTTCGGCCTCACAAGCAATTTTTTCTTCATCCATCAATTCTGTTGCCATTTGTTTCATGGTGTCGGCTAGCTGGGCGAAAAGACGGCAGAAATCGTTTAACTCGGCTTCGGTTAACTCTATCGCCCAATCGTCTGTACCTACTAGACCTTTAAATTCAGGTGCATGAGGATTCCAGCCAATACGCCAACCAGATCCACTTTTGATGACTCGTTCCATCGGGGGATTTTAGATTTTAGATTTTGGATTTTAGATTGTAGAGTAAATCCATTCACAATCCAAAATTAGCCCTCACCCTTGGCATCATGGTGTATTTGGTGAATTCTTACTAAAGATGTTTGTCAATACTTGTACTAGGGCATTGCGCTGGCTACGGGTAAGCTTAGAAATAGCTTTGCGATCGCCTTCTATGGGATTTTCTCGCAACACATCAAACCCCGGATATGTCACATCATACATAGTTTCATTGACATTGAGATAATCAGCCAGCGTCAGCTTCCAATCTAAGCGGTAATTGGGGGTACGCTCTTTCACATAAATGTGATAGCGAATTAAGCGACCTGCTAAAGTATTATTTTCCGCAACTTTCCCAGTTTCTTTACTGAGATATTGATTTTCTTTTGGGAAATCGGGTAACTGCTGATAGACTAGCTGCCATACTTCACTAGGGCTGATTCGCTGTGCGATCGCAGGTTGCACACCGATAATATTTGTATATTTTGCATTATCTACCCCTGAACCCAATAAAATTACACCCACGATCATTAAGGCGATTGGCAGTGTCCAGTACTTCATTTTAAATATTGAATTTAGCTGTAAAACTATAATTTGAAAATGGGCATAGGGCATAGGGCATGGGGCATAGGAAAAGCTTTTTATCCCTTTCACCTTTCCCCAGTCCCCAATCCTATATTTCCCCAATAATCTCTGGCTGAGTCAGTTCATCGGACATTTCAATAATTGCCCGGAGTACTGGTTTCATCATTGCATCTTCTGCACTTTCAAAATCTTCATAACGGCGGCGCTTGGCACGGTTTGCCACCTGAACTGTAATGCGGTACCGATTTGAGGCTGCACTAATCAAATCCTCAGCACGGTGCATAATCTGAGACTGGGTTGTCTCGAACTTGGAACGCTTAAGCATAATCAGTGGTTTTTGGGGTGATCTGAAGTCTGAAGGTGGAAGTATAAAGTATGAAATGCAACTTTTTCATGCTTTACCCTTTATCCTTCATCCTTTGTATGTCATTCCCCAGTTTAGCAGTACTGATTAATCTACTGTAGGGTATGCAATGGTTGCTAACCTCTCTCTTGATAGAGGTTGAGAGCGCTTGGTCATTTTATAAGTAAGTTATAAAACTAAGTTAATAAAGTAACTAAACCTCATGGCGGATCTTGTGGAAACTGCGATTAATGCAGGAAATTTCAAAACTTTGGTGAAGGCTGTTCAAGCTGTGGGACTCACAGATGTTCTCAAAAGTCCTGGTTCTTTAACGATTTTTGCACCAACTGACGATGCCTTTGCTAAACTGCCAGAGGGGACTTTAGACGCGCTACTGCAAGATATCCCCAAGCTGAAGAAAATTGTGACTTATCATGTTGCTTCTGGGGATGTTAGGTCTGATGACTTGGTACAAATAGATGAAGCAGAAACCTTTGAGGGTTCAATTTTAGCTATTGAATCAGATCATGGTGCAATTAAAGTGAATGATGCCCATGTTCTGCAAACTGATATTTTGGCAGACAATGGCGTGATTCATGTGATTGATGCAGTGTTAATCCCTGCAATGGTGGCTGGCGGAACGAGTTCCTAATTACAACCAAAAAAGTGATCGCACTTCTTAACAACCACATTGTAGGGGCACGGCACTGATAATCTATCAATTTCACCGCAAGCCTGTGGATGCCGTGCCCCTACCTTACCGATAATATATTGATGTGATTTCCCCATCAAATCCACAAATGCGCTCGCACTTCTCACCACCCGCAACACCCAAAAAGCGATCGCACTTTTCATAATTTCAAATTGGTATCGTGTTGAGGTACTTCAGAGTCGTAATGTCCTTAATTTCCAGTCCCGAAATCCAAAGCTGCAAGACTCTGGTAAGCCTGAGCGATCACACCTTTACCTCTTAAGAAACCGATATTTCCACCAGGACAGATATACTGTAGTGTTTCTGGTGTAAAGCGCTCTAATAAGTTCTCAAGACTTTTAATTTGTCGTGGCCAGTGAAAGGTTTTAGCTGTCCTTAATAATGCTGGCTCACCCTGGAGATTGGGGACTATATGGCGACCCGAAAATAGAACTCCGCCCAAGTAATTGTAGTAAAGGCAAGATGAGCCAGGAGAATGGCCTGGTGTCCAAATTACTTGGGCGGTTGCATCTAAAGTCAGTTCCCGCCCAAAGCTGGTGACTGTTAATTCTGGTAACAAATAAGCTTCTTGCTCTTGAATTACAACCTCGCAACCTAAAGCTTGCTGAATTTCTGCTGTCTTACCTATAGCACCGCGGTGTGTGATAAATAGCCAGCGCACGCCGCCATGCGATCGCAAAAAATCTAAATTTGTCGGCTCAAAAGCAGGAAAATCAATCAGGATATTACTTTCATTTCTTACAATAAAATAAGAGGTTCCCCCTAATGTGTCCCGATTGGGCGGAAATGCAAAAATATTTTGCGCGAGCACAGCCCTTGGTGGCTTAACTGTATGATTTGGCTGTTGGGGTAAGGGGCACATAAGAAAAAACCGAAGTTGAGGAGTTGTCTAATTCGTTTGGTTACAGAGTTCAATTTCTTTAGGCAAGAAGCTTGAGAATGAATAATTGCTGTTAACCGTTGTGAAAAAATTGGGGTTTTATCGTCTGGCTAGTAGTGAAGGCTGTGGTGCTAACGCTACAGGTGGGACATTTTTTCAAAATCACTGAAGAACAAATGACATTTTGGTTTCTCCTCCTACTGGGACTAGCTACTTATCTAATGGTGCAGCGTGTCGTCGCCCATAGCACCCAGACACCCGTCTGGTTGTTATGGCTAGTTTTAATGACACCAGCATTTTTGTTAACCGGATGGACACTAATGTATGGTACGAAACAACCGCCACCCTCATCACTGATTCTCTGGTCGTCAATCATCTGCGTTCTGTTATACTGGCTGTTATTTCAATGGGGACGGAGAACACCTATAGATAAACAAACAGAACCCCAAGCCATTGAATCACAATCGGTTATTCATCCTACCGCAGAACCAGTAACAGTGCGTCCCATAGAGCCAACGGAAGAAACCCAGCTGCGAAATTGTTTTCCCTGGTCTACATACTACATTCAAAACATTGAATACCGACCCCAAGCGGTAATCTGTAGGGGTCAGTTGCGAACTACACCAAGCCAAGCCTACCAGCAAATTAAGTCTAATATCGAAGGCCAATTTGGCGATCGCTTTCTGTTGATATTTCAAGAAGGTATCAATAGTAAGCCTTTCTTTGTGTTGGTTCCCAATACTCAAGCGGCTAAATCTGCAAATTCTGCTAAGGGCGAACAGCTAACGCGCCCAGGATTAGCATTATTGCTTTTAGTGGCTACCTTAATTACTACTACCTTAATAGGAACCAGAATTGCTGGTGTTGATGCAAAAGCACTACAAGCTGACCCCAATATGTTTCTTCAGGGATTGCCCTATGCTTTAGCATTAATGACGATTTTGGGCATCCATGAACTAGGACACTATTTAACTGCGAGGTATTACAAAATACGCTCAACGCTACCTTATTTTATTCCTGTGCCTTTTTTCTTAGGAACATTTGGCGCATTTATTCAGATGCGGAGTCCTATCCCTAACCGCAAAGCTTTATTTGATGTGAGTATTGCTGGCCCGATTGCGGGTTTTATTGCCACATTACCAATATTAATTTGGGGTTTAGCTCATTCTGAGATAGTTCCGCTGACGGAAAAAACCAGTATATTAAACCCTGATGCACTCAATCCCAAATATTCCATCTTATTAGCGCTGCTGTCAAAATTAGCGCTAGGAAATGCGTTGACTGCACAATCAGCGATTGACTTACATCCTGTTGCAGTCGCAGGTTTTTTAGGATTAATTGTCACTGCATTAAATTTGATGCCAGTTGGACAGTTAGATGGTGGTCATATTGTCCATGCTATTTTTGGACAAAGAACTGCGATCGCAATTGGTCAAATTGCTCGCTTATTGTTGTTACTGCTGTCTTTAATCCAATCTGAATATTTATTCTGGGCGATTATTTTATGGCTCATCCCCTTAGTTGATGAACCTGCACTTAATGATGTCACCGACCTAGATAATGGGCGTGACATATTAGGTTTATTATCAATGGCTTTGTTAGTTATAATTGTCTTGCCACTCCCCCAATTAATGGCGAATTTGTTGCAGATTTAAGAGGGGAATCATGATTAATTAATCCAAGATATTTGCAAAAAATGCTGCTCATAACCCCGACTTCTTCAAGAAGCCGGGGTTCTAAATATTACTAAATTAAGTAAAATTTCAACCTAAATTTTTCTACTTTCGTAATTATACCAATTTGAAAAAAGAATGCGACAGATTGCAATACTGCTCGGTTAAGGATTTTCAACTCGGAATTTGGTTTTGGGAAAAGGTGTACCCCTGCGGGGAAGCAAGCTACGCGTAGCGTCTCCGCAGGAGAAAGGGTAAGGGTTAAAGGTTTTTCTTGCCCTTTTCCCCTTCCCCTTTTGCCCTTAACCGACAAGTATTGCGACAGATTGTAGGGGCAAGGCACTGCCTTGCCCTCTTGCCCTCTTGCCCTCTAGAATCTATTGATGTGTCGCAAACATTATTTGATTTGGTATTACTAATTATTGTGTTTAAATTCCAAAACTTTGCTTTTACCAGGATTCATCAACCCATAGGGGTCAACCATTTCTTTAAATTTTAACTGTTCAGGGTCAATGACTTTTCTGCCGCCATCTTCAATAATATATGTATGAGGATTGGCAATCATTACACCTTGCGCTTCGTGGTAGCGGATAATTTCATTGAGGCGTTCTTCTGTGGTGTAAAGAACAAGTTGTAAAGCACCAGCAATCACAGTACCTCTAACTCTAAAAAATTCTAAATGCATCATTACTTCATCACCAAAATGATGATATAAATGCTCAACTAATTGCAAACTCGCATCGGGCGGAAAGATACTTTGTAAATAGGTAATTGAAGTATCGACAGTGCGGGCGTGTAATGTTGTGTGGTTCCAGGTGAATTCGGCTAAATGAGTGCCTTTACCTGCATCTTGTGCGGGTTTTTGATAGGTAATTTCTCCGCCATATTGGTGGACTAATCCTGGTAGAAATTCTAAACTCGGTTCAGCAACCATTAAAAATGCTGGGTGCTTACCTTGGGGAATGTATTCATGTAAAGCATGGAAATACTGGGGAATAGGCGATGCAAATACACTAATTAATTTCTTCATCATGCCATCAGCAATACCCAGGGCATAGCCAAACTTGGCGGCTGTCATGAAGTCGTCAAAGGTAACAATCACTTCCGCCCAAGGATAGGCTGGGGCTAAGGGAAGTTCTAATTGGGTGATGATGCCATTAATACCCCAAGCATGGTTGACCTTTTGCACATCATCGCCGCGTAACTCGATGATGCGGGGTTCATCTTCTAAAGTTACCACTCGCAGACCTAAAAGATTACCGCGATCGCCTAATAATCCATATTGAATTGAGCCTATACCCCCACTTCCCCCAGCAATAAAGCCGCCAATGGTGGCTGTGCGGTAGGTAGATGGAGCCATTCGCATTTCCCAGCCAATTTCTCGCGCTTTTTTATCTAAAGCTGCCAATTTCACCCCAGCTTCCACCCGCGCTACCGCTGGTTTTACCCAGAGAATTTCGTGCATTTTGGTCATATCGAGAATTACACCGCCATGCATGGGTACGCATTGGCCGTAATTCCCTGTACCTGCACCCCGCACTGTTACAGGGATGCGGTGTTTGGCGCAGATTGCAGCCACCTTAATCACTTCGGCTTCGTTGGCGGGACGGACGACGATATCGCCCACTTTCCCGGCTAATTTGGGTACGAGAACCGGGCTAAAGGTGTAATAGTCCTGGGATAATTTGACGACTTGGGCGGGGTCGGTGATAGTTTCGATATCTGCGAAAGCCGCAGTGAGGGTATCTAAATTGAGAGTTGTCATTAGTATTTTAGTTAAAGTAGTAAATTTCTTATTATTCTCACGCATTTAGAGGTTATTTATAAAGTAAAAATCAAATTAATGTAAGATTTATTATTCCAATTTGCAAAAATAGTTAAACCAATATGTAGGGGCAAGGCACTGCCTTGCCCTCTACAATAATTTTATATATTGCCAACTTATTTAAATTGGTATTAATCAAAAATTATGAGCTAATTTCCTCATGAAATATAATATTATCCCAGCATATTCAGTTTTTAATCAGGCAATGCCTACCTTATATATATTTACCTATTTTCTGCTTTTCTCAATTGATATTATCTGCTAACCATTTACAGAAATTTGTATGATAAAATCTGTAATATTCTGCACCTGATATTTGTTGATGATTTAAAAACTCAAACCAATTCTCTAACACTTCCTCAATATCAAATTCATCTGCATTGAGAATTTCGGCAATTGCTTCTACAGAGATGGGCTGCGGTTGATTAACTAAAACTTTCAATACAGCTTGGCTAAATTCCTCATCTTGATTTGCAGCTTTCATGTTTTGCCAATGCTGTTGATAATATGTTTCTAAACCAGGCGGGATTTGATTGTATTGCCAAGATTCTGGATATAAACCCTCAGAGATAGCGGCTAAAATTTGGCTGACATACATAAAATTATTTTCTGACTTAGTAGCAAGGTGAGTGCAAAGTTCTTGCTCGTTGATTTGCTGATGATTTAGCCAAGCTTTTATATCTTCGTGAATTAAATATTGTTGAATATATGTTTGAATATCTTGCTGAGTTGATTCTGAGTAGTCTGCTAAATTAAGAATATGGGATGGTGTTTCAATTAATAAACCAGATTTATCTCTCAAAAAAGGTCGGCGGGTGAGGAGAAAATAAACTCTATCTGGGAGATAGCGGGGAAGATAAAATAAATTTGTACCAGGAGATTGACTATTGCGGTCAATGCGGTCTAAACCATCAATAGTAATGATGAGTTTTTGCTGAGGTTTTAACTCATCGCTGATTTGCTGAATTAACTGATGTAGAGATGTGATATTGAAAGTCTCTACAGGTAAGTTATCAATAGCAAAAATCTCTATAAGTTGGGTGCAAATATTGCTAATAAATTCCTCTGCGCGATTTTTACCCTCAAGTTCAACGTTGTAATAGACAACATGAGGATTATCTGTGGCATATTTGGCGAGAATTGCACTTTTACCGCTACCGGGTGCGCCTGTGATGGTGAAGTAACCCTGGCGATAACGGTGAATAAATTCATTAATCGCCGTAAATACAAATTCACGACCGATAAAATTATGGCTTTTTTCGGTAATAATTTGCTCAAACTCTCTTGGATGTCCTCTGGAATTGATTGTAGTAGGTGGTTTGGGAAGTGAATTCATAATTATTCTGTATAGCTGATAAATATAACTAAACAAATTCCGGTTGTGATTGCTGGTTTAGTTGCAGATACTCAATAATCAATAAACGCAGGTAATCTAACATTTGCAAATAGGCTTTAATTTGTCTGTATGCTTGAAGATTAGCAAAATAAAACTGAGCAATCACTGAAATATCAAATATTCGCATATTTTGCAGTTTCTCAATAGCCTGTTGTGTATTTTCAATTCGACCTCGCGCTTGGATTTGACTGGCGTAACCTCTGATATCTACTGTTAACAGTTCGATTTCTTCTAAAAGTGTAAATTCTTCTTCAGAACTAGCATATAAAGCAGCAATTTCTTGGCGTTCTTGTTTAGTGTTGCGGTAATCAATAGTTAACTGCTCTAGTAATTGAATAATGTAATTCCTTTTCATTTCTGGGCTTTGAGTATTTAAAGTTGCTTCAGTCATCATTTACTCCATAAGTAACTATTTTTTCTATCCCTAATTTATCAGTGCGGACAATTAAATATTCATTACCTTTTCGATAAACTGCTGAACCATCAGGGCGGTATCCAGCTTTTGGAACTCTTACTGCTCTCTTTTTATTGAAGTTATCAGCTTTTCTTAAGTATTTTAATGGATCGAACTCTTTTCTAGAGGCATGGTCTAGAATACTTTGGGAAACACTGATATATGTTGAAGCATCCCAGTCAGCTAAGTATTGCTTTATTTCAATAACTTCATTTTCAGTATATCCTTGACATAATTGTTCTAAAAATGGGTCTTTTGGTGGTTCATCCTGCATTATTTTTGACTAAAATTACTTCATTTAAAAGATTCAATCATGTGAGACAAACTATGAGAAGACAGTGGAGGTAATGATATCTGTGCAGTTATTAAGACGGAAATTCACAGTTGAGCAATATCACAAAATGCTTGAGTCGGGGATTCTCACAGAAGATGACCGAGTGGAATTGATCCGGGGAGAAATTATTGAGATGTCGCCTATTGGGACAAAACACGCGGCTTGTGTAAATCGCCTGATTAATTTGTTAGTGCAATTGTTAGGAAAGCGCGTTATAGTTGCGGCGCAAAATCCTATTAGATTAAACGATAACTCAGAACCTCAGCCTGATGTAGCATTACTTAAACCCCATGATGATTTTTACGCCACAGCACACCCCCAACGCCAGGATATTTTTTTATTAATTGAAGTAGCTGATTCAACTATTGAGTATGACCGAGAACAGAAAATCCCTTTATATGCAGAAGCAAACATAATTGAAGTTTGGTTAGTAGATATTAATGAGCAAATTGTCGAAGTTTATCAACAACCCACCGCCGCAGGATATCAGCATATTCAAAAGTTTGCTAGCGGTCAAACTTTATCAATTCCAGGCTTAAGCGATGTAAACATTAACGTCAACGAAATCTTTGGCAGATAAAATTACTTACCCCTCATCCCCTCAAAACGCAAAAAATGCACCTTACCTGAAGAATCCCCCGCCACAATTGACACGCCATCAGGTGCAACTGCACAACAAGACATAGGATATTCCCCTATGAAAGTGGCAATTACCTCCCCTGTCTCCAGATTCCAGACTTTGAGGGTAGAGTCAAGCGATGCGGAAATCACCTGTTTGTCATTGAGGGTAACGGCGATCGCATTAACCGAGTGACTATGACCACTGAGGGTGAACAGTTCTTTCCCTGTCTCCAGATTCCAGACTTTGAGGGTGTTGTCATCGGATGCGGAAATCACCTGTTTGCCATTGGGGGTAACGGCGATCACCTGAACCAAGTCACTATGACCACTGAGGGTGAACAGTTCTTTCCCTGTCTCCAGATTCCAGACTTTGAGGGTACAGTCTAAGGATACGGAAATCACCTGTTTGCCATTGGGGGTAACGGCGATCGCTTTTACCGAGTAACTATGACCTCTGAGGGTGAATTTTTGTCTTATATTAAAGAAATTCCTTATCAAACTAAAAAATCCTTCTTTCCCTGTCTCCAGATTCCAGACTTTGAGGGTGTTGTCATCGGATGCGGAAATCACCTGTTTGCCATTAGGGGTAACGGCGATCGCATTAACCCAGTTACTATGACCACTGTTCGCGTAGCGTTCCGAAGGAAAAGTGAACAGTTCTTTCCCTGTCTCCAGATTCCAGACTTTGAGGGTGTTGCCCCAGGATGCGGAAATCACCTGTTTGCCATTGGGGGTAACGGCGATCGCATTTACTAAGGAACTATGACCACTGAGGGTGAACAGTTCATTCCCTGTCTCCAGATTCCAGACTTTGAGGGTGTTGTCACGGGATGCGGAAATCACCTGTTTGCCATTGGGGGTAACGGCGATCGCACTTATCGGCTTACGATGACCCTTGAGGGTGAATAGTTCCTCTCCAGTTTGCAGATTCCAGACTTTGAGGCTGTTGTCAGATGAACCAGAAATCACCCTTTGACCATCGGGAGTGAGGGCGATCGCATTTACAAAGGAACTATGACCTGTGAGGGTGCGGATTAAGCGTCCCCCTGGTGGCGTTAAGCTTGGGGTTACGGGACGCAGCCAAGGGGTAGTTGTCTGTTGCTGAATTTGTCTTAATAATGCCTGAATATCGTCTGGCATATTCTCATGTAGTAACCTTCCATGCAATTGACTCGCTAATTGCTGCTTATCTGTTACTAAAACATGGGCGGATAGTCTCAATGCACCTTGAAGTAATTTGAGAGTTTTGAAGTTTTCAGAGGTTTCAGCACTATCAATCAAATCATAATCTTCAATTAAAGACTGCACCCCAAACTCAGGATGATTAATTTTGGCATTAATGAAATCAAAATCAGTCAGGGTTTGGTAATACTTCTCTAAATTTCCGGAGTTGACCAGATTATAAGGATATCTGCCCAGATAAGCTTTGACTTTGTAAGACTTTTTAGATAAAGATTTATCAGTTGTTTCGACCATTTCATTTTATATTTTTCAATATGTAGGTTGGGTTGAGGAACGAAACCCAACAATCAACAACTTTTTCTCTAACACTAATCATCAAAAAAGAATTAAGGTGCGTTAGCCTGCGGCATAACACACCCTACCTGCTATGAATATTTAATATTCTTTTCCCAGTAATTAACAATGCGTTGATTTACCTCTGTAAATAGCTGTCGCTTGGCTTGCAATGCTCTTTGTGCTTGGAGAAAATCTAAAAAACTGGCGTGATAGATGCTGTAACAATCATCTCCGTCTACATTCTGTTTTTTCAAATACTCTAACCAGTCATCTAAAACTTTTTGCACCTCAAACTCATCTTTCTCGGCAATATCAGCAATCATTTCACAAGGTATGGGCGTGCCAATTTCTACTAAAATAAACAAAATAATTACTTTAATTTCTTCATCTTTGTTATTCATCCCCATCCGCGCCCAGTGGGTTTGATAATATTGCTCAAGACCATCTGGTAATTCTTTTAAACTCAAGTCATTATAAAAACCCCGCGCAATCCCTGGTAAAACATAGCGCAGATACATGAAATTATTTTCACTTTTTTCTGCTACCTGCTCAATAAAAGTTTCATCAGCAATATTTCTTTCTTGCATCCACTTCCTCAGACCATCTTTCCACTCTGCGTCATGGCTGAGAATGAAGCGAATATATTCTTGAATATCATCACGACTTAATTCAATATACTGATTTGCAGTTAAATTTAACTCTACTTGCTCGACACCTTCAGTATATAAGCGCTTTTTACTGGGTTCATAGCGTCGCCTCGTCAACAAAAAATAAACCTTATCTGGTAGAGTCTTAGGCAAATATAAAATATTTTCTCCGCCTGGTTCTTGTTCTACTTCATCCAAAGCATCAACCACAATCACCAAGTTTTCACCACCAGGAATTTTGCTACTAGCTTTAACTAACAAAGCTGATAAATCATCATTCTCAGCATTTTCTAACTGGTAGCGATTAATTAGCTGTTGACGAATGCTTTTGAGAAATAATTCCGTGCGATTACGTCCATCTTGCAAGACATTAAAATAACAAATTGCTTTATTATCATAAACATACTTAGCAGCTATAGCGCTTTTCCCCATCCCCGCATCACCAATCACTGTAAAATACCCCTTGGGATAGTTTTTGAGGAAATCGGCAAACTCTTTAAATACAAATTCCCGCCCACAAAACGAGCGAATCTTTTCTTTAATTAGCGGTTCAAACTCTGCTGGAATTCTTGATGATGTAACAGGGTTGAGAATTGCGCTATTTATATCTGGTTGATAATAATTTTTCTTCAGGTAAGTTCGCAAAAGCTCAAACTTTCCTGCACCTTCTTGGTTAGCCAATGCAGGACAACTCTCGCCAAATTTATCATATATAATTCCTAGTCTACTTTTTACGGCAGCTTCAGATATTTTTAATGTATCTGCAAGTTTGACTTGGTTGATTTTGGCATTTTCATGAGTTAGCGCCGCCAATAAAGTCTCTTCTTGCTCTGGTGACAAGCCATGTTTACCCGCCTCTTGACGAAGAAAATCTTGCCAATCCATGAATGTGATTCCTCGGTCAATTTAGCAAAGATTATAACTTATCTGTTGCTTTTATTGCCTAATTTTGCCAATCTATACCTTGAATATACCTTGGTTATACCTCTCTTGTATCGACTTTAATTAGACCTATATTTATACTTTCATCAAACTTCAGTCTTGCTAAATGGTGACACGATAAAAGTGTGGATAAAACCCACTAGGAAATCTCAAACAAAAATAAACATAGGTAATTATGAAAGTTAATTCCAGCAACAAAGCACAAACAAATCACAACATTAATGATGTGAAAAAGGAATTTATGCAAGAACTATTAAGACAAGCTCAATTAACTTTTAATTTAGCTTTGATTGTCACCGCCGCTTCTGCCATGATGACTTTAGGTGGTGTAGGTTTGCTGTATTTCAACAAAGTATCCGAAGCCAGCCTCGCAGCCGGAGGTGGCGCACTGGCTACTATCACCAGTATTCAATTTGCCAAGCAAACCAAAGAGGAATTATTAGAGATAATAGAACAAGCAGACCAGTAAATTTACGCATAATTGCCCCATAATCCTTAAAATAACCTGAAAAGTGGAGCAATTATCTCCTCATTTCGCCTTCCAAACGAGAACATTCTCGTTTCAAACAGGAAATTTCTTGTTTGGAACAGGAATATTCTCGTTTGTAACCGGAAAGTTCTCGTTTCAACCTAGAACATTCTCATTTGTAACCGGAACATTTTCGTTCAGAACAGGAACATTTTTGTTTCCAGGCTGAACCTTCATGTTCTCAACTCGAAGTTTCAAGTAAAAAAGGCGATATCTAAGTTAATCATTATATAAGTACGTTGGTAAGGGCAAGGCAATGCCCATTGGTGTCAACTTAAGCTAAAAGGAAGCATAAGATGTAATCTTAGAATATCAATTCTGATGTTCTAAGTGATACATCATGAGTAGAAAAGCAAGAGCGCGAACAGGAAACCC
>NZ_JACJPX010000067.1 GCF_014696315.1 Calothrix membranacea FACHB-236
CGTGCCACACCCGGTTCCCTTATTTTCCGCCTAAACTGTTTTGACTCTACTTTCTTAGTTTCTCACAATAATGGTTGGTTTATTTACGCCGTGCTGTACTAGTACCCACCCTAAGGTTGACTTAGATAATCAAAAAAAATCTATTTTTCGCCAAAGTAAGATGCTAGAGCCTCAGAACCGCCAATGAGTTGTGCATCGATAAATACTTGGGGAACTGTTGTTGCACCTGTAACTGCTTTTAAAGTGTGAGTAGTAATATCTTTACCCAAGACAATTTCCTCATAATTCAAACCATGTTCGTGAAGCAATTCTTTTGCACGGGCGCAGTAAGGACAACCTACTTTAGTAAACAGGGAAACTAGTTTTGGTTTGACTGCTTCAGGGTTAATGTATCGCAGCATTGTCTCCGCATCGGATACCTTAAAGGGATCGCCTGGCTCTTCTGGTTCAATGAACATGTTGTCAATTACACCATCTTTGACAAGCATAGAATAGCGCCATGAGCGTTTACCAAAGCCCAAGTCTGATTTATCTACCAGCATTCCCATACCTTGAGTAAATTCCCCGTTACCATCAGGTATCAAAGTAATATTGGTGGCTTCTTGGTCTTTAGCCCATTCATTCATGACAAAGGCATCATTGACGGAAATACAAACAATATCATCCACGCCATTTTCTTTAAATACATTAGCCAATTGGTTATAGCCAGGTAGGTGAGTGGAAGAACAAGTGGGTGTAAAAGCGCCTGGTAAAGAAAAGACAATCACTGTCTTATCAGCAAACAGGTCATCAGTGGTGATATTAACCCACTGGTTGTTTTTGCGGGTGCGAAAGGTAACATTAGGAACTCGTTGCCCTCGGCGATTTGATAGCATAAGGCCTCCTTTAATAATCTATGTTTTGAGAGTGTCAACAGTCAAAAGGCTTATATTCTAAGCTGTTGTACTGTTGTGGAGTAAGTTTTATTTCTGACGGGATATACTAGTATAATTTTCAACTTGAAAGCAACTTTCCTGAGTAATAAAAGCTAGGGAATTGGGTATGGATAATTGATTATGGGAATTTATTATTGATTCTTTCCCCCTCATCTTCCTAAACTGATAAAGGGTGCGATCGCAGCCACAAATTCTGCTGTAGATTCATAGGGTAGGACATTGCGACCAGTCAATTTAACTCCTTGTCCTTGCGGTAAATAAGCGAGGTAGTTAGCTAAACGTTGGTCTGGTGTTTCGGCTTGACCTTCTTTGCTAATATTCGATGCTTTGTCTCCCACCACTACTAATGTTGGTTGTTGAATAGCGGCGATATCATCACTGTAATCCTGTCGCCAAAACCCTGCTAAAAAAGAAAAAACTGCATAGCGATTGGCAGTATTTTCTGCACCTTTAACTAAAGTATTTAACCACTCTTGATCAGCTGTCTCACTGCTAGCAAATAGTTGGCGAGTGGAAAAAGAACGTAGAAACTTGGGAGTGCGTGCATAAAGATAAAAAGCATTCCCAAGTGGTGAATCAAAAAGATTCCAAGCTAGCTTTTGCTGCCAAGTTGGTGATTGTTTCGTCATAATCGGCCAAGCTGGAGGACTAGCAAATACTAAGGAGTGAATCAAATTTGGTGCGATTTGCACTAATTTAGTTGCAATGCTCAATAAAGCACCTTGCACTATGACAATTACAGGCTTTTGCACCACTGTTTTTAAGAAGTAATGCAGCTGTTCTGCCCAATCGCTAGGAGTATAAGCGACGTGAGGCATATCACTTTCACCACATCCTAATAAATCAGGGTTATAAATTAGATTACGATGCCCTGCTTGATACCATTCACGACAGAATCGTTGCCAAAATTGTCGAGATAATCCCACACCTATAGGATGAATTAATAGTAGGGGGATACCTTCAGAATTTAAATTATTTGGTTGATAAACTTCGTAAGCACAGCGATAATTGTGCCAAGTATAAAAATCTGTATAATTTGCTGCCATAGGTTAATATATTCGCTGATCAATCATTTTGATCATATAATTTATCGTTAGATTTGATCAGCTTATTAATAAATCTACTTAGATATTTAAAGCAGAGTTTCTCCTAAAAAGTCCACTATTACTGAAAGCTAAAATTTGATGCTTGCCCAATGAAATGCTATAGTTTTTTCAAATCATCTATAGATTAATTAACTGAGAGATACTTTATAAAGTAAACCTTAAATTGTAGGATGCGTTAGAAGAGAGTACGGCATCAACAAAGATGGTGCGTTACGGCTAAATTTCATTGTCTCTAAGTCCGAAATCCTTGCACAGCCGTAACACAATGCCACTTGCTACAACGCGGGGAACCCGCGCAACGCAGTGGCTCCCCTACTTAATATTTACTTTATAAATATCCTCTAAATATTCAGCATATTCATTTTTTTGATTTCACATCCTAGGTATGGATAGTAGGATGCGTTACTAGTTCATTCCTAACGCATCCTAATTAACTGATTATAGTTTTAGAGAATCCGGCAATATCTCGCCTCAAATATCTATTTAAATATCATCTGTGGATGAATCAATTGATATCCAGCATCCTTAATTTTTTGATTTGATACCCAGGCATTATATGGACGGTTGCTGGGAAGCGAAGCATCCCATTTAAGCTGAGGTAAATTGTGTGTTGTTAGCAAAGTTTCAAAGAATTCGCGACTAATGAGATGGGCATCGTCCACTACATTATAAATTCCTTGCCAATGGTGTTGGCGAGCAAACTCAATCACACCCACAATATCATCAAGATGAACCCAATTGGCGACATCATCACCATTACCAGGACGGCTAGTACCAGCAAGGCGACCAAATATTTTGATTAGTTCCCTACCTGGGCCATAAATGCCACCTAATCGCAAAATACAAACGTGAAGATTATTACTGTTTGCTGATAGCAAAACATCTTCAGTTTTCTTCATGATTTTACCATTGGTAGTGCTAGGTTTAGCTGTAGTTTCTTCATCTACAAACTCACCATTTTTATCACCATAAACAGAATAACTACCTGTGTATATAAGTTGCCGCACATTCGGAAACTCTGGCAAAATAGATACTAAAGTTTTGGCTGTTTGCAAATAAGCTTCTTCATAAAATTCAGCGCCTTTCGCACCAACACTTAACAGAACTACATCTTGATTTGCTAATACTGCTTTTAGCCCATTTGCATCATTACCTTTAACGACTATAACTTTCTGGGCTACTGCTTCTAATGCAGATACACGTGTTGGTGTAGTTGTAGTCGCAGTCACTACAAAATTCATTTTTTGCTGCCAATATTGGGCAACTGCAGAACCTACATAACCACAACCAATAATTGCTATGTTCATGATTTCTCACAACAAATTCATTTATATAACTATTTAGCTAATTCGCTTTCAATTGTGGCAATTAATTCTGGTGAATATGGTTTGACACTGCTCTTAAAACGAGCCACAACTTCACCTTGCTTATTCACTAAAAATTTTTCAAAGTTCCAAGCAACAGGCCCCGTAGGCTCAACTGCATTGGTAAGACGAGTATAGAGTGGGTGCTGTTGGGAATCTTTAGCATGCACTTTATCAAACAGTTCAAAGGTAACAGCGTACTTGCTCGTACAGAATTGTACAATTTCTTCGTTGCTGCCCGGTTCCTGCGCGCCAAAATCATTACTAGGAAAAGCCAAAATCCGTAAGCCAGCGTCTCTATATTCTCGGTTCAACCTTTCTAATCCCTCATATTGAGGCGTATAACCACAGTAGGAAGCCACATTCACAATCAAGAGTACTTTACCAGCATACTCACTCAGTAACTTATCCTCACCGTTGATGGTTTTGACTGCAATGTCAGAAATGTTGGTACTCATCTTAAATTGATTTTTTGATAACTATTGCCAAGTTTCCCACATTGCAGGGAAAGTTTTTTGATTAAAAAGGGGAATGGGGATTGGGGACTGGGGAACTCGGGGCCCCACGACCGGAGGGAGTGGGGATTAGGGGTAATGGGGATGAGGGAGATGAGGGAGAATTAACAACTACCAATTACCAATTACCAATTACCAAACCCGCAACTTATTGGTGAATAGAACCATCAGGCATAATAGCACCGGCTAAGTTAGCTCCTATCAATTTAACCAGAAGGCGATCGCCTGAGCGAATCCTGGCTCCTGTTAGATCAGCGCCTCGCAAATCAGCGCCACTTAAATCTGCTCCAATTAAGTTTGCTGAGCGTAAATTCGCTTCTCTCATATCTGCTAGAAGTAGGTTAGCTCTAAATAAATTGGCTTCCGATAAATTTGCACCTCTGAGATTCACTTTGTGCATAAAAGTATCGCTGAGGTTTGCACCACTCAAGTCCGCAAAACTCAGATTTCTCCCCGATAAATCTTTGTTGCTCAAGTTGGCCCGACTAAAGTCTTTACCACTCAAATCTGTATTTTTAGATGATGGTTCATAACTAGTTTGAGGTGGCTTTTTCGGTTGAGGCGGTGGCGGTGAGTATGTTGTAGGTTGATGCTGATGTGGGTGTGAGTATGTTGTGGGTTGATGCTTAACCTTGATAGAACGCAATTTATCACGCGCTTCATTAATTGCTTTTAGCTTGTCTTGCGCCTTTTGTTGTAAACGGAGATTATCTTGGGGAATGCGATCGGGATGCCATACAAAAACCAAATCTTTATAAGCCTGGTTCACTTCTTCAAGTGTTGCTCCAGGCTCTAATTCCAAGACTCTATAATACCGCTCCAACTCGCTCATAAGGTGTTTTCGTGGACAATCAAGTTAATTATTAGTGATGCATCCGTCTGTTGGCTTAATTCTTTATTAAATTTCTGCTTTTTAGGAATATTTCTATCTCATCTAATTTAAGATAGCGTATTAAAATATTCTATCTAATAGAGTAGGGGAATTTTATCAGGTACTTTAGTAATTGTAAAAGCTACCTGCAAGTTATTTTTGTGCTTAATGATTTGCTCTTTTGACATTGTCTAAAAATGGTAACAAATTTTTTGTTGCTTGACTTAAAAATCAATTCTTAGTAACACTCCTATTATTGTAGATAATCTCACTATATAGAATACTGGCTGCTGATTCTGGGCTTAAGTTCATAGCAAGCCAAATTGACCCTTTCTCCAAATTTTAGATGAGAGACTGGGTATTTCTGTAGCAACTACTTGTATGGTCAAGCCCTACAGAAAAAGTTTCACATACGTTATTATACAAGCCAAGAGTGACTAACTCAGTCCATTAATAACCTTTCTGTTGTCTAAAGGGCTATTCATCGGCCACCATGAACTGGCTACACTTAGAGGCAATATAATAATTCTTCATCTCTCTTGGTGTAAATACTTCATAATGGCTGATTGACAACTAGGGATTAGGGACTAGGGAAGAAAAATTTTTCTGCTTGGTTGTGGACTTTTAGCCTGATTGACTGACTGGTAAATAAGTAATAGGGACTGAAAATTGGGAATTACAAGGAAGACAAACTAGACAAATAATTTAGAATCTGTTCCTTAAGAAATCTACTTGAAACTTGACTTTTGAGTCTTGACAAGAAATTTTTCTTCATTTTGTCATACCCAGTTTATTCATGATTACTTAGTTGTTGGCAAATTAGATAGTTAGGAGTCAATAGTTATTATTCATTTTTCTCCATCTGTCTATCTATCCATTTATCCATTTCGCCAACGATTTATAGCTCTTAAATATGCTGCAATTGGAATTTGATAAACCTCAATACATATCCAAAGAATAATTGCTAAATGTAACAAAAAAGTTAATATAGTCCAGATATATGGCAACCAGGTAATAAATTCATGTGGAGTAGGGGGAAAATTGTAAGCGACTATGCCAATTAAAGTAGTAGGTAGGAATATAAAAGCGATCGCAGCTAGCCCATAGCCCCAACCAAGTTCCACACCTTCTAATTGTGCTTCTGTCCAACTAAAACCATTCCAACGCCAAATTAATGGCGGTTGTCTAGAAGGCATTTTGAGTTGCTGCTGTTCTAGGTTGACAGTAAAAATCTCTTGACAGAAGTCACAAGCCATAGCTTCCATCAATGGCATACGAGTAATTTTACCAACACGACAAACTGGGCAAGGGTAAACTCCTTGATAGTCGAAAGATGTAGCTAAAATTTTGGAACGAGGCATCATAAAAACAGAGTAGCGCTAGTAATGTGATTGGGTTGCTGTAAAAGCTAGAGACTAGGGGCTAGGTAATAGTGTTGATTGCATTGGTAGCGGGTGGCGCACCACCCTATGATTGCTCTGAAGCGTCTCAATTAATGACCTTTGGCTATTACCTCCATAGCAGAATAATATATTTGCCAGTTTAGTAAGTCGCGGAATTGTCAAATTTTTGAGACTTCAGCAATTCCCATACCCATCACCTAAAAATATTTGTTAGCTTATCTAAATCTTAATAGTTACAAGTCAGTGACAGAAAAACCCATAACCAAGGGATGAGTTGTACAGACGCGATTAATCGCGTCTCTCCAAGATTCCCCTTATCCCCCTGCTCCCTGCCCCTCTGCTCCCTTCACGAGCAGCTTTTAACCACACACGAGATAATTCAGGTCTTGACGCAAGGAACTGTGTCTGTTATTGTGGCTCTTATATTAGGTTTACATCGGTTTACATCAAAAATTATCTAGTTAAGTACTGTAATGATTTCCAGCAGCAAATCCTATTTTTATTTTTGGCAAAAGGCGGTTCACCGGCGGTGAATAGTTTCCTAATGGAAACCGCCAGGTGAACCGCAGAGCAACCTCTGCGGTTTTTGTTTTTTCAGGAGTATTTCGTCGTCATGATCTATTGCGGTAGCTGGTTTTATAGCTTTTACTTTTGGCCCAGAGCAAGTTCCGGGTAAATAGCGTCATGTCGATAAATCACAACGCACCCGGAACTCACAAGATGAGATTCCGGGTTTTTTGTTATCCATCAACCTCATATCCCAATACAAGGAAAATTTCACCATGATTAACGCCAAACTCGCCGCTCAATCCCATCCTAGCCACCAAACAATTGTTAAACTCTCAGAAACAGTCAGCTTCGGTGGTGAAGAATTAGTGATTATTGGTGGCCCCTGTACAGTAGAAAGCTTAGAACAAATGGAAACAGTAGCCCAAAAGTTAGCGGCTGCACCTGTACAGGCTTTGCGTGGTGGTGTCTACAAACCCCGCACATCTCCCTACGCTTTCCAAGGTATGGGAGAAGCAGGATTAGAAGTTTTGGCAGAAGTGCGATCGCGCTACAATATCCCAGTCATCACAGAAGTGATGTCAATTGCTCAAATTGAAGTAGTCGCAGCTCATGCTGATATGTTGCAAGTTGGTAGCCGCAATATGCAAAACTTCGACTTACTCAAAGCTTTGGGACAAGCTGGGAAACCGATATTACTTAAGCGCGGACTAGCGGCGACAATTGAAGAATTCGTGATGGCTGCTGAATATATTTTGAGTCACGGTAATCCGGATGTGGTGCTGTGCGAGCGAGGTATCCGCAGCTTCGATAATTACACCCGCAATGTACTGGACTTGGGTGCAGTAGCAGCTCTCAAGCAAATTACTCACCTACCCGTGATTGTAGATCCATCCCATGCTGTAGGTAAACGGGAATTAGTAGCACCTATGGCTAAGGCTGCTATAGCTTGTGGCGCAGATGGCTTAATTATTGAGTGTCACCCAGAACCAGAAAAATCTGTCTCTGATGCACGCCAAGCTTTGTCCTTAGAAGACATGGTGAATTTGGTTGCAAGCCTCAAGCCTTTAGCCACAGCAGTTGGACGCAATATTTCAGATTTAGGGGTGGGTGTAAAATCTGCCCCTATTTTTTGCGCGGCGGCGTAATGGGGATTGGGCATTGGGCATGGGGCATGGGTAATAGGTAATAAAAATTTCTCCCCTGCTTCCTCTGCTCCCCTGCTTCCTCTGCTTATCTTCATCAACCTACATCCCTATTAATTCGCCAACAGCTTCATAAATTTTCCAGTTTGATCAATATAGCCACTATAGACATCTTTCTCGTCAATTTTTACGAGAGCCACTCCTTCTGAAAAAGGTTCAGCTTTGTCATATTCCATACGAACAACCAGTTTACCTGTGGTATCAATGTAGCCGTATTTGTAACCCATTCTGACGGCTGCCAAACCTTCAGAAAATGGTTCAACCGAATCAAATTCTACCTTAAGAATATTTTCTGGTGATGTAATTATTTCTGTGGAATTGTTGATGCGTCGATGAGTAAAAGTATTCTTTTTAATTTCTTTCGGGTCGAATTTTCCGGCTGGTTGAGAGTAAACACCAGATTTGAGAACATTAGCTAAAGCATCCTTATCGTCTCGTAAACCTTCGTAGAAAAAGAGAACTTCTCCTTGAAGACCAAGACAACGATTAGTTTTGATGGCAGTATCTAAATATTCTGGAGTAATTCTATAGGTACTTGTCTTGAGAAGGATAGCAGGAATTAGTTGTGGTAATTTCTGTTGGGTAAATTGTTTAGATACTACCTTATCTATATTTGTTTGATAAAGTTTTAATTCCTTGTCATATATCTGTGGATGAATTAAATCAACTAATCCCCAATCAATCCAAGCTTGAGAATCTTGGAGGTAGTTATCATAACACCAAGGATAATTATTCGGCGACATGGAAATAATTAAGTCTGGGTTGACATTAATTACTGCACGATAGAGACGATGTAAAAAATTTGAAAGAATATCAGCCCGCCATATTACCCATTGTTGCCATTGTTGTCTCCATTCTGAATCTAGCCAGAGTGGGTCTGGTGGTTCTTGGGGATTTAGAGCATTTCGTCTTTTTGGTGGTTTTGGTGGTTGCTGATTAAACTCATTTTGATAGCGTTTAATAGTTTTTTCATCATAACCGCCTTCCATAGGAAAAGCAGGTAAGTGATCGTCTCCTTGAATGCCGGCAATTCCATTGCCATACTTGTTTACAACTTCTAAAAATAAACTTAATATAAATTCTTGGACTTCGGTATCGAGCGCATTTAACCAATAATAATCATTGACAACAAGGGTTTGACCATCAACACCACAGGCCGCCCATTGTTTTTTATCATTAATAATTTTTCCACCATTCCCTTTATAAGAACTCATAAAGCCATATTCAAACCAAGGGATAACTGCAATATCAAATTTTTGAGCTTCTTCAATTAGCTCTTGTAAAGGATCTCTAATTGTTTTAGTAACTTTATCTCGAAAACGTTCTTTTATTTCTATGCCAAATTTTTCTTTCATCACTTGGCTAGGATAATTAGTTGAGCCTTGATTCCAAACAACAGGAAATACAACGTTAAATCCAGTTTCGGCGAGAAATTTTATCGCCTCAGCAATATTGTCTTTGGAGTCTAAGACTTTACTATCTGTTGTGGTGAGCCAAATGCCGCGAATTTCCATAAAGTATGTTGAGTTTGATGCTTGGCTTGGGGTTTGGTGTGGGATGTTTGTTCCAATTAGCAATTCCAGAAAGTCGGCGGGAAAGCCAACTCCTTCAAGGAAGTGGGCTTTCGCAGGAATTGGGCATTGGTGGCTTCTCCTATGCGCCGACTTTTTGTAAATTAATATTCAAGATTCCGTAAAAGTTTCAACTGAGTTGAAGAATTAAATATAAGCATTTTCACTAGTATATTCGTGTTAGCGCAATCTAACTATGGCTTTAACTGCATCTGCCAGTAGATAGATTTAATCAACTAAAAGAGGTAAATGATGAAAGACAAACAAAAAAGCCTAGATGATCTCAATTTCGTCACTGAACTGAGTATGAGTGAGTTAGAAGGAATCAGTGGCGGTGCTAGCAATGATTTAACTTCACCTCGAAAACCAATTATTGTTGGTGGACAGGCATCTTTGTCACCTACACCTTATGTACCACCAGAAGAAGATGAACCATTACCCCAAACTATAGATCCAACTTCAAGACTAACCTTTTGATTTATCTATCCCGATCAATTTTTGATTGACAAATTGCAATCTGCGCCGAAGTCTAGTCTTTTAAAGAATGGCAATCATGGGTTTTATTTGGTCAAATTGGTGCTGGTGGTTGAGAGTAACCAGTTTCTTAGCCGTATGTGGAGTATATGCTGCATCCGGAAATTTTGCCAAAGCTCAGATTACCCCTGATTCTACTTTAGGTGCAGAAAGTTCTCAGATCATCCCAAATGTCAGTATAGATGGTCTTCCTGCTGACCAAATTGATGGCGGAGCTAGGCGAGGTGCGAGTCTATTTCATAGTTTTCAACAATTCAATGTTGGTGAAGGACAACGAGTCTTTTTCACTAATCCCGCAGGAATTGAAAACATATTTAGTCGAGTGACTGGAACTAACCCATCAACAATTCTCGGAACCCTGGGTATCAACGGTGGAGCAAATCTATTTTTACTGAATCCCAATGGCATTATTTTTGGCCCTAATGCCAGACTTGACATCCGTGGTTCTTTTGTGGGAAGTACCGCCAATAGTATCAAATTTAATGATGGGATAGAATTTAGCACCATTAATCCGGCTGCGCCGCCTTTATTAACGCTCAATGTTCCAATTGGCTTGCAATATGGACAAGATCCAGGCAGGATTTTGGTACAAGGGCAAGGTAATGAACTGATAGTTAATCAAGATACTGGTAAAGTACTGGAAGTTAATCGCACTGGTGGCTTGGAGGTGGGGACTGCTCAAACTTTGGCTTTAGCTGGTGGTGAAGTCGTGCTGGAAGGCGGAAGTTTAAGGGCTGAATCAGGGCGAGTTGAAGTTTGGAGTATCCAAGGGGGGGGTTTAGTTGGTATTACCCCAACAAACCCAGGCTGGGAGTTGAGTAATCAGGGTGTAGAGAATTTCCAAGATATTCGCCTCTCCCAAACTGCTGCTATTGATACTAGCGGTGCGGGAGGTGGCAAGATTCAAATGCAAGGGCGGCGAGTAGCCCTAGAAGATGGTTCTTTGGTTTTGTCGCTCACACAGGGTGAGAAAAGCGGCGGAAGTATCAGTATCAAAGGTTCTGAGTCTATCCAGGCAAGTGGAAACGCGCCTAATGGTGAAGCTAGTGTCTTTTTAACTGAAACAACAGGTATTGGAAAAGCCGGTGATGTAGAAATCAATACAGGTAGCTTGATTCTCCAAAATGGAGCGCAAGTATCATCTAGTACTTTTAATCAAGGTGGTGCCGGTAAAATTGTTGTCAACGCCTCAGAGTTATTTACAGCAACAGGAATTACTGCAACTGGAAAATTTAGCAGTGGCTTATATTCTGTAACCCGTAACAGTAGTGGTGATAGCGGTACAGTAGAAGTAACAACGAAGCGGGTGGTACTCCAAGATCAGGCTCAAGTAAGCGCTACCACTTTTAGTCCGGGGCGTGGCGGAAATGTGCTGGTGAAAGCTGCTGAATCAGTAGAAGCAATTGGATCTAGCGGCTTATTTGCTTCGAGTCAGAGTAGTGGTGATAGCGGCAGAGTAGAAATTAACACAGGAAAATTGATACTCCAGAATGGTTCACAGATAAATGCTTCTGCATTTAAAGAAGGTAATGGTGGCGATGTGCTAGTCAATGCAGATATATCTGTAGAAGTGATTGGCATTGCCGCAGAGGGAAATTTTCCCAGCAGCTTGACAGCACAAACTCAAGGTGAAGGGCAAGGCGGTACAGTAGAGATTAATACAGGAAAGCTGATACTCCAAAATGGTGGACAAGTAAGCGCCGCAACTATCACTCAGGGTCTTGGTGGCGATGTGCTAGTCAATGCGAGGGACTCTGTAGAAGTGACTGGTATGGCTGAAAATGGGAGTTTTCCTAGTATTTTGATAGCACAAACTCAAGGTGCGGGGAAAGGCGGTACAGTAGAGATTAACACAGGAAAGCTAATCCTCCAAGATGGTGGACAGATCAGTGCCACAACTCTAAATCAGGGTCTTGGAGGTGATATCATCGTCAACGCTGCGGATTCAGTAGAAGTGATTGGCGTTTCTCAAAATGGTAGATTTTCCAGTGGTTTGAGAGTACAAACCGGAGGCACTGGCGATGGTGGAACTGTGTCAATTAACACAGGAAAGCTGATTATCCAAGACAGAGGACGGATAACTACCACAACGTTAAATGAAGGTCGCGGCGGTAATATAGTCGTAAATGCAACAGAATCGGTAGAAACAATTGGTTTTACCAGTGGTTTGAGAGTACAGTCACAAGGCGCTGGAAATGGCGGTAGTTTATCAATCAATACTAGAAGGTTTCTGGCCAGCAAAGGAGCGCAAAATTTAGCTACTGCTTTTAATAAAGGCAATGGTGGAAATATTCACATCCAGGCTTCAAAAGTAGAATTAATTGGCACGGCGGAGACTGGCGAACCTACCACTGTGTTTGCTACTACTCGCAGTGAGGGCAATGGTGGTGAAGTCACAATTAACACAGATAAATTAATTGTCCAAGGAGGAGCGCAAGTAGGCGCAGGGACTTTTAGTAGCGGTCAAGGTGGTAATGTTTTTGTCAAAGCTGCTGATATCGTAGAATTGGTTGGCACAGTTCCACAGGTTGCCAATCGAAATTTTTTCCGAGATCAATCTGGTGAACAGTTTCCCAGTGGTTTATTTACTGGCTCTGAAGGTACTGGGGGTGCGGGAAATTTAAGGGTTGAGACCAAAAATTTAACGCTGCGAGATGGCGCTGCAATTAGTGTGAACAACCAGGGAATCGGAAATGCTGGAGATTTAGAAGTAGTAGCGCGCAACGTTTTGCTAAATAACCAAGCGGTTCTCTCAGCGACAACTACATCAGGTCAAGGCGGAAATATTGCTTTGCAAATTGGTGACTTGTTATTATTACGCCGCAATAGTCAAATTTCCACAGATGCAGGTATCGATGGGGCTGGTGGTGATGGGGGAAATATTTTAATTGATGGTGGCTTGATAGTTGCAATCCCTAATGAAGATAGCGATATCACTGCTAACGCCTACCAAGGGCGGGGAGGTAATATCAATATTACTACTCAAGGTATCTTTGGTTTGGAATTTCGCGATCGCATAACCTCTTTGAGCGATATTACTGTTAGTTCTCAGTTTGGGTTAGATGGCATCTTTGAAATTGATATTTTGGATGTTGACCCACGCCAAGGATTAACTGAATTACCCGCAGATATTATTGATGTTTCTAGCCTAATTGAACAGGACTTCTGCCGTGTTGTTGGCAAGGATAGCGCATTTATAGTTACAGGTCGTGGCGGTTTACCTAGTTCTCCCAACGAACCCCTCAGCAATAATGCGCCTTGGGACGATTTGCGCTTAGTAGAGGAAAGTACAGCAGTATCTCAACTCCCCCCAGCATCTAGGCGCGAACAACCAAATATCAAAGATAATCAACCAGGGAAAATTGTAGAAGCCCAAGGTTGGATTACTACCCCGAATGGCAATTTGCTGCTGACAGCGGAACCAGTGAGAGTTACCCCGCAAGGGCTGTGGTTGCATCCCTTGGATTGTCAGGCGTGGAGGGGGTGAGGGGTAGGGGGCAGGGGGAGTAGGGGAGATGAGGGGGATGAGGGGGATGAGGGGGATAAGGGGACAAATTCTAATTACCCATTACCCATTACCAAACACCCAATACCAAACCCCAATTACCAATTACCCATTACCAATTACCCATTACCAAATGCTACAGAAATTTGCGATCGCTCTTTTCGGGTTACTCTTCAGTTTAGGTATCCATTGGTTGATGCTGGTTGGTGGTGCGCCAGTGGGGGCGAATCAAGGGTTGGGGTTGATGCAGGTGGGGAACCAATTTTATGATGCGGGGCAGTTTGCTGCTGCTGCAAAGGTTTGGGGTGAGGCTGCACAGGGATATGAGCAAGCAGGGGAACGCAATCGTCAAGCTTTGGCTTGGAGTTTTATTTCTCTGGCTAAGCAACAACTCGGAGAATGGCAAGCGGCTGAGGCAGCAATTGATACTAGTTTATCTTTGCTGAATCAGACAGATAAAGCAAATTCTCGCATCCATGCTC
The DNA here is from genome assembly GCF_014696315.1 of Calothrix membranacea FACHB-236. Classification (GTDB taxonomy): domain Bacteria; phylum Cyanobacteriota; class Cyanobacteriia; order Cyanobacteriales; family Nostocaceae; genus Aulosira; species Aulosira membranacea. Next base: position 13,999 of record NZ_JACJPX010000067.1, read on the forward strand.
AGGTATTGAATGCTTTGGCGCGGCTACAATTGTTGGGTGGGAAGGGGGAAGATGGGGCGCAAGCGGCGGGGAAAACTTGGCAAGAGGCGGAGTTTTTCTACAGAAAAGCTGGCGATTCGATGGGGACGATTGGGAGTCAAATTAATCAAGCCCAAGCGCTGCAAACTTTGGGGCTTTATCGTCAAGCTAGAAAGTTATTGGTAGAAGTTCGGCAAAGTTTAGAACAATCTCCTGATTCGCGGTTGAAAATTACTGGGTTACGTACTTTAAGCGATATCTTTCAACAAGCGGGAGAGTTAGAAGCTGCACAAAAGATGTTAATGCAAGCTTTAACAGTAGCGTCAAAATTAGAATTGCCCCAAGATGTCAGTATGACTTTGCTGAGTTTAGGTAATACAGCTCGTAGCCAAAAACAAACTCAAAAGGCTCTGGAATATTACCAGCAAGTAGAAAAAGTTGCGGCGGGTAAATTTCCACTGCTGGGGATGCAAGCCCAAATTAATCGCTTGAGTTTACTGATGGAAACAAATCAGTGGGGTGAGGCTGAGAGTTTAGGGGCAAAAATTCCCCAACCATTAGCGATTTTACCTCCCGGTCGCTCTGCAATTAACGCTCAAGTTAATTTAGCGAAGAATTTAATTTGTCTGCAACGCCAACGCAGTACACCCATTTGCCCACAGAAGAATCAGCAATCTCAGCCTCAGGTAATAAATGAGGCATCAAACTCAGTAATTACTTTAATGTTAAATGCGGCAATTCAACAAGCTGAAAAGTTGCAAGACCGCCGTACTCAGTCTTATGCTTTGGGTAATCTCGGTCAGTTTTACGAACAGCGAGGGGAATGGCAACAGGCGAAGGAATATACTAACAAAGCCCTCAGTCTTTCCCAGCAGATTCAGGCTGGTGATATTAGCTACCAATGGCAGTGGCAATTGGGGCGGTTACTGAAACAAGAAGATAGTCAAGCAGCCATCGCCGCTTATTCCCAAGCTGTGAAATCTCTGCAATCAATTCGTAGTGATTTGGTGACGCTGAATCCTGATATTCAATTTGGCTTTCGCGAAGAGGTAGAACCAGTTTATCGGGAATTGGTGAATTTACTCTTACAAGGCGAGAACCCCAGCCAAGCCAACCTCAAGCAAGCGCGGGAAGCCATTGAAGCGCTACAATTAGCTGAACTTGACAATTTCTTTCGGGATGCTTGCGCCCAAGCTAAACCAGAACAGTTAGATAAAATTGTTGATAGCGCTGCCACTCCCACAGCTGTATTTTACGGCATTGTTTTACCAGACCGCTTGGAATTTATTCTCAAGTTACCCCAGCAAGGGAATTTACTGCACTACAGAACCCAAGTGGATCAAGCTGAGGTTGAGAGTACCTTAAAACAACTTCGGGAAAAGCTAGCCCAGCCTAAACCATCGAAAGACTTACCTAAAATATCTCAGCAAGTATATAACTGGCTACTGCGCCAAGCTGAACCAGATTTAGGGAAAAATAATATTGATACCTTAGTGTTCGTCTTAGATTTTTCCTTGCAGAATATACCCCTAGCTGTTCTCGATGATGGTAAACAATATTTAGTAGAGAAATATGCACTAGCTCTCAGTCCTGGTTTACAACTGGTAGAATCTCAGCCGTTAACGCAGATTCCACTCAATGTGTTAACCGCCGGAGTCAGCGAAAGCCGCACCATTGCAGGTAGAAACTTTGATTCCCTCAGCCAAGTTCCCCTAGAACTAGAACAAATTCAAGCGGAAGTAGCCAAAAGTAAACAACTGCTGAACTCCCAATTAAGCGCCGCTAACCTCAGACAAGCAGTAGAGTCAGTTCCCTTCTCTGTCATTCACCTGGCGACACATGGTAACTTTAGTTCTAACCCCGATGAAACCTTTGTGTTGCTGTGGGATCGGTTACTGCGAGCCAAGAATTTTGATCAGTTGTTGGGAATAGGCGATCGCATCAATCCCCGTACAATTGAATTATTAACCTTGAGTGCTTGCGAAACCGCCACTGGCGACAAACGCGCCACATTAGGTTTAGCCGGAATCGCAGTCAGAGCCGGAGCGCGCAGCACATTAGCAACACTTTGGCAAGTAAAAGACGAGTCTACCGCCGCATTTGCGATTCAATTTTATAAGGTGTTAAAGGATGAGAAGTTAACCAAAGCCCAAGCATTGCGAAAAGCGCAACTATATTTAATGGAGAAGCATCCTAATACGAATTATCGCCTACCTTATTATTGGGCACCCTTTGTTTTGGTGGGTAATTGGTTGTAAGGAAGGCAGGGGGAGAAAAGCATTAACGCAAAGCCCAGTTACCGCAAGGAACTGAAGTTCCTTGCTCATAGGGAAAGTCATCTCAAGATGACTAATACCAAATGGAAAAAAGAATGCGACAGATTGTAGGGGCACTGGCACTGCCATGCCCTCTATAATATTTTAATGTGTCGCAAAGATTATTTGAATTGGTATAAATATCCTCAAAATCTTGAGTCTACTGAAGTAGGGGCGGGTTCACAGATAATAGGTGTCAACTTAAGCTAAAAGCGATATAGGGCGGGCGTTGTACAAAAACCCTCGCCCTCATCCCCTCACCCCTTCTCCCCCAGGAGAAGGGGAATTAAATCTCTTGCTCCCCTCTCCCGGTGGGAGAGGGGCTGGGGGTGAGGGCAGAACGTTGTCGCCAAGCGGGTTTCGAGCAAATCCGCGAAGCGCTAAATTTACTGAAGGATTTTCTCAAAATTCTGGAAGATAACCGGATTCACACTCAGGGTTCTGATGACTGGCACTTTAGTTTAAAGCTATGGTCAAGGGATAAAGAAAAGAACCTGAAACAGTTTGATGAGGTATGGGAAAGCACAGACCACAAAAATCTCAAGAACTAGAAGCGAATTACTCTGAAGATGAGGGTGTTGCTGTTGTACCCCAAACTAAACTGGCGATATTTCAAGCGCCACCTTTACCTGCACACTTTGTTGAACGCCCAGAATATAGCGATGAATTAAAAACTCGCCTGCTCACAGAAGATAATTGCACCTTGGTAATTACGGCGATTCACGGTTTAGGTTCTGTGGGTAAATCGACTTTAGCCGCAGCTTTAGCAGTAGATGCAGAAATACAAACTCGGTTTTGTGATGGGATTTTGTGGGCAACATTAGGTCAACAGCCGGATGTGCTGTCTTTAATTAGTGGCTGGGTGCAAGCATTAGGAGACTATAGCTTTAAACCTACCAGTGTGGGAGCGACTACTAATCATTTACGGACGCTGCTTTATGACAAAGCTGTGTTGCTGGTGGTGGATGATGCTTGGAATACGCAAGATGCACAAGCGTTTAATGTGGGTGGGGTGCGGTGTCAGGTTTTAGTAACAACTCGTGAAGCAGCAATTGCCGATGCCTTAGCAGCCAGCACCTACAGCCTGGATATCATGAAACCAAGTCAGGCGATGGCATTGCTGACGAAGAAATTAAGACGCGAAATTACGGGTGCAGAACGTCAGTCAGCCGAAAATTTAGCTAAAGGCGTTGGTTATCTCCCCCTAGCGTTGGAACTTGCAGCCGCCGAAGTTGCTAGTGGTACAACTTGGGATGAACTATTGGCGGATATTCGGCAAGAGGTAGCAAGATTAACAAGTTTTGACCGACCGGAAGCGGAGGAAATTACCGATGAGGCGAGTTTAAAACGCCTGAGTTTAACGGCATCATTAAACTTGAGTGTTAAGCGAATGCCTCCAGAAAAGCAGCAGCATTTTGCTTGGTTGGGGGTGTTGCCGGAGGATGTCAACATTAATAAAATGATGGCGGCGACGCTGTGGGCAATGGATGAGCGTGATGCTGCCAAGATATTGCAATATTTACGGAATAAGGCATTGCTATTAACAGGAGTACGCCTTGCTGATGGTACGCCTACCTATCGGTTACATGACTTATTCCATGATTTAGCCTGTAATTTGTTAACTGCTGCGTCACAGCCAAAGCGGACAGGAGATTTGCCAGGGTTAGGTCTAAAGCTTGCTGATGCTCACGCTGCTTTTTTGGAGAAATATCGGCAGAAAACTCAGAATAATTTATGGCATACCTTGGCTGATGATGGTTACATTCATCAGCGTTTAGTTTGGCATTTGGAGAAGGCGGGACTCTTGGAAGAGATTCACTCTTTATTGTGGGAGGAGTCGGCATCTGGCAATAATGGCTGGTTTGAAGCGCGGGAACAATTGGCACAAACAGGGGGTTACATCACAGATATATCTCGTGCTTGGGAATTAGCCCAAAGGAATTTGACTGCATCAACATTAAGTTTGCAGTGTCGCTATGCTTTGATTACTACATCCCTGAATAGTTTGGCAGCTAATTTACCAAGAGATTTATTACTTGCTTTGGTCAAAAACAAGAAGTGGACTCCCGAACAAGGACTAGCTTACGCCCTGCAAAAACCAAAGCTAGAAGAGAAAATCGACGCGCTGGCAAAACTAGTCAATTATCTGCCACCAAATCTTCAACAATTAGCACTGCAAAAAGCACTTGCTGCTGCCAGGACGATTCAGGATGAGAATGATCGTGCCCAAGCCTTGAGTGTCTTAGCAGATAAAATGCCAGAAGTATTACCAGAAGCACTTGCTGCTGCCAGGGCACTTGGGAATGAGAATGATCGTGCCCAAGCCTTGAGTGCCTTAGCAGACAAACTGCCTCCAGAGTTGTTAAAAGAAGCACTTGCTGCTGCTGTGGTGATTCGAGATGAGAATTATCGTGCCCAAGCCTTGAGTGCCTTAGCAGACAAACTACCACCAGAGTTGTTAAAAGAAGCACTTGCTGCTGCCAGGACACTTGGGAATGAGTATGATCGTGCCCAAGTCTTGAGTGCCTTAGCAGACAAACTGCCAGAAGTATTGCCAGAAGCCCTTGCTGTTACCAGGGCGATTTGGGATGAGTATTATCGTGCCGATGCCAGGAATGCCTTAGCAGATAAACTACCACCAGAGTTGTTGTTAGCAGCTCTTGCTGTTACCAGGGCGATTCGGGATGAGAATTATCGTGCCGATGCCTTGAGCGCCTTAGCAGATAAACTGCCACCAGAGTTGTTGAAAGAAGCCCTCACCGCCGCTAGGTTGATTCGGAATGAGGATTATCTTACCCATGCCTTGAGTGCCTTAGCAGATAAACTGCCACCAGCGTTGTTGAAAGAAGCCCTCACCGCCGCTAGGGTGACTCGGAATGAGTATTATCGTACCTATGCTTTGAGTGCCTTAGCAGGCAAACTGCCAGAAGTATTGCCAGAAGCCCTTGCTGTTGCCAGGGCGATTTGGGATGAGTATTATCGTGCCAATGCTTTGAGTGCCTTAGCAGATAAACTACCACCAGAGTTGTTAAAAGAAGCTGTTGCTGTTGCCAGGGCGATTCGGGATGAGAATTATCGTGCCCAAGCCTTGAGTGCCTTAGCAGGCAAACTGCCAGAAGTATTGCCAGAAGCCCTTACTGTTGCCAGGGCGATTCGGGATGAGTACGATCGCGCCCAAGCCTTGAGTGCCTTAGCAGATAAACTACCAGAAGTATTACCAGAAGCTCTTGCTGTTGCCAGGGCGATTGGGGATGATTGGAATCGTGCCCAAGCCTTGAGTGTCTTAGCAGATAAACTGCCACCAGAGTTGTTGCCAGCAGCTCTTGCTGCTACCAAGGCGATTTGGCATGAGTATTCTCGTACCCAAGCCTTGACCTTGAGTGCCTTAGCAAACAAACTACCACCAGAGTTGTTGCCAGAAGCTCTTGCTGTTGCCAGGGCGATTCGGGATGAGTACGATCGTGCCCAAGCCTTGATTGCCTTAGCAGATAAACTGCCAGAAGTATTGCCAGAAGCCCTTGCTATTGCCAGGGCAATGTGGTATGAGAATCATCGTACCGATACCTTGAGTGCCTTAGCAGACAAACTGCCACCAGAGTTGTTGCCAGCAGCTCTTGCTGCTGCCAGGATGATTCGAGATGAGAATGATCGTACCGATGCCTTGAGTGCCTTAGCAGACAAACTGCCACCAGAGTTGTTGCCAGCAGCTCTTGCTGCTGTCAGGGCACTTGGGCATGAGCGGAATCGTGCCAAAGCCTTGAGTGCCTTAGCAGACAAACTGCCACCAAAGTTGTTGCCAGAAGCTCTTGCTGCTGCTGTGGCGATTGGGGATGAGTATTATCTTACCGATGCCTTGAGTGCCTTAGCAGACAAACTGCCACCAAAGTTGTTGCCAGAAGCTGTTGCTGCTGCCAGGGCGATTCAAAATGAGTATTATCGTGCTAAAGTTTTGATACCTTTAGTAGAAAAACTACCAGAGGTTTTGCCCGAAGCTATTGCTGCTGCCAGAGAGATTGAGGACGGAATGACTCGTGGTGAAGTTTTGGTACCTTTAGTAGAGAAACTACCGCCAAAACTACTGCCAGAAGCCCTGACTGCGGCTAGAGAAACTCAGGAGAGCTATCATCGTGCTGAGGTTTTGATTGCCCTAGCCCAAAGATTCCCAGAAGTTGTGCCCGAAGCTATTGCTGCTACCGAGGCGATTCAGGATGAGTCTTGTCGTGGTCATCGTTTAAGTGAATTAGCCGAGAAACTGCCACCAGAATTATTACCAGAAGTCCTAGCGATCGCTCGGAAAATTCAGAATCATTACGAGCGCGCCCAACCTTTGATAGCTTTAGTAGAGAAACTACCAGAAGTTTTGCCAGAAGCCCTTGCTGCTGCTAGAGAAACTCAGGATGACTGTGATCGTGCTGAGGTTTTGATTGCCTTAGTCCAAAGACTACCAGAAGTTGTGCCAGAAGCTATTGCTGCTACCGAGGCGATTGAGCATCAATCTTATCGTGTCCGGAGGTTAAGTGAATTAGCCGAGAAACTACCACCAGAATTATTACCAGAAGTCCTTACTGCTGCTAGAAAGATTCAGGATAACCTTTATCGTGCCGATGCTTTGATTGTCTTAGCTCAAAAACTACCAGAAGTTTTGCCAGAAGCACTTGCTGCTGCTAGGGCAATTGAGGATGAGCATTATCGCGCCGATGCCCTCACTGCCTTAGCCGACAAACTGCCAGAGGTATTACCAGAAGCACTTGCTGCTGCTAGGGCAATTGAGGATGAGCATTATCGCACCAATGCCCTCAGTGCCTTAGCTTTTGATCTGTCACAAATGCCATCCGCCATACTTTTTCCACTTTGGCGAGATACCCTTCATCAGTTATCTGTTCGCACTCGCCCTAATTTGCTGCAAGATATCAAAGCATTGTTTCCGGTTATCTTTGCATTAGGTGGTGAAGTTGCAACGGTAGAACTTGCCAGTGCGATCGCAGATGTAGGGCGATGGTGGAAATAATTCGTAATTCGTAGTTCGTAATTCGTAATTTACACCTCAAAAGTATAGAGTGCGATCGCTGTTAATACCAATTCAAATAATGTTGGCGACAGATAAATTCTTTGTAGGGGCACGGCACCAGTAAGATATTGGATATGCCAAAAGATTGTGGATGCCGTGCCCCTACCCATCTGTCGCTTGTTTCAAAATGGTATAACTACTCCAGAAAATGCGATCGCTTCTCGACAAAATGCGATCACGGTTCACTATTCCAGAAAATGCGATCGCTTAACCTTGTAAGATTCGCACTCCATCTCTTCACTGCGATTTCTACCACCAAGCGATGCAGCATCTACGCCAAATCAGCCTGCTTTCCCAAAATTACCTCATCCATAGAGAACATCGGTTCCTTCACAACCAACGCGATCGGGTTGTCTATCAATGAGCGCTCATCCATAGAGAACATCGGTTCCTTCATAACCAACGTGATCGGGTTGTCTATCAATGAGCGCTCATCCATAGAGAACATCGGTTCCTTCACAACCAACGCGATCGGGTTGTCTATCAATGAGCGCTCCTTCGTTCACAACCAGATCTCATTCACAACCAACGAGCCAATTTTTTGCGCCAAGTGGCTTTACTAGGTGTTAATACTTGTCGCTTAAGGGGGAAGGGGGAAAGGGACAAGGGGAAGAAAAAACCTTTAACCCTTAACCTTTTACCTTTCACCTTTTCCCCAAAACCAATTTTGGTTTCAAAACGCTTAACCGATATCTCTGTGTTGGGTTTCCTTACGTCAACCCAACCTACTCATCTAATGAGCAATTGGGGATTAAAAGGCGATCGCTCGATGATTACGCATAATTACAGAATTATAACCCGAAATATTGTTAAAAAAAGCTAAAAATTTGTTATTTTCCCTGAACCGAAATCCACCTATTTTAAGACAAGCTAACAGAAGCACAGCAAAGCAAAATTCAAAATGAATCAACGTCAGCATTTCATGGTTGGAGAATTGTTGATTTATTTACGCTGTGCTGTAGTCGCAAATTTCATGAGGAGTGAATCTATTATATGACCTTACCTAAACGCTCATCTCGTATTCTCGAAAAAGCTCTACAGAGAGCTTCTGGAATGCAAGCTATTGATCCAAATCTTGATTTTGGTAATGCTAACAGCTTGCAAAATCTAGTGCAACTAATTGAAGAATTACGCAGTAAACTCAACGCTCATAATACGGCTTTGGCTGTGGTTGATGCTTCCAAAACTGATATTGATAAGTTAGAAAAAACCTTGAGTGTTGTATGTGAAAATATGCTGATGTCTGTTGCTGGCAGATACGGAAAAGAAAGCGCCGAATATGTGCAAGCTGGTGGAGTACTCAAGAGCGATCGCATCCGCAAAGGTACTATCACCCGCATCAAATTAGGTACAGAGAAACCACCTGTTGAGCCGATAGAAACAGCATAAGTTAAGGAGACGCGATCAATCTTTGGAGACGCGATCAATCCTTGGAGACGCGATCAATCGCGTCTCTACAAGATTTAAAGGTCAATCGATTTATTTGATCCGAACCGGATTGCCTCATCTTTTATCGCACAGTTTCTCGTGTTAACTCCGCATCTATGGGTTTGACGAGGTAAATTCGCAACATATGCCAGATGATAGCGGTAATGACTGGTAATTTCTGCCAAAACTTGACAAACTTAGAGCGATCGCTGTTGTTAATCTCTGTGAGTTTCTGATTATTCTGGTAACACTGCTCTAAGCGCCAGAAAAACGCCGGGTGGCTGGTATCTAAAATGATGGGAAAGGCTCTAGAGGCGGTGTTGTTTGTCTCTGCGATCACTTGGTTATTATACTTGCGTGGATGAATCCCGATAGATTCATAAAAGCTGGCGCGTTCAAATACCGTAATTGTGTGGGTAACAAACACCGTCAGCAAGAAGAAACGCACCCACAACCTTGCTCTCCAGTTATCCCATAATTGTGGTTGCGACCTGAGCAATGCTTTAAAGAAATCTCCATGTCGGTTTTCATCTTGACACCAACTCTCAAATTTACGGAATAGGGGATAAAACTGATAGTCAGGGTTTTTCTGCAAATGGCGATACATCAATATATAACGCCAATAGCCAATTTTCTCCGATAGGTAGACTGTATAGATAATCCACTCTGGCGGGAAAAATGTATAAGTACGGCTTTTAGTTAAGTAGCTCAAATCTAGGGAGAGGTTAAAATCTGCCATTGACTTGTTTAAAAATCCCGCATGACGCGCTTCATCCCTGGCCATAAAATTAAAAGCATCCGCCAAAATCGGGTTTCTGTCTTTGAGTCGGCGTGATATTTCCTTAAATAGTAGAAACCCGGAAAACTCGGAAGTACATGAACGTTCCAAAAAGTCAATAAAAGAACGCCGTGTTTCTCCTTCAATATGCTCCCAACTCTGCTTAAATTCTTCATCACGCACAAAATGATGGCGGTTATAGTCAGCCCGCAGTTCCTCTACAATTGCCAGTAACTCAGTCTCATGGGCTGAAATATCTAACTTTGCGATCGCCTCGAAGTCAGTAGTATAAAACCGGGGTGTTAATAATGTTTCTTTCACAGGCGCTTTTACACCTGGCTTTAGTAACTGAGGCTCCGGAGTTTCAACAGACTTCACCATGAGAATCCTTCTCTCGCTCTATCCTTCAATAGCTATATAAGCATAATATATTGTTGAGAACAGTTAAGTTGTGCGAAGGGGTTGGGGGTGAGGCAAGGGGGCAGGGAGCAGGGAGCAGGGGGAGAAATAATTAATGGCAAGGGGGCAGGGAGCAGGGAGCAGGGGGAGAAATAATTAATGGCAAACCCCAAACACCCAACACCAAACACCAATTACCAATTATCAATTACCAATTATCAATGCCCCATGCCCAATGCCCAATGCCCAATGCCCAATGCCCCATGCCCCATGCCCATCCCAAAATGTGCCTTCCCTGACAGACAAAAATAAAGAAATATTAATACTTTAATAGTTATACAAATATAAATAGTTAAATATTTTTGAGAGATAAAACGAGCAGGAATGAGCATTGGGAGTATATTTGCCGTAATACTGATGCTAATCCTGCTTAAACCCAAAATTTGGTGTTTGGTAATCGGTAATTAGTAATTACTATTCTCCCCTTGTCCCCTCATACCCCACCCTTCGGGAAGCACGTCTACATCTCCCTCCTCTCCCCAATCCCCAATCCCCAGTCCCCAGTCCCTCTAGCAGACATCCTGAGTCGGTGGCTGTACAGAAATCTGGCGCTTGAAATTAAGGAAACAAAATGAGTAGCAATCTAGCCGTCAAACTACGCTCTGGAACAGAACAAGCTCATACAGCAGCAGAAAATGTAGGCTTTATGAAATGTTTTCTCAAAGGAGTTGTAGATAGAGACTGCTTTGCGAAGTTTTTGAGTAATTTGTATTTTGTTTATAGCGAACTAGAAGCGGCAATTGTAACTAATGTTAACAATCAGGCGATCGCAGCGGTTTACTTTCCAGAACTGAATCGGCAAGCTGCTCTAGAAAAGGACATGATGTTTTACTATGGAAAGCAATGGCGAAAGCAAATTGCTCCTGCAACTGCTACTCAAACATTTGTCGCCAGAATTCGGGAATTATCTGCTACTGAACCTATCCTATTGTTAGGACACGCCTATACACGCTACATGGGCGACCTTTCTGGTGGTCAGATGTTGCAAAAAATTGCTCAATCAACTTTGCAATTATCTGGCTACGAAGGCACAAATTTTTATAATTTTGACCAAATCCCCGACAAAACGGCATTTAAACACAAATACCGTGAGGCATTGGACGCATTACCCATCAATGATGCTACAGGCAACCGAATTGTCGCAGAAGCTAACAATGCCTTTCATTTGAATATGCAAATGGTGCAAGGCTTAGAGGCGAATTTAATTCAATCCATCGGTCAAGCCTTATTTAACAGCCTAACTAATTAAAGGGTGAAGGGTGAAGGGTAAAGGGTCAAGGGTGAAAGGTCAAGAGTGAAAATAATTCTCCCTCATCTCCCCAGTCCCCAATCCCTAATCCCCAATCCCTAATCCCCAGTCCCCACCCCGGAGGTTTTGATGGTTTTTCTCTTACCTGGTGTCAAGTTTGATTTGGAGATGATTCAAAAGTATGATGCTCCAGTACCTAGATACACTAGTTATCCACCCGCTACTGAGTTAAGCGAAGCATTTACCACCACCGATTTACAAAATGCGATCGCAGCCTCGAATCAACGTAAAACTCCCCTGTCTTTATATTTCCACATTCCTTTTTGTCAGACTGCTTGCTATTTTTGCGGCTGTAATACGGTAATTTCTAACAATAAGAATATTGCCAAACCTTACTTAGAACATTTAGCTCAAGATATTAAACAAACAGCCGCTTTAATTGATTCCGATCGCCAAGTTCTGCAAATTCATTGGGGTGGCGGTACACCTAATTATTTAGACAGCGAGCAAGTTGAGTTTGTGTGGAAGCATATTACTCAACATTTTACTATTGACCCCAAAGCAGAAATATCCATTGAAATCAACCCCCGTTATGTAGATAAAGATTACATTTTATTTCTCAGGGAATTAGGATTTAATCGTATTAGCTTTGGCATTCAAGATTTTAATCACGAAGTGCAAGTAGCGATTAATCGTATCCAGCCAGAAGAAATGCTCTTTGATGTCATGAGCTGGATCAGAGAAGCAGAGTTTGAAAGCGTAAATGTAGACCTGATTTATGGTCTTCCCTATCAAACCCGGCAGAGTTTTCGGGAAACAGTAAAAAAGACCATAAAATTAGACCCAGATAGGATTGTGGTCTTTAACTTTGCTTATATTCCCTGGATTAAACCTGCACAGAAAAATATTCCTGAAGCAGCTTTACCGAAGCCACAGGAAAAGCTAGACATCCTTAAAATGACCATTGAAGAACTCACGAATAATGAGTATCTATTCATAGGTATGGATCATTTTGCTAAATCTAATGATGAATTAGCGATCGCGCAACGCAATGGCACTCTCCGGCGTAATTTTCAAGGCTACACTACCCACGCCGAAACAGAATTATTTGGTTTTGGGGCGACATCTATTAGTATGTTAGAAGATGCGTATTTCCAAAACCATAAACAACTAAAAGAATATTATCAGGCAATTTCTACAGGAAATTTGCCGTTGAGTAAAGGCATTAAATTAACTCAAGATGACATTATTAGACGCGATGTCATCATGGGTATTATGTCGCATTTTCAATTGCACAAGCAAGACATCGCAGATAAATATCACATTTGTTTTGACGAATACTTCGCCCATGAGCTAGAGATGTTAAAACCTCTAGAAGCCGATGGACTGGTTAGCTTATCAAAAAACTACATATTAGTTACAGACATTGGCAGATTGCTGGTAAGAAATATTGCTGTCATCTTTGATAACCACATGAGAATCAAAGAAAAGCATTTCTCGAAGGCAATATAAATAGGGCTTAGAGGCTATTTATAAAGTAAAAATAGAATGACTGTAGGGTGGAATGTAACTCACTTTAGCGAGATTTAGATCCCCGACTTTTTCAAAAAGTCGGGGATCTGAGCAGCAAGTGCTATTCGACTGTAGGGTGTGTTAGGCGCTTATTTTCGATATGATTTGCCACGAAATAACTATCCTAGCGCCTAACGCACCATCCACGCGGCGGTGCGTTACAGCTAAATTTCATTGTCTCTGTTCATGGCTCAATCTTGATTTTTTGAAACATACACGCGGCGGTGCGTTACGGCTAAATTTCATTGTCTCTTTGTCCTAAATCCTTTCATAGCCGTAACACACCCTACATAAATTGTCTCTAAGCAAATACAGATGGGTGGAGATAGAACCCGATAATTTGAGTTCAGAAGGTGATAATTCCGCCTTTTTACTCGACACTCCGAGTTTGGAACAAGACAATCCGAGTTCAGAAGGTGATAATTCCACCTTTTTACTCGACACTCCGAGTTCAGAACCTCACCTTTCCCCCTGCTCCCTGCCCCCTGCCCCTTCTCCTCCTATTGACCCCAACTCAAGATTCAACAGATAATATGCCATCTTGACTTCAATTAGATACTATTGATGCTAGATAATGGGAAAGCTTTGACATTTTACTGCCCATCTAAAGCTGAAGAACACAATTAACTACTATGCGAACTCACTATTGCGGCGCGCTCCGAAAAGAACATATTGGAGAAACTGTTACCTTGTACGGATGGGTAGACCGTCGCCGCGATCATGGGGGCGTGATATTTTTAGATTTACGCGATCGCTCTGGCATTGTCCAGATTGTCAGCGATCCGCAACGTACCCCGGATTCCTATGAACAGGCTAATACGATCCGGAATGAATATGTTGTGGAAATCACTGGTAAGGTGACACAACGTCCCGACGAATCCCTCAATTCCCGCATCCCCACAGGCGAGGTAGAAATCTACGCCGAGAAGATTAATTTACTGAACAGTGTTCGGAAACAGTTACCTTTCCAAGTTTCCACCGCTGACACTGAAACAGTGCGAGAAGAATTGCGATTGAAATATCGTTATTTAGATTTACGCCGGGAACGCATGGCGCAAAATATTCAATTGCGTCATCAAGTTGTGAAAGCTATGCGGCGCTACTTGGAAGACGTGGAAGGTTTTATCGAAGTTGAAACCCCCGTACTGACTCGTTCTACCCCAGAAGGGGCGCGGGATTACATTCTCCCCAGCCGTGTTAACCCTGGTGAATGGTTCGCTTTACCGCAGTCACCGCAATTATTCAAACAATTGCTGATGGTATCTGGTTTGGACAGATATTATCAGATTGCTCGTTGCTTCCGCGATGAAGACTTACGCGCTGACAGACAACCAGAATTTACGCAGTTAGACATGGAAATGAGTTTCATGTCTCAAGAAGAAATTATCGAACTCAATGAGAAGTTAGTTTCTTATATCTTCAAAACCGTTAAAGGAATTGAGTTACATCATCCCTTCCCGCGTATTACCTATGCTGAAGCGATGGAACGCTACGGTAGTGACAAACCAGATACCCGCTACGGTTTGGAACTAGTCAATGTTTCCGATGTGTTGAAAGATTCCGGTTTTAAAGTTTTCCGCGATGCGATCGCTCACGGTGGTATTGTGAAAATCCTACCGATTCCCAACGGTAACGATGCGATTTCTAATGTCCGCATCAAACCAGGCGGAGACTTATTTAAAGAAGCTAGCGAAGCTGGGGCGAAGGGTTTAGCTTACATTCGCGTCAGAGAAAACGGCGAAATTGATACCATCGGTGCAATTAAAGATAACCTCACCCCTGAACAAAAACAGGAGATATTAGAGCGTACAGGCGCAAAAGCAGGCCATTTACTGCTATTTGGGGCTGGTGATACAGCTACCGTCAACAAAACTTTAGATAGATTACGGCAAGCGATCGCCAAAGAATTTGCGTTAATAGATCCAGATAAAATCAATTTACTGTGGATTACTGATTTCCCCATGTTTGAGTGGAATGCTGACGAAAAACGCTTGGAAGCATTACACCACCCATTTACCGCACCCCACCCCGATGACTTGGATGATTTAAAAACCGCCCGCGCCCAAGCCTACGACTTAATATTTAATGGCTTTGAAGTTGGCGGTGGTAGTCGGCGGATTTATCAGCGCGAAGTTCAAGAACAGGTATTTGAAGCCATTGGCTTGTCACCGGAAGAAGCCCAAAATAAATTCGGCTTTTTGATGGAAGCCTTTGAATATGGTACACCGCCTCATGGTGGCATCGCCTACGGTTTAGATCGGTTGGTGATGTTGCTAGCTGGGGAAGAATCGATTCGCGATGTGATTGCTTTTCCGAAGACACAACAAGCCCGTTGCTTGTTAACTGATGCGCCTTCCAGCGTTGATGCTAAACAGTTAAAAGAATTGCACGTGGCTTCCACTTATAAGCCCAAGGCTTAGTACTGACGAAGTAAAATTTGGTTCTGCATTCCAAGAAGCGATCGCTGATTTAAATTGGCGATCGCTTATTTTATGATTCCTATAACTGTTACCAATTTGAAACAAGAATGCGACAGATTGTAGGGGCAAGGCAATGCCTTGCCCTCTAGTATTTATTGGGTAACTTTAAAACAAGTCTTTACCCTATTCCTTACCTATTTGGTTGAATGGGTGATATTGGTAAACCCACTGGAATCTTTACCTTGGGTGTTCTTTGAAAGTAGTCGCGAGAATAATAATTTTGCCGACCACTATTATCTAAAAATTGAGTGAAGCCTTGCAACATGATTTGAGAGCCAGCATGGTTTAATGTCAATAAAGTATTAGAAAAACCTTTGGTATAGTTAGCTGTTGCATAGGTATGGTTCGTATCTTGGACATTTAAACCATAGGTTACAACTGGTACCGTTCCCCAATCACAATCTGTAGGATGACATTTACCAAACACCTGAATATTTAATTTATTGCTACCTGCTGAAGTAATAACTAAACGAGTCACACCACGAGTATTATTATCTTTATTTACCCATGTACCCACAAAATCAGCAGGTGCAGCAAAACTAGGACTGGCAACAGCAGCAGCTAAAGCAACACTAGAAGCAGCAATCATCAAAGAACGTTTCAGCATATTATTTCTCCATTATTAGTAGTAATTTAGTTTTGTAATTGGCTAGAAATATCAAATCAATATTGGCGTGGATTGGCAGTTAAAATTACTCGAATTAACGCCATTTTTCACTCCAAGCACCTGTAACATCAAAACCGCCATTTACAGGAGTTAAATTTAATGAACCCCAATCAAAGTTGTTACAAATTCGACCGAAATTTTTCCCACAAATATCTCCTGCACCGGAACCATTAAATGAACGAGTACCGATGTGAGAATAAGTAGAACCTTCCCAATTACCATTCCCAAACCAAGTTGTATTTTTTAACCCTACGCGGAGAACACAACGCAAACCTTCACCATTGCGATTTCCTGTTAAATCAGAAACCTTGTATTCATCAAAATAGCCTCCGCAAGTTGTTGGTCTGGGTAAAGGTTTATAGTTAGTAGCATTAACTAATTGCCATTCTTCATTCCATGCACCAGTCACACGAATGGTTGAGGAATTGAGGATTTGTACATTGAGATTTCCGGGAAAATTATTATTAATATTTTCACCATTGCCGTAAATATCAGAAGCAAAACCAACTAGGTTAGAACTGCGGTAAATCGCTTGTCCTACGTGACGATAGGTTGCACCACCCCAATTACCTTCGCCGTACCATGCTAATTTGGGAATTTTTGTACCAGGTCTACCCTCACTGACTTTGACGCAACGGATACCTTGACCTTGGCGGTTATCTAAAGGTTTAACAATGTAAGTCTGAGTATAGGGGCCACAACTAAAGCCAGATACTTGAGTTAAATGTAAACTTTGTAGTCCAGGTATTTGAGCAAAAGCACTAGTTGCCGCAGACAGGGCTACCATACTACCTAGTGCTAAAGATTTCAATGACAGTCTCAACATGATAATAATTTGGTGTAGTAAAGTTTGTTGAGGCAGTTTGATAGCAATTCATAATTCGTAATTACGAAATTTTGACAAAATCTAGGTTTTAGTGTTTTAATCATTAACCTGATTTTTGTGAATTGGTATTTAACGCCTTCACTACTTCTCTAGGTAGGCCTCGAGTTTTTTATGCACCCTCGGCAAAGCATCATTGAAATCTTTTCAACTTTTGTGCAATTCGATGCCGATCGCTTCGGTCATTGGGCGACAGAATCAAGATTGCGTAGTAGTATGCAAGGTTGCGTCAAACGCACACCCCAAGAAACTTCAGAATCTTTTTGGGCGCTTTATTGGTATAAGTTTTGGCAGCTTCCTGAATCTCAGTCGTTGGCGAAGCAACATCTGGCTGCTTACTTGCAAGAAACCTGCTATTGGGTATCTCAAAAAACCGTGAACGGTTTCGCCAGTACCCAGTTTCAATTATCAGATTGTTTTCAAGTTGCGATCGCCCAAATTGATCGCGTCCTCAAAGGTTTTAACCCCAGCCAAGGTTTTACTTTAAAAAACTATGCTGGGCCTTTGTTTGCGAGTGCAATCCGCGAAACTTTACGCCAACGCCACGAAGTTGATATCTGTACCGATTGGGGATTGTTACGCAAAATCTCCCAAAAGCGTTTACAGGAAGCCTTGCAAAGTGCTGGTTTATCTGCAGATGATATTCGTGCTTATATCCTGGCGTGGACTGGTTTTAAAACCTTTTATGTTCCCACTACTACTGGAACTTCCCGCAAACTGTCCCGACCAGACGATCGCATTTGGGAAGCGATCGCCACAGCTTATACTTCTCAAAGTAACCAGCAAATCAGCATCTCCACTCTGGAAAAATGGTTGCTAACAACAGCCAAAGCTGCGCGTAAATACCTTTATCCCACCCCCGAATCTCTAAATGTTGCCCAAAGCGGAGATAATTCATTTGAGTTATTAGATAACCTCCCAGGAAATCAACAACCCTCCTTAATTGAAGAAATTATTAGCCAAGAAGAAGAACAAACCAGAACTTCTCAACAAAGCGAAATTAATCAGATTTTAGTTAATGCGATCGCGCAATTAGAACCAGAAGCACAACAGATTGTGCAACTATACTACGCTCAAGGACTCAATCAAGATAAAATCGCCAAGCAGCTAGAAATAAAGCAATATACAGTATCACGGCGATTGACAAAGGCTAGAGAAAATTTGCTGAAATCTTTAGCAAATTGGAGTCAAGATACCTTGCATATTTCCATTACGCCCGACCTACTCAAAAGCATGAGTACATTAATGGAGGAATGGTTGCAAAGTTATTACGGTGTTTAGGGATTGGGGATTGGGGACTGGGGACAAGGGGACAAGGGGACAAGGGGAAATTTCTATTACCCATTACTCATTACTCATTACTCATTACTCATTACTCATTACTCATTACTCATTACTCATTACTCATTACTCATTACTCATTACTCATTACTCATTACTCATTACTCATTACTCATTACTCATTACTCATTACACAACCGCCATGACAACATTTACCTTTGCCAATTCCACTGATTTATTTCTAGAAATTCCGGCTAACAATCAAAATTTGGCGGATCTTCGGAGTTCATCTTTTTCTAACCCCACTTCGCGCTATCAAGGTTATATTAATGAACTTTGCCTGAATGCAGTCTTGCCTTGGATACAAGAAGAATTTACATCACAGGCAAAGGTCTGGCCAACTACCACTGTTTTACCCAGTTTTTGGGAACTGGTAAATGGAACCGCTGTTGTAGTAGACGTAACGAGATTTATTCTGGTTCCCAGTGAAAATATTGACGATAGCGAATTACGCGTTCCTCAAGAATGGGTAGATTTACTTAGTTGGGCTGGTGATTACTATTTGGCTGTGCAAGTAGAACCAGATGAAGGCTATGTCAGGGTTTGGGGTTACTGTACCCATGAACAACTGAAGAATCGGGGTAATTATGATGCAGGCGATCGCACCTATACTGTAGATGCAACTGAGATTGTAAATGATATTAGCGTGTTAGCGCTTACCCAAGAATTTTGCCCACAAGCGATTACACGCGCTGCTATTTCACCTTTGCCCACCCTACCACAACCACAAGCCCAAAACCTGATTACTCGCCTGGGAAAGCCGGAAGTAGTTACACCCCGGTTAGCTATCCCGTTTCAACTCTGGGGTGGGTTAATTGAACATGGCGGTTGGCGACAAAGCTTATATCAACAACGTTTGGGATTATCAGAACAGTGGTCAGTATTGCAATGGTTGCAAAGTGGCGTTTCCCAAGCTGCAGAAACTATCGGTTGGGGAAGATTGAATTTGCAATTGAGTTTTGGTGGTAGAGGTGCGGAAGGAACACCAGCAGATTCTATCTTGTCTCGTCAGTTAGCGATCGCAGGTCAAACTTACGAACTTTTAGTTATACCCCAAGGCGAAGCTGATCAAGTTATTTGGCGGTTTGAATTGCGTAACGCCACAGTAGGCGCAGCTATCCCTGGCGGTTTTAAATTGCGACTCCTCACCGAAGATTTACAACCTTTCCCTAACAACGAAGATATCGCCAGAACTGCTGTAGAACAACTCTTTGTAGAAGTTGCTCTAGAATCCGGCGAAGGTATAGTCTGGGAAATAGAACCGCTTCCAGAAAACTATGACCGCGAAATACTCAAATTTTAAATTTAAGTTTGGCTTTTTTATAGATACTAGGATGGAGAATTATTTCCTCAATTTATCTATAAATAAAAAGTCATGAGAGAAAAACCAAAGCAGCAAATACGCGTCTGGGCAATGTTTTGTCATCTCTCGGCTTTATTCGCTTGGATGCTATTATTTTTTTTGGTATTTCTCGGAATTCCTTTGTATTTACCTTTAAATATTTTATTTCCTCTAGTAATTTGGCGATTGAATAAATTTAAATCTCCTTGGATTGATTTTCAGGGTAAAGAAGCTTTAAATTTTCAAATTTCGCTCACAATGTATATTCTGATTGTAATTATCTTATCCTTATTGATGATGTTAATAATGTTTGGTATAGCATTGATTAATAATAGTACTGGAAAAGAAATTAAAACAGTTTTAAATATTTTATTATCCTTATGGCTGGGATTAACTGGATTAATGATATTATTACAATTATTTTTAGTTAATTTTGCCGCAATGAAAGCTTATAAAGGTAAGCATTATCGCTATCCTGTAACAATTCGATTTTTACGTTAAATAATTATCAATTTAAAATAGCAATTCCTTATTTATTCATAGCTAAAAACCATTGATTTTCTAAATTGTTATGTATGCTTGCGTAGGATGCGTTAGCGATAGCGTAAAGCATCTGATATCAGCTACAAAATATTATCAAATATTTTTAGGAGCTAACTTTACTCCAAGACTTTTGCTTACTACTAATATACTTCAACTTGCTGTTTTTATCTTTTAACTCAAACTTTTTTCTAAAATAACCACTAAAATAATTTTTATATAAGACACAACTAACTTTGGCAAGGTTTTTATCTAAATATATTAATCCTAGATTTTTTAAATTTAATGCTGTTTCTTGTTCCAAAGTAATCGGTAATGATGATTCTATAACTTCCTCAAAACTTTTAATTAACTTAGAGCTTCGCATTAAAAAATTTAATTGTTCCTGTAAATGATTACCAAAAATTCCAGTATCATTACTAGCATTTAGGAGTAAATCTTCTACTGTAATTTGATATTGGACGCTATGATAAAATAATAGCCGCACTAAGTAAGGGAATCCTCCAGTAAGCGCCATGATTTTCTCCAAATCTAAAGCTGAAGGTAGCAGTTTATGACGTTGTGCTAAATCCTCTACTTGTAATGTAGTAAATTTAGGTAATTCAATTGTCAATCCTACGTTAAATAAAAAATTATTAATATCTAAATTAATATAAATATCACTGGATGTGACAATTAATAAGCGTAATTTCTGCCAAATCGATATATCTCTAGTTTCTTCATACCATGAGCGCAGTAAACCTAAAAAATCACGGGTCAGTTGAGGGTACTCAAACAATTTATTTAATTCATCCAATGCTAAGATAACGGGAGTGGATATTTCTTGTAATAAATACTTTTGAAAGTAAATAGTACAGTTCATCAAAGCTCCCATATCTTGATTCCAAAATTCCTCTAGCTTTGATGCGATTCCTAATTGGTAGGCAGCATTAGCGCAGAACCAACGCAAAAATTTTTCTAATGAAGTGAAAACTTCTGTTTCAGCACAATGTAAGCTTAACCTTATCGCCTGATAATGATGCAAAATGCCATGAGCAATAATTCTAGTCATCAGAGAAGTTTTGCCCATCTTACGCGGCGCTCTGATGTGAATAAATGCACGAGGCCGCAGAATTTCTGCATAACATATCTGTTCTAAACCACGTTCGATATAAAAACTAGAAGCAAGGGGAACTTGCCCTTCTGGAGGTTCCAAATCTATCTTCTGTGGCTTTTCCGTATGCTTTAATGCCGTTTGAGAAAATTTCGGTTCTAATTGATGCTCAAGTACAGCACGACAATTAGTCCGATTAATTTTCTCACCAAAAATCTCAGAAAGTAGTTGCCATAGCTTGGGAGCAACCATTCGCCTAATATAATTTTCCGAATAGTTGTTTTCTAAAGCAATTTGTGCGTAATTTTTTTTAGTTTCTGATAGAGATGCCGACAATATAGCTTTCTGAATAAACGATAGAGATTTTCCTGTTTTATTAACAATTAATGCTTCAGTAGTGGCAATGATTTCTTCTATGCTATTCATTTGTTTTTAAAGCCAGAAATATTTCAAGCTCATATTTTTTTGACTATTTAAGCCAAAATATCGATACATAAGACAGAAATTGATGAAAACAACAGCTATGAGCATCCAGACTTAAAATTATTATTCTAAATCAGGAATATTCAATGCTCCATTTTCTTTTAGCCATTGCTTTTGTTGAGGAGTTAATCCAATTGCATCAGTAAATTGTGCTCCTTTAACACGAGAACCGGAAAAATTTACCCCTTCTAATTTAGTATTTGTAAAATTTGTATGTCTTAAATCGCTATCACTCAAATTCGCACCATTCAAAACTGCCTCCTCTAAGTTAGCTTTAAATAAAGAAGCTAATCCTAAGTCAGCATCACTCAAATCTGCATTAAATAAAGAAGCTAACTCTAAGGCAACTTGACGTAAAATAGCATCGCTCAAATCTGCATTACTCAAATCTATATTTATTAAATCGGACTCAGTTAAATCTGCACCTTTTAAAATAGCATCCTGTAATTGCGCTCCTTCTAAATCAACTTTTCGTAAACAAGCACCATATAAAATAGCCCCTTCAGCATTAGCTTGACAAAGATTAGCACGCTCCAAAATAGCGTTAGTAAAATCTGCAGCTTTGAGGCTGGCTCTAAATAAATTAGCTCCTGTTAAATCTGCTTTAATTAAACAAGCTTTTTCTAAATTGATTTCCGTTAAATTTGCATCTTGTAAACATACATGATCTAGCTGGGCGTAACTTAAGTGAGCACCTGTTAAGTTCGCTTTATCTAAAATAGCATAGCTCAAGTTTGCCCACAATAAACTCACATTCGACAGATTTGCTTGAGTTAAATTACTTTTTTGAAAGTCGGCTCGATTCAAATCTGTCCAAATTAGCTTGGCAAAACTTAAATTAGCATCACTAAGATTGGCACTACTAAGGTTAGCATAACTAAAATCAACATTACTAAAATCAACACCTTGCAAAAAAATCTGGCTTAAATTAAGGTGTTGAAAATTTCTTTCCCGCTCTGCATATCGTTTGATAATGTCTTGGTCAATCATTCTGTTGATCAAGTTTCACTAATAATAAATAAACTACTACACACAATGAATTGTCTACTATTATGGTTAGTTTTAACAAATCATTTAGATTTGATTTTTTAATACTAATTAATTTTAATTCTCAATTAAATATGATTTTTAGTCATTGACATAGCAACACTTCTGTGCGTCAAAGTAATTTTTATGACAGAAAATCATTGAACTTACTTATTTTTGGATATTTACAAAATTGCATTTATATGTATCAACGTCAAAATATTTAACATTAAAGATAAATTTATGACATTTATAACCTTGTAATTATCTAATTAGGTGTGTTTGACTAGACACAAGCACTAAGTGTTCCCATCAAACTTATCTACAAGATTTCTGTCTACTGCTTGGGTTTCAATTCCTTGATGTTGAAATCGTAAACCTCTGCAAATATGAAATTATTCAGTTTCCTCAATAAGAAAACAAGGGAAATCAGAATGAATAAACAAGCAAATTCTACACCTGCTGTTGATTTAGTAATTGTCATCGATACTAGTCCTTCGATGAAAGATGAAGCCCAGGCTTTAAGTGATGCTGCTGCTAGTGCGATTGCTAAAGCTAAATCTAGTTGTCCTTCCGATTTAAGAGTAGTTTGGTTAGGTATAGAAGGTGTTTGGAAAGGGACAAATTTCGACCAAACTATCAGAAATTATCTAACTCAAAAAGTTAAGGTATCAGAATCTAAGCTGCGGGGTAGAAAAAGAGGCGAACTCAAATCTGCAGGAGCGCAGGAAGATGCAGCGCGAGCAATTGAAGATATATGCGACTACTTTGATTGGCGCAAAGATGCACTACGAGCAATTTTTTATCTTGGTGATGAAGCACTCGAAGGCGGTGGAGATAAAACAGAGCAAAAAGATATTAAAGCCGCTGATAATTCCATCCAAACAGCCCAAAAAGCAAAAGTTACTGTTCATACCTATTTTGGAACTTCTAATAGCAAGCATCAAGGAGGGATCAAAAGCGAATACGCCAGAGTTGCAACCTCAACAGGAGGGCAATCTTTTACAGATAAAGATACTATCAATGGTTTTAGTACCGTCTTAGAAAAAGTTATTTGTGGTAGTCGTACAGTTCAACATTTAAATCCAGCTAAAACCATCAAACTCCAATCAGGAGCAGTTTATATCCAAGATTGCATCTCCAATGAATTAAGCAAACTCTACACTCTGGATTTAGCCACAGGTAAAGCTACTTTTATCGGTGAGATAGTTACAGAAGTTTCTGACATTGCTTTTGTTGGTTCCGAACTCTATGGCTTGGATAGAGAAGGCGACAAAACTCGACTAGTCAAAATTGATCTTAATTCAGGTGATGCGATCGCAATTGGCGATATTGGTTTTGCTGCAGCAGGTTTAGCATATAATCGCCAACGCCAAACCCTCTACGCTACAACAGCTAAACAACTAATTGCGATTAGTCTCCAAACAGGTAAAGGTACTCCCGCAGCCACAGTAGCAGATAAAGACTACAACTGTGGGGAAGTTGCCTTTGATGCTGATGGCAAAGCTTACATTACCTTAATTAATTACGAGAAGAAAAAGTTATTAGCTACTACAAACCTTGATACTGGTGAAGTTAAACATATTGGCGATATTGGTTTTGCTGATGTTGCCAGTATAGAATTTGTTGGTGATGTTTTATATGGCGTAACTGGCAACTTCTTTAACTTAGGTAAAGACGGTCAATTAATCCGTATAGATACTAAAACTGGTAAAGGAACATTAGTTGCGATCACCGAACCTGCAGGACGTTGGGCAGGTATTAGCATTTATCAACCAGTTACAGCAGTAACTACAACAACTACCCCAAAAGTAAACTCGAAAGAAGAATCTGAAAAAGCAAAGGTTTCGCAAGAAATTAAAAATGTCAAGGAAGAAAGTATGACTATTTTAACCATCGACACCAAAAATAATTGCTACGTTATCGATGCCAATCAAATGAATCACCTGCAACAAAATGTTGCAACTTCGTATGTTTTTGAGAAAGGCAGTTATGACATCAGAATTACTAGTGGTAGCTATAGTTATGCGACGACACAAACAGAAGGCGAACCTTTCGTTTTACTTTGGATATATGGTGTCGAGGGTAGTACATTTATTAACCAAAATACAGGGTTTGAGGTAGGTGCAACCTGGACAACTCTCAATGGCTATAACGACCGCCTGAAGTTAGAAGTCAAGGAAAAAGCAGTTCTCAATGCCTTATTCTTTGATTTGAATAATGCTGATAATAGTGGTGCGATTAATCTTGCTATTAACAGTAATAAGCCATATTTCAATCCCCAAACTTTAACAGTTGACAGCAAACGCAATTGTTATGTTTTGGATGAGAAGCATCTGTCTGCTCTAAAACAATACGGTGCTAATTTTGTTGAGTTAGCCCCAGGTAATTACCGCATCAAAATTCGTGAAGGCAATGCCAGCTATTGGTCAGATAATAAGAAGTTCAATATAGAGCCTTGGGCTTTAATGTGGTTAAAAGGTGGAAGAACTATTACTAAACTGGCTGGTGTTGAAGTTAGAGAAACTTGGCTTTCATTGAATGGTTTGAAAGATGAAGTAGTTTTAGAAATAAAAGAAAAAACTACATTGACAGGTTTATTTTTTGACACATATAAGGAAGATAACGAAGGGCAAATTATTCTCACAATAGAATCAATTAGTGCCACTGAATTATCCGAAAGATATCAAAAGCAGGAAAAAATTATTACCAATGGATCTGTGACAAAGGTAACTACCGAAACTGTTACTACTATTAATGGTAATGGTGGTGGCTCTGGAAGTCGTGAAGCAGTAGGTGTGGGTTCTGGGAGAGAGTTCACTTTCCGTATTAACGAAGAAGAATTTAAGAAGAAGTGGGAGCAGCAGTTACAACAGATTACTTCATCTATCAAAGTTATAGACGAAACTGATGTCACTCTAGAAGCTAAGTATTGGGATCAGCTAGAACAGTGGCTTTTAAAGAACTACGAGAAGCACTTTAAAAGCCTCTCTGTAGAAATCGCCAAAGTCAGATTTTCGATGGATGCTTATCTACAACAGATGGAGTTTAGTCTCAACCAGCATTTACAAGGCTGGTCTAGCTACTTGGACAAGCTTCTAGAAGATAAAATCAGCATCGAGATATCAAATAAAATTAACCAACAAATCAACCAATACGTTGACCAAACATTTGAGCAAAGAATACGTAATAATGTTGGTTTAATTATCAACAATCTGGTCAATAAGCAGGAACTCAATCAGTATATTGACCGCCATGTCAATCAACAAATTGACCAAACCTTTGAGCAAAGAATACGTAATAATGTTGGTTTAATTATCAACAATCTGGTCAACAAGCAAGAACTCAACCAATATATTGACCAGCACGTCAATCAGCAAGTTGACCAAACCTTCGAGCAAAAGGTACGTAACAACGTTTCCTTAATCATCAATAATCTGATCAATAAGCAAGAACTCAACCAGTATATTGACCAGCACGTTAATCAGCAAGTTGACCAAAGTTTTGAGCAAAAAATCAACAATAACATTGAATTAATCATCAACAGCATCATCAATAAGCAAGAACTCAACCAGTACATTGACAACCATGTCAATCAGCAAGTTGACCAAACCTTTGAGCAAAAGATTCAAAACAACATCAACGTAATTACCCAGCATATTGTTGCGAACAATACCGAAATCAATAATTACGTCAATCACCAAATAGACCAAGGCTTTGAAGAAAAGGTACGTAACAACATTGAACTAATTATCAGCAACATCATCAACAAGCAAGAACTTAACCACTACCTTGACCAACACGTAGACCAAAGCTTTGAACAAAAAATACGCAACAACATCAAACTAATTACTCAGAATCTCATCACTGACAATAGTGAACTGAGCCAATACTTTAGCCAAGTAATCGACAATAGCTTTGAGCAAAAAATCCAAAATCACATTCAAGTGATTACCCAAAACATTATCAATGATAATGATGTCCTCAACCATTACGTTGAACAACGTCTACAGCAAACTGTCAATCACAACACTGAAATTAATCACAATATTGTGAATATCGTTGCTAACAGTACTGAAATCAACAACAAAATTGAGAGCGTCCGCAACGAATGGAACGAAACATTTATCAGTTTGGTGACACAGCGAGTTGATGAATTGATTAACATTATTGGTGGTAGAGAAGCATTCATCAAATTGATTACTCAGAACATTGTGCATAACAACGCTGAGATTAATCAGTACGTCAGCCAGCAAATTGACAATACCTACGAGCAAAAAGTACAAAATTACGTCAAGCTAATTACTCAAAACATTGTCAACAATAATGATGTATTAAACCAGTACGTCGATCTGAGATTACAGCACAATGTTACCAACAACAAAGTTGTCATTAACCAAATTTTTGATAACGACCAAATAACTCAGAAAATTCAGAATATCTTGGTGGATAATTCTCAAATTCACCAAAAGATTGAAAATGTTGTCATCAATAGCAATGAAATTAACAACAGAATTCTGAATTTTGTTGTCAACAGTACTGAAATTAACAATAAGATTAACAATATCTACAAAGATGTTGACATCAAGATTGAGAATGTTCGCAACGAGTGGAATCAGTCATTTATCACTCTGGTTAGACAGTACGTTAATGAACTCATCAACATTATTGGCGATAACGATACATTCAATCTCCGGGTGGCGAATGTTATTAACGTCAAGGTGGACGAACTTCTCAACCAAATCTTGAGAATTAGAAACGAATTGACTGTGATTATTCACAACGCCGACAGACATCTCTATGAATGGACTTTGGGAGAATTGATGGCGATTAAAGGCTGCTTAACAGACCGCCAAGCTTTAGTCGAGCAGCTAGTCACTTTCAGTACTGAACTAAGAGTGAAGTTAGATAATACCAACTGCGTAGATATCAACACATTCAAGCCGTTCAAACCTCTTTCCATTCCTCAACAGTTACCAGCAAACAGATAAATAGGCTTTCACTGCTAAAGCTTAGTTAACCGAAGTTCAATTTGTAGAGGTGGCGTTATTGCATAGCTTTAACGCCACCTCTACTGTAATAAGTCAGAATGCTTTCCGCCGTAGCGTGAGACATTGATCCTCATCATCAACAATGCCAAGGCTTTCTGTAGTACAGTTAGTTGTTGTGTACTAATACCGCAAGTTAAAGTAAAAAATGTCCAAAATATTACCCCAAACTTACCAACTTGAAGCCTTAGCTGTGATGATGCTAGGGCTTTTTTGATTTGAGTTTTTATCTTGTCCCGTAATTTAGTTAAAAATAAAATTTGGTGAATTATTAATATATATGGTTTCTACATTACATACTCAAAAAAAGATTGGCGTGGCGATTGTAGGTACAGGATTTGGACAGAAAGTCCACATTCCTGGATTCAAAGCACATCATCGCACTGAGGTAGTAGCTATTTACCATCGCGATATCAATAAAGCCAAAGCGATCGCCCAAGCTCATGATATTCCCCATGCTTGTGATAACATTACAGACATTGTCAACTTGCCAGAAGTGCAAGCAGTCAGCATTGCTACCCCACCATTTTTGCATTATGAAATGGCAAAAGCAGTACTGGAAGCAGGCAAGCATTTATTACTAGAAAAACCAACAACTTTAAACGTAGCTGAAGCCCAAGAACTTTATCAATTAGCCCAGGAAAAAGGCGTAATTGCAACTGTTGATTTTGAATTTCGCTTTGTCCCCGGATGGCAGAAATTTTCCCAGCTATTATCAGCAGATTATGTAGGTAACAAACGCCTGATTAGAATTGATTGGCTAGGTTCCTCACGTGCAGATGCTTCCCGCCTTTGGAATTGGTATTCTTCTCAAGATAAGGGAGGCGGTGCATTAGGTTCTTTAGGTTCCCACGCCTTTGATTATATTTATTGGCTATTTGGCCCAGTACGCCGATTAAGCGCCCATTTGAGTACAGCTATTCCCACACGTATTGACCCAGCCAGCGGTGAAAGCAAACCAGTAAATACAGATGATACTTGTGTATTGGCATTGGAATTAGCTGATGGTACACCTTGCCAACTTACCATTAGTGCAGTGGTTCACGCACCGAGAACACATTGGCTAGAAGTGTATGGCGATCGCGGTACTTTAGTTTTAGGCAGCGAAAATCAAAAAGACTATATCCACGGTTTTCGGGTTTGGGGTTCCCAACTGGGTACAGCTTTAACTGAAATCGAGATTCCACAAAACTTACTGTTTCCCCACAATCACGCCGATGGGCGCATTTCCGCATTTATCCGTGTTGTAGACCAATGGGTACAAGGAATTGACCGCCAGCAACAATTAATTCCATCCCTACGAGAAGGAGTTTATTCGCAATTATTGATGGATTTATCCCATCAATCCCATCAAACAGGAAGCTGGGTAGATGTTCCTAATTGGGAAAGTGTTCTCAACTAATACCATTTCTCTAAATCCCGGTTACAGATAATTCTCCCCTTACCCCCCTGCTCCCTATGTGTCAATACGCTTGGGTTAAGCTCATTAGCGATTGATTTGTCACTTATATAAAGAAGCTCTTTCAATTGGGGGATTCTCCCCCAAACCCCCGATTGGGTGACGGTTGCGTCCCCCA
>NZ_JACJPX010000068.1 GCF_014696315.1 Calothrix membranacea FACHB-236
ATTTTCTCCTGTCACTTGTGATTTTTTTGCCTCCATGCTCCCCTACATAACTACTCTTTTTTGTCAATCTTATTATTAAGAAAGATGTTTATAATGGATAGCTTATTAAGGGGGAGACTGGAATAAATATTTCAAAGTCCCCCTTTTTAAGGGGGATTTAGGGGGATCTAAATATGTGCAACATCACATGAAATTAATATTAAAAATGCGAAAATGAGTATTATTAAAAGTGGAAAAAATCAGCAACATCTTGCAAAAAGTAGATCCAGGTTCATTACGGTTACGGCTAACTGCTGGGATTGCGGCATTTTCGGCTTTGGGGTTGGGTAGCCTCTCGGTTTGGACTAGCTTGAAAATGCAGGATATTTTAATTGATAATCATAAACGCCATGTTGAAAAAATTGCCGATCGCCTACCGCGAGATGTGCAACTTTATATTGAAATGATGCCACAAGCTAGTGGTTTAGATAAGTCGATAAATAATTTAATTGATAACGATACTTTTATTTGGATTAAAAACCCTGATAATAAAATTATTGCCAAATCTACTAATTGGAATCAGCTACCAAATGCAACGACATCACAGTTAATGTCTTTAACCGAGATGTCGGTGAAACCAGAAGTTACTCAAGTGCAGCAGCGCTACTATGTTTTGTGTGGTGCGGCTTTGCAAGTACAGAGTAAGCAACTGGGGAAGCTATTTGTAGTTAAGGATATTACCCGCGAACAAACAATGTTTTTGGCGCTGGTGCGTAGTTTAGGGATTGCGAGTCTGTTAATAATTATTGTAATTTCCTTGGCGATCGCACTTTATATTCGCCGTTCTCTGCAACCTCTGCGTCAACTGAGTCAAATGGCGGCGGTGATTTCTGCGGCTGATTTACCAGAGGCGCAGCTATCCCTTCAGCAAGCACCCAGCGAGGTGAAAGAATTAGCCCAAACCTTTAATATGCTATTATCCCGGCTGGCGGAATCTTGGGAGCAGGAACGACAGTTTGTCAGCAACGTTTCTCACGAATTACGCACACCATTAACCATTGTGCATGGTTACTTACAAAGCGTACTCCGGCGACCTAGCAATTTAACACCAACCCAAGTTGAAGCTTTAGAAACTGCGGCGTTGGAAGCCGAACATACTATCAGGCTGCTGCAAGACTTACTAGATTTAGCGAGGGCTGATAGCGGTCATTTGCATTTTCGCATGAATCCCTGCGTGCTGAATGACTTAGTTGCTGAAGTCGTCGGCATGGCGCAGAAATATAGCGATCGCACTATCCTGATAGAATCACCAAATCATCCCATTGAGGTGAAAGCCGACTATAATCGCCTCAAACAGGTGTTATTGAACTTAATTGATAACGCTGTGAAGTATTCGGAAGCCGAGACTCCCGTGATTGTCAGGTTAAATCAGCAAGATAAAGAAGCGATAATTCAAGTTGACGATAAAGGTTATGGTATACCCTTGCAACACCAAGCCCGCATCTTCGAGCGATTTTACCGCGTAGACGAAACCCGCGCCCGTTCCACTGGCGGTTCTGGCTTAGGCTTATCGATAGTTAAAACCTTAATAGAAGGTATGGGTGGTAGCGTCACCGTGCGATCGCGCCTAGGCGAAGGCAGTATATTTACAATTAGTTTGCCCATATCGCCGAAATAGTGGGGAGTGAGGGGAATGGGGAAGGGGGAAGGGTAAAAGGGGGAAGGGGGAAAGTTTTACTGCTATTTTGCTATTAACGTGAAACCCGCTTGGTTGCAAGGTTTCGCCCTCACCCCCAGCCCCTCTCCCACGAGGAGAGGGGAGCAAGAGATTCAATTCCCCTTCTCCTGGGGGAGAAGGGGTTAGGGGATGAGGGCGCAAGGTATTTGTACAACGCCCGCCCCATATAGCTTTTAGCTGAAGTTGACACCAATGGGCATCCACAATCTATCCTGCCTCACCGAAAATCCTTCGGTGCCGTGCCCCACCACAGCGATAATTTATATTGTGCTATCTTCTGCAACCAAAAGCGCGATGCCTACGGCAATCCTGCGGGGAACGCATTCCCCCCATCATCAAAATCAGCAGATGCGATACCTGCGGCGATACACCACACAGCTTTGGCGATGATGAATTAAGATAAGCGATCGCACAATTCATCACATTCTGCAAATTCACAAGCTTTGGTCATTCAAATCACGACGTTCATAACCAACGAGATCTCATTCATAACCAATGGGATCTCCTTCACAACCAACGGGATCTCCTTCACAACCAACGGGATCTCCTTCACAACCAACGGGATCTCATTCATAACCAACGAGATCTCCTTCACAACCAACGGGATCTCCTTCACAACCAACGTGATCTCATTCATAACCAACGAGATCTCCTTCGTAACGAACAGCAAAATTTTTGTCACTCACCAAGTAGGCGGCTCATATTACACTGATGTTTGAGATGCGCTCACCCCTTTCCCCTTCCCCTTTCCCCCTTCCCCCTTCACCTCACACACACCCCCCTCTCCCCCTTCCCATTCGGGTTATTCTGCAAATAATCCCGCACCCAAGCGCAACCCTTCACCATTAAGTCATCCAAATCCAGACTCCACAACTTCACCGTGTTGTCAACACTGGCAGAGGCAATGGTTTTGCCGTCGGGGCTGGATGCCACGCCCAAGACATAAATGCTATGACCTTTAAGGGTTTGCAACTCCTGTCCCTGGAGATTCCACAACTTCACCGTGTTATCATAACTTGCTGTGGCGATGGTTTTGCCATCGGGGCTGAATGACACGCTATAGACCGAACCGCTATGACCTTTAAGGGTTTGCAACACCTGCCCCTGGAGATTCCACAACTTCACCGTTTTGTCATCACTGGCAGAGGCAATGGTTTTGCCGTCGGGGCTGAATGCCACGCTATAGACCAAACTACTATGACCTTTAAGGGTTTGCAACACCTGTCCCTGAAGATTCCACAACTTCACTGTGTTGTCAACACTTGCAGAGGCAATGGTTTTGCCGTCGGGGCTGAATGCCACGCTATAGACCAAACTACTATGACCTTTAAAGGTTTGTAACACCTGCCCCTGGAGATTCCACAACTTCACCGTCTTGTCATCACTGGCAGAGGCAATGGTTTTGCCGTCGGGGCTGAATGCCACTTCCAAGACCAAACTGGTATGACCTTTAAAGGTTTGTAACACCTGCCCCTGGAGATTCCACAGCCTCACCGTTTTGTCATCACTGGCAGAGGCAATGGTTTTGCCGTCGGGGCTGAATGCCACGCTATTGACCCTATCGCTATGACCTCGAAGGATTTGCAACACCTGCCCCTGGAGATTCCACAGCCTCACCGTTTTGTCATGACTTGCAGAGGCAATAGTTTTGCCGTCGGGGCTGAATGCCACACTATTAACCCAACTGCTATGACCTTGAAGGGTTTGCAACTCCTGCCCCTGGAGATTCCACAACTTCACCGTTTTGTCATAACTTGCAGAGGCAATAGTTTTGCCGTCGGGGCTGAATGCCACTCCCAAGACTGAATTGCTATGACCTTGAAGGGTTTGCAACTCCTGCCCCTGGAGATTCCACAACTTCACCGTGTTGTCATAACTTGCAGAGGCAATGGTTTTGCCGTCGGGGCTGAATGCCACGCTATTGACCCTATCGCTATGACCTTGAAGGGTTTGCAACTCCTGCCCTTGGAGATTCCACAACTTCACCGTGTTGTCATAACTTGCAGAGCCAATGGTTTTGCCGTCGGGGCTGAATGCCACTCCCAAGACCCAACTGCTATGACCTTGAAGAGTTTGCAACTCTTGCCCCTGGAGATTCCACAACTTCACCGTGTTGTCAACACTTGCAGAGGCAATGGTTTTGCCGTCGGGGCTGAATGCCACGCTATTGACCCAATTGCTATGACCTTCTAGTCGGTTTTGTTCCCTAACACCATAAACTACCTGTTGGAGAGTAGCTACCGCCAAAACGCGGGTATCTGCTTCGACATTTTTATCTGGTTTTTGCAGTCGCTTACCTAACTTCAAGCCTGCTATTAAAGCCTCAAGCTCTAAACTAGATGCCAGCAGGTTTTGTGATTTAAGACTCTGGGCAATAATTTCGGCATTAACACGCCGTTTATCTGCATCTGCTTTGGCAGCGTTTGCTTGCTGTGTTTGCTTTTGGGCAATGTTTCGTTGCTTGTTAGCTTCTCCCAAATTCTTCTCTGCTTGTCTTTTACGCTCATCAGCTAGCTGACGCTGTTCAGCTTCGGCATTTTTAGCCGCGTTGGCATTGTCAAGAGTAACTTTTAAGTCTGCTCCCCGTTGTTCAGCTAACAGTTTTGCAGCCTTTGCTTCCGCCTCTCCTTTTTCCGCCCTTTCCCGTTGGTCTTGAGCAAGTTTTTTTTGCCTGTCCGCCTCCCGGCGTTGCTTCTCTGCCATTTGCTGCTGTTGTCTAGCCTTATCAGCTTGCAACTTCGCTTCATTACGTTGAATTTCAGCTTCTTGCCGCTGTTTTTCTGCTTCTTTCTGGGCATCTTGAGCAATTAACCGCTGCTCATTCACATACACAGCCACTCCCGTCATTAAACCCGAAAATATCAGCAATCCCACCACATAAGGCAGCGCAGGTTTTAGCTGCTCCCACCTATCCCGCAAGTTAAACGGCAAATGTTGATTCAACCACTTGCGGTCAAATACTTGCCGATAAATTTGATTTCTCACCTGCAAAACATTCTGTTCTCGCCGCACCACCCCCGACAACTTCAGGTGAGACTTAACTATTGACTGTTCCTCATCCACAACCGGACGCTTACCTAACCGAATCTCCCGGTATGTAGTCAAAACCTCTGGGTCAGGCGAGCGTTTAGTCAGCATATCCCGCACAAACTGCAAGTTATTATCTTGCTCACTCATCGCACCCAAGAAAGTATTACTCACCACACGGTTAACAAAGGCTGCGCCAGGGGAAAGGCTTCGCCAGGGGGAAAGGGTAAAAGGTAAAAGGGTAAAAGGGAAAGAAGAAACCCCTTCCCCATTAACCCTTCCCCCTTCCCCATTCCCCATTCCCCCTTCCCCCTTCCCCTCCCTCACCAAAGCCGCACACAAGCGCTGCGTTAAATACGGATGTCCCCCTGTCCAATTCAGCACCCATCGCAGTAATTGTTGTGCGTCATCTGTGACCTGTTTCAATCCCTCAGCCAGGGGTAAAGCTTCCTCAAAGGTAAAATCAGTCAAATCCACACGCTGACCAATATTAAACGGCGTGCGCTTGGCATCGCGGATTAAATCACCCGGAGTTGCTACCCCCATCAACACCAAAGAAAGACGCACAAACTCAGGATTAGTCGCACGGGCAACATAGAGATAACGAATCGCCGTATAAAAATCATCAGTAAAATCTAAGCTAAGGGTAGAATCAATTTCATCCACAAAAATCACCACCCGTTCTTCTACCTCAGCCAGTAACACCTGCTGAAAAAACAGCGTCAGCCGTTGCGAAACTCCCAAATATTCATGTTCTCGCCACCAACTCACCACATCAGCCTCAAACATGAGTTGGTCATCCAGCTTCACCAAAAAGCCAAAATACCATTGTTCCGCTGTCACCTGCGCCCCCAATTCCTGAAGGTCAACAATAACAGCCCGTATCCCTTCCTCTGCCAACGTTTGCGCCGTGCGTACCATCAAACTCGACTTCCCCATCTGGCGCGGCGTAAGCACATAAGCAAAAGTCCCATCCCGGCACAAATTCAACAATTCCTCATCAGCCTGGCGGGGAATATAAATCCCACCACTAGCCTGCACCGTCCCGCCGACTGTGTAAATGGTTGGGTTAGACATGATTATTCCCCCCTCCCCAAAGCATGGCTAAGGTGTACACACAAATCGGAGTTACTTTGAGATCCGGGTTTTACCCCCCTTAATCCCCCCTTATAAAGGGGGGAAACTGGAAAATCTAGTTCCCGGCCTTTTGCAAGGGGAGAAACTGGAAAATCTAGTTCCCGGCCTTTTGCAAAGGGAGAAACTGGAAAATCTAGTTCCCTCCCCTTTATAAGGGGAGGGTTAGGGTGGGGTAATTCCAGGACTGGTAGTGATGCGATAACTTGTGTGTACACCTTAGCCTTATCCACGCAAGTTCTCCCGGAAATAATCAGCATAAAGTTGACAACGCGGGATCACCGTTCTCCCCTCCCTTCGCACCAACCCCGCACCCCGCAACCTGAAAAATACGCGCTCATCATCGCAGGTGCTATGGCGAATTACCTGCAGCATACTTGACACTAACTCCGCCTTACTATGCAGCCGAAACAAATGGTTCCGCAGATGATTACCAAAGGGGCCATTATCCGCCGTAGCTTTGGCAAATAATTCCGCAGTAGTGAAGCGCTGACTGGCGATTAAATACAGCGCCACCCTGACTAAATAAGGATGTCCATTCAGCAACGCCATTAGCTGCTGTTCTGCACTAGCATTCAGCGGTGAACCATGACGGTAATTCAGGTCAGCAACTTGTGCGGCGGTAAAATCTTCTAAGTCAATCACCTCGCCCACATTAAACGGGGATTGGTTGAGATTATCAATTAATTGGTAGGGTTCGGTAGAAGTCACCAGGGCTAAATCGAGTTGCTTCCAAATCGGTGTAGTGGCGCGGTTATTGTGCCAACTGCGAAGCATTCCAAAGAAATCGGAACGGAATTCGGTATCAAAAGCCCTCTCAACTTCATCCATTGCTAACACTAAAGGCTGACCAAATTCTTTCAACAAATAGCGCCCAATATAACGGGTGCAACGCTGACTATTACCCAAGGGCAAATTCCAATATTCAGCAACTTTATCTGCCATTTCTATTTCATCAGTTAGCCAAGAGCAGAATTGCCGAAAGAATAAGTCAGCATTGGTTAAGGCTGCTTGATCAAATAATTGAAAATCCAAGAAAGCTACCCGCTTACCTGCATTCACCGCTGCGCTACAGGTGCGAATTAACAAGGAACTCTTGCCCATTTGTCGGGGGCCTTTAATGGTGATTGTCACACCTTGACGCTGAATGGCATTTAAAGCCAGAACATCACAAGCGCGTTCCACATAAAACCGAGACTCGCCATCCATTGTCCCTTCTGGCATTTCCAGCGCTATCGGCTGTGCGGAAGGAAAAGGCTGAGGTATAGCTGAGGCTTCCCGTGGCTGCAACAAACTGGCTTGATTCGCTTCCCCAATTGTTAATTCACCCCCAGAAATCGCCTGCATTAATTCTGCAATTAAGCGCGGTGTATCTTCCCCATCTCGCCAAACAGCCCAGTTAATGCCATTCAGGTAAACACTCAAAGGATACTGAAACGGCTCTCGATATGCCAAGCGCACCGGGAGAATCATCGGCTTTCCGCCTTGTTCCTTAGCTAGGCGACTAGCTGTAGCAATTTCCGCTTCCACCATCTCACTGTGGACAGAATGCTCAGAAAGGAAAACAATCAAAAAATCTGCTTGGCGAAGTTCCGCCTCAATGCGTTCCGCCCAGCGTGTGCCTACGGTGATAATTTGGTCAATGAAAACTGTGTGATGTTGAGCCAGCGCCTGCTGGACTTGCAATGCAATCGGCTCATCGGGGGTGACATGGCGTTTGTAGCTGATGAAGATGCGTTGGGGATTGGGGATTGGGGACTGGGGATTGGTTTCGGCTTTTGAGGACTGGGGTGGCATATTCGGGGATATTTTCTAAATCAATGGCGATGCGCCCAAATTCGTAAGCATCTTCGTAGGTTCTACCTGCCCCTAGGGCATCATAAAACCCGACTGCAAATTTAATTGCGGCGCGATCGCCAACTTTTTGATTCATTCCTACTACATAATTAATATGTTGGAATATCGCCTCAGCTTGCGCTTCACTATAACAGGCGTTTAACAGCACGCACTCTATCTTGTCTTGAAATAACCTAAACAGTCTGCCCAGTGATTCTGTACTTACCAGTTGCAACTGTCCGTGATCATCTTCCAAAACTAAACCTTGCTCACCTTCCCCATGTCCAGAGAAATGCACAATCTCCGGTTGATGATCCAAAAGCGCACGTCGCAAATCTTCCGGACGCACAGCCCATTTAGTAATCATCTCAAACTGTTCACGAATCTTCGCACGTTCCAACCCCGCCTGAATTTCCCGTACTTCCTCATCCAAGCGTAGCTTCACCGTATTCTTGGGATTTGCCGATAAAACCAGGATTTTTTTCACACTATCATCAACTATTGCACCAGGCGTTGTCTCTAGATGCAGTTTACTACAGCAGAGTACGGAGAATTACTGATATTGTAAAGAAATTTGGGGAAAGGGGGAAGAGGCAGGGGGCAGGGAGCAGGGAGCAGGGGGAAAGAGGTAGGGTGTGTTACGGATTTGGGACACAGAGACAATGCAATTTAGCGGTAACGCACTATCCATGCGACGGTGCGTTAGGCCTTCTCAATTACGAATTACGAATTACGAATTACGAATTACGAATTACGAATTACGAATTGTTATTCCCCAAATATTTACTTTTCAACTCTTCCAACTCATCATCTATGATGCTTTTACTAGTAGGCTGAGGAGTTTGAGGTTGGGGTTGACTTTGCTGCTTTTGTGGTTTATTTCCACCTAAAAATAGAGTCTTCATTTCCTCTAATTCTAAGTCGATTTGGCTTTGGGATTTAGGAGATACAGCAGGTTTCGGGTTAGATGGTGCAACAGTGACAGGCTTTGCTGATATTGCTGGTGTGGCAACTAGTGGCACATTTTTATTCAGGTCATTTAAAACTTCATCGACTGTTTGATAACGCCGCTTTGGAATACTTTCTAACATTTTGTTGAGAATGTCAGTTAACTCTTTACTTATAGGAGTTGTTAAATATTGCTGCCAAACCCAACTATCATCATTAATATCATAAGAATCAAAGGGCGATCGCTCGGTGAGTAAGCGAATACAAGTAGCACCCAAGCTATAAATATCGCTGGCGAAAATTGCTCGTCCTCTTATTTGTTCTGGTGCAACATATTCGGGACTGCCGATACTTGTACCAGTGCGGTTGAGGGAAGTACTGGTGGCAGATTTAGAAGCACCAAAATCTACTAACACTAGTTTGCGATCGCTTGCCCGTAAAATAATATTTTCGGGTTTAATATCGCGGTGAATTACGTGCCTAGCATGGCAAAATTGCAGTACTGGCAATAAATCATTGAGCAATTGCCGAATCTGCGCTTCGTTAAAAGCACCTTGTTCTACTGATTCCTGAGCTAAATTTTTCCCATCAATAAATTCTTGGACAAGATATTGCCTGTCATCTTGGGTAAAATATGCCAGCAACTCCGGGATTTGGGGATGTTGCCCTAATTCATCTAACTGGACTGCTTCTTGATTAAATAACTCCACAGCCTTTTGCACAGTATTTGTGCCTTGGGCTTGGGGGTAAAATTGCTTAATAACGCAGCGTGGTTTTGAGGGTTTATCTTCATCTACCGCTAAGAAAGTACGCCCAAAACCCCCTTGTCCTATGGGTTTAATTGCACGGTAGCGTTCTTTAAGCAGTAGTTTATGACCACAACTTAGACAAAACTTAACATCATCAGAATTTTCCGGTTTGGGACAACGGGGGTTAAGGCAGTAGCTCATAGTGGCGCTAAAAATCGCTCTTATTGTATTTATTTTGCCCTGCGATCGCCACAAGGGTATTCAGATTCGCCAATTATCTAGCTTTAGGCTGTAACCCAGTGCTTGAATGCGCTGATAGTGCGCTAAATTACCAGTGACTCATATCAAATCTTGCTGTATCGCAATAGCTGCAATCATGCTATCAACAAGTCCTATCGGTTGTCCTATGCGTTCCAAATCTGCATAAATACGTCCCGCTAATTCAGCATCCCTAAGTTGCAGTGTTAACACCTCTGCTTCCTGTATTTCGGTAAAAAACTGCTGAATCCTCTCTTCTTTTTGCCGTTTGTGCCAACCTTTGACAATCTCTAAAACTGTAATGGTGCAGATTGTATAGTAGCCGACGCTAGCATGATACGCAGAAGCCCTGACTGCAATTTGCTGATTAATGCCCTTAAGAATCTCAGAAAAAATATCGGTGTCAATGAGTACTTTATCCAAAGCGCTGATTTAATGGGTGTGCTGCTCTATCTTTCATGACTTCTTCTAGCATCTCATCTACTGACTCAGGATCATCAGCAAATAATCCTAATAAACGGTCTTTTGGTGGTTCTGCTACTGGCAATTGATCGATTGCGTATGCAATCAACTCTGACAAGTCACAATGGCGTGATTTTGCCAAAGCTTGCGCTTTTTCCAGGGTTTTCTCGTCGAGTTGCAATTCTATGTTTTTCACGCCGCCTCATCTAAAAGCTGATGTGACAAGGCAATTCTAGCATTTTTGATATATGGTGAATGCCGGAGCGATCGCATCAATTAATACCAATTTGAAAAAAGAATGCGGCAGATTGTAGGGGCATGGGCACTGCCCTGCCCTCTAGAATATATTGATGTGCCGCTCTGACAATTACTTAGATATATTTAAAACAGTGTGAATTGTCTCTAGTAAGTTATTCAGAGTGTAAGGCTTAAGTAAAAATGCTTGCACATCAATACCATTAACTTCTAAAAGTTGATGATCTGAGGTAAATCCGCTCATGGCAATAATCTTCACAGCAGGATTCATTTTTTGTATGACTCTAGTTGCCATTAAACCATCTATCGATGGCATATGTATATCCATCAAAACTACACTGATTTCGTCTTGGTTTTGAGTGTAGAGTGAAAGTGCTTCCACACCATCACTAGCAATAATAGTTTTGTAATTGTAGTCTGCTAGCAAATTTTGAGTAACCTCTTGAATAGATACTTCATCATCTACTATCAAAACTAGTTCACCGTTACCTTCAGGTATATCGCACTCATCAGCTTCTTGTGTTGGTGATTGGTTAATAGCTGGTAAGTAAATATGAAATTTAGTACCTTTGCCTACGTCGCTATCTACTTTGATAAAACCACCATGATTTTTGATAATACCTAACACAGTAGAAAGTCCTAATCCTGTACCTTTACCTAATGCTTTAGTTGTGAAAAATGGTTCAAAAATTCGCTCTAAGATATCTTTTGGCATGCCCAATCCTGTATCCGCTACTGTGATTTGTACATAAGAGCCTACTTTTGTATCTAAATTCATCCTACTATAGGTTTCATCTACAAAAAAGTTTGTGGCAGAAATGCTTAAGGTTCCACCATCAGGCATGGCATCACAAGCATTGACACAAAGATTCATCAATACCTGATGTATTTGATTAGGATCTGCC
Organism: Calothrix membranacea FACHB-236; assembly: GCF_014696315.1. Lineage (GTDB taxonomy): Bacteria > Cyanobacteriota > Cyanobacteriia > Cyanobacteriales > Nostocaceae > Aulosira > Aulosira membranacea. The sequence goes on from NZ_JACJPX010000068.1 coordinate 11,292, forward strand.
CAAACTGTTGATAGATTATGAGTGTAAATATCGGTACAAACTTCTACGGATTTGGGAAATGTACTAATGATAATTCGCTCGATTTCTTTGAGTAAATGTTTGATTTGTAAAGGAACTTGCTTACCTTCTGAGCCTCGTGCAAATGATGTAATTTGCTTGACTAATTCGGCACCACGTTTAGAGTTATTTTCTAAAATCTTCAGGAGTTGGCGATTCTTTTCATCGAGATGAGGAAGTTTACGAAGTAACAGTTGCGAAACTGTCAATACAGGTGAGAGAATATTATTCAAATCGTGAGCAATACCACTGGATAACGTGCCTAGACTTTCTAAACGTTGTGCCCGATAAAACTGTTGCTCTAATAATTTTTTTTCAGAGATATCAGTATCAACTGTAAGAATAGATTGTGGTTCTCCCGTTTTGGAATATATGAGAGTCCAGCGGCTAGAAACTATCAATTCTTGTCCAGATTTTGTAAATTTATTTAACTCACCACACCATTCACCTTTAGTAATAACATTTGTCATCGCTTCTTGGATTTGTGGTGATATTTGCTTACATAAAAACTCGTGACAATCTTGTCCAATAATTTCTGATTCTTTCCAACCATACAAACGTTCAGCGCCTTTACTCCAAAACAAAATTTGATAATTTAAATTACGCACAAAAATTGCGTCTGGCGAAATATCAATTAAGGCCGCTTGTTCTTGGAGTTTCTGTTCAGCTTGTTTGCGCTCAGTGACATCTCTACCAACTGCTTGTAGCTCAATAACTTCTCCTTCCTCATTGCGGATAGCAGCAACTTCCCACTGAAACCAGCGGATACCATTGACTGTAAATGCACGTTGCTCTTTTGTAGTTAAACGATAAGGTGGTAAAGTCAAAGTTTGGATATTTTCCATCACATCAGGTAAATCTTCTGGATGGACAAACTGAAGTAGCGGCTGGCCGATAAACTCCTCTGGTTTAAAGCCTAAGATTTCACTCGTAACTGCATTGGCAAAGGTTAAGCCACCATTTAGATCCATGCGGACAATCAAATCTGTTTGGCTTTCAACTAAGCTGCGATAAAGTTTTTCACTTTCCTTTAGCTGTTGAATTAGGCGAGTTTTTTCTAATACTTTTTGAATCGCAATCCGAAAACTAATTGCTGTAATATTCTTCTTCACTAAATACTCAGCCGCACCACTTTTCATTGCCTGTAATGCTATCTGCTCATTACAATGATTTGTCAGCATAATAACTGGCAGGTTTGTTAAATCTAATTGAACTTTTAAGTCACTTAAAAATTCCAAACCATCTATATCTGGTAGTAAATAATCGATAATAATCACATCAGGTAATTGCTGCTGACACAATAAGAGTGCTTGTTTGCCAGTCTCCGCTTCTAAAATGTGATAGCTGCATTGTTCATCCCGCAGCAGATAGCGGCGATAGGCTTCTCGTTCTTCCCAAGACTCATCAACGAGCAAAATTACCGGGCAATTTTCAGCCATTGCTCCCCCTTTGGGGATCTACCCCAAAATTCAGTAATCTAGTTTTATGTGAATGCGATCGCCTTTTTGTTTATCAGTGTTCAAAATAAGTAGAGATACTGCTTTCCTTCTGCTCACCTGTATTGAAATCACGTGCGTATTCAGGGATTGCAATAATCTGAAAATTGGCACGAGTATTCTATTGAGAACACTCATCTAGGCGATTTGAATATGTATGTTGTGAATTAAGCTCGCAGTTAGCAATGAACTGAGGTAATTTCAGCCGCGTATGATATTGCTCAAGTGGCTATACAATGCCTAGTTTTGATGATGTTTACTGAGCCTGATATTAGTTCTAATTGGTGTTGGAATTGACATCACCGTAAAATAACAACAATCTCTCACTAAATCTTCTGATCTGGTTTCCGACATAGGTTACTTGCTTCAGTAAAGCGTAGTGAGAAGACAATCTATATGTTAGAGCCTCCTGAATTAAACCCAAATTTAAATATAGGAAAAGATTTTGAGTAACTTGTGAAGATAGATTTTTTGTTAAGTTTTTCGCTGATATATCACATGAAGAACTCTATATCACGAAAGATTAGAAAAACTAATTTGACTTGGCGAAAAGGGTAAATAGGCGCGATCGCAATGTACCATCAGGACAAAGTGTCCCTGTTTTGTGAAATGATCTAAATAGAAATAAAAATTTTATCAGTATTTTCTGGGTTGTTTTTGTACCACTTAAGTGGATTTTTGACAATAAGATTCCAGTTATTATGCTGATGAATTCTGCTAAATTGGGCACCAATGACCATAAACTACGTCAATAATTTTAGTTAAATTGCTGAGTCTGTTTCAGTGGCGCTTACGCCAAGTTTTTCCAGCACAGGGAATGCCTAACTACCGTTAAACCAATTTTCTAATAAGCATAAATGCTTGTAGACTATATGGCGAGTAGATTACTGAAAAAAAGCCTGCTATGGCGCGTGTGTGTAGCTAACGCATCAATAAAACCGATGAAATCAATTTTGAAATCAATGTTTGCTGTTCAAAGTTGGCGACAAAGACGCGCGGCGACTTTTACCCAAAGATTACGCAAGTATCTTTACTTGTTACTAGGCTTGATAACATGCCTGACGATATTCGTTGTCGATAACTTCACCCCTGCGATCGCTCAGGTTCCGCAGTTACCCCGTGAGGAAATTCGCGGAGTGTGGATGACGAACAACGATATGGACATCCTTAAAGAACGTCCCAAGGTGCTGGAGGCTGTGAGCCAACTGCGGCGGCTCAACTTTAATACTATCTATCCCGTGATCTGGAATTCTGGCTATGTCATGTATCCAAGTGCTGTGGCCAAGCGTACAGGTATCCAACCTTTTGTTTTACGAGGCTCAGATGGACATGATATTCTGGCAGACTTAATCAACCAAGCCCATCGTCAAGGCCTGTTGGTAATTCCCTGGTTTGAGTTTGGGTTTATGGCTCCACCAACATCAGAATTAGTCATGGAGCATCCCAATTGGTTCACACGCAAGCGAAATGGTAGTCAAACTTCCATCAGTGCAGCTGGCGAAGTGATGTGGCTTAATCCGTTCCATCCAGAAGTGCAACAATTTATTACTAGTTTAGTGCTAGAAAACGTCACTCAATATGATGTTGATGGCATTCAGTTTGACGATCACATGAGTTTGCCCCACGAATTTGGTTACGATCCCTATACAGTGGCGTTGTACACTAAAGAAACTAAGAAAAGCCCTCCTCGTAATGCTGAAGATCAAGATTGGGTGCGTTGGCGCGCAGATAAAATTACAGCCTTCATGGTCAAACTTAACCAAGCTGTAAAAGCGCAAAAACCCCGCTCGATTTTCTCTGTATCGCCTAATTACTACGACTTTGCTTATAAGTTTCAACTCCAAGACTGGCTCAATTGGATCAAGTTGAATATTGTCGATGAGCTAATTGTGCAAATTTATCGTCCCAATCTTCAAAGCTTTGTTACTAATATTTCTCGCGCTGAAATCCAACAAGCACAAAAAGTAATTCCTACTGGTGTGGGGATTATGGCAGGATTACGAAATAACCCAGTCCCCATACAACAAATTAAGGCGCAAGTACGAGCTGCTCAAGAACGTGGCTTAGGTGTCGCCTTCTTTTATTATGAAAGTCTTTGGGAATATGCCCCAGAAACAGCCACAGAAAGAAAGGCTGGATTCCAAGCTCTCTTCCGCGCTCCGGCATTGCGTGCCAGGATTGAGTAAGCTCTTGCAATGGAGGAAGGGATGAGGGAGAGAAAAAATTTAAGATTCAAAATTAAGTCTGGAATCCTATTCCCTTTTCCTAAGCTATTCTGCTTTTAAGTTGCACGATCCATCGTCAGGGTTGTTGACTGTTAACTGTCAACAACCCTTATTACTAGTTATGCAATTTAGACGCGCATTAGCTTATCTTCTATTTCCCTCATCCCTGTTCTCTCTTTTAGCCTAATTTTGCCTTGGGAATCAAACTGACATCCCAGGTATATAATCCGACTGTGTCAGGGACTCTTGAGAACCTTCCTGTGCGATAGCCTCGTGATAATTCATTGAGAACCTTACTTTTAACCTCTCTCAAGTCTTCAGCATCTATTTCTCCATAAAGTCCAGCGATAACTTCCGCAACTGTCATAATTTTCCCGGCGTTTTCCTCTAACAAAGAGGTAAGAGCATCAATTAAAAATTGACCCTCATATTGTCTGAGCATGGGTACTACTTTGTTTTTGGGAAGTATCAGCGGTTTCTTCTTTTTCGATGAGAGAGTTTTGGTGGAATTACCATTTTTACTTGAGCTGAGTAGGCTTAAGTCTAGGGTATAACAACCAGGTTCGTCAGGAATTGCTACCCAACTACTACCTTTACCTTGTGTCAACGAGGATTGGACTCTACCTTTAACTACTTTGAAGACAGTAGGCTCTAACTCTCCATATAGCGATCGCACAATGAAATCAATATGGCACACTGTACCGCGATGTTTTTGCAAGAGCTTTCTAATGGCTTCAATGCGATTCACTGAGTTTTGATACTCAGGTAGCATCGGATAGTCTTGAACCTTGGATGTTTGCTCTTTAGGCGCAGGCGGAGGAGCTATTTCTGGTTGTGGAGTAGCAGATTGATACTCGTTGGTATCGGTAGTAGTGGTTGATGAATTATCTACCTCTAAATTGTCTGAGTCTAAAAGTTCAGAGGAAGTAGACTCTGCTAAGTGGGCATCAGACTCAGAAATACCAGGCGGAAGAGAGGGGGTAACATCAGAAGACTCTAGTTTGGCAATGTGGTTGTCATCTGATGGTGACCAGGTAGATAACAAAGCTTCTACATGATTGAGATGCGATCGCGCTTGTGTATATAAGCGTTCGTACTCTTCTACCATCCCGGCATAGTAGTCTCTTAATTCCAGCAGAGGCGTGAGGAAAGTTTCAGGAGGTGGTTCCAATTGTCCCTTAAAAGTCATAAAACCTTAATCAATCCAAATCAGTGTTACTTTTATAAGTCATCGGTCTGGGTTTAGCTTTTCCAGCTGGCTGTTGCTGCTGTCTTTTTGGTGGTTGGGGAGGGCGACAGCGTTCGCAATATAAAGGCCTAGGGCCATAAGTCTCGCGGTTTGTCGTCTCATTACACTGCTTACAGATAAAATTAAAAACACGAGTGTGAATTTCTCTTTTATGTGCTCTGACAGTGTATTCTCTAACGCTGATTAACTTACTTGCCATAATAACGAGTGGTAATTTCCGTTCTAATCAATATAGCTATTCAAGCAAATCAAATAACATCAGTGTGTATCAAGTTGCCAGTTTTCGCTAATTTTTTTGCTGACTCTATAGGCTACGTGATAGCAGCAATCTCAAAGAGTATGAAGAAAAATTTCCTACTATTCTTTTTGAGGTTGTCTAAAAAGTCTTGGTTGATACACTAAGCAGTTGGTCATTCCCTCAACTCACCCTCAACAAGGAAGAGTTGTAGCCTGAAATTTACCCTCTTTTCTAAGTTAGCTTAGAGGTGAGCCATAACCAAATATCTGCACTTGTAAGCTAGATACTCTCTGGAGGATGCTGGTTCTCAAATGATTCATGCTCTTGACGGTACTTGGCTGAGAATTGACTGATTAAACGCTATTTTTTCATAGCAACCCCCTATGATGCTAGCTAAATTAATAATCAATTATGTATTACTAGTTATAGACAATAGATGATTTAGCTTAGTGTACAAAAAGCCCAACCTTCAACCCATCCCTTTTTAGGGAGAAGGGTAACAGGGGAAAGGTTAAGGGAAAAAGTTCAAAAGTCATTAGTCCTTTCCTCCCCGTCCTCCTGTTTGATATTCATCCTGGCTAGTTCCTATAACTTGGGATAGATATATGCATAGAGAGCAAATCTGCTATAGTCCAATATCTGAGAAAAAAATGAAAATTACAATTGCCTCATAGAGCGATCGCACTTTTATAAAGTGGTCATCTAGCGTTCGTTGTTCGCAGTAGCATCTCTGAAGGAGAAGACGTTGGCGCAGCCATCGCCCATCTTTTACTGTGGAAATTGGTATAGATACGAGAAATTTAATTGCCCAAAGACTAGCAATGGCAAAACTCATGAGTATAATCTTTACCACTGGCGATGAACCAGGTTCAATATCTGTTACACCACATGAAAGAAATGGGCTGGGGATTAGTATTAAGGGGAAAAGGGGAATGGGAAAAGGGAAAGAAAAAACCCTTCACCCTTAACCTTTAACCTTTTCCCCACAACCAATTTTGGGTTCAAAACGCTCAACTGAGTGGTATTGCCCCTCATTCTCCTTCTTGGGATTTCTCACCACCTAAAACGGCATTAACGCATCCACTCTCCCCAACACTGCCATATCTTCTGCGTCTAATTCCATTGGTGTGCCACTACGAATTAGTTCAGAAAAATCTTCGTTTGGCACCATAATTGTTAATGTATACAAGCGAGAAGCACCTGTATTTTTAATTAAATGAGTGCCTGTTGGTGGCACTAATAAACTATCTCCAGTTTTAATTGCAACTTTCTTCCCATCGCAAATAGCTACCCCTTCTCCTTTGAGAACAAAAAACATTTCTACTGCCCATTGATGACGATTTGGTGGTGTCTGTCCGCCGACATCAAAAATCTCGACACAGCAAGTTAGAGAAGTATTTGCATTGGCTGTATCAAAGATAATCGCTAACCGATTAGAATCATTGGGGCTGATGCGGAAAACTTGGTAATCTTTGGGAGATTTAATCACAGGAATTACGCAACGAGTAGCGTGCATTTATGTATCTCCTAATTGGGGATTGGGGACTGGGAGGGGAATATTTAATTTTTGTACAGACGCGATTAATCGCGTCTCTGCAACTTCTACAGACGCGATAATCGCGTCTCTCAGCTCAGGGCTGTTAAAATTGCTTGGGAATCGGTGACAAAACCGAAGCATTGTTTGACGTTATATAGTGTGGCTAGCCAACAATAATCGGGGGATGTTGTGGCTGTACAATCTTTAACTAAAATGCAGTCATATCCTAAAAAATTCGCATCACATAGGGTAGACATCACACATTGATCGGCATTAACACCAGCGAAGAATAATGTAGTCTTTCCTAGGTTCCGCAAGATACTATCTAAAGGTGTGTCCCAAAATCCACTCATGCGGTATTTATCGACAAGAATATCTTCCGGTAACTGTTGCAGTTCCTCTACTACTGCGGCTGCCCAACTCCCAGCCATAAGTACTCTAGCACCATTAGTAGGTAAGGGATGGCCTAAGCCTACGCCTTCGCCTGTGGGATTGTAGACGTGATGCAAACCTGCACTAATATTTAGTAGATCGGGACGGTTTCCCCAATTCAGCCATATTACAGGGACAGTTGCGCCACGCAGTTGAGGAAGTAAATTTTGTAAAGGAGCAATTGGCTGACGGGCTGGGGTAACATCTACACCAATATGCGCTAACCAGCCGTCAGGGTGGCAAAAGTCGTTCTGCATATCAACGACGATAATGGCAGCTTTTGCTAAGTCAAGGCGTAGGGTTTTAGTTTCTGTTGATAAGATAGCGGGTTGTGGGGTCTTTTGAGGACGTGTAATATCTGCGATCGCATGATTGACTGTCCAAGCATTTGGTGCAACTCCTAAAGAGTGAAAAGGCTGATTCATAAAATTGCAACACCCAACACCATTTTCTCTTTTGTAACCTGAAATTCACTTAGGCGTTCGATTACTTAATTAAGGTTAAAATCATGAAGTTTACTATCCAGAATGTTTTGACTGTCACAGATGATGCTTATGCAACTGTTGATGTCCAAATTGCGGACGGTAAAATTACTGCTATCGGCCCTAATTTAGATGTTATTGGCACGGTAATTGATGGTACTCATCAACTGTTGCTTCCTGGGTTTATTAACGCCCATACCCATTCTTCGGAAATGTGGCAACGTGGAGCTATCCGTCCCTTACCTTTAGAATTATGGTTGGCGGCACTGTATGAATTTTCCCAACTGAATTTAGAAAAGGTTTATCTTAGCGCTTTAGGAACTGCGGTGGAAACCTTACTTTCTGGGGGTACGAGTGTAGTAGATCATTTGGTGTTAATTCCCGGACAAGAATATGAAACTATTGCAGCAGCAACTCGCGCTTACACAGAAGTAGGAATTCGTGCTTTTATTGCCCCATTAATTCAAGATGAATCTTTGACAGCCGGGATACCATCCGGAGAAGCACAACAAAACCATGAGCCTTATTTTCGCTCAACTGCTGCCACTTTAGAAATTATCGAAGCAGTTGTACAGGAATTGCATCGCCCGGATGAGGGTGTGAGTATTTTAGTTGCCCCCACAGGAATTCAATTGTGTAGTGATGCTTTGTTTACTGGCTGTATTGAATTAAGCGATCGCTATAATCTTAGCCGCCACTCTCACTTACTAGAAACCAAAGCACAGGAAAAACTCGCCCAAGAGAAATACGGCTGTTCGGCGGTGGAACATTTAAAGCGAATTGGCTATTTAAGCGATCGCACTTCTTTAGCCCATTGTGTCTGGTTAAGTGAAGCTGATATTGATATCCTCGCAGAAACCCAATCTACAGTTGTTCACAATCCCCTCAGTAACTTACGGTTAGGTAGCGGTATTGCCCCTATTTTAAAATATCAGCAAGCGGGAGTTAATGTGACTTTTGGTTGTGATGGTGCTTCTAGCAATGATTCTCAAGATTTATTAGAAGCTATTAAGATTGGGTCAATTTTGCATAACGTTACAGACTTAGATTATCAGCAATGGATTACACCCAGGCAAGCTGTAGAAATGGCTTCGTTAGGAGGAGCTAAAGGCGTAAATTTTGCTGATAAAATTGGTTCTTTAGAGGTAGGTAAACAAGCCGATTTAGTCCTTTATGATCTCACCCATTTATCACTTTTACCTCGTACAGATCCTATCGGTTTATTAGTGTTAGGTAGACCCAGCAATGTAGTTAATAGTGTATGGGTAAATGGTAAACAAATTGTTGCTGATGGCAAAGTTACCACTATCAATGTTGATGATTTGCGACAACAAATATTCCATCAAAGCCAGTGGGATACTCAGCGTCAGTCGCAAACTGTAGACCAACTCGCAGTACATTATCGTTCAGTTATGGGTTTGAGCCGTAATTCGTAATTACTATAGGACTCATATCTGATTTGTTATGTTCGGATGCGTTAGCGCTAGCGTAACGCATCCGCACCAAAGCTTCCTTCTACCTCAACACCAGCCAATTTCTATACCAATTTGAAAAAAGAATGCAACAGATTGTAGGGGCAAGGCCTTGACCTCTAGAATATATTGATGTGTCGCAAACATTATTTGATATGATGTCCGGCAAATTAACCTTAATATGTCATTGCGAGCAGAACGAAGTGGAGCAATCACAAGGACTCTGCGATTGCTTCACTTCGTACCCTTCTTCTAACGGAGACGCTACGCAAACGGGAACGCTTACTCTTCGAGAACGGCTTTGCCGAACAGCGAACTCAATGACGGGCATTTGAACGGACATGATATGATTTGGTATTACCTCATGCAAATGAAAACTGCTGTAAATAAAAAGCTGCAAGGTTATTGAAATCTTGCAGCTTTTTATTATTACTAAAATCCGATATGCAAAATAACCTCTGCTTTACCACCAGAGATTATTTAGATGCATTTAGGAAGCTAATGCTACTTCCACTAACTGCTGTAATTCACCTTTTTGGTACAGTTCAATTAAGATATCTGAACCGCCAATAAATTCACCATCAATAAAAACTTGGGGAATTGTTGGCCAGTTAGAATATTCTTTAATTCCTTGACGAATCTCGGCATCTGAAAGCACATCAAAAGTCTCGAAGGGTACACCTAAAGTGTTAAGAATCTGCACAACGTTGTTAGAAAAACCACATTGAGGCATTAACTTGTTTCCCTTCATAAAAACAAAAATCTTGTTTTGTTTGATCAGGTTATTAATTTTCTCTTGAGTTTCTAGTGACATGGTTTTGATGTTTCCTACTTTTGCTTATAGTCGAGAATCAACAGTCAGTCTTTAAACTGCTAAGAAGCGGCTGTTGTCTGCCAAGCTTCAGGAGTATAAGTTTTTAATGCTAGGGCGTGAATTGCTTCAGTTGACATAGCTTGCCGCAAAGCACCGTAAACTAACTGGTGTTGTTGTACCAGTCTCTTACCTGCAAACTGCGATGAAACTACTGTCACCTGATAGTGGTCACCACCACCAGTCAAATCTTGCACTTGAATCTGGGCATCTGGCAGTTCCGCTTTGATCATTGCCTCAACCTGCTGCGGACTAATCATCGCAATTCCTGAAAAAACTTCTTTTCTATTATTAACAGATATAGAGCGATCGCCTTTACCAGTTGCAACTTTTGGCAGGTTTACGGCTAAACGCTCTCTAGGCAAGGTTTTTGAGAATTACCTTAACGGTTGGTAGTTAATTCTATCCTACCATTAGGGCATTGAGATGCCACTGCTGTAACAAAAGAGAAAATTGCTAAATTTTGATTATTTTTGAGAAGAAGAACTCCCACCTTGGCGGGGATAGGGAGTATCGACAAAACCTAACTCCAATAACTGTTGGTAAGCTTTCTTGCCTAAATCTCTAGTAGGGTTTTGACTTTTGATAATTTGAATAAGCAATGGTACAGCTAATTCTGACTGATTTTGTGCCCGATGTACCAATGCTAGTCTATAGGTGGCTTCATCTCGCTTCTGGGCACTCTCAAGGGCTTTTTGGCGCTGAGAATTAGAAACATTGAGATCAATTCCCGAAAAACTAGAATTGAGATCTTGGTAAAAATTAGATAGCTGGTTAAAAACTTGACGTGCCTCTTGGAATTTCTTAGCAGCTACGTCATATTTTTGGGAATCAACAGCGGCTTGCGCTTCGTTCATCAACCTGTTGCCACCCTCAATGCTCAATAGAGTGTTATTGGGGGCTACAGGACGCAGATTATTGGGATTGCTAGGATCAATGGGTTTTGCTTGGTTATTGCTGGGTAAATTAATTACCTGAGCATTCACAGGTGGTAGCAGACAGAGGGCTGCTATGAGTGATAGAGAACTGAAGCGCATCCAGGGAACAGCAGCGGCTAGGTTCATGGGATCAAATCGTGCGACAAATATATAAAAAGTAACGGAAACTTCGGGTATCTTAACTCTGTTTTCGTCTTTGACCAAGCAAAGTAACATACTAAGTTTCTTTGTTTTAGACTGAAAAACAGCTTAATTGTGTTCCCTTAGCCCATAATCATAGTATCTAAAATTGCACCTATGAATGATCCCAACAATTTAGCAAATTCTGGCAACACAGGTGTACCAGCCAGCAATCTGGGCATGGTATTACAACGCGGTGGTGAAGAATTAATTTTAGACAAGGTTTTAGATCGTTTCAGTGTCCGTCTCTCTATCGATATTCCTGCTGAACAATTATCTCAATTTAATTGGGGAACTTGGCACCGGAGTATTCCCCAAGCACGACTAGAAATTTTTACTGTAGCACCCAACGAGTTAGATACAGCAATGTCCCAAGCACGTGCTGATCAAAATGTTGCTTTTGCCAGTCATATTTACAAACTCAAAGATAATCCTGGGACTTTTGTTTATCTTAATGACCAAATTACAATTCAATTTGCAGATGCAGTTGATGCAGCTAAAATCAATGCTCTTTCCGCTTCCTTCAACCTAGTACAAGATAAACCAGTCCTGGGTCTACCTAACACTTTTGTGTTTCTTGTCAGCAAACAAGCCACAGAAAATCCTATTAAAATTGCTAATCAATTGCAAGGAATTAAAGAAGTCTTAGCGGCTGAACCGAATATTTTGGTTCGCCAAGAGACTCATTACAAACCCCGTGATCCGCTTTATCCGCAGCAATGGTATCTCAACCACAATGGTACTAACCAATTAGCGGCTGGTTCTCATATTTCAGTGGAATCAGCTTGGGATATTACTCGCGGTGTCCGTTCTGTGGTTGTGGCGGTGGTTGATGATTCTTTTGATTTGAACCATCCAGATTTTCAAGGCAATGGTAAGATTGTTGCCCCCAGAGACTTGAAGGAAAATGACTTTTTACCTTTGCCAGATGAAGAGGAAACTAGCCACGGTACAGCTTGTGCAGGTATCGCTGTGGCGGAAGAAAATGGTAAAGGGATTGTTGGCGTTGCCCCTGGTTGTGCATTGATGCCCATTCGCACAACGGGGTTTTTAGATGATGAATCGATTGAAGATATTTTTAATTGGGCAATTGAAAAGGGCGCTAGTATTATTTCTTGCAGTTGGGGAGCATCAGCTGTTTATTTCCCCTTATCTTTGCGTCAAAGCGCTGCTATTACTCGTGCGGCCACCAAAGGACGCAATGGGAAAGGTTGTGTGATTTTGTTTGCGGCAGGTAACGCCAACCGCCCAATTAACGGTACTGTCTTCGAGCGCAATTGGCCGAAGAATTTATTATCAGGTAATACAGACTGGCTCAGTGGTTTTGCGGTACACGCCGATGTGATAGCTGTCTCTGCTGCTACGAGTTTGGCTAAGAAATCAGCCTATAGTAATTGGGGCAGTAACATTGCTGTGTGTGCGCCAAGTAACAACGCACCTCCAGGGATGTGGTTTCAAGAAGCAGGATTTATGGAAACACAACCTGCGATCGCCACTACACTATCAGGATTAGGAATGTTCACCACTGACCAACTAGGTGCAGCTGGTTACGATGCTGGCGATTTTACCCGCAACTTTGGCGGTACTTCTGCCGCAACTCCTGTAGTTGCAGGCGTGGCTGCACTAATCCTCTCGGCAAATCCTGATTTAACTGCCAAACAAGTCAGACGCATCTTGCAAGAAACCACCGATAAGATTGTTGACACAAATCCCGATCCACAACTGGGTTTAAATGCAGGAACCTATGACAGTAACGGTCATTCCCAATGGTTCGGTTATGGTAAAATCAACGCCGCCAAAGCAGTACAAGCAGCACAGCAAATGCGTGCAGGTACACCAACTGTCACCAAGCAAGTAAAGGGCAGAAATGACAGTAAATTAGGAATTCCAGATAATAATAGGCAGGGAATAAAAAGTGCGATCGCCATTTCTGAGGCGAGTCTAATTCAAGATATTCAAATAACAGTTAATATTACCCACGATTTCTTAGGTGATTTAGAAATCTATGTAATTGCTCCCAATAACCAACCAGTTTTATTACAAAACCGCACCTTAGGCCGTCGTACCAACTTACAAACAACTTATACAGTGCGATCGCATCCAGCCCTCAAACAGCTGCTATCCATATCAGCTAAAGGTAACTGGCAATTGCAAATTATTGATTATGTACCCCAAGATATCGGTCAGCTTAATAGTTGGGAATTAATTGTAAGTGTTTAGGGCATGGGGTATTGGGCATGTTAATAAGAAATTGTGTAGAAGGTATTAGCTATTAAATAAATGACAAATGACAAAATTACGAATTAGGCATTTCTACAAATGTCGGATTCGTAATTTCTGTTTCTTGGTGACTAAGTTGTTGCAAAACTTTAGCTAAATCAGCAGTTAAGCGTTTAGCATTTTGTTTGACACAACCGTTACTATAATCGGCAACTTTGATAGGTGGGGCAATGTGAATCATCACATCTGTACCCCAATTGGGATAAGGTTGGCTGTAGTTAATACTAATAGGTAAAATTTTAATTCCCAAGTCTGGCTGACTAGCTTCCGCACTCAAAGCTAACCGCGCAATTCCGGGTTTTAAGGGGTGAACTTCCCCATCCCGATAAATACCGCCTTCTGGGAAAATAACTAGAGTTTTTTTCTGCTCAAGTAGCTCAACGCCATGACGCAGGGTGCTAATTGCTGGACGTTTAGGATCGATAGGAAAACCCCCCAAGCGGCGCACAAACCAGCCTTGCAATCCTGTGCATTCGCTACTAGTCACCATAAATCTTAGGTCTTTCTTTGCCCGACAAGCGATCGCCGCATAGGGTACAAGTAACGCATCCCAGCGCGAACGGTGGGTAGGCGCAAGAATTATCGGCCCAGTGGTGGGCATATTTTCTTGTCCGGTAATTTGAATATGCCCAAAGAACGACGGTAAAAGCACGTGACGACCTAAAAGATACGCAACAGGCGCTAACCAAGAAGAAACCCCTGAGGTAGTATGAGCCACCTTGTGATTTGCGGCGGTAGTTGCTATTGTTTCTTGACAGGTAGGATGAGCAGAGTAAAATTCCATCATCGTGGTGGCTGCTGATTTTGTGATAGATTGTGACGAAACCTTGATTAGTTACACCGTAATTTTTCTTTTGTTACTTGTGTCCTACCTATTGGACAGTTTCATCTCTGTCTGCTAGTTTCTTCGATATCGTCGGGTAGCAAACCAAGCTTGCAACTGCTGACGGCAGGTAGACTCTAAAATGCCTCCAATGACTTTGAGGCGGTGATTAGAAGCAGCACTATCGGGGATGTTGATAACAGTACGGATTGCACCAGTTTTGGTATCGTCTACTCCATAGACCAACAATCCCAGGCGAGAGTGTATAATAGCACCGGCACACATCGGGCAAGGTTCTAATGTTACATAGAGAGTACATTGATTAAGGTGCCAATTTTGTAAGGTTTTACCAGCTGCCCTTAAAGCAATAATTTCTGCGTGAGCTGTGGGGTCTTTGTCGCGTTCTTTTCTATTTTCACCCTCAGCCAGCACATTACCCCCAGCATCGACGATTACAGCCCCTACAGGTACTTCTCCTGCATCACCAGCAGCTTGTGCCAATTTTAAGGCATGGGTCATCCATCCTCTGTGAAGAAGATATTCTGGATCTTCAAGGGACATATAAAAATAAGTAATAAAGTTGATAAAAATTGGTAATTTGTGATTGGTAATTGGTAATCAATTAAATCAAATTTTACCTGGGTTTTAAGATTTTAATCTGCGTCAATTTTAAAGAATTGGTAATAGAGGAAAATAAGCCTAGCTATGTCAATTTTTCTAGATAAAAGGCAGGTACTAAGCTATTATGCTTTTAAGTTGCACAATCCATCGTGAGGGCTGTTGACTGTTGACCGTTGACCGTTAACAGTCAACAGTTAACAGCCCATATTAGTAGTTATGCAATTTAGACGCGCATTAGCTTACCACTAACACCAATTCTCAGAAATAAAGCTACACATAACCTCAGTTCGGGTTAAGAAGATTTTGCTGCTGCACTTAAGCACCAGTTTTGAAAAAACGAACCACAGAGGCGCAGAGTTCACGGAGGGATGAGAGTTTGAGAGGTGTTTTGTCAAAGTCAAGGAAGAGTATCAGCCAACGATAAAATAATGGTTTGGGCTTATGGCGAACTCAGGTTACACATAGGGAAATACAGTTCAGTTAAGAAAATTAATTGATAACAAAACCAAAAAACTAGTTACTCAACAAAAAAACAGAACAATAATTTTGGAGGGGGTTTGGGGGACGCAACCGTCACCCAATCGGGGGTTTGGGGGAGAATCCCCCAATTGACCTGGCTTCTTTAATATAAGTGGGGGTAAGGGGAGAATTATCTGTAACCGGGATTTAGAAAAATGGTATAAGTTAAATTTTTAGAAAACATAATTTTGCGTGAGTAAAAGGGAAAGCCTAAGGATTAAAAAGATGGATTTCCCTTTACCCTGTCACCTTTTCCCCCTTACCCTCGACTAAGGCTTGAGCTTTAAAAATACGCCACCTTTGAGCAATCCCGGATCGTTACCGTAACTGCTAACTGTGAGCGATCGCAGATTCTCGAAAAAGGGTTTCCCAACTACTTCTACTAATTTAAGAATCGGTAGCTGGCGTTCTACAAGTTTTTGGCTTTTTGTCCAGTCAAGATATATGTAACCTTGATTAGGCTGGGGAATAGCTGCAATACTATCTTGGAAATCGCGATTTTTAATTAAAGAGTTATCTTTAGCGTTGAGAATTTCCGCCATTGTCTCTAAATCGGAAGCGAAAATTTCGTAATTCCCTAAAGTTGTATGCACTCCCTGGACTTTTGTCTCTACTGTAAAAGCGGAACCCTTAGCACCAGCTTTATTGCTATTAGCTATTAGTTCAGTCCAAGCGGAGACTTTTTGTTGATTGAGGCTAAGAGAATTAATATTTAGCCCTTTAGCTGAGGCGATCGCATCTAAACGCGTAATCCCTTGGGCTACTTTTGGTGATTGTTCGACGACAAACACCCAACTGTTACTTGCTGGCTGGTTTTGGGTTAAGAGTGCGATCGCATATTCTCCGTCTACCCAGCTGAAAATGTCTTCTGGTAGGTTTATCCCCCAAGGGTTTTGCAAATCCGTCAATGGTTTCGCCATCTTCGATTTCACACCTTCCCTAGAACTCCCTAGGGTTGCTGTAACCTGTTTCCAGAGCTTGGCTAAATCGGTGTCACCCAAATTGCTTAAATTAGTCCCAGAGATAGCTAAACCTGCTGATGTGGGGATATATTGCAATGCGCCTACAGGTTGTGAGAGTAATGGCGCAGCAGAAGCAGCAACGCTTTCTGCGGAAACTGCACTTAAAAAGCTGGTTTCTGCGATTAAGCCTTTGGAGTTCAATACAAAGGAAATAATTTCGCTGTCATAGGTTGATTCTTGCAGTTCTAAACCTTGCCATTTTGCTAAGGAAGGGAAATTTAAGAAAGCTACAGCCACAGCACCTTTAGGTAATTGTTCTGTAGCTTTCTGATATTGCACATAGCTGTTTAAATTTAAATCGGGTGCTTGGACATTATTAATTGCATCTTTGAGTACTTTCAAATCGTTAGCGAATAAGACAAAGTCATTCCCAACAACCGCACCAGCGAGAAAATCTTGCTTGGGTGGCGGATTGTCGTAAATTAGCTTTACACCTTCATATTCTTCAGTGGCTAAGTTTCCTCCAGCTAATACCCGCTTAGAAAACAGCAAATCTACAAACTCACGACTTTTTTGTGGTTGCGTAGTTGATAGCGCCAGCAAATATCCAGGTTGTTGTCCATTTTCTGGTTCGCGATCGATATCTAAGCTAGTAACAGCAAGAGTAATTTCATTTCCTAACCAAGGTTGAATATCTTCTTGGTAATCAATATTACTCTTAGCCAATAAACTAGTTTTTAGCTTCGATAATTCGCCTTCACGCTCTAACGCCTGTAATTTGTCTGGATTTACTAATAGAGAAACTGTAATCGGAGAAAATTTCGATACAAATATAGCTGCGCTAGACTGCACAGAACTAGTAGCCACAAGGTTAACTGGACTTTTGACGAAAAACCAGTAATAACCACCAATCACAAACAATATGAATGCGATCGCACCTGCTACGAGGAAGGTGAAAAACGAGCTTTGCCTGTTCACATTTGACATACTAAAGTTAACAATTTAGGAATCGATGCTCATGCTACGGTTACGATCTTCATGTCAACATAAATAATATAGGATTGTTTACAAAACCTCATGACAGGCAATTCTCCTAATCAACCCATTGCCCACATTAGCGTTGAAGAACTTGCACAACTTCTCTCAACCAAGGATTCTAGTATTCAGCTAGTGGATGTGCGCGAACCCCAAGAACTCGCGATCGCTAGTATTGAGGGTTTTGTTAACTTCCCTCTCAGTGAATTTGCAGAATGGGGTGAGCAAGTCCCCACCCTCTTAAATCCTCATGCTGAAACCCTAGTTCTTTGCCACCACGGTATGCGCTCTGCTCAAATGTGCCAGTGGTTGCTCGCCCAGGGTTTTACCAATGTTAAAAATATCACAGGTGGCATCGCTGCTTATTCTCAGCTAGTTGACCCTTCAGTGCCACAGTATTAGGGACTGGGGATGAGGCAAGGGGGCAAGGGGGCAGGGAGCAGGGAGCAGGGGGAGAAAAGCAATTACCCATTACTCATTACTCATTACCCTTGCCCAATGCCCAATGCCCCATGCCCTTTAATGCATCAGCAATTACTCTGTAGGTATATATCTAAAGTGAAAAAAAATCAGTGCTAACACATACATTTTTTCCTAAAACTTTGTGGAAAAATATGCCTATGCAAGCCACAATGTAGATGACTATAGCCAGCTTTCATGATAGTAGTCAGGCTCTTTTCCAGAGCATCTGAAGAATAAATTAAAATATAAATTAATATTAATTAATTTCTGCTAAATAAATAGTTAGCAATGTTAACTCACAATTAGCTATAGTAGTTTACTATTAATAATTTTTTTTCTTTTGCGGGGAAACCCAGACATTTTTGCAAAGTTTCATCAAAATTTTTTGCCTCAGCTAAGAATACCTTATGCAAGTCCAGTTGACAAATCGACAACAGCATATACTTTGGGCAACGGTACGTCATTACATTGCTACGGCAGAACCTGTTGGGTCAAAAGCGTTAATTGAAGAATACGACCTAGGGGTTAGTTCTGCCACAATTCGCAATGTGATGGGTGTCCTAGAAAAATCTGGTTTACTATTCCAACCACATACATCTGCTGGACGAGTACCTTCGGACTCTGGATATCGCATTTATGTAGATCAGCTAATTACACCATCAGAAGCTTTGGCTAAAGAGGTAGAACAAGCGCTGCAAAAACGCCTACATTGGGAAGATTGGAGTTTAGAAGCGCTACTACATGGCGCAGCGCAGATTTTAGCTAGCTTGAGTGGGTGTATCAGCTTGATTACCATGCCACAAACTAATACAGCATTGTTACGCCATTTGCAATTAATGCAAATTGAAACGGGGCGAATCATGCTGATTGTGGTAACAGACAACTATGAGACGCATTCACGGTTAATGGATTTATCACCGACAAGGGAAGAAACCAAACTCGATGCGGAAGTGATTGATCGCGAATTGCAAATCGTCTCTAACTTTTTGAATAGCCACCTGCGAGGACGCAGCTTGTTGGAATTAGCCACCCTAGATTGGAGCGAATTAGATCAGGAGTTCCAACGCTATGGCGAATTCCTCAAAACTTCCGTTGCAGAATTAGCCCGTAAGACTGTTGCACCCACAGCCACACAAATTATGATTCGGGGTGTAGGGGAAGTTTTGCGTCAGCCAGAATTTTCTCAAGTCCAGCAAGTGCAAACAATTATCCATCTGTTGGAAGAAGAACAAGACCAGCTGTGGCGATTAATCTTTGAACAGCCAGAGGTTGAAGATCAGAGCAAGCCACGGGTAAATGTTCGCATTGGTGCAGAAAACCCACTCGAACCCATCCGCACCTGTACCTTGATTAGTTCTACCTATCGTCGGGGTAGCATTCCCGTTGGGAGTGTGGGAGTTTTAGGGCCCACACGCCTAGATTACGAAAGTGCGATCGCTGTTGTAGCTGCGGCTGCTGATTACCTATCGGAAGCTTTCAGTTAATCACATTACATCATGACGAGAAAAATTGGCTTTGGGTTGTTGTGGCTAGGATTTATTGTTTATGCATTTTTTCTAGCCCCACCCGATCGCCCTGATACATTCGAGTTAATCAAGAATTTGAGCACAGGGCAATGGCAAGGTATTAACCCTCTAGTCATTGCTCTATTTAACATCATGGGTATTTGGCCTGTAATTTACAGTGCTGTAGTACTTTTTGATGGGAGAGGACAAAAAATCCGAGCTTGGCCATTTGCGATCGCATCTTTTGCAGTCGGAGCATTTGCACTTTTACCCTACTTAGCTCTACGCCAACCAAACCCACAGTTTCAGGGACAAAAAAATGCTGTTCTCAAACTGCTAGATTCTCGTGTAACTGGAGTTGGTTTAACTATAGCCACAGTTATTTTAGTAGCCTATGGTTTACAAGGCAATTGGGCTGATTTTGCACAACAATGGCAAACTAGCCGCTTCATTCATGTTATGAGCCTAGATTTCGTTCTACTGTGCCTATTATTTCCCGCATTACTAGGAGATGATATGGCACGTCGCGGTTGGAAAAATGCTTCATTATTCTGGTTAATAACTTTAATTCCCTTGTTCGGGCCCCTCATATATTTATGTGTGCGTCCACCTCTACCAGAAGGCAGAGTAGATAACATATCTAACCAGCAACAAACAGTGACAAACTAAGGAACTTCCAAATAATATTGCCGTTTCAGCAGAATATTGCCCACCTTATAATTTATGAGGCTAGACATTACGATTTTTAGACATTATATAAACTTCAGGTAGCTGCCACCAAGGAATATGGGGATATCTATGATGTTCTTGGTGGTAGCCAAAATGATAGCAAGTAATAAATGACCACCAAATTGGACGGTCAATCGTTTGGGCGTTGTGAGGCGAAATATAACCACCTATAGGCTGCTTGTGAGGTATAAAAGTCCCAAAATAAAATAATTGTAATGAACTAAAAAGTGATGGTAGTGCCCAAAAGTAATTTAAATTAGCAGCAGGTATGTGAAGTAGATGAAGAAGAATTCTATAGATAATAACTATAGAAATAATCTGTCTCCAACTCCCATAACTTTTCATAAAATGAAAATACCAAGCAAAGAAATTCTCGTGTTTACCATCATGAAAATCGGGATCTAACTCACTAGCAGGATACTGATGGTGTAACCAATGCTTTTTTAATAATTTTTGATATGGTAAGAATCCATAAAGTTTTAAACATAATGAACCAATAAAATGATTAATTTTAGGATAACTAGGCAATACTAACCCATGCATTGCATCATGAGCCGTAATAAATAAACCCGTGTACAAAAATGTTTGCCAAATTATAAATGACAACAATATCAAAATATTGCAATTAGAGAAATCAAACCACAGTAAGAAAATCTGGCTAATAGCCCATAGGATAATAATGAAAATAGCAATTAAAAGTCCCTCAAACTGAAATTTACTTCTGAATTCTGGAATAAAATTCTTTTCAAGATTAGGTGCTTGTTCTAACTGAATCATGCTTTTACTCCATATAGCATTCAGGTAAAAAATCAATAGCAAGGACAGGGATTAAAAAATTACCTATCTAATAATTACGCAAGTGTCAGAAAAATGAAAGTTTTTTCTTTATAGTCAGGGTCTTACCCCTTATTTTCAGAGCTAAAATCCTTAGTCCAGAGTGAAAATAATATAAAATCACTAACTAAAAGCTTTACTAGTGCTGAGAATTTAGTTCACGTAGGAGAGCCAGTGCGTTGCGGAGGACATTTGCGTGGGCGAGTTTCCCTCCGCAGGTGACTAGTGAATCCAAAGGGCGTTGCGTTAGCGATATAACGCATCAGTGCCAAAGCTTTTTGTGCGTTACGTCTTACTGAAATTTTTTCAGAAATCAAATTGGATTCCTATAGTGCTGAGAATTTAGCACTTAGCAGCAAGCAATCAATGCATATTTAATATTTGTTAAGATAAGTTAAATATTACACGTATAACTACCAAATTGGAAAATTTCTAATCAAAAAAATATACTATCGCTTTTTTGGGAAGGGGCAGAGACGCGATTAACTACGTATCAACAAGCAGGGGGGAGAAATAAACTATTCTCTCTCGTAAATTGAATAATTTATTTTCTATAAGTCCCTTAAATATATTTCATCAATTAAATATCAATACTATTAGGACTTACACAAGTACTATTTTGTCATTGTGACCGAAACGTAGTTTAGGGAAGCAATCCCATATTTTTTGGTGATTACTTCACTCCGCTAGTTATGACGTAAAATCGTAGTTATTGCATCAGCCCTGACTATATTACTATGCATAATTATATTTTAGTAGCGAACTCAAGTATATCTTAAATAAGAATATATTTAGAGAGATAAAATTTGAAATCTAGCGTAAGTCAGAAGCATTCAAAAAATATTTTTGACAAACTAAGTTGTAATTACTAATAGCAACTGAAGATTTTCTCTTTAAAAATTATGGCTCCTACTGTTTTAATTACAGGTGCTTCCCAAGGTATCGGTAAAGCCACAGCTCTTTTATTTGCTCGCAAAGGCTACAATTTGGTATTGACATCCCGTCAGCATGACAAATTGCAAGCAGTTGCACAAGAGATCCAAAGCTTTAGTAGTACAACACCATTGATTGTACCTTGCGATGTTAAAGAACCATCTCAAGTAAATACACTAGTGGAGAAATCACTAGCTCATTATGGTTATATCGACATACTTGTGAATAATGCAGGTATCTATGCATCTGGGCCAGTTGAGGAGTTTTCTCTTAGCGATTGGCACCAGGTATTAGACACTAATTTATGGGGATATATTCATACAATTGAAGCTTTACTACCTCATTTCTTAGAACGGGGAAGTGGAACCATAGTTAATGTTAGTTCCATTGGTGGTAAAGTACCAACTGCTTATTTAGTCCCCTATTGTACTAGTAAGTTTGCTGTCACTGGATTAACGGAAGCACTAGAAGCAGAATTAAAACCTAAAAATATTCTTGTGTGTGGCATTTATCCGAATTTAATCAAGAGTAATTTTTTAGATAAGGCTGTTTTTCGGGGTAACAACGAGCAAGACTTACAACAACGTCGCGAACAGCTACAAAATGTTGTACAAAATCCTGTGGTAGAAAAACCTGAAGATGTGGCAGATGCTATATGGAATGCAGTCCAAAATCAAAAGACCGAAGTAATGGTTGGTTCAGCTAATTTTTCACAGACTGTTTATCGTTTGTTTCCTGGTTTTACAAAGTGGGTTTCTCGACAAGTATTGAAGAATCAAGATGTTTCCCATTGAGTAAACTCACTAATTAAGAGAAGTGAAAAATTTGTTATGAACTAAATTTGTAAATCCTCAGCGTTGAAAATTCCTAAATAATAGAATTCTTTGAGGAGGAACAAAATTGAATATTTACTTTGGCACTAAAAGCTATTAAATCTTAGCTCTAACGTGCCACTACTCCCTCTATAAGGGGGAATCGTTGAATTATTCTTTTCCCTTGGGCTTTCTGGAGGTTTAGGTGTTAGGCTGGCGCTAGGAGCGGGAATTGCGTTTTGTGATGATGGTTGATTGATGGTCGCTAATTCTTCTTGCAATACTTTCTTATAAATCCTGGGCAAGGAGCTACTAATAGAATTGGTTTCTATGCCGTATCCTAAGCTTGTCCAAGTAGGAGACAATCGCCGTAAAACATCATTCAACTTACCTTGATGCAGCAGTTGTGAAATATTAATTCCCCAAAATTGGGAATCGCTCAACCAACGGTAAACGACCACATCTTGATATTCAGCCTCAAAACTATAAGAAACCCAAAACATAAACTGTGTCGGCTTGGGATGATAGCGGGGAGCAATTTGAAACCAAGTATTGTTAATTATTTGATATCTACCCGCAGCAGTTGAGCAATTGCCTGTGTTAGGGCCAGTAACAATGGTGACGCATATTTGAGGATGACGGCTGAGGTCATTAAACTGTTGACCACCATATAACAGCGAATAAGGGCGTTTACCACTGGCCTCACTAGCTGAGATAGTTCGCATTAAAGCACGAATGTAAGGATCGCCACCTTTCATTACTAAAGGTGGTTGTTGACCTTCAAATGTGGGATCGGAAGGCGATCGCAAATCTCCAGTAATATACCACTGTAGCAAGTAGACGAAGCCAAGCAGCGCAGCTATTGGCCCAATGAGTTTTTCTACGCCTTTAAATTTAAAGCTTTTCAGAGTTTGACTCCTTAATCTTTAATCTTGTATTTAACAACAATGGCTTATGCACTAATTTCGGCAGAATTTAGCGCAGTAGTACTGTGTTCTGTTTTAACTTCTTAAATCAAAACTTTCTACAAATACCAGGGACTAGGGTCTAGGGACTGGGGACTAGGGAAGCAGGGGAGGGAAATAACTTTTGACTCTTGTACAGACGCGATTAATCGCGTCTGTTGCAACTCTTCAAGCAACGTTAGTAAATAACTCCCTAAAGTTTTTGGCAGTAGCTTCGGGTTTAGAAACAATCTCTAGAACTTTATTACGTGCAGTTGGTTCAAAAAGGGCTTCTACACAAACCTGGGCAACTTTTTGCCGAGGAATGCTACCATCAAACAACGTATCAGCGCCCTGCATCACTATCGGATTAGAGTTATCTTCATTCTTCAATCCACCTGGCCGCACAATCGTATAGATTAAGCCGCTTTTTTGGAGATACTCCTCAGCTTGCTTTTTCCAAACTAAAATTAGCCAAAACAAATTTAGGGGATGGAACAACTGGGAAGTACACAAGGAAGAAACAAAGACAAAATGCTCAATTCCCTTTTCTTTAGCGGCATCTACTAAATTTTTAGTACCTTCAAAATCTACCTTATAGGGCCCAGTAGGATCAAAACTGGGTTTAGCACCGGTGGCACACAGTAATACTGTACTATCACCTAAAGCTTCTGTCAGGGTTTCGGGTTTTAACACATCACCCACTACCAACTGCACCTCAGTGGGCAATATCTCCCTAGCTTTCTCAGTATCCCTGACTAAAGCACGGACGGGAATTTTGTGCGCTATGAGTTCTTGTACAATCCGGCGACCTGTCTCACCTGTTGCCCCTGCTACAAATGCTTTCATGAGAAACGCTATCCTGGGAAACTAATATGTGATTGTTCAGTTCTTTATTGTAGTGATTCTACGAAGTTCATGACAGATTCATGAGGATTCCGTCAAAATGGAATCTAAATGTAAAATGAC
This sequence comes from Calothrix membranacea FACHB-236, assembly GCF_014696315.1. Classification (GTDB taxonomy): domain Bacteria; phylum Cyanobacteriota; class Cyanobacteriia; order Cyanobacteriales; family Nostocaceae; genus Aulosira; species Aulosira membranacea. The sequence continues at coordinate 35,897 of NZ_JACJPX010000068.1, forward strand.
CCACCTCAGCTGGGAACGATTAATATAGACCAACGCCAAAGGATGCAGGAACGCATTTATGCTTTCAAGAAACGGCGAATATCAATCATTAGAAATAACAGAAACTGTTTTACCTGTAGCGTCCAGTGCCGCAGAAGCGGAGGATGCATTGTCAGGAGTCCCTGTAGCAATGCCTACAAAATTTTATGGTAGCTACAGTGACTGTATGGAAATGTATGCGCCAGCGGCAATGGTTGCAGAGTATCTTAATACTCACTCTTCCTGGTTTTCGCGTTGTGCTGAACCTATGAAAGTACAACCCTTGGGGGAAAATGGCTACGCTTTAATCATTGGTCGTTTTGGCTCCTTTGGTTATGAAGTTGAGCCGAAAATAGGGTTAGAATTATTACCTGCTGATGCAGGTGTATACCGTATTCGTACTATTCCTATTCCTGATTATCAGTCGCCTGGTTATGACGTAGATTATCGAGCATCCCTACAGTTAGTAGAAAATGTATCTGGCGTAACTGGTGATATTACGGGGGTGACAAGAGTAGAATGGGAATTAGATTTGGTCGTGGAACTTCACTTCCCTAGGTTCATTCAGCGCCTACCCAAGTCTTTAATTCAATCTACAGGCGATCGCGTACTTAACCAAATCGTTCGTCAAGTATCTCGTCGCTTAACCCGCAAAGTCCAAGAAGATTTTCATCAATCTTTGGGTATCCCCTTTAATGCTGCTAAGAAAAAGCGGTAAGTATAGACGCGATGAATCGCGTCTGTACAAGAGCCGTAAAGACGCAATTCATCGCGTCTGTACAAAGGTCAAGTGCAGGTAGAGAAAAAGAGATTGAACAAGTTACCTTGAAAGAGCTAATCTTTGACTCTCGACCCTTGACCTTTGACCCTTGACCCTTGACCCTTGACCCTTAACCCTTAACTATGCATTCGTCAAAATTCTTTGAACAATTTGCACGCCAGTGACAGCCTGCCAAGCAAACAGCCCTAAAAGTGTGAAATTTAATAAAATATGAGTCATACGCGCCCAGTTTGCTCCCTTTTGCATATAAGGAGAGAGGGCAGCGGAAAAAGCAATCAAACTAGTCATACCAAGGCCTGCTAACAGGTGAGGGCCTACAAATAATTTGCCATTATTGATGTAGGTAACAGCCATCCCTCCAACCGCACCCGCTACCATCAAAGCCAAGAGTATAGAACCGATTTGATAATGTTTGATGTTATATCTACCTTTAATCAATTCTTTTTTCTCTTCACCCTGAGCATTTCTAGTACGCTGTACTTGTAGCCCCAGATAGGCAGCATATATGGAGATAGCCAATAATGCCCACATCATGATTGGGTGAAAGAAGTTCAGCCAATATTTAAATGATGGAGAAAGTTCCAAATTCATAGTGTTCTCGCCCGATTCTTAAATCTTCATAAAAATTAGCATAACTCTATTTCTCTGTATTGGCGGCAGAGAATAAAAAGATGCCAGTATCCCGAAATCTCAGCCCAGAATAGTGACTCAACCCCCTTGCAAAAGTGGATAAACAATCTCAGACTGAATTCTGGGGCTAGATCAATAAAAACTGCTAGTGCGGAATCTCATCAATGACTGAAAACACTGATATGTTGCTGCTAGGAACTGCCAAAAGCGGTGATATCAAGCGGCTGGGGGCGCTACTGGCTGCTGGTGCTAAGGCGGACGTGTGCGATCGCGATGGTACTACGCCGTTAATGTTTGCGGCTAATTTAGGGTACACCGAAATTGTGCGATCGCTTTTAGATGCTGGGGCAAATATTAACCAACCCAGAAAGCGTTATCGCCTCACAGCTTTGATGCTGGCAGCTAGCGCCAATCAACTTGATATTGTGCAGCTACTGATATCTAGAGGTGCAAATGTCAACGCCACAAATGAAGATGGCAGCACTGCCTTAATGGCAGCCGCACTTAAAGGTAATGTCGATGTAGTAAAAGCTTTACTGGCTGCTGGTGCTAAGTTGGACATTACTGATAAAGATGATGACACAGCCTTAAAGCTAGCAGTCAAGCAAGGACACGCAGCAGTTGTAGAAGCTTTTATTCAAAGCGGTGCAGATGTCAATATCCCAGATGAAGAAGGTGAGACACTGTTAATGATTGCGGTAGATTTAGGACATTTAGCAGTTGTGAAAACCTTACTGGCTGCTGGCGCTAATGTGAATGTCAAAAATCAAGATGGAGGAACCGCACTAAGCGCCGCCGCCGCCGTTGGCAATATTGAAATAGTGACAGCTTTACTGGATAGAGATATTGATATTAATCTCCAAGATAGCGATGGAGAAACAGCCCTACACCTTGCTGTTGTGGAAGGTTATGTAGATGTAGTGCAAGCATTACTCAACCGTGGTGCAAATGCCCATATTAAAAACAACCTTGGTGATACACCAATACTTGTAGCCGCCTTGCAGGGACATAGCCAAATTGTCGAGGCGCTGCTGCGTAGTGGGGCAGATGTTCATGATAAAAATCTCGGTGAGATCCCTTTAACATTAGCCGCATTCCAAGGTCATGTTGAAACAGTGAAGGTGTTACTAGACTATGGTGCTGATGCCAATATCCCCGCAGAGGATGGTAAAACAGCTTTACTGAAAGCCACACAACGCAACCACCCAGGGGTTTTGCAGTTACTGCTAGCCAAAGGCGCTGATATTAATTTTCAAGACTCCGCTGGCGCAACAGCGTTAATGTGGGCAGCTTCTGGGGGTTTTCCTCAGTCTGTCAAGGTATTAATTCAAGGTGGAACAGATTTGAACTTAAAAAATCGTGGTGGTTATACAGCCTTGATGATTGCCGAATTTAATGGGTTTAGAGAGATAGTGCGGAGTCTGCAAAAGGCTGGGGCGCAGGAGTGAGTTGGGGGCTGGGGACTGGGGGACAAGGGGACTGGTGATTGGGGACTGGGGGAGAAGGGGACAAGGGGACAAGGGGAAAATACTAATTACCAATTACCCAATGCCCAATGCCCAATGCCCAACATTAACTTTGTGCCAATTTGTCATATTTTGGCTGGTTAATTGAGCTATGATTCCTTGATTAGTCTACAAGCAGAAAACTTTATTTGTGGGATCGCAAATCAAGTGCGATCGCTTTGTGATGGCAAATAATATTAATGATTGATTATCTTTAGGCTTATCAATAAACAGTAGTTTTTTAAAATTACTTGCAAAGCTTAATTATGTTTAATTTTTATGATTTAGGGCTGGTCAATAAATTTTACTATTTATATTTGACTGGATTGATAATATACCAATAAATCACAAAAAAAGCAAGCTAAATAGGTCAAAAAATTTTCTATATTTTTGAGAGATTAATACATAATTCAATAAACTTTTACATCTGTTTTAACTAAGAATATAAACTTAGAAATTTTGTCTATCAAAAATTGACAAATATTGAAGAGAGTAAGAATATATTTCTGGCTCTGAAAGCTTTGCTGCACAAGAGTAAGGAAGAAATTGAAACACCAAGATAGAGGAGGCAAAACGCTTGCGCCTCAAGCTTATTAGAGAAGTAAAAATCAATCAGAAAATTTATTTTTTCTTCTTACCTTTTACCTTTTCTCTGCCTCGGCGTTTCCTACTGTGCTAGATGTACACAATATATAGTTTTTCGTTTTTAGGAAAAGTATTATAACGATCAGTTTTTATGTATCATACTGAACCAGAAAGTATACAACTCATACAAAACGTCGTATACACAGGTATTCTTAGAATTACAGGCGAAATAAAAATTTTAAATTTAACTGAGGAGAAATCTAGTAGTGAATGATAGAATGCCCGAATTACAAAGGCAGTCACAACACTTCTGGGTAGGATTTGGTTGTCAAAAAGGTGTATCGAGAAAGTTGATTGAGATGGCAATTGAGCACGTGTTTAGGGAAAATCAACTTAACCAAAGTGCGTTAGCCAAAGGCTTTGGCGGAGCCATCGCAGGTCTTGCTACCATCAACAATAAAGCTTCAGAAGTCGGTTTAGGAGAATTTTGTCAGCTACGCAATTTTTCTTTAAAAACATATCCCGCAGAAATTCTCCGGCTTGTGTGTGTTCCTAACCCAGCCGAAAAGACAGCTAAAACAATGGGAACTCCTAGCGTAGCGGAAGCAGCAGCTATGCTCGCAGCAGCTAATATCGATTGGCAAACAACAATAGCCACCCAGATAGGAGAAAATGAGGAGCGATTTTCAACCCATCAGTCTCTACAGTTGAATGCACATTCCTTAAACCTCACTCCTTATTTGATTGATATTGGAGTCAGGTGCTTAGTGCCAAAACAAATTTTTCGGTTACATGGTGAACCAGGGGCGGTGACTATAGCCGTAGCAACTCTTATTCAACCACTCTCAAAAAATAATTCAGCACGCTAGAAACAATCGCTAACACAATTGAACCCAACAAAGCAGGTACAAAGCCTTTAATTTCAAAACCCGAACCAGGAGTTAGGCCACTAGCTAACCACAGAGTTAGAGCATTGATCACAAAGCTAAATAAACCAAAACTCAGTAAAGTAATCGGAAATGCGAAAAACCGTAAAATTGGGCGAATAAAGCCGTTAACCAGTCCGATAACTACAGCAGCAATCAACGCCGCGACAAAACTCCTTACCTCGAACCCATAAACAATTCTCGAAGTAATCAATAAAGCTACCGCAGTAGCCAGCCAAGTTAATAAAAAGTGTTTCATACGCAAGCTGTGAGGGAATAGAGGAGATGAAGGGGATGAGGGGGAAAGGGACAAGGGGAAATAACTATGCCAATTACCAATTACCAATTACCCATTACCAATTACCAAACACCCCATACCCATTTTCTTATTTATTTAGCGCTGTCGCTGCAATCTTCCCAAAAGCACTTGCCAGGTTTCACCACCAGCTACACCGTCAGGTTGTAGCCCATAGCGGCTTTGTGCAGCTTTGAGTGCTGTATCTGTTGAAGGGCCAAAGTCTCCATCTATGCTACCTTGCAAGAATCCCAGCTTTTTCAATACTTCTTGCAATTTCCCTACTTCATAGCCACGGTTCCCTAAACGCAAAATTGGTAATCCATCTGTGGTGTATTGAATACCAGGTGTACGTTCAACAAAACGCGGGATTTGTGTGGTGGGAGCTGGCTTAGTTCGAGATGGGGACGGACGGGTGGGTGTTTTTTGTGGTTTGGGAGTTGTATTTTGTCTTGGTTGAGCAGGTTTTGGCTCTGGTTTAGGAATATTTCTATTAGGGTTATTCGTTGAAGCCGGAGCGATTAATGCTGGTGTAGATTTAGGGCTGGGTTGAGGTGAAGTTACTGTTGATGGTGCTATTGCTTGGTTAGGGAACAACTTTTGCCAAGTGACAGTATCAACAATACCGTCTGGATTTAAACCGGCTGCTTGTTTAAATCGGGAAACGGCGGTAGCAGTATTAGTGCTATAAATACCATCAACGTTACCTGTATAAAAGCCCAACAACTTCAGAGCCGCCTGAAGTTCAGATACCCGTTCTCCTTGGCTACCAATGTTCAGGGTAGGGCGGTTAAAGTTAACACCCGGAGTTGCTTGGGATATTTTCTGTGGAGCAGCAATTGTGACTACCGCAGAAGCAGCAATCAACACAGGCACAGAAGACAACATGAGTAACCAATCCAACTGATTGGATTTGCGAAAGCGAAATACTTTTAGTGAATCTAAGTAGCTCAAGATACTTAGTGATAGGCTGCCTTTCATGGTAATTGCCACCAGAATCTTCTGATGCTAATATTACAGCCGCTTGAGCATATAAAAAAGCTGTACGTTAAAAGTACTAAGTGTTAAGTCTCTCTACCTAAGAAATAATGCTGACTGTTGACTAACTGGAAAATGGGCATTGGGCATTGGGCATTGGGCATTGGGCATGGTAAAAAGAGATTTTGATGCTTTGTTGGGTTTTTTACGCAATTGGCTGTCTATAAAATTTGACTATGTACTCAAACTCTTAATTATGTCTGACAAATGTGTAATAAAGTCCTCATCAGTCCAATAACCATCATGGCTTTGAGGATTCCACGATTGCCAAATGTTGCCAGAATCAATTTCTATGTCCTGATCAACTATTGAATTGTAGGAAGGCGATAAGGGTTTCAAAGGCCATCCTAAAACATCATCTTTGTCATAGTAATTAAACCATTTAAAATTAGGATTAGGTTTATTAATTGCTATGATTTTGGCAAAGCCAGCTACAAATAATGGAATATTGCAACTAGTAGTAATTAGATATTGCAGAGATTTCAATCTCAAAAAATCTTCTTGCTCTGGTTGAAATACTGGATAATCCAGACTATCTATCTGCCAAATTCCTTGATTATTCTGAGCATCCCAAAGATAATTAGAGATAACTTGGCAACCTAAAGAATGAGCCAAGATAATTATAGAAATATCATTAGATGAAAATGCTGTCCTGGCAATTTTTAAAGAAGAGATAATAGATTTTTGAATTTTTTTATACACGCTGCCATCATCTGTAGCTCGGTGTTCTAAGGTAGATGCATCACTAAAACCAAAGAGCATAAATTTTCGTAAATCTTGCCAAGCTAGAGATGCACTTTGGCGCATATTTTCCCAAACACTATATTGGTAGTCTTGTAATTCCGATTGATAATAGATTGGCTCAAAGTGAACTTTTTGCCAAATATCTTTACCTAAAGTTTTTTCTAAAGATTGTTTAAGTCTTTGGTAATACTCTTTTTCCGTTTCTCCCATACCGTGGATGGTGAGAAATGCTAAGTTTTTAGTCATATTTAAAAGTGCTGAAGCGTGGGAGTCTGGTTAGTCTATCAGGAGTTACCAGAAGAGAGGATGTGGGGTAATGGGGCGATCGCACTTATTTTATTGTTAAATTAATTTAAGCTTTGGCGATCGCACCTAAAATTTTTGTGGAAATCAAATCGAAAGGCAGTTTATGGCTTTAGTGATTGCTGGAGAACGTAGTGGGGTAGGTAAGACAACAGTTACACTGACGCTTTTAGCATCATTATGTCGTCGGGGTAGGGCAGTACAATCTTTTAAGGTCGGCCCGGACTATATCGATCCGATGTTTCATCAGCACGTAACTGGTCGTGCTTGTCGGAATTTAGATCCAGTATTAACTTCTGAGACTTATATTCAGCAATGTTTTGCCCGTCACAGCCAAGATAGTGAATATGCTTTAGTAGAAGGCGTAATGGGGCTGTTTGATGGGATTAAGGGGACTGGGGAACTCGGGGCCCCCTCTGGGGATAAGGGGCAATGGGGATTAGGGACTGGGGACAAGGGGACAAGGGGACAAGGGGATGAGGGAGATAAGGGAGATGA
>NZ_JACJPX010000069.1 GCF_014696315.1 Calothrix membranacea FACHB-236
GGCAAATTAGTAAATCAACAAAGCATTCTCTGCAACATTTATTTACAATGTGTCCCAATTTGCAGGTATCTCGGTGGACACCCTTATAAACTTAACTATCATGTATCTGCCAATACAAGTACTAAATTAGTAGAGATGTTATTAACATCCCTACTAAAATTATTGGAGTAACTTAGAAAGTATTGAAGATTTTCGTCACTTACTAAGATACTGTTTCTTCTAACCTTCTTCTCAAGTCATTTTCCAATCTATGTAGCTTCCAGCTATGCCATGAATTTGCCCTATTTGCGTAAGAAGATAAAAATCTTAGACGGTCTTTTGCTTTTTCCGGTTTCTTATCGTTAAGCAACTTAACTCCTACAAGATATGCAAATCGTCCATATAACCAAGGGATATCTTTACCTTTTACATCTTCTTTAAATAAGCCAGCACGCATTGTATAGGCTTCCCAATTAAGCAACAACTTATCATAGCTACATTCTAATTGCTCTGGTTTATTTGTTTCGCAACTTCTGAGGTAGTTATCGGCCAAATTATATGATTCTCGCAGTGCCTTAGGCTGTAAATAATTCATGCGGAAATCAATCCACTTTCCTTTCATCTTGAATTCTTCTTGATTATTACTCTGCATGATTGAAGCTACAGCATGACCTAGTTTTATAACCTCAGAGCTATCTATAGGGCGATGAGAAGAGTATTGAATAGCATTTTTTAGGTCTTCTTCAGCTACATACAACTCTCCATTCCAAGCATCAACAACAGCTAAAGCTGCTTGTAAAATAGAAGATTCTTTAGGAACTGTTTGGTAATTTTTGAAGTGTTCTGCTGCTAATTTATGTGCCTTATTCGCAACTGAAAAGGCAGCTGTTCCAATTTCTCCCATTACTACATCTTTTACTTCGTCTTCCCATCCCCCATTGCTTCCTTTATCTTGCGCTTTATCACGCATATAAGATTGTCTACTATCTTCAATCTTTTCGGCAACATCTTTATGCTGTATACCTTGTAGTACAGCATTATAGGGAGCATCCCATTTATTTTTTTCTGACTCAAAAGTTTCTAGACTACGCTCTAACCACTGGTATTTTAATAGCTCCATGCTCTTAGTTTCAGACATTATCCCTAGAAAATCTATTGGTCTAGAGAAATTTATAAGCTTTTTCGGCTGTAGGTTAGACATCCAACTTTGCTGTTGCAAGTGTTTGCAAGATTCTGCTTCTGAGCAAGCTGCGGCAACAAGACCCATTGTTGCAGTTATAGATGCAGCTTGATTTACAAGAGGTAAAACCTTTCGATATTCGTCAGGACGAGCTTTCACATCTTGAATTAACTGTTCATAAGGAATTTCACCAAGTTTTTGGTCTTCTAGTTTTGCTTGAACGGGATCACCATAGGGTGAAAGAAATGTTACCTGTGGCTTATATTCCAAATCTACTAAGCCAGATACCGCATCAGGGTTTGGATTAAAGGATAAAGTTATTTGTGGCCAGCTTAAAGGAGGAAGTGCCCAATTTTTTAACAGCCTATTATAAGGAGAATTTCTATCTTTGAGTAACTGGCTAGCCACATAGTTTGGTTGCTTAGATTCAGAGTCTTTTGGTTGCAACTTTTCATTTCCCCAGGCCATCGAAGCAAACTCACTATCTGCACGTAAGAATACTTGTCCGATTTCTGTATTCGTTAAATCCTCATCTGTATAAAGAATCCCATCATTCCCAGCAAGTTGGTCTTGAGATACCTGAAAACTTCGCTTTTTAGTTTGCTGCACTACATGAATTGCTTCTCGCAGTATGTTCGGACTAACTGTAATAGGAATTTTCTTATCTTTAATATTGGCATAAAGCGTTCCATCTTTATAAGACAAATCTGCTGGCTTGAGTACAAGACTGCTTGCAATATTAGATTCTAGTCCACCAATACCTCTTGCAAACATCGAATTTAAAGCAGAAGCAAAAAAGCTTCCTGAATCAAACGGGGGAATAGAAAGGGATTTTTTTGGAATAAATACCGTTACAAAAATTAGCACTATAAGAAAAATAGCTGTCAAACGCTGACGTAGGGAATACATATTTAACTCCTTTTTATTTAGCACCATTTTTTTACTATTACCAACGTTTTGCCCAGTATTTTTCTCCCATTAAGAACACACCAATTACAATGCCAATAGGTGTCATTGGGTTAGAATAATTAACAAGTAACGGATCGATCCCAAGTATAATTTTTACAAAAATACCTAAATGCAAACATATAACTAATATCCATAAACTGGAAGTATGGAATACAGTTCTTAATGGTTGCCGCTCACCTATATAGATAGCCAACGCACCCTCTCCCAAAGCAATAGTCAGAGGCATTAAATAAGAACCTAATGAATCTTCATTCACTGTGTTCCATATTTTATATATTCCAAATGAGTTCAACAAAGCTTGCTCTAATAAAATCTCGTTAATTGCAATTACTAGAGTAGCAATCGTAGAAATAAGAAGTATTTTTAACAAAAATGGTAATCTCAAGCGATGTAAATTCATGCTTTTCATGTTTTCACCTTTAACGTTCTAAGGTTGTTCAACGCATTCTAAAACTAGCCAAAATCAAGCAATAGTCTCATAGAGGTTATTGCTTGATTTTGGCCAGTTTTGTTCAAACTAGACAAAGTTAAGCTAGACCGAAAACTCCATCACTACCATAAGCTTTCGACACCAAAGCATATTTTTTGCTTCTATCGCTACATATATGCAAAAAATAGGCTGACAAAACATGATGCCCTAATTTTTTGTATAAACTAGGGCTTTTCAATCACTTTTTTAGAAAAAGCCACAACTGAACAAACAAATTCAGTAATGTATTACTGAAGTCCAATAAGCAGGACTAAATTTTGCTGTGTTTATATTCTATATGTATGCTTAGGATAATACTTTAAAAAAAATCCGTGTGAATACTGAGAAAGGACAGTTTTTGTATCTGGCACATATAAATATTTCTTATTTTCCACTTTCTAATTAGTCTGCAAACCTACAAAAGCATTAGAGCCTGTTTGTAAATGATTATGAAGTAATTGAAGAAGGCTTTGCCAGTCATTTCAACATTAAATGAATCATGACTGTGTAAATTATAGATTCGCTCATTTCTAATAAAAGTTCATAATCTTTGCCAAAGAGACGCTATTGATTTCACAATGCAAATGTACGTTCGATAATCCAAAGTTTTTGCAATACTCGAAATTTAGGCTGAGTAAGAAAAATTCACAACCTATAGCTTCAAAATTAATTTTCATTTGTGGCGATTGTCTGATTTCGCTGTCTTTACATTTCTTTATAGACGGTTTCTTATTAAGAAATTATTAAAAAAAATATCTTTTTAGATATAAAATTCTAAATAAGCTTACGGTACATCATTCCACTTTTGGGTTAGAACGTGTAATGTCTATAGTTGGTAGCCTCAACCGGGCAACAGCGATACGCAGCATTGGCTCTCAAATCCCTTACTCTCTCTGGATTACACCCGTGAAAGTAAGAAATAGCGTCAGTTGCATTGCTTAAAACGATGACAAATTGGCGCACGCCTAGATCAGCTAGTCACCTCCATCGGTAATATCGATTCCGACAGCCACTGATAAAGTTGAGGTACTAACTGCTCCAGCTGCCGCAGTTCACTAGAAGCAAATTGCTCTAATAACAGCACCGCACACCACCGTCGCTGTTCACTCCAAAGCTTGAGGATGGATTTTATCGCTTCCACTCCTTGCAGTATGCCTAACCTGAGTCGTTCGGCACAAGCTTTTATGGGAGTGGGATCGTCGTCAGGGGGTTGAAATTGCTCAAAATCAGTATCAGGGATGGGGTTGATCCCTTGTACAGAATTGGTAGTATCCACCCCTGACCAATGGGGTTTCCCTATACCATTATGGGGGGGGGTGGATACCGGGGGAGAAAGCTGTGAAACACGATACATAGCTGGCATTTCAGCACCTTGCAACTGTTCTCCCCATCTCACACAATGTGATTGCTGTTGTTTCTGAGTACGCCGATGCTGGCGATGAGCAATCACCGCCAATGCAAAGTCCATTTCTTGGGGAGATAAATAGTAATATTTAACCTGCTGACCGCGTGGGCCAACTTTATGGGAAACAAGTTTTAATCCCAACTGCTCAACTAAAGTTGCCAACAGCCAAATTGGTTGACAATTGGGGGGAACTGTAAAACCTAAAATTGCTTTGACAGGAGCCGCACAATGTTTAGCTATTTCGGTCATCTTGAGTAAATCGGGGTCAGTGGCAGTAATTTCATCTCCTGCTACAAGGCGTTTGAGAATACCATGCAACCCCAAATTAAACCTCGCCAACCACCGCGCCGAATAATTGCCCCAGTCCATACATAGCGGCAACTTATTTCGTTCAGCAAAATCTTTATCTGTGACAATCGCTGGCGGTACTGGGTACTGCCTTCCAGTGTTTGGGTCAACAATCGTGCCAGTAGGCTCAGATAAAATTGCCTCCAAAGATGCGATCGCTCGAACCAGAGAGCCACCATCATCTTTTTCAACCAGTAACTCAGTCACTTCCATCCCATAAGCATCTCGAATCCGAAACTTCTCGCACTCAAAAACTTCTTCAGGTCTGAGGTAGTCTTTGCTTTGGCGGTTGCGATAATCACTAGCTGAAATATCATTAGCTCTGGCAACAGCGCAATAATAAGCAACGTCTAGGGCAGTAGCAGCATTTTTCAAACGCTCAATAGCATCATCATTATCATCAGTCCCCATTGGCACAATTGTATTGCCCATATCGGTTAACAACTCACGTAAATCAGCCCGTAAATTGTTAATTGATTGATGACGGTGAGCTTGAATTTGGCAGTAAGCTTCTAACGCCCAATCTTTTTCAGCTCCGCGCTTACCAGTTTCGCGGTCAATTCGTAGCAGAAAAGCCGTCATTTCATTAGTTTGCAGTAAGCGCTCTTTAATTTTGCTGGCGTTAGTATCGAGGTAGCCAAAGGGGGGTCTTGGTGCGACCCAAACGTGAATTGGGACGATTGGGCGATAGCGGTAAAGCTGTTGGGCACATTCGGTTGCGGTCTGCGAAACAGCGTGAAACGCCCCAAACACCTGATCAAAATGATATTCTGCAATATCTACCCCAGTTCCCAAGCTTGGTGAAGTAAACAGGGCATCCAAGCTTTTGACAGCCTTAGTGATGTCTTTGATAAAAGCAACGTTTTCTTCACTACCAGAATTATCCGAGTGGATAGACCAGATTTTTAAGAGTCTTGGGTGTTGGGTGTGGGGGTTAGAGGGGGCAGGGGAAGCAGGGAAGCAGGGGGGCAGGGGGGCAGGGGGGAAAGAGCTATTGTCCATTAGCTCTTCTCTTTCTTGGCAGGAGGCTAGTTTCTCCAGAACTCCTTTGCTCTTTTGTTGCTTTGTTGCTTTGCTTCTTTGCTCCTCTGCTTCTTTGCTCAAGAGCCCCCCTGCTTCTTCTTTGCTCTCTACCCGACACTCAATGCCCCGGTTAATTAGCGAATATTCAAGTTTCTTAATAAAACGTTTGGAGTCAGAAACCACCATGATTTTCTGCCCACTCATCAATGCTGCCGAAATTTGGGCAACTAAGGCAGAAGCATTATTGCCCTCGTACCAATAAACAGTACGTCCGCCATTCTTCCAATCGTTCTTAATAATGAATGGTTGTTCACCTTCTGGACGCATTGCTCTAAAAAAGTCTACTGTTACATCGTCCAAATGCGCGTCGGCAATCACCACTAAGGGCGTATTATACACTATATATTGCAGTACTTCCAAAATCTCCGCCCGATGTTCTTTACAAGTTTTGCTGTGCAGCAGGTGAGTTAAGTACTGGCAAGCTTCATCAATAAAGATACAGCCGTATTTGAGTGAGTCAGTGTTGAGCTTGTGCAAGCTGTCAATGGTGATACTAAGGGCAGTAGCTTGGGTTAAACCCACATAACCCAACTCAGAGTACATTTGTGTGTTGAGGCGTTGACCTAAATTCTTGAGCAAGTTGACTCGATGACTGTTGTTGAGAAATCGCTGTTGTGGGTGTTGTTCACGCCATTGTCGCATCATCTCAGTTTTGCCCGTTCCCATGTCACTGCATAATGCAACTAGCCCAGACTCTGGTAGCTTCACAGCTTCAGACAGGTATTTAACGTTAACTCTCTGTTGGGGTTTGTACTTATTACTTAGTCCTCGACAACTTTGATGATACGAGTGCTGGTAATCATTAAGCGTTTTAGCATCATCAATGATAGCAGTCAGTAGTGCGTTAGCATTTTTACCCCGCTCAATCACAAAATCATCAACGCCTTTTTCTGGCCCTGGCAGTAATGCGACTTCACTACTACAGCCAACTGCTTCGATTGCTTTGCTAGTACGAACAATCGCTTGGAAAACTGACCAACGGGTTCTTAGCTTTGTCTCGTAGTCGAAGAGGATAATAAACTTACGTCCCGGCTGTGCCATTGGTAATAAATCGGGGTGCAGCCGTTCGTCAAAGTCTTTTTTACCAACTCGTCCATTCCAGATCCCTGGTAGTGCGATCGCAACAAAACCAAGACTAAGCAAACTTGCAGCCTTCTTCTCACCTTCGCAAAGGATAATAGGAATTTGTGGGTGTCGCTGCACCCATTCCCAAAACAGGAGAGGATGAAGTCTGTCACACAGGCGTAGTGCTAGGGGTGAATGATAGCGTTTGATATTGTATCGCTGTGCAATTAGGTTACTTATGCAGTTGGGGATATTAAAGTAGGTAACGCGGTTGGGGGTTTTGGGTGGCGATTCGTATTTGACCGATTTCCCCTTTTCCCAATCGATACGCGGGTAGTCGGGTTTGAAACGTCCCCAGTCCATTGGTTGCCAGTTGTTCAGTGGGTCAAGTCCGCTTACCCACCATCCCCCGGCTTCAGCGTGGGCATACTGACTTAAGTACTTGTCCCGCAGTCGCCCGTCGTTGCGTCTGGCTGTTTGAGGTAGGGCGTAAAGTAAATATTCGTATACTTCACTCCCAGCCAGAGAACGGACATTCAACGCAGCTAGCGTCGGGTTAACACCTGAAGCAATAACCCATTCTTGCCAATGGCTTAGAGTAAGTTGCTCATTACCATTAGCTTCATTGATGCCATTTTTATTGGCTTGTGCCATTTTGATAACCTCCGATGATGTTTGTGTTCATCGGAGCTACCCACACTTTGAGGCTAAATTAGCGGTGTGCTAACCAAGTGCTACATCAAAAGACTTTCTTCCGGGAGCAATGGGAGAAATCTAAAATCCACGCATTGAATGACTTTAAAAAATGAAGAATAATTTTCAGAGCAAATGAATAACCCAATTCCCTGGGAGTTTTATTCTGAGAACTTCGTCACAGTTAAAGTTTCAACTAATTGATGCCACTTGCTACAATATGCGCTAGTTTTGCCTCTATGACGCAGACATTGCTAAATTGAAATTGCTTTTATTTGCGGTTGGTTGCCTGATTGCTAACCATGTGTCTGCGTGTGGGCAGCTAACCGATTTCTTATTTGTGTGACTTACTTTTCTTTCCTTCCCAAGCGATTAGTGTAATGCTTGGGGCTAGCTTGCAGATAGTCAATCAAGCAGAAATCAGTTAATTGCTTTAGTTCAATAGAAAATAAAACAGCTAGAAATTGAAAAATTGAAGTATTCACGACATTATCCTCGAATTATGAGGCATCTAGCCGTTAAGATTCATCCCTAGGATATTTGCAGCTAAGAAATATCACGTCGTGCTTTCTACATTCCGCTTCAAATTTAGAGTCGGGATAAATTGTTGCGCTAGATGCCTTTTTTGCAATTTGTCCAAAAAAAGGCATGAAATGTCCCGCCCTGTGTGCTAATATTGCCAACAGGTACACAAAAGACAAACATGTACGAGTGGTGAGTCCTCGTTAGTCTGGAACAAGTTAGGTGATTTTTCGACCGCCAAGTCTTTATCGCGCCAACAATGTTCTATAACGACTCACACCTATTTTGACTATTTGAATACACTGCTCTTGTCGTTTTCTCCTCCTTTGGAAATCGATTTATCTTGGTCTGAAAGCAGACTTACTTTCGCTAGAGTAGCATGAAAAGCCCCTTGACCGTATAAAAACAAGCTGATTTCGTCAGTTGTTACCTATTCTGGGTAGGATGCTATTCCAGTAAGACAGACATTTTTTCCGGAAAATTCAACCCTAATAGGTCAGTCATAGATATTTTTAAGATGTGAGTAGCAGCTTTCGTGCGAATGCTACTCACATCTTTTTTGTAAAGTTTTATATTTTTCATTTTTACTCCTCGATTAGCTATCTCTCACCGAGCGTTCGCACTCATTTTTTTGTCTACCTAATTGTTTTTAACGATCGCTTAATCTTCCCTCCATTCCAAAAACTCACAGGGCTGGATTTTATAACAGTCACAGATTTTGTTAAGTGCTATTCCATTGGGTATTTGCTCAGGATTGTCGCACAGCGCGTACACTGTGGTTTTTGATAGTCCCGTCTCTTTCATAAATTGATAGCGTGTGATCTTGAGCTTTTCTTCAATAAACCTCCTCACAGTGTTACGAACTGGCATGGCAATCTGTCTGGTATTATCAGACTCCCATTTAACACTATGCCAGTTAAGCTTGCAATTGTCGGCTAGCTTTATATGGTTAGATATCTTGACATTACCAGATATCCTATACTAGTATCATAGTGCCTGGGTTATTAATACGTCAACAGCCCAGACACGGTTATCTGGTTATAAACACAGGTTATCTGCATTGCGTCCGCTCTATATCTGCGGTCGCGATAATTGTGCATATCTGCATCACTTGCTTAGGATTTATGCACCACAATTTACGCAATTTATAAGCAATTAGCTCACTATCAAATAGAGGTGAAATAATGCTGACATCTAATCAGATTAGGCGTTTACAAAATACCGAGCGATGGCTGAGAGAAATTAGAGATTCAGAAGGATTTAAAGTTTTGAATTACTGCCCAGATGCAACTTTAGGAGATGCAATTCAGGCTGTAAATGAACTATTACAGTCACACAATTACTGTAATGAAAAGTCTGCTTCCTTTACTGATAACCAGTTGCAAAAGTATTTAGAACCAAAGCCAGTAATGCACATTCGTCGTGTGGTGACTCTGCGTGAAAAGATTAGTTCATTCATCCAAAATGCAGCAAAAGAAGTAGCAATTCTGAGCTTACTAACAACAGGTTTTATGGTTGTTGGTACTATCTTTTGTCACGGCGTTGACCGCATTGAGCAAAGTAGAGGCTCAGAATATCAGCCCACATGGATTAACAATGCCAAAGTTTTTGAAGGAAGTGCTATTACGTCTATTGCAATCTTTCTGGGTGCAAACTTGATTGGTGCGTGTGCAGCGGGAGGTAAGAAAGATGATTGATTTTGAGCTTGTAGGATGCGTCACGCTGTTGACAATGAGCAAGACATACTGGATTGATGGAACGCTCTACAGATATTTAACAAGCAGTGACAGTATAAAACACACACAATATTATTTCCGTCCTTTACCACGCCAGTCTAAAACTGCTGACTTAAAACTTAATCGTGACAAAGTACTAAGCCGTTGCTACGAAATTCCGAGCTTATATAACCAGCACACAGCAGAAATAACTAATAACTCAATACAGTTGAGTTTGTTCTAGCCCAGTAGCGAAAAGTATTTCCTTCTTCAGCACCATCACCAATTTAACTAGTTCATTTGGGGGCGTATATGCGAGATAACGAAAAAGTGTCAGTATATCTTCAAAACTGACAAGCCCTGTTATTACGTGGTTATAGCCTCTACAAACGAGACTCTGACATTTGTCTAAAGTTAATTTTCCAAGGTTATTGATAGTGCCTAGCTAATTTGGTGTATCAGGATAACTGTTTCTAGCTAAATTAGCCATGCAAATAACCTGAATGTCCGGATAGTCAGTCAATTCTATACACACTTAAGTAATAAACCGGAATTAATGTGGCAACCAAAAAATATGTAGCTAAGTATCGCCTGCTCAAAGAGACTTATGAGCGCATCACAGGGAAAGGTATTTCAGATATCACTTGGTATCGCATAGTTGCTTCTTTGAAACAATATTTTTTGCTATCAATTGAATCAGCAAATGCTCAAAGTATTGTTGAAACCTATGCTCAATTGAAACGCAAGTGTCCAGCCTTTTCTTTTAGAACTTCGGATTTTAGTTCACGCTGGCAAGCCTTTAAACATTTCTATGATGCAAGAGAAGTTCAATACACAGGTCAGCAATTCCTAGTTGCGCTTGCAGACTATCTAAAAATCAACCTTGATGACGTACCTCGCAGCACTCGTTATTACTGGTTTAGCCAAGCTGGTCTGTCTTACAACGCTCATGGCACCTATCACAGCAAAGATTTAGCACTAGTCGCCTTTGTTGCTGCTAAATGGGCAATTAACAAGCGCTCGCAACCAATGAAATCCGCAACCATCGAAGTTTTAACACTAGCCAAGCCAAGTCGCAAGTTACAAGTCGCAAGTCGCAAATGTACCCGCGACTGAAGCCGTGGGCTTGTATCCCACAACTGAAGTTTTTTATCTTACTTGCGACTTGCGACTTCCGACTTACTACTTGTTTTTAGTCAAATAAGGATTAATCAGCATGTCTGACAAATTTACCAATAATGTCCGCGCTCGCTTATACAAACAGGGCTATCAAGGATTCACCAAAGAAGATTACACAAGCGCCGCTATCGCTGTAGAGTGCAATGACCTGAACAATCCCAGCAAAGAGCAATTGAGCCAAGCCGTTGAATATCTCAAAACCAAAGCAACCAGCCAATTATCTGTAGCAGATGCACCCGTTGAAGAAACATTGCCAATACAAACAGAAGCTGCACAACCTGAGCCTGAATCTCATCAACTTGCAATTGCAGAACCAGAGATTAACGGTATCACTGTAACCAGTGAAGATAAGCGCTCCTTTATCACAGCCCAATCATCAGCCTTGGGCTTTGAGTTAACCGAACAAGAAACATTGAGCATCGCAGAAGATGTTGACGATACCTTTAGCAACTACAGCCAATTCCTCAGCAATGTAACATCTGCAATTAAAAGCTACGTGGATCATAAATTTGATGTCATCGAGCAATCATTTGAAGCTAACGCCCAAGACTTGAGACAACACCTAAACACTAGAGCATCTAGATTGAACCAAAAAGTTAACAACTTTTCAGGAGACATTAAAGCGGATATGGGAGGTATCCGCCAGAACATTAAAAGCACCCAATTCTCAATCCTCGCCAGGCTCAAAGCAGTTCAATAGCGATAAATTGACGCTGCTTGAATGCTTAATGATTCGCTATTGCAGAATGGACTATTTCTCAAGAATAGCTGTTAGTTTGAGTGCTTCTGCTGCTGTGATTTTCTCCTTACATAACTGGGTGTATCTGCCAATAAAAGAGCATCAACAATATCAGCAATATCGACAACGCAAATCAGCGATTGAGCAATATGTAAAAACAATGTCTTACCACTGCAATCAAATCTTTACCCCCATAAAGGAATATCGCTGTGAAAAATTCAATCAAGCTCAAGAATCAGGTAACTTCCAAATCACGCCACCTAGAGCGCCAGTTAAAAACTAAATTCAACGCATCTACTAACTTAGTAGTCAGAGCGCTAACAGGTGATAAATCAGCCCTGAAGCTGATAGGACAAATGGGTAATGACGGGGCGAAGATTAGCGAATTCGCCCCACAAGTTAAAGAGCAAATGCTAGCTGCTATCAAAGGAACTGAAGACTTAAATGTAGTCCTCAGTGATATCTACAAACAAGCAGGTGTCAGCGGTGAAAAGATTGAAAGAGCAGTGCAGTCAGCGATTTTAGCTGATACTCATCTAGCAAATATCCTCGAAGAGATGAAGCTAGATTTCGCTTCATCCCAAGATAAAGAAGCGCTGCGTCATCAACAAGCTTTCATCCACATCAGACTAAAGTCGTGGGTGGATAAACACATGATGCAGGTTGACGGTGAATATAAGATGTTGCAGACGGAATTACAAACAGACATTAGACAACAAACAATTGACCTGCAACATGATAGAGAACTGGGCAAGTATTACTTAGAAATGGGTGATAACGCTCGTGATGATTTCAAGCCGAAAAAGCAATATGCTGGGCGTTCAATTGTACAAAAAATCAAAGAAGCCTTGTTAGGTTTTTGATAACTAAACCCGTCATAGAAGAGAGCAGGGGTAGCTGGGGAAGAAAGGGTAGCTCTTGGAGCAGACCCCATAATAAATGTAGAGGCTTGGAATAAAGACGCATTATTTCTTGTGAGGAGCGCATCTGGGAATAAATGTTTTTCTTTCTTCTACGAATTAATTCGCTTTCTTGCAACCACTTCATGAGGGAATCTCCAAGAGCTTTCCCAGCCTCCCCAGCCCTGCTTTTCCGTCAGTAAATTGAAGCTATTGCTGACGGTTTCTAGAAATACTCTGATACAAACATGACATACGAAATTGACGATGAACAAGAGGAAGTAATAAGCGAAATCGCTCCAGACACACCCTTACCAAAAGACTTAATAGAACACCTGTCATCCCGCAAGCAGCACCGCCAAGATATTATCAAGACCACTGAAAAATTAACTAGATTCTTTGTCGGCTGGTCGCTAAATTCAACAGGCTTCTTTATCGCTAAATATCTATTAATAACTGGTGGTGGCGTTAACTTCTGGTTAGCAATTTCGCTCTCTTTTTCTATATGCAGCGTTGGCTCTTTGGCTGGGTTAACGGGCTTGAGAGTTAACTACAACAGTGATGGCCTAGAGGTAGATAATATGCAAAATCTTCTAAAAACTGCTGCTGGTTTAGTCTGTGCAGGTGTAACAACTTGGTTAGCAGTCAAAGACTATCAATATTTTGAGCATTTAACTAAAGAAACAGTCAGCCAAATTAACCAAGACATCCAAACCATTGAAAAACAGAATCCACAATCAGACCCTTGGGTAAGCATTGCTGTCGCCTTGGCTTTATTCATTGGTTCCATTGCAATTATTTTTAAGGGGCGGGAATGAATAATGAAACAGGGTGTTGTCGAGTTAGCGTTGGCTGGGGTGTGTGGTGTAGCTGCAATCATTGGGCTTGCAACATCACAAACACGCCAGCCTTATGACCTAACACAAATTCAGTTCTGCCCCAAGTCAACCAACGGTGTACAAAGTCAAATAAAGCTGGATCAGCGTTTTTGCAACCAGCCGCGCTTTGTCCTGGCTGAAGAATGGCAACGTTACGGGCTGTATGGCAGCATCATTCCTTATAAGGGTGATGCTATTCAATGGGTGCGTGATTTACCCACAGACAACCCTCATCAGTTGTTGGGTGGTGCGGTTACAGTTATGGGACTATGGGGTATTGTCGGTTGCTTAATCGTGCGCTCGCAACGCCTCAAGCGCAAAGATTATGAATTGGGGGAATTAGAAAAGACTGGTGGCTATGCAATTTGGCAGCACAATAAGCACAAACGTGAAGTTAAGCAGCATTCGACCCAGCTTTATACTGAGCGTTTAAAGGATGGGCTGTCAGGACTGGATACAGAAGAACGCAAAGCACTAGGACTGACTGATGAGGAGAACGAACGGGCTAAGGCTCGAATTCAGCTTGAGGACTTTATGAAAGCTCGTGCTGTTAATCATTCTGTGATGGATAAGACCATTGCGGAGAATTTGAGAGACAAGGCGAAAGCTGAACAGGAACGTGGCAAGATTGAGGGGAAAACCAAAGGAGCGATCGCAAACGGTGACAATCATCCTTTGACTGACCAGCGCCTCATCAGTGATTTAATCGAAGCGCTCAAGAATCATGAGGATGGCTGGTTGTGGAAGGTTATCGACAATCAAAAGCCCGTTTGGGTGCTGGGAGAAGCCGGAAGCGGTAAATCAACTCTAGCAGCATCAATTGTCATGCTCAGAGAATATCTGTTTGATATGCCTTTGTATCAGCTCATAGACGCGCACGCCGGAGATAATTTAAGAAACGCATGGAAATATTTAAGTCCTCAGTTGATAGCGCAAACAGAATCAGATATAGGACAAGCTTTTGATGATGCTCGCGAACGATGGTTAGACAGAATTAATAATCAACCTGATAAACAACCGCAACAGTTATTAGTTGATGAATTTACGAACTATTCTGAGTCCGATATTACAAAGGAGCCTGCCAAAAAGTTTGTTAAAGCGTCTCTCAGTGACCCTAGAAAGGCATCTGAAAGATTAGTTTGTATTGCCCATTTTTTTACTAATACTGCTGTGGGTGGCAGTGATGGAACTGCCAAAGGTAGAAGCAGAGGCACTATTCAAATTGACCGCAAAACTGCTGATGGTAAGACACCTTTGAAGGTGGCAGTAATTAACGGTTTAAATAATTATGATGGGGATGCAGAAGTAGATAAAAAGGTGACAATTCCTAGTTGGTTGACTCCCCAAAGTATTTACAAGCATTTCAATGGACAGCCAATTGATTTTGATGATTAATCACTATACAACCTCGGATACTTAAGAACTAAAGTCAGTGTGAAATCAGCATAGTGAAGGTACTCTAAATAATTTTTTTTACTAAAGAGTAATTTAAAATAATGGGAATACTAAAAATAATATGACTTAATAAAGTACTGTCTTGATGCTTCAAGTAGAACAAATTTTTTCGTGGTCTTCTTGGCAGCCATTAAATGGATGCTGGCGTGGGTCACTCATATTAAATCTACCTGGACTTTATAGAATACGCCGGGTTAATAGAGATGATCTTGACTACATAGGGCAAACTGGCGAAGGTACAATGACCCTGAAAAAGCGATTGGGAATGCTACGCGGAGTTTACGACGAGGAGATGCCCTATCGTGACCCTCACACTGCGGCTCCAGCACTTTGGGCTTTACGCCATAGCTCTAATTGTGAGTTTGAAGTATCCGTACTGCCTGTTCAAGGAACAACATCGTGGCGCAAGGGATTGGAAGCTTTAGCAATTAGCCTTTATCGACAAAAGTACAGTCAATCTCCCACAGTAAATTTTGGCAGAATGCCTGTCGGTTATCGGATGTCTACTTCCAATAACTCTAAGCTAGTACAAGCTGGAAAGCGCTTCAGGGGTGGACTGATATCAGAGTTAGAACAAAGTCATCTGCCTGGCATATCTCCTCTTGGAGAATTGCAAAAAGATTTGCAAACTAATCACTGGTGTGGTCATCAATGGTCTGATTGGGTTCCGCTTACTTTAGCAGGATTAACATCTCCTGCTAAAAATTCATGGGGACTTTACCGCATTCGGAGTTGTCATCAACCAGAACTAATCTACATTGGACAAGGAATAATTAAAGCTCGACTAGCTAATCATTTAGGCAAAGCACAAAACCCTAAAACAGAACAAGGTCAAGTCTTTGCTAATGCTGGAGTTTTAGAATGTTCTTGGGTAATCAATAACTCATGGGTGCCTCATCAGCGATTGGAACTAGAAAATGATTTAATAGCAGCGCATCTTCTATTTATGGAAACAGTCCCAAATGCTCAATTTTTAGGCTAATTAACATTATGTCTAGTATTACTATTGTTGCTTGTGTAAGTTTGAAACAGAATCAGCCCAATTCTGCTAAAGATTTATATAAATCCCCTTGGTTTATAAAAGCGAGAGCTTATGTTGAACAACAGAAGTGTGACTGGTACATTATTTCAGCTAAATATGGTTTGCTACACACAGATAAAGTTATTGAACCTTATGAACTAACTTTGAACAATATGAAAGCTACTGAGCGTAGACAGTGGTCAGAAAAAGTGTTTAAAGAAATTTTACAAGTCTTGCCAGAAAAAGGTACAGTTCGATTTTTCGCTGGGAAAAAATATAGAGAATATTTAGTGCCACTCCTGCAAGAAGTTGGTTATACAGTTGAAATTCCTCTTATCGGGTTAGGAATTGGCCAACAACTAGCTTGGTTTAGTAATTCCACTTCAAATTAATTTATGCCGATAAAAAAGTTATGCAGTGTTAACTTTTTCTCTTCACATTAGATCAGCTAACTTCTTAGCGGATTGAAGACTTGTAAAATTTGTATATCTTGGGCTTTGCATTGCTCCTTTAGAGGCATCACCAAAAGGAATTGGGTCTATCTGTTTAGCCTTCTCTGAGAAAATCAGTTTGTACTTGCCTTCTTCCCCGTAAGGTTCAATCCGGTCAACTGGCGCATAGTGAGTGATGGCGGACACTGGCGATGTTTGATATGCCGCTATGTATTTGATTTTTTGCAGCATTCCTCCAGAAATGCGGATTGCATACCAACAATCCTCTCCAAGAAATACTCTCTCAAAGCCTTCCTTCTGGGCTGGTACGATTACTGTATCCTTCTCCACTATTACGGGTAGTGGTGTATCGTTCTGAACTATTGTAGGTAGTTCCGTGATGTCATTGCTAGAAGCCTTGGGTATTGCAACCGCCTTTGGAAACTCAAATGCTTGAAGCCCAACAATTGGCAGAATTTGCATGATTTCTTTAAGAAACCCCTGAGTATCAGCTTTCTCGGATTCTGAAAGGGCTGGCTCCTGTGGCATATTGCCATTGTCAAGATGACTACGTTTTGCCTGGAATGCCCTTTGGATAAGAGCATATTCCAACCATGTCACATGGGCCCGATTCAGACCATTGTTTGCTGAAACGAAGACAATGCCCCAGTTCCAAAAATCCTTATTCTGATAATGGGAGTCGATACGATTTCTAACGCCATCGGATTGCCCTATGTAAAGCATCGGAAGCTCATCATCTTCCTTGCCTTCATAGCCAACCAGAATATAAACCCCGGTTCGGTCGAATTCACTTCTGCTTCTTGTTTCGAGCCATTTATCCCGTGGGAAGGCTATACCCAGCCCTGTCCAATTCATTCGGTCAATAATTCTGACACCTTCAGGGTCGCCATTTGGGACAAATATACGGATGGTAAACGGATCAGCCATATTTCAATGATTCACAGCAAGAAACTTGAATACATCTGTTGTACTCTAACTACTGCCTATGGGGAAGCTGTAGGTGGCAGTGATGGAACAGCCAAAGTTAGACCAGTATCAAGAACTGGGAGTAGAGCGGGTGGCGCAGCGGAGTGTGGGGGGCGGGCTGCCCACAAATGATAACATTGCCTAGTTTGTCTCCTTTTAGGCAATGTTTTTTAGTTTCGAGACGGAGCAATAATACTTTGACACCCACACTTACACATACTCCAAGCTCTGTTTCAGGCAAAGTTATTTTGCTGTCTCTGCGCTAGAAAAACTATTTGTGCAACTTATCTTTTTGCGTTCGCGCTTTAATCTTGTATCAATCTGTGTAACTGTTGCTGTATAAAGTTTATAGCCATAGGCTGCTCTTGGGTCAGTCTTTTGGTAACAAGTCTATCTTTGGGTCTGGCTGGAGCAAGACAGCACTTAAGAACGACCAGAGCGCCTAAGTTCGAGGCACGGCTGCTACTCAAACGCCTTTAACCGGGGAAAGAGACATCAGTAGGACGTAGGGTGAATGTAGTTAGTCCAGGGGAGTGATGACGCTGGGTAATAATCCCCAGTTCGGTTAGACTAGCGATCGCAGTGCGGACATTGTTGGGTTTGAGATCGAGGTCAGTAGCAATTTGCTCTCGGGAGATTGTTACCAAGTTTTGGGGATTAATACGCTGCGCCAGGAATAAATAAATCTTGGCACAAATGGGAGCAGTGCTAATTAGAAAATTGATTTGCTCAAAGCCTGAGTCTGTAACGATAGCAGCGTTAGTAGTTTTACCTGCGGCAGTAATTGTAGTTTTGGGACGATTAAGTACAGGGTCATGAAATTGAATAAATTGCTGTTCTAATTCAAAGCTCAACTCGTCGCGTTTGAGTTCCAACCAGTGAATTTTGACATGGGGGAAATTCTTCATCTGCTCGGCTTTGTGATGTGATGCGAAGCGCTGATTTAGGTTTCCAGCAATGCCAATAAATAAAATCTGCTGCCCTCCAGAGACACAGAAATACAGCGCTGGTATTGTCGGTAGTTCTTTGGTTAGGGAAAGTGCCATTGAAGGTAGGGAGGTGATAGTTATCCCACTGGTATCGGTCATGCGGGTTGTCGTTGTCAAAGTTTCATCTCTATATTCCCATTAGATGCAATTGCATTGGTTTACTCTTGCTATTGAGGTAGATAATCAGTTGCTCATATGCCGACTCAAGCTGCTCTAGGGCTGACACCCAAGTTCTACATGAAAAATAAGTACAAATATTTTCATTGTTGAGGTAAGTACTACTTTATATATGTGGTAAACCGTAATTCAGACTTTTCAACCGAAGAATAACGTAGATATGGAAGTATTGGATAAAACTAACAGAAATTAGTAGGTTATCATGAGTTGCGCTTCCACTTTGTTATCAGGGTAGTGTTCGCCACTTCAGGTGTAAACAGTGATGTGAGGGTACTCTAGATGCCGTCCCAGGATAAGTTCGTGCAAGCTTTACGTGACCTAAAGAAGGATTTTCCAGAATATGCCAATATATTGGAATCTTTGATTGGGTTGATTCAAAAAGGAAAGGTTACAAAGCTTCGAGAGAAGCTAGACAAGCTGAAGCAAGATGAATGGTAGCCTTTTGATTAAACTGAATTTTAACAGTTCACTGTAATAATAATTACATGCTTCCTTAATGGAGGCTTTTTTCATGGAAATAGTTAGTAAGATAGTATTTCTAAAGATAAGTATACTTAATAAGTAGATTAGCTTATTATAGGAATAATGTTAACAAGGTAATCTAAGTAAAATCCTAGTTCTTGAGCAGCTTCTTGAGGCAAATCTTTGAGAACTTTCTGCTCTTTAATGAATAACAGTGCCTTTACATATAATTCGTAATTGAGATTTAAGGGAATTAACGACTCCCGTCTTGCTTCTTCTATTAGTTCTAAAGTCCCTTCTTCTAAACAGTAATAGGATAATTGCAAATATTTTAGTAGGTCTTTAGATAGCTGCTCCTCATTTTCTGAGTCTTCAGCGTTTCCACTCTTAGGATTTTGACTATAAAACTCTTTCAACGACTCTTCGGTGGCTTCTTTTACCAAAATATGTCGATTACCCTTTAGCCAGTCCATTGCTTCACGACTAGCATTACTGCTTTTTTTATATTCCTTTAGTTTTTCTTCAAGTTCTTCCACTAATTCACTTGCACGTCCTGAGTTTGTTCCATGCCGTTCGATTTCTTCTATTGCTTCTCCTACTTGCTCATCTATGAGCGATAAATCCTCTGTCGATAAGATATTTTTTTCTTCTAAGCCCAAAGCTTTTATAATTGCATCTGCATAACCCTCATCAACTCTTTCTCCATCAAAGAAGCGTCTAACTGTTTTATCGCTGACTTGAGCCTTCATAGCAATCTCATAGAAGGGTAACTTTCCTTTAGCTTTTTTAAGTTGCTCTATTCCTTCGGTAGATGCGGCAACTCCGCGAGGTCTGCGTGTCTGGCTCATAGATGGCTGCTATCCGTACATAAAATTAGCAGAAAGCAAGAAAATAAGTAACTATTAACCGGTATTGAAACGGACAATAACGGTAACTTATTTATCTAAATTATCTAATAAGAGGTCAAAAAAGGAAACTTTTATTCTGTCCATAACTGGTTGCTTATTTTGTCCATAACTGGTCTGCTAGAACTTGTTGTGTCAACTTAATCTGGTTGTGTAAACAAATTGAACCAGGTTAAAAAAATGCAAAACTCATTGATTACATCTGTAGCTAATCGTTGGTTTCAAGAGCGCTCTCGACAAGCTAAAGCCAGTTTCAATGTTGCGATTGGCTTTGCAGGTACGACCGCAATTTTGAGCATCGCATTTGCTATATCCGTATGTACGGGCAAAACTTCAGAAGCGACAGCAGCAGCAGCCTTAGGGCTAACATCGGGTGCTGTTAGCGCCTACTGCTTCAAGCTCTCGGATGATGCTAATAAACGCTTGGATGCAGCAGTTAAAGAACTGTTAGACGACAAGTGATCTACACATTCTGCTGTGATTTTAATTCCTCTAATACAATATTGGGTGAAAGTTGCTAGGGCATTAGCAGCCAGTTCTCTTGTTTTTCCAAGAGAACTGGCTGCTAATTTACACGCTATCATCCACCCACACTCTGGGCCGTCCCAATGCACCCGTGCTGTATAGTCACGATCAACGACTACTGCACCGCGCGATTATTCCTCATAGTTTTTTCAGTAGTAAGACTGTTGAGAAAAGTTAAATAACAAACAATAATGAATTGAATAGTGTTTTGAAACAGATGAACATTTTCGATTCATTTACCAAAATTGTTACAGATACAGCATCGCTTGCCAGTGAAACCGTTATTAAGACAGCAGTAGCAGCAGGAGAGACAATTAGTAATGCTGCTTCAGTTACTGGACAAGCTGTTGCCCAAACAGTTACAGGAGTAGGTGAGGTAATTGGTGGTGCGGCTGAACAGGCAAGTCAGACTGTTGTGACAACAGCACTAGGAACTGGAGAAGTAATTGGCAGTGCTGCAAAAGAAGCAGGCAATGCTGTTGTCAAAATAGCAACAAAAACTAGTTCAGAGGCTCTTTCCTTGGCAATGAACCAAGTATTGCAAGACTGCACTATACCTGTTTTTTTACTTCCTACAGGTAGTAGTAACCAAAGCTTCAAATGCGTTTTTCTTGACGAAGCAATTGCCAATTTGAGCGATGGAATACTGGTACGTTTGCAGGTGCAAGTATGGGCAGGTCGTGCAGATATTGAAATGACTTACCTTGTTCAAACTCTTAAGGAAGACTTTGTTTGCCAGTTCAATAAAGTAATCAACAAAGACCTTAAGAACAAGCAGCAGGAGCTTGAAGCTAATTTTGATAGTAAAAATAAAGCGTTTATCAAAGCTGTCAATAACGTGACAATTCATACTCATCCTGTACTCCAAGAAATAATCACGCTTTTTTGCGAACTCGATAGTATTCCCTTTGTTCCTATCAATTTAGAATCTCCCACAACTGTTTTCCCACCTGTTGATGAGTTTCTTAAAAGGTCAGACTATAGAAGAGGTGTGCCAATGGAGTACCTGCCATTACTGGATCTGGTTCAACTTGGATGAACACAACTGTTAATCGCTGCATCAGAACTTAATTCAATTAAGCTAATTCGTCCCTGAATTGAAGTAGCAAAGCTGCACTTATGTAGATTAAAAGGCGTTATTAACTATTAAATAAAAATCAAAACTCTTTCTCTATTATTACGCCTATTTTAGATTCATAATCTGAAAGAGATTTTGCAGTTTGAAATTATTCCAACTCAAACCTACTGAAGTTTCAATAGTTAAAATTCCTTGTTTAAGGTTAGTCATCAAAGCCGAACCATTTTCAAGACTATGGAAAAGGGCATCTAAAAGCTGCAATTGATTTCTTTGAAGAGTATAGTAAACCTTATTATTTTCAATCCTAACTTCTTTTGGTAAAGCATCACTAGGAATTTTACCTCCCAAAAATGTTTTCCAACCTGCAATGAGGTAACGGTAAACCATCGATTGGCTGTCAAATTCAGGTGGTTTCAATAATCTAAGCTCCCCCTCGATATAATCTTCGTTAATAGTGATTTTTTCGGGAGTAAAATGTAATTCTACTTGAATTTTATTGTACTCTATTGTTGCAATAAGCCCTTCCTCAGAGTCTGGTTTTAAGCTTTTCAATTGCTCAACTCTAGATTCGGCTTGTTGGCAGAGAAGTAAAACCATTTTGTTTTTCAAAGTCAATTGTTTAGCTTCTGAGCTAAACATCATGTATTCTTCTAGACTTCTTGTGAGAAATTCTCTAGACTCTTGAAACGTTGCTTTGATTTTGTTAAATACACCCATATTTAGTTATTTAAAGAAGATAAAATGATTGGAAGCTGAACTGTCTTGGTTGATAGACTTAATATCACTTATGTTGTTATAGCCTCTACTGCTTGTACTTCCTCGGTTTCCGATTCATCTCGAATTTTGAAGTAGTAGTAGAGGTTTGCAACAGTTAAGTCGGAAGCTTGCTGTAAATTTTTTGGAACTAATGTTCTGTAACCAGCAACACCAGCTTGTTTATTTACGTAGGCTTCATAGTCTTTACGTAGTGCTGGCTTAAACATAAATCTTAACTGGTCACGCAGGGAGTAAAAGTGAGATTTCTCACTGAAATTTTCGTATGCCACTTGTTCTGGTGGTGCTAAAGCAGTTGTGCCTTGCTTGGTATCCGGGGTGTAGTTAAATTCTGAAGTGTTAAAATCAGTGCTATTTAAGAGTTTAAGCTCTGATGAAGGGAGCGATCGCATCCAGTCAACTTGATTATGCCATGTTTCGATAACTGCAAAATCGTGGTTGCGAATGCGGCTGATTTCAGGGAAAAGAAAATCGAGTTCATCGTATGAGTCGCATGAATCAATTACCATGCAAGCATTTTCACTGATGGTATTTTGGAGATGGTAAAGCCTATCGCTAACGGCTGACATTTCGTTTTGGGCAAGATATGTAGCAACAATACCTTGTTCAATTGCCCAAGCACATTCCAGTCTGCGGAGTTGTCCAGCTGCACAAGTTTCTGACAATAAATGGGGATTAGTGTAATCTGCTAAAGCCTCAAAAAACATTCCCCTTACACCATCAATCTCAGCGTTTCTCCGGCTAATGTCCTGTAATTGCATTGCTGAACGAAAGCGATTCATAGCCTGGATAAACAGCCCATACGCCCGAATTAAAATAGTGCGGTGTTGTTCAAATTTGATGTCTTGGGCTACTTGCTCAATTAATTGCCTAATTTCCGCACCTTGGTCTTTTAAAGCTTGTTTCAGGTCAATAAAGCCATTTTTGACCTCCAGCCGCATTTGCTCTACTTCTTTTCTTAGCTTGAGTGTTTGATGTAAATTAACTGCCGTTAGTGCTACACCTGCGACTGTTCCTACGCCAATCAAAGCAGTTGTGGCTTGCAACACTCCCAAGCTAGTTTGTAAAGTTTGCATACCATTCAGTACAGCTGTAAAGCCTTTATGGGTTTGATACATTTGCACCCCACTCATCAGCAAATTAGGAGCAGCTACCAGGGCTGATAAAGGGCTGTTGTTGATTGTTGCACCAATCGCATGAGCCACAAACTGTCCGGAAACCGCATCTCTAACCATAGCTATCGGCATTCCATTGCTAAAAACTTGTAGATATTTACCAGTTTCAATACCAGCTTGAATTGCAGGGGCAAATTGGAACAGCATATTTTTGCTTTGCTAAAAGCTAATTTTTCTGAGCCTAACTGGTTTCTAGCCAAGAAAATAACCGTATTTATTCGGTAAATAGGTAAATTTTGACTTTACCTGGGCATACTAAACCCGGAAAACTCTATCGGCTCACAATCTTTATGGATACTTCACGGGTTGGCGCTCAGACTGTTGATTTATTGTCCCGCATTACAGGACAAAAGCTGAGTCAACGAGATATCACGCCGCTTGTGCTATTTTTAGCCAATTTAGTAACAGTGCTGCTGGGAGTAATATTTGTAGATGGCACAGTAGCAGAGTCAGAAAAGCAAAGGTTACTGACAATTCTCTATCGATTTAGCCTTCCAGAAAGTGATATGCGTCGATTGACACATTTGATGATTAAGGGAGTCAAAGAGAATCAGGTTTATCAAAAAGTTGATGACTTATTAATCCTGGTGGCTCCACTTTCAGAATCAGAAAGACTGTTGTTAATTTCCTTTGGATATGAAATCTCAGCAGCCGATGGAGAAATAAACTCCCGTGAGAAAAAGTATTTACAAATAGCTGCTAAGGAGCTAGGCATTAATCCACAACATTTATCAGTTTTAGAAGCTGGAGTTACTTCTCATGAAAATGTAGAGCTTACTGCTGTCAATGAAGTGCATTTTTTACTTGACCCCTCTCGTTTCCAAGAGTTGGATACTATATTTGTTAAAGCAGCAAGTGATATCCTGAAAGCTTTACCTGTAAACTTAGAATATCAAAATAATAGACTACATAAAAAACTCAACTATCAAGGATTTAAAAAAATCCATAACTCTTACAAGCAATTAGATAATTATTGTGCTCAAATTTATCAAATAATTGAAGAAGCACAGAAGCATGAGTTTTTGCCTCACACTTTGATAGAGGAAGTCAGCGAGGTATCTAAGAAGTTGCAATCTCAACGATTTAGATTAGCAGTCGTTGGGGAATTTAGCCAAGGTAAATCAACTTTATTAAATGCTTTACTAGGGGAAGAAATACAACCAGTCAGAGAGATTCCTTGTAGTGGTACCGTAACAGTTTTAAAATACGGAGATAAAAAACGAGTAGTTTGTCGTTATAAAGATGGACGAGAAGAAGAGATTCCTTGTGAGCAGTATCAACTGAAGGCGACAATTTCAGAAGATGCAGCAATAGGTTGCTTAAGTGATGAACTGGCACATTCTGAAATTGAAGAAATTGTTTTTGAGCATCCTGATTTAGAGTTATGTAGTAGTGGGGTAGAAATCATAGATTCTCCAGGCTTAAACGAACATCCAGACCGTACTACAGTTACACAAAGGTTGCTCAAAGATACTGATGCAGCCATTTTTCTAACTAATGCTTCACGTTCTTTAACTCAAGGAGAGCGTAACTTACTGTTGGATTTAAAAACTCAACTAAATCATGGTCAAGAAAATAAACCTGCCAATAATCTTTTTGTAGTGGGCAATTTTATAGATTTAGTGCGTAGTGAGAAAGGACGCGAACAAGTAAAACAGAGAATTGAAAGGTTTGTACTGGGTGAAAATCCTGTGGTGATAGGTAACAACCGTGTTCATTTTATTTCTGCTCAAGCCGCACTGGATGCAATTTTACAAGGAACCGAAAATGAGTATTTAAAAAGCTTTGAGAATTTCCTTCAGTCGCTTGAGCAATTTCTAACCCTTGATAGTGGCGTAGTAAAAATTAAGCATTCTGTTAACAAAATAAATAGAATAATTCACAAATGTTTAGATAGCCTCTCTCAAGCTGAAAAGACTTTAGATGGGAAAATTCAAATTTCTGATTCAGAAAAGCAGGGGATTTTAGAAAAAATAGGAGAAGCAAGTGGACGGGATGTAAAAATACGTATATTGGCATCTAATCTGGTAGAGCAAGTTTATGAGGAAGCTGCTAAATCTTGGGATGAGTGGCGTGAAGGTTTAGGTGAAAGAATAGCTGAAAAAAGTCACTCTTGGTATTCTGAACATAACCCAGTTTTTAGCCAAGATAAACTGATTAAAGATTATACTAATCAATTTATTAGAGATTTATCCAAGGAAATAGATGAGTGGGGCAACCAAATTCTTAAAGAGATGATCATCAAAGAAGGCGTTGATTATTTAGATGCAAATATTGCTGATGAAATAGAAGCTATTCAAGGTGACTTTCAACGCCTAGATCAGCAAGTCAGGACAAATTTTAGTGAACAGATGAATCTTTCTATTACAGGTATCAATGATGAGTTTATGGGCTTAGGAGGAATAGGCGGAGGATTAGGAATAGGTGGCGCTTTAGCGGCTGGGTTAATAGTATTTACAGGACTGGGATTCATAGCAGTTATTGTTGCTAGTGTTGCTGCTACAATTGCTAGTTCATTTGGGCTGGGTATGCTAGACTTGGATGGGCTAAAAGACCAAATAAAAATCAAAGTTTTTGAAGTTGGTTTTGAAAAATTGGATGAATCAATAGATAAAATTTCTGAGAAGTTAGAAGAAATAATTAGTACAGTTTTTGATAGCCGTATTGAATCAGCCAGCCGAGTTTTTGAGCAAGTAATCGCACTTTATGAAAATCTTCTAGAACAGCAAGAAAAAGCTCATCAAGATACGGTGGAACAACGCGAAGCTGAAAAGAAGTTAATTGATCAAAAGCGTCAAGAACTTGAGCAGGTACAAAAAGGCCTGGAGGTTCTACTCAGTTAATGATCACAAGAAGCTGATCGCTCGCGCGCCATCGTAGAATTCATGTTTGGATTTAGCAATCTCAAAGTTCACTCATTTCACTGGATGGTAAAGCCCACTTTCTGGGTTATAGCTCCAACCTAAACCACTAGGGTCACGTCCTCTACTCCAGCTAATAAACTCCTCTGGCTTTTTTGCTGTAACTCTCCTCTGTTCTAAAGTGTTTTTATCAACGCCCAAACGCGAAGCTAAGTTTTGGGTTGTATAAGTATCTATCTTTACCTCACCTTGCCCTCGATAGTACTGTGAGGATGATTGCCTGGGTTTACTCTTGCTATTGAGGTAGATAATCAGTTGATTATATGCCGACTCAAGCTGAAGAAGGCGATCGCTCATTGCCGCCAGTTTTTCTTCTAACTCATTACTAGAGCCTGACTCCAAGTGCGATTC
Source organism: Calothrix membranacea FACHB-236 (assembly GCF_014696315.1). GTDB lineage: Bacteria > Cyanobacteriota > Cyanobacteriia > Cyanobacteriales > Nostocaceae > Aulosira > Aulosira membranacea. The sequence continues at coordinate 26,375 of NZ_JACJPX010000069.1, forward strand.
TAGTTCTCCTACTCGTTGCGCCAACTGTTTAATATCAAAATTGCTATCGATATCAGGACTGCTATCAAGCTTAATTACTAATTCTTGGATGCCTTGCAGTACCTCGGCTGTGCGCCCTTGTCTGTGCAACCGAGACAAGGAGCGGAAAGCATCTTTCAAGGCAACGGGGACGCGAATCATCTCGCTTGGGGGCTGTTTTTTTGTCTGATTTTTTTGCGCGGACATGACGATATCTTGCTCGATATCTATGTTGATATCGCTATTGTAGCCCCAAACCAGAACCCCTTGACCCCGGTCTACTTTTCTAGCTCATGAGTATCATAAATACTTAAGGCAAAACCACTTCTTAATGGAGCGACCATTACTATTGATGTTCAATCTGCGCGATTACCAACAGGATTTAGTTTCAAAAACCTTCGCCACTTGGGATTGAGCCGAGATATATGTAATTTTAGGCAAGATGGTCTGAAAAACCTTTCCCTGTATAGCTCACACCGTTTTTGATAGTTTCGCCTGATTTTAGCCAAACATAATTGCAATGAAGCTGGTGAGTATTCGCTTTTCGCCTACCTGGGAAGTTGAAATCTGAGCTTTGATGTAGACATGAACCTGCGAATGAAATCGAGTTCTAAGATAAGAACGCAGTAGCCTTTCATCCACCATAGTATTTTTCAGGTTATTATTTTGTGTTTTTGGAATAAAGCTATAAAAAATTGTTTAACTAGGTTTTCAGCATCTTCTTGTTGTAATTCGTATCCACCAAACCTATATACTTCATAACCTGCTAATTTTAATTTTCTATCTTCAGCAACCATCTCAGCATATAATTTTGGTTTAGCGATATTATCTTCAGCATAATGCTGTTTTCCATCAACTTCTATTACTATTCTAATCGAATTTGATAATAAAATTAAAAAATCCATTCGCTGCCGTAAAATCCGCTTCTGCCCCTGTAATTGGTAAATCGTATACGGATCATAATGTAAATAAACTTGTGGAATTAATGCAGGTAATTTATCATTTAACTTCTCATAAAACTCTTTATAATAAGTTTTGAATAATATTTTTTCGCATTCGTTATTTGATAAAGATTCTATTAGACGCTTGTATAAAATTCTTCCAACATTTTTATCATCAAGATTATCTATATTGGTTAGATGTTTCCACCATTGAACAACCTCTTTCCAGAGTAATCCATGTGTTTTTATTGGTTGGTCATAAACAAGACAATACTCTTCATTTTTGATGATTTTTATTTCATTGCTTACAGAGTCAGAGATAATTATTTCAGGTTTAGGCCCATTAGCAGCAAAAATTAAGTTTTTAACTGGTTGAGCAACTCCCTTGGTAGTGATGTGAATTGTGAATCCGTTACTATCAACTTCAAAACCACATTTATTACAGAGAGAGCGAAGGGAATCCTTTGATTCTTTACTAACATTAAGTCTGTCTATAAGTAATACAGCTTCTATGACTTTCAAAAATTTGTAAACTGTTTCTGTAAGTTCCCAGTTTACTGAAGCATAGTAATCAGAAACCAAGGAACGGCGTTCTCCACTTGTACATAGTGTTGGCTCTACTCTGTTAAACCCAGCAGTTGTAAAAATATCGTGTATCTGATTCTTATAAAGACTTGTGCAAAATTCTCGAAATTCAACTTTTAACACTTCCAATTTGGGATTCATTATTGGCATTTACTGTTTATAAAATATGTAGCGATTTAATTACCAGTTCTTGAAGAAAATTAATCTACTATAATTAGTCAATTTATTAGTTTTTATTCACCCGAATCCTTCAACATACCCGTCAACAGTTCCGACATCTCCCACAAATCTTTATTCCGGTTATCGTCATAAATCATCAACGTTCTGGGGTCAGCATGACGGCTCAATTTCTGCACCTTCCTGATATTCCCATCCGTTGCATCCAGCGCCGCCGTAATTGCCGAATGCCTGACCCTGTGCGGTGACATCGGTTTCTTCACACCCACCTTCTTAAAAGCCGTCTTCACTATTTTATAGATAGCATCCGTCGTCAATCTATGCCCTTCATTATGAAAATCTAACGCCGTAAAAATTGGTGAATTAGCATTCAAATCCCCCCTAGCAATTAACCAATCAGCTATCGCCGCCGCCACATCTTTTGACATATCTAAATATTCTTCATTCGTTCCCTTTCCCTTACCTAAAATCCTCAACTTGCGTCCATAAAAATCAAAGTCGCCCACATTTAATTGAGATATTTCCTGCCGACGCAAAGCTAGACCCCACAGCACCAAAAAAATTGCATAATTGCGTTTACCAATCAAAGTCTCCCTATCAAACTGCTTTAGGACAACTGCTATCGCTTTGCTATCAACACCCCGCGTATCCCGGTACGCCTTCACCTTCTCGCCAGACACATCTTCCAGGGAATAATTGCACACCCCCAACTTCCGCCCCATCTTGGCTAACGACTTAATCGCCGCCAACCGCCGATTAATTGTCGCCTCCCGTAATCCCAACGAGATCAATTTCGCCTTGTACTTCAACACCACCATCACCGCTTGCTCTCGCTGCAAATGCAAAAACTCCAGCACGCTATCCCCAGTTGGCGGTAAGCCCGTCATCTTGATAAAAAAATCTTTCAAATCTTTCTCATAAGCCCGCCGAGTATTGGGGTTGCGTTTATCTGCCAACAACTGCGCCAACACATCTGGGTCTTTATCAAGCTGCGCGTCAAAATATCTGGCGATCGGCGCATCTAGACACGCCTCCAACTCAACTTTAACTATCTCCCCGAATATTGGCTCGTTAGGCATAAATGCTTACAGCTTTGTTATTGATAATGTATGTTTCCAATAACGTTCATCATACGTCACTGGGGGGGAGCATGAATATTTACACCCCGGTAAGAGCTAAATATATTTTGCGGAAGTGATAGGGTGTCAATTAGTTATGTTAAGTCTGTAATTTCCGGCTTTGATATCAAAATTGATAGCTAAAAGTGGGGTATGTGGTGCAGCAGACTTTGGGCTACGTCAGTTTACAAACCACCAGCCGCAGCGAGGTTTGTATATACGCTGTCTGTACCAGTTTCTATACAAGTTCTCTTGTAATGCGATCGCTGCAAAAGAGATCTATTCAACTAGCAAGTTCGGAAAGTTGTCAATTGAATTGGTAGAGTTAGTAAATTCTTGGTGAAATAAGTTGCATTCAATTATGCGTCGCTTTATAGTACTTGCCTTAACTGCTCTGTGCTGTTGTTTTATGCTTAGTTGTGCTTCATTTGTTCTAGCACAACCAGTTAGCTCACAATCTACACCCGCTTCATCCCTAGATTCTGAACTGATCAAACTAGTAGTATCAGGTTTTGTTGGTTCTTTATTTGGTATTATCACTGCGTTTTTCACAGCTAATATTACAACTAATTCGAGAATTAAAGATGCCAAGACAAATTTTGAATTTAAAGTTAAGGAGATTGAAGAACAATTCAATAGAGAGTTAAAAAAAGAGCGTGCCAAATGGCAAATAACGCGCGAGGATGCAATCATTCAAGAACTTCGTATTGTAATTCAGCAAGTTACAATAAAAATGGCTGCTGCAATGCATTCAATGACTTGGTTAACATGGATTGCTAAAGAGGATGTTAGCCAAATCACAATTGAAAAAATTAAGTTGTACAATGAAGAACAAAACAAACTACTACCAGAAATACTAGGTTTTTCATCATCCGTAGCAGCTTTAGACAAAACTGCGTATGATCTGATAGCTCAAATTATCAATGATATTTTCATACTTGACAGTAAAATTGGTAAAGCTGGATTGCAGTTTGAGAAGTCGCCGTCAGAAGGTGGCAAAGCATTATTCGAGTGCTATAAGCAAGCAGTTTCGTTGGAAGAAAAATTACCGCAACAAATTGGGAATATTGTCAGCGAACGTGTGCAGCAACGTGCAGAATACATATCAAAGCTTAGAGAAGATTTGATATGACGGCAATCATTCTGTGGGACTAAATAAGCTTCTGTTGACCGAGTATTCTGTTTTAAAATTGGTCAAAGTGCCAACTCCAAATGTAAATTCGGTACTTTTTTAAGTTTTGTACTAGTACAATTTTCCTCATTTTTTAAACTAAACTGTTCAGGTTGCCCCTGCTCGCAGCTACCTTCACACTACCCCTACTTCGCCCAGTAATGCTTAACGATTGGGGCGATTAATATGAATACTGCGTTAACCAAAATCAAAATTGCAACGACTATCAGGGAACATTTTTCTAATTCATAAGTTTCCAAATTAAAGTCAATATTGCCAATACTCCTAACATCGATAACACTTGAGTAGTCCTGTTACTTTTAGCCAGAATCTCTGAGTAGGATAGTTCATGATTTTGAATCAATAAGAAAGAATGGGTATTAAATAGAAAAGGAAAGAAACGATTCAAAAGTAAGCGCAGAAAAAAGTTAATACTCCATAATCTTTTCCGCAAAGGGTCTTGATTATATTGCCAAGGATAACTAATTTGTACTAAACGAATTAAGGCTTTAATATCGGGTTTTCGTAGGTTCTGATAATGAGGAAGTGCTTGAGACAGATTATCTTGAGTTTCGCTTAATATTTCCTGGAAAATATAAATATCTTCTAAAGCAGAATTAACACCTTGTCCAATATCAGGAGGAAAACAATGAACCGCATCTCCCAATAAAATTACGGCTGTTCCTTGGTTATCTTCAGGTTTTCCCCAGATTTTATACAATCCTGAACAATATTGAGGAACAGGAAATGTACCCCCATCACTGGATAAAAATCTGGCTATTTCTTCAGGATAAATAATTTTTTCTAGAGGTAACTGGGGAAATGCTTGTTTGAAAAAATCTTCAACTTCTTCTTTAGTTTCTAATTGCCATATCTGATGATCTGGATAGGTAATAATATTTGCAGTTCTTGGTTGATTTGGATTCTTAAAAGGTAATAGCCCTAGAGAAATTGCTTTTTTACGTTCTTTAAAATTAGACCTAATGCCATAAGCCATTGTAGATTGTGCTACGTCTCCTTCTTCTTCTGATAAAGGAAATTGAGGAGGTAAAGTTAGAACTTTGTATTTTAAACCGGAACTAGGAGAAGGAAATTTTTGCATCTCAAAGGAATGTGATTCACCTGACCTTTGATGAAGGGTTTGACGCACAATAGAGTTTAAACCATCACAACCTACTATTAATGTAGGAATAAAGGTCAATTTTTCCTGCTCTTGAGATTGGGTAATAATTTCTAAATGCTCTCTTATTTGTTGAATTTCTACACATTCAGTATTAAATAAGACCTGAACAGCATCTTGCCAATGTTGATGAAGTTCTTGGTAAAGTAACTGTACAAAAGATGCCCTTGGCAGCCAGTAGGCAGTTTTGCGTTGAGAATCAGCAATAGGTAGTTTCGTTGTTTTACGTGTGCCGTCTTTTTGGATGAGGGTAAAGTAAAAGTCAGTGTTAGGGACACTCAAATCAACGAGTTTGGGAGTTAGCTCTAATAAATCGGTTAATTTTTGCCCTCGACCATCAATTTGATAACTAAAGGATTTATCTGGTTCGTAATAATCTGCTGATGGTCTTTTTTCAATAACTGTAATATCTTTCCAGCCTCTTTTGGCTAACATTAAAGCTGTACCTAATCCCGCAGGGCCTCCACCGATAATGACAACACTTTTTTTGTAGGAATGATTCATGCTTAATTAATTTTCACTCCAAATCATCATTTGAGCGACTTGTCAAACTGCTGATACATTATTTCATTGACAATCCACAACTCTTAATCGTAATGCAATACGCTGGTACTTGATACAAAGTTCCCCGGTGCATTACTTGTGAGTTATCCCAATCTTGATATTCTTCACTACTCATCTGTGCTCTGACTTTTCACGGTTCGTCCTCAAACCACCAAACAGCAGCCCAACTCAACCATTAAAATTAATTCTTCAATTTTGAGCTACAAAATTCCGAATGATATTCAAATATTCTCAATTTGAAATTCTCGTGGATTTTTCAAAATAAAAATATTATTTTCTTTAACTAAATCACCCATACATCTTACAGGTAAGCGTTCTTGATAGGATTTTATTGCCAAAATATAATCATGGTCGAGCAGTTCAGTTTTGATTTGGCGTAATTTTTCAAAAACTGGACAAACAATGGTAACTTCACCACTTAATTTATCTGCGTTAGGAGTTGCTATTTGCGTGACAAAGCCTTGAATTTTTAAATGAGGATAATTTTTAATAAATTCACTTAAGATTTCAAGGTGAGAAATATTTTCGGAATCTGCTACTGTTGTGAGCAGTTCACGAACTCTCGGAACATAATCTCCTAAAATTTTCGTACTTGGGAGTAAGATTTCAAATTCTCCTTTTTCTGCTTGCTTGTGCCAGATTGTGGCGTTATCAAGAAAAGGTCGGTCTTCGTGCCAACCGTGAGATTGCAAATACTCTTTGAGTTGTTGTGGTTCTATATTTTTGATAATTTCCGCATCTTGCACAGTAACTTTCATGGTTGTACTCCTTGAGCGATACCTTGCATAATTGACCCAAGATCTGCGACGGTAAATTGATTATTTTTCGGTATGGTGACAGTTACAGTCGATGTATTTTGTGTTTCTGGCATGAGTCGCAGCGACAACCAATAGCTACAATACCTCATACAAAGTTCTTCTTCTGATTGTTGCACCCATTCGTCTAAGTTGTCTGGAAGTAAAAGTACAATTAAGATTCTAGGAACGGCAAAGTCAACCATTCTTAAATCATTGTAGTTTTTCAGTTTGAGAGGGTAGCGGATAGCGTTATCGTTTTTGACATCCCTTGATGTTGATTTTAGCTGCAATTCCAAGCGAGGCGCACGGATGCGTCCCATAAGACCCGTGGCTGCTATTCCCCAGTCTACGCTGTCGTCGTCTACGGCTGGTTTGTAGAGTGAATAACCTGCAACACTGGTGATGGCTTGGAGATAGGCGTTGCTAAATTGTTCTTTCTGTTGATTGATGTCCACTAATAATTGGGGGCCACGATAAATACGTCCAGGCTGCATTTATATAATCCCACGGCTTATTCGCAGCTGCCCACAGCGTAGGCTTAAAATTTAATAGAGCTTTCTTGTTTTTCGGTTCGGTCTTTTTTCTGACCACGCGGCACTAATTATTTCCTTTAAGTAAAGTCTCTTTTAATACGAGTTAACGCCTGTTGTAAACCTTCAGAGTGAATCCAGCCAACAAACCCGCCGTAAATCATCCTGTCGTTGCGATCTCCTAAAAAAACATGGTCAACACCAACAGGGTTTTTCCATGTTCTCACTACTGTTCCATCCCTGAGCCTCATAATTGGATTAGAATTCTTAAAATCTCTATGGTGTGCGCGAGTCATTCCAGGGACATTCTCTAAAATAGTGATCGCTTCACTTGCATCATCTGTTGATCTTGTATTAACCACCGTTGCACAACCGCATCCGTCCGTTACAGTCATCTTGAGTCTATCTTTCATATCGCCATCAAAAAATGACAAAGACTCAATCTCTTCTAAGAGTTTGCCATGCGGTTCAGTCTGTCGGCGTTGACAGTAAATTGAGGTAAGAAAATCTTCTAAACCGACTTTCGCCAAAGCATCAGTAATTAAAGCTGTCAGTCCCAAAACAGCAATGCCACCCAGCATCCCTGCTGGCCCACCCAACGCAGCTAAAGCGGCGGTGATAGCAGCAGCACCTGTAAATCCTGTGGTTGCCATTGTGATTACTAAAATCACTCCAGGCAAACCCAATGCAGCTACTTTTTTGACGACTTCATCCATATGCTGTCACCTCAAGACAAGATTCACTCTGAAGTCTTTTTTAACACTATCTAACGCATAAACTTGAGCAATTAAAATTTTGCGAGTTGAAAAATGCTTTTTGTAAGGTACAATCCGCCATCATAAGTGAATGAGACTGCAATGATTATTACTATCGCATCGTTTAAAGGGGGTGTTGGAAAATCTACCACAGCGATTCATCTCGCCGCCTACCTTGCTACCAAAGGGAAAACTGTACTAGCTGATGGTGATCTTAATCGTTCTGTGTTGCATTGGTTTGAGCGTGGTAAAAGTCCTTTCGAGGTTTACGATCATAGCGAAATAGACCAAGCTGATGATTTTGAACATCTCGTGATTGACACTCCTGCCCGCCCTGCTAGTGATGAGTTGAAAGCGTTAGCCAACTCTAGCGATCTACTGATCATTCCTACCCATCCCAGCACTTTCGCCTTAGAAGCGTTAATTGAAACTGTGGGAGAACTGAACGAATTACCCCCAGGGCGGTTTAAAGTTTTACTGACTTGTGTTCCTCCTTCTCCCAGCCGTGATGGATATAAAGCCAAAGACAGTCTTGAAAAATTTGGCTTACCCTTGTTTAAAACTTGGATTAGAAGAATGGCAGTTTACCTGAAAGCTGAAAATTTTGGAGTCCCAGTTTATATGGTAAAAGATGCTCGTGCAGTAGATGCTTGGAGCGATTACGAGGCAGTGGGTAAGGAAATTCTCTCATGACCAATTTCGATAAAATTCTGGAAGTCGCCCAAAAACGGCAAGGGCAATCTCAACCACTAAAACTCCAAGACTCTACAGTTTTACTGGAACAGATTAAAAACCGTGAGCAGGATACCCGACCTTTAAATCCAAAGCACGTTGAGTCTTTGGCAGAGTCAATTGCTGTTCTAGGACTGATAGAACCACTGGTATTAGATAATAAAGCTAGATTGCTGGCTGGAGGGCATCGGTTAGCGGCAATTCGATTGCTAAAGGAAGAGCAGGCAGATAAATATCTTCATCAGTTCCCTGATAATCGCATTCCTATAAGGATGTTGCCTTTTGATGTAGAAGAAGATCCTGATTTAGCATTGCAAGTAGAGATAGCAGAGAACGAACAGCGTAGAGATTATACACCAAACGAAGTGAAAGCTATCGCCGAGCGTCTACGCACTGCTGGATTTATTGACGTAAAGGGAAGACCCAAGAAAGGGCAAAAGCCTTTAATGCCTGCTCTAGCAGTCGTAGTAGGCAAAAATCTCCGTACAGTACAAAGGTATCTTGAACCTAACCAAAATACTGACCAAGAGAAAAGTACGACAGATGTCGTACTTTTAAAGCAAGCGTCAACTAAGCTGAAACAGTGGCAAAAAATTGAGCCAAAAACACCGCAAGAGAAAGCTTTAGCCAAGCAACTGCCAGAACTCCTAAACTTAATTGAAGATGTTTTGAGTGATGAAAAATAAATCACGTATTTAACTTTCAGCTAAAATATTAACCCACGAAAAAGTACGACATCTGTCGTACTTTTAAAATAAGCATCAGCAAACTAACGTAGTAAGTATATGGAGCCGTGTTGGGAACAGAAGCTGAAGAAGCTGCTGCGATTGAAGCTCTTGATGGTGCTGAATGGATGGGACGTGACCTAAAAGTTAACAAAGCCAAACCCAGAGAAGACAGAGGTTCTTCTGGTGGCGGACGTGGCGGATATAATGGCGGTGGTGGACGCGGACGCTACTAAGATTTGAAACCGGAAATTTGACAAAGCGAATTTTTCCGCCATTGATGAAGTCAATTTACTAGGAGAGAGAATGACCCAAATTATAGTGGGTGAAAACGAACATCTTGAGTCAGCGTTACGCCGATTTAAGCGAGAAGTATCCAAGGCGGGGATTTTTCAAGACATGAGGAAGCATCGTCACTTTGAAACACCTATTGAAAAATCCAAGCGCAAAAAACTAGCTTTACAAAAGCAGGGTAAAAGACGTTTCCGCACTTGAGAACTGATATAGATTTTAACGGATGCCCTCATAGTATTTATGAGGGTTTTTTCTATGGAATTTAGCAGCAGTAAGCAAAAATTAAGCAATAGTAATTCTTATTGGCTTCAAAGCTGTATATATCAACAATTATAGGAGCCAATGCTTCGCACCTTTCTTGCGCGGTCGCGGCTATTTAAAAAAGATGGATGTACTAGTAAAGAAGTTTTCTATTATATTTGTAAACTAGTAAAAATACTCTTCCGTATATCAGCAATTAGCGTTACTGAATCTAAGCAAAATCTGATTATAACAAAGCTAATCTCCCTAGAAATAATACTCTACTATTTAAATAAGTTAAGGCTTAAAAAGCCATTCAAGTCAAAAACTTTACACAATATTGCTGCCAAGTTATCCGTTTAAAAGTTCATCAAACTTTCATAGCATCAGGAGTCTGCTTGCTCCCGTTGCTCTGATTTAGTCGAGATTTAAATATATTTTTCTTTTAAAGATTACTTCTAAATCTTGTCAATTATCGTAGAGATTATGCCAAGCTAGCGTTGGAAATAAATCTTAGCATATCTGTTTAGTAATAGTCGGTTTGGGGTGACTAATTAAGCTCAGACTTTAATTGCACGTATTTTACCAAGACGCTTATTTTCTCTAGAGAGCCGATTTCTTAATTACTAAACCAGCGCTTTAACTGAGCAAAATATTTGATCAATTTTTGTTACTGAATAATTTACTACTTACAAGAGGTTGGCGATGGAAAGTCCTGAGGCATTGCTGATTAACGGTGTGTCTGAGTCCAGTTTGGATGGAGGGCTAACAAAGTCTTTATTAGACAGCGCATCTTTAAGTTCGGCTAGGGATAATAATTCTAGCAACACAGCCTCCGTTTCTTTTGGATTAGACGAGATCTCAACATTAGATACAGCAGTAGCTAGTTTCAGTTCCGATTCCCTTCAACCAGTAGCTAATTTTCTTGATAACTCACTGTTGTTCCAGCAATCAAGTTTGACCGCTTCTGTTCCATCCCAACCACTTAGTAGTAATCTCACAAATAACAGCACAACGGGCTTTGACTCACTTACAGGGAGGATGCAAGATGCTTCCCTAGTTAGCTTTAACAGTAATGACCCGCTCAGTGATTCCCTGATTTCAGTCGGAAAGTTTGGTGACTTCGATGGTCAGCAAGATTTTCAGTTAACCATCAAAGATGCGTTGGGTAATCCAGAAACCTTTTCCCTCGTGGGCGATGGCATGGGCGAAGTATTTAGAAACTCTAGCTTTGAGCAAATTATCTTCACAAGTACTGATGCATCAACAATAGTCCAAATATCTGCATTCAATAATATTAAATTTGGCGATTATCTGGGTTCTTCACTTAGCGTGCAAACGAATGGCAGCATTACAGCTGGGAATATCACCCTTAAGAATACTACTTTAAATAACCCAGGACTAAGTTTGCGCTCTGGATTGAGTGATGTACAAAATTCTTCAACTCCTGGTAGTAGTTACAGTATCACAGACCTGGGTAACTTGCCTGGAGACAACTATAGCTATGCCTATGGCATTAATGACTCTGGTCAAGTCGTTGGTTTTTCCTCTAATAACCACGCTTTCCTCTACAGCGATGGCAAGATGACTGACTTAGGTAGTCTGCCTAGATCTGGATACGACTCCAGCGCTGCTTATGGTATTAATAACTCTGGTCAAATCGTTGGTGATTCCAAGGGTCGCGCTTTCCTTTATAGTGATGCCAAGATGACTGACCTCGGCATTTTGCCTGGATATGACTACAGCAGAGCTTATAGTATTAATGACTCTGGTCAAGTTGTTGGTTTTTCCGGTTTCTCGACGTTCTCACAAGGCGGTTTTTATTACCCTCCAAAAGATCGCGCTTTCCTCTACAGTGATGGACAGATGATCGATCTCGGTACCTTACCTGGAAAAACTGACAGCTATGCCTATGGTATTAATAACTCTGGTCAAATCGTTGGTACTTCTGGCAAGCACGCCTTTCTCTACAGTGATGGACAGATGATTGACCTCGGCACCTTACCTGGAAACAGCTACAGCAGTGGTTGGGACATTAATGACTCTGGTCAAATCGTTGGTGATTCTGGTGAGTACGCTTTTCTCTACAGTGATGGCAAGATGACTAACTTGGGTACCCTACCTGGAGACAGTGGAAGTTATGCTTATGGCATAAATAACTCTGGTCAAGTTATTGGTGGTTCTTACACCAATGATAGCTATCACATTTTCCTCTACAGTGATGGTAAGATGACTGACCTTAACAGTTTGATTCCAGAAGCATCAGGCTGGACTTTAGTAGAAGTAACAGCCATCAATAATAAAGGGCAAATTGTGGGATATGGCAATATTGGCGGACAAGAACACGCCTTCCTTCTTGACCCAATTTCTACATCGACAGCTACACCCAAGGATGGGATTACAGTAGGCAATATTTCTACTCTGGGTGGGAACATCCTGTTACAGGGTTTAAAGATTAATCTCACTGGCGATAAAGTTGTCTCCAAAGGAGGCAATATTACTCTTGATGGCCCCACAATACTCAATAGCAGTACGGGTGCTTACACTTTTAGCTCTGCTAAATCTTCTGCCACTTCAAAGGGCGGCGATATTACCTTCAAAAATACTGTAGATGGCTTCAATGCAGGCACTTCATCTCTCAATTTGACAGCAGGGCAAGGCAATATCATTTTAGATAAAGCAATTGGTAGTAATGCTGCCCTCAAAGACTTGACAATTAATAGTGCAAAAACGGTCACGATTAAAGGAGACGTTACCACTACCAACGACATCACCCTGAATGCTATTGATGACATTGCCACAGCTTCCTTATCTACTAGTGACACAGGTAAGGTGAGCATTTCTCTGGGTATTATTGGTAGTAAAAAATACGATTCTAAAGGCAATGTCACTACTAGCGACATTACTAGCAAACAAATATATATTTTGAGTGATGGGGCTTTCAGAACAAACAGTGATATTCAAACCAAAGATGGTGATGTAAATATTATTGCTCTTAAAGAGATTGCCGTTCACAACATTACTTCCACAAATGCTGGAATTAGTCTGATTAGCGCTACTAATGCTATTACTGCTACTGGGGAAATTATCGGTGATTATGGTGTAACTGGTCTAGCCAAACAGAACATTACCACTGATAAAATTCAATCTGCCAATGATGTAGTTCTTCTTAACTCCAGTCAGGGCGCAGTTACTGTCAATGGTGCAATTACCAGTAATAGTAATGTCTCTCTTAGTGCTTTTAAAGATGTAGTTACTCAAGATATTACATCACTTGATGGTGCAGTTGCTTTGATTAGTAGCAGTGGTAATGTTAATGCTCAAGGTGCGATCTCTAGTGTTGATAATGTAACTGTTGGTGCTACTAAGGATGTGGTTGCTCAAAACATCGTATCAGCATTCGGTACAGTTGCTTTGATTAGCAGTAAAAGTAATGTCACTACTACTGAAATTAATAGTGGTAGTCAAGTAGCTATACAAGCTGACCAGAACGTGACTACAGGTAAAATCAGTTCACAGTGGGGTAAAGTTGCCTTAATTGCCAAGCAAGGTACTGTTACTACACAAGGCGATATTACAACCAATAACGGTGAGGTATATCTCTCTTCTGTTGGCGATGTTATTAGCCAAAACATCATCTCGAATGGTGGACTAATTGCGATCACCAGTTCTCAGGGAGCAGTTACAACTGGGTATCTCCGTTCTGACGGAAATGATACTGGTGGCAAAATTTACGTACAAGCTGAGGGTTCGGTTAGAGTTATTGGTTTTGTATCCATTAATAATATTAACTACAGCATCTACACTGGCATCAATAAAAAAGGATTGATTAGTATTGCTTACGAAAACAGCGTTCTGAAATCTAATAAGTCTAAGTTTGTTATTGGGGATGCAAGTATTAATGGTACCGCAGCAAGCATCTACGGCCCTTATGCATTAAAAGATGAGCCTCCAAACTTCTTTGAAATTCTTAAAGATACCACTGTTATTTTCTATCGGATAATAGAGGAAATTTTCCGAGGAAATGATAATCAACCTACAAAAGATCCATCAAAAGCAGCTGATACAAATCCGATTACAGGAAAAGCTTACAGCAGTAACAAAAAAGAACGTGAGCTAGTCGAGCAATTAAACACAGCACAGCAGAGAAGGCTGAACGTGCTTATTCATGACAAAAACAATTCAGAGAGAATAACGGAGCAGGAAGTTTTTACTAAAGGTAAAGTAGAAACAGATCATGGATGCTTTAATCTTGAATTAGATAGGCATTTAGGTGATGCAGCAGATAACTCTAAACCAGAATTAGGCAAAGATATAACACATAGTCTTTATGCTACTTATGTTACTGGTGCGCCGGGTGACTACCTTGTGATCACTTCGTCAGGATTATCAGCATTCTATGATGGGCTAGTAAGAGCAAAAGGAGCTATAGTTAAGAATGGACTAAAGCCTCCTGGATCAGTAGCAGAAGTTAAAACAGGATATAGATGGTTGAAGAAATATTTACTGCTTCCTGGCGATTCAAACTATATTCCTCCTACTGAACAAGAAAAATTTATATTTAGAAAAATGATTAGCCAGATAGACAGAGAAGCAGAGGTAGCTAAAGATTGCGGACTTCAATACTTCATGTGTTTTAGTAACAAAGAAGCTGGTTTAGCTGCCAGGGAGATGTTTGAATACAAGCAGCCTCCCCGTACTAAAAATTCGGTTCCGGTTCACTATCTTAAATTGCCCATTTTCACAAAGGAACAACCCTAAATGTAAATTCTGTTAGTAATGAGCTAAGTCAGAGTATCAAAGTGGATACAACTAAAAATGTTTGAGAGATACTGGAATTTTACCACTTGTATTCGATCAGATAATCTTGCTGCTATTGCATCTGCAATGACCCGCCTCTTGGAGCAGGAAGAAGGTTGCCGTCGTCTTACTCATCTGCCTGAGATCACAATTGACTCAGAACAACTCCACCATCTTCCTGCTTGGGAGCGACCGCGCTTATGGCTCATCAGCTTATGCAGAGGTGAAGACGGATGGACAATTGTGAAAACTTGGCCAAACGAGTTACTTTGTACGCGGGTAGAAAGTGTTACTCGCCCCCGGCTATCAGCGTTAGCAATGCAGTTGGGGTGTGATGTTTTTCATTTTCGGGTAGTTCGTGACATTTGCGGAATCTTGCTGGAAGCGGATGCAACTGGTCATATCTTCCTTTCTGGTTGGAATGATTACGAAGGAGCTAATAGTTTAGATGAAACCCATCTATTTTATGGAGAACAAATTAATGCACCTGAGCCAATTTCACAGTTTTCTCTGTTAACAGTGCCACAGCAAATGCAGGAAGCAATGCGAGTACATGAAAACCCAGAAATTGCAAGAATTGAAGCTGAGTATGAGCGGCTGTTGGCAGAAGACCCAGAATCAGAGTTATTGATTAACCTACAAGATGAAGTAGAAAAGGGTTATGCCGAACGTATAGATAATGCCTTAGCAAAAGTAATAGATAGCTCCAATTTGTGCTGGTATTTGACTGATTTGTTTTACAATGTTTACGCCGAACCACAACAGCTTCAAGATCAAGGAGTGCAACTCTTATACTTCCAACCACCCAATACTTACAACCCAACTCCCCCCAACAGCCAAATTTCTCTTGATTCTTTGTCTGAATATGAGGATCATGACTGTTTTTAATTTTTTGAAGCACAAAAATTATAGAAACCGATTTTAGCATAAGCTAGTGATGCGTGCGACCTTAATAATTTTAACTGTAGGAAGTTGGCAGTGTTTATTCAGTCCCGAAATTACACTACCTGTATCCAGTCAAATAATTTAGATTCAATCGAACTGGCCATAACCCGCATCTTTGAGCTTGAAGGTTGTCGTCGCATTTCCCAACCACCTCAACCCTTATCAAATGAGGAATTGCGCCAAACTCCCTGGCTGCTATTACCCGACCTATGGATTGTCGGACTGTTCGTTAGCACTCCGGGATGGACTATAGTGAAAACCGAACCAAATGAACTACTATGCCGTCGAGCTAGGGGTGCGGCTCGCCCTCGGCTATCAGAACTAGCTATGCAAATTGGTTGCAATGCTTTTCACTTCGGCGCATACGGTCATGATGGTATCCTTCTGGAAGTAGATGCTATGGGTCACACGTTTATCTCTGGCGCAGTTAATCGTATAGAAAAACAAAAAAACCAGTTTTATGACGAACAGATTAATAGAAGTGGGTACTTAGAATTTCTATATACTTAATTTTAAGTTTTAACCCTAACTTTCCCAGCCACTTCTTCGCAAAAGTGTTGCGAGGTTGCAGCTACTGAAACCTTTACCACAAGCGATAAAGAGGCTTTACTGTATTTGCCTTTTCTTAAAAGATTTTCTTACTCTAGTTCGGGGGCAACGCGGGAGCTTGACTGTTTTTATAAGAATCATTGGGCAAGGCTTTTTTATTGCAGCAGCCTTGCTCCTGTGCTGACCACTAATTACTTAAATTCTTTGGCGGATGAAGCTTTATCACACAAATATTTTCTCTGTTCCCTGTTCCCTTCCTCCACGAATGTATTTAATTTTGTGCGAGTACTTATTTAAATCACTTCCACAAATAAGCCACTGCGGG
>NZ_JACJPX010000007.1 GCF_014696315.1 Calothrix membranacea FACHB-236
ATCCCCAATCCCCAATCCCCAATCCCCAATCCCCAATCCCCAATCCCCATTTAAAATATGATTTGATGTATTCATAACTTAATATTTTTTAAAATTTTTATGCCACTCCCTGTTCTGACTCAGCGCTTTCGTAGTCTGTGGCAGCCAAGAAGAGGTTTAGCGATCGCACAAGCGTCTGTGATCGGTATTGTAGCTGCCTTGTCGGCAGTGTTTCTGAAGGTGGGATCGGGATGGTTGGGAACATGGCGAGTCCATACGACTCACCTATTTCCGGTATGGTTGGCGTTACCTATAGTTGGCATGAGTCTGGGGTATATCTCTGGTTGGTTGGTAGAAAGATTTGCCCCAGAGGCTTCGGGTAGCGGTATCCCCCAAGTCAAAGCTTCGTTGGCTAATGTGCCTATAACTTTATCTTGGCGTGTAGCGGCTGTGAAGTTGTTCAGTGCGATTATTGCCTTGGGTTCTGGTATGACTCTAGGACGACAAGGCCCCACTGTGCAGGTAGGCGCAGGTTTGGCAGCTGGGATGAGTCGTTGGGTTCCCACCTCTCCAGATTACCGACGACAAATGATTGCAGCAGGTGCGGGTGCAGGTTTGGCAGCTGCGTTTAATGCGCCGATCGCAGGTGTATTGTTTATCGTGGAAGAGTTACTCCAAGATTTATCCGGGCTAACTCTGGGAACCGCGATTATCGCCTCGTTTATTGGTGGGGTAATATCTCGTTTATTAGGTGGCGGTAGTCTAGACTTAAACCTGCATTTAGCTCAATCCCAAAGTCAATTTTCTATCCCAGAAATTCCTTTTTTCCTGCTGTTGGGCATATTAGCTGGATTGTTCGGCGCATTATTTAATCAAGGTCTAGTTTTTAGTATCAAAATTTATCGCCGATTGCACATTAGTTTACCGCTAAGAGTGGCTTTAGCTGGTTTTGTTTCTGGTTGTGTCGTCTCAATCCTCCCCGCATCTTTTCGTGATAATACTGGGTTAAGAGAGTATTTTATTACAGGCGATGCCAATGCATTATTAGCAGCGATCGCATTTGTGGCTCAGTTCATTCTCACCTTGATCGCCTTTGGTTCCGGCGCACCTGGGGGTTTATTCGCACCTAGCCTAATTTTAGGTTCTTGTTTAGGACACATCATTGGTGTACTTGAGTCCCAAATTTTAGGAGGTGGTTTACCTACAACCTACGCTTTGGCGGGAATGGGCGGATTTTTTAGCGCTGTTTCTAAAGTCCCCATCACCGCGATTGTGATTGTGTTTGAGATGACTACCGATTTCAACCTAGTGCTACCTTTAATGATTGTTTGTGTAGCATCTTACTTGGTTGCTGAGAAAGTAGTTCCTGGTTCGCTGTACGAGAAGCTTTTACTGTTAAAAGGTATCACCCTCGCTTGCAATGTTCCTGTAGAAAGCGTCATGCGAACATTAACAGCTAATAATGTGATGCAACAACGAGTAGAAACTTTAGATGTAGAAATGAGCGCAGAGGAGGCTATACAAGCATTTTCACGTTCTCATCACCGGGGGTTTCCCGTAGTTGAAGAAGGCAAGCTTGTAGGCATTATTACTCAATCTGATTTACTCAAAATCCGCGATCGCAATATCCCAAATGATACGCCTCTACGGGAGATTATGACACCCAGCCCGATCACGGTGGCACCAAAACACAACCTGAGTAATGTGTTGTATTTGCTGGATCGTTATCAAATTAGTCGCTTACCAGTAGTAGAAGGGCGAAAACTGATTGGCATTATTACCCGTGCAGATATTATTCGTGCAGAAGCCGACTATCTCAACTGCGAGAATGCGACACCAGGGCCGCAACCGGAACCATCCTATGTAGTTTACCAAACGCGAGCGCCCAACATTGGTAGAGGTAGATTACTCGTCACAGTTGCTAACCCCGAAACAGCAGCAACTTTATTACAAATGGCAGCTGCAATTGCCCGCGATCGCCATTATGAAATAGAGTGTGTGCAAGTTATCTTAGTCTCGCGCCACAGTTCCCCCACCGAAACCCAAGTTAGAACAGCCAAAAGTCGGCGCTTACTCAGACAAGCAGAAGTATTAGCTAAAAAATGGCGCATTCCATTACATACACAAATTCGCGTCGCCCATGATGTCGCCCAAGCGATTTTAGAGACAATCAACGAGCGTCACATCGATTTAATATTGATGGGTTGGAAAGGTAACACATCTACCCCAGGTAGGATTTTTGGCACCGTTGTTGATAGCATCATTCGCCAAGCTACCTGCGATGTCATGTTAGTCAAATTAGGTAATGGTCAACAGTCAACCGTCAACAGTCAACAGTCATTCAACCGTTGGTTAGTACCTATGGCTGGTGGCCCTAATGCCAGGATGGCGATTAAATTACTTCCGGCTTTAGTGACATTAGGAGACGATCCCCTCATCCGCCTCACAAGGGTATTTAAACCATCGGAATTAGAACCAGACATGACAATTTTAGAACAGTCCATCCGCCAGCTAATTCACCACCGCAAATTATCTAGTACCGTAATTGCTTGCCCAGTTGAAGCTGATTCAGTTTCCCAAGGTGTGATTAACTTAGTAAAAACCGAGGGATACGATGTAGTAGTTTTAGGCGCTTCACGGGAAGGGTTATTACAGCAGGCAATTCAAGGTAATATTCCCGAAGCGATCGCCTCTGGTGTAGAAAGTACAGTCATTTTGGTGAGGGGTGCAATTAATAGTTAAAAATTGCTCATAAAAAAACAAAGCCTGCTTTTGCAGGCTGCAACTTAAACTTCTTGAAAGGATTGGCAGAAAATTGCAGGATGTCTTGAGATTAATAGTTAGAACGTGAAGAGGAAACTACATCGCGGTTGCTGTAAGCGCTGTCATCATGTCTGCGACTTTTACGTCCAAATAAACCAAACAAACCGAGTAAACCTAGTAAACCCCAATCGCCATCTGCATAATTACCGTCTGTCAGAGGGCGGTCTGTAGTCGTAGTAGTAGTGCCATCAGGGTTGGTAGTTGTTTGAGCAGAAGCGGGTAGAACTGATGGTAATGTAGCTAAACTTAAGGCTAGAACTGTACTTCCTAAAATCTTAGAAACATTAAAGCGTTGCATGATTAAGTCCCCACTTAATTACTGTAAGTAATAGTTACAGCTTATTAAGTTTTCAATGAAGTAGAATCATTCGTTAGCTGGAGATGGTTATCTTCTAGAAGTCGCATATTTTGCTAGCGGTTTTTCTAGCCAAATCCAAGGGGAGGATTTTTTCAGCCACAAGAATAATCAGCATATATAAATACTTGGTTAAGCGTTGTCAACTCAAAATTGGTTTTTGGGGAAAAGGTTAAAGGTTAAGGGTTAAAGGTTTTTTATTTCCCTTTTCCCATTTCCCTTTTTACCCTTAACCGACAAGTATTGATATAGCAAGCTACGCGCTGCGTCTTTAAACACCTAACGTAATAATTCTTCTATTTGATGTTGGCTCCACAAAGTCCTGTAAAGGCCTTCTCTTTGCACCAGAGTTAAGTGAGTGCCTATTTGAACAATTTTCCCCTTTTCCATCACAAAAATTCGGTCAGCAGCCGCCGCCGCCGATAGTTGATGCGTAATAAAAACGACAGTTTTTTTGACTGTACCAGTTGAGAGATTTTTGAGGATTTGGGTAGCTGTTTGATTATCGACACTAGAAAGAGCATCATCCAAAATTAACACTGGGGCATCAACTAACATAGCTCTAGATAAAGCAGTACGTTGTCTTTGACCACCAGAAAGAGTAATCCCCCGTTCACCAACTATAGTGTCATACTGTTGGGTAAAATTGTGAATTTCTGATTCAATTTGCGCCATCTTAGCTACGTATTCTACATTTTCTTGCTCGCTAAGTGGGTCGCCGTAGCGGATGTTATTTCTAATGGTGGTGCTGAACAGAAAACTATCTTGGGGGACATAGGCGATCGCACCTCTTAAATCGGCTAAGGCTATCTTTGTAATGTCCACTCCATCCAAAAATAACTGTCCTGGCTCAATGTTTAATAAGCGTGGTAAGGCATTTGCTAAGGTTGATTTACCAGAACCAATAGCACCAACAATTGCCACAGTTTCCCCGGGATTAATCGTGAAGTTGATATTATCTAAAGCTGGGGTGGTAGCGCCTGGATATGTATAAGTGAAATTTTTCGCTCTCAGTTTCCCTTTAACTTGCGTTTTGGGTAGATGAACGACATCATCTGCATCTTTAATTTTGGGTGTAACGCTGAGAATTGATTCTAAGCGATCAATACTCACCTCACCTCGTTGGTAGGCGGTAATGGTAAACCCTAACAAAGCGGTGGGAAAAACTAAACGCTCTACATAAATGAGTAATGCTAAAAAATCCCCAACAGCTAGGGTTCCTCCAGCAATGCGGGATGCTCCCAACCAGAGAATTACCAGTGAACTGATATTGGCTAATCCCCCAATCAGGGGAAACAATGTATTGCGGCTTTTTGCTAGTTCCAAGTTAGCCGTCAATAGCTGCTCATTTTTCTGAGCGAAGGCGCGACGCTCGTTTTCTTCTTGGGCGTAAATTTTAATTAAGGCAATGCCACTAATATCTTCTTGAATGAGTTCACTAATGTCAGATAGTTGTTCTTGAACTACGGTTTGTTGTTTACGTAGGCGATCGCTAAACAAATACACCAAAAAGAACATTAATGGATATACCGCCAAGGAGGCTAATGTCAAATCTACGCTAATTGCCAACATCACAGGCAATGTTAGCACGTAGGCAAAAAATGTATTTGCTAAACTCAGGACGGCAAAACCCAACAACCGCTTGATATTTTCCACATCGCTAGTAGCCCTACTAATTAAATCACCAATAGTATGAGTGGCGAAATAAGAAGGCTCTAGTCTTAGTAAATGTTCAAAAATGCGCTGTTTTAAGTCAAATTCTACCTCTCGCCCTACGCCGAACAGCCAAATGCGGGAAGCCATACGGATTAACCACATTGCTGAACTGAGCAAGACAATAACGACTACGTAATTGAGAATTTCATACCAGTCGAAAGTTGTTGAGAGTCTGTCAACGCAACCGCGAATTAACCAAGGTATATAAACGCCTAATCCATTGACAGTCAATAAAGCCAAAATGCCTAAAATTGCTTCCCGCCAATGGGGACGCAGGTAAGCACTGAGTTTAGCAAGTCGTCGAGATTGTATCATTCAGCACTAGCAGGGAGCAGGGAAGCGGGGAGCAGGAAGGGAGATGCGGAAGCAGAGGGAGCAGAGGAGAAAATTCACCTTTGGCTTTTAACTCTTCAACGCCAGTTCACCTAACGGAGACAACCTCCGCGCGTGACCGACTCTCCTTGATTCTTGACTCTTGCAAGCAAAACTACTCACCCTCCTCCTATTCTGACAGAAATAACAATTTAAATAAGGCCAGCCACCAGGACATAGTGTTTTGGCCTTGTGATTACTGACTTTTTAGGCTTATCTTTGAGGGCCACGCAAGAAAATATAAATCTGGTTGAGATAACTTTCCCAGACTTGGGTTGTTACTTGCAGTGTTTCTGCACTTGGTACAAAGTCTTCAATCCGTAATCCGCGGTTTCTGATGTCCTGAGGATTCTGCAACAGATAAGGCGGAACTTTTACGCCGAATTGATTTAAAGCTATGGTTGACCGAACCATATCAGCTGCAGGTAGAATACCATTCGCTGCAACATCAGAGACATTGCCTATGGTATTTTCTGGCCCTAAAGCCACCAAAGTTTCCGAGCTAGGGGGTAGTTGTCCTGAACCAGATGCTAGCCTCATATACTCAACTCTTTCTAGAGCTGCTAACTGAGGATTGCCCACCGTTGCTATAGGTGCCCTTACTAGGAAGTAAGCAATAGCTGGTGTACTTGATAACAGTAAAATTGTCAGTGCCCAACCCAGTAAGTATCCTCCTGGTTTATCTATCCCACCTCCCTTAATTCTCTGAGCCGCAAAAATCAACATCAAGACCGATGCACCCAGAGGTTTTAGCGGGAATGATACCATTCTCCACAAAGACGCTACGGCTGGTTCATTGGGGTTAAGAAACGCCAGCGCTATAACGATTAACACAATAACGATGACTAATCGTCCCACAAAATTCCCGGTAGGATAGAATCTTTGGAACAAAGAGTATACAACAGTGCCGATTAACAGCCACAGTAGTACTCGGCTTAGCAGTAGAAACATAGTAGATTAACTCTCAAATTTTCCGATGCAGTGAGCCATTGCGGTAGACGGGTTTCCCGACACATAGCAAATAGCATTCCCTTAAGGGATAGCCTCAAGGTTTCGGGCAGCGGATTTATTTTCTCGTCAAATTGTAATCGGACTGTTACTTGACTTAAAATACCTCACACCTCACACCCAAAGACTACCGTCGTAGTGATTTTAGTGCAATTTTTTGACACTGCGTCTATTATTTAAAATTTTCCCAATGAGTAATGGGGCACCAGTACATTAGATTAGTTGAGTAACTGTAACTCAAAAGGATAAACTATGTCACCGGAAAAGCCCACTATTTTAGTGACAGGAGGAGCAGGATATATCGGTTCCCATACCGTACTTGCCCTGAAGCGAGCAGGTTATGACGTAGTCATACTTGATAACCTCGTGTATGGGCATCGCGACTTAGTAGAGCAGGTTTTGCAAGTAGAGCTTGTAGCAGGGGATACTGCCGATCGCCCTTTACTCGATAAATTATTTCAAACCCACAATATTACGGCAGTTATGCACTTTTCTGCCTATGCCTATGTAGGAGAATCAGTCACAGACCCCGCTAAATACTACCGCAATAACGTTTTGGGTACACTGGTGTTGCTAGAAGCGATGCTAGCTGCCTCTGTTAAGAAATTTGTATTTTCTTCTACTTGTGCAACCTATGGAGTACCAGAAGTTGTCCCAATTCCCGAGAATCATCCCCAAAATCCGATTAATCCCTATGGTGCTACCAAGTTAATGGTAGAGCGGATTCTCTCTGATTTTGATGTTGCCTATGGTCTAAAATCTGTGCGTTTCCGCTACTTTAATGCAGCTGGTGCCGATCCTACTGGATTACTAGGAGAAGACCACAACCCTGAAACCCATTTGATACCTTTAGTGTTGCTCACAGCTTTAGGCAAGCGCGAATCGATTGCAATTTTTGGTACAGATTATCCCACACCGGATGGTACTTGTATTAGAGACTACATTCACGTCAGCGACTTAGCAGATGCTCACGTTTTAGGATTGGAATATTTATTAAAAGGCAGCGATAGCGAAGTATTCAATTTAGGCAATGGTCTAGGCTTCTCAGTAAGAGAAGTAATTTCCGCAGCCGAGGATGTCACCGGGTTAACAATCCCAGTAAAAGAATGCGATCGCCGTCCTGGAGATCCGCCTTCATTAATCGGCAGTAGCGAAAAAGCCCGCAAAATCCTAGGCTGGCAACCCCAGTATCCAGACATCAAAGATATCGTCCTCCATGCCTGGCAATGGCATCAAAAGAGGCATAGGGAATAGGGAATGGGGCATGGGGCATGGGTAATGAGTAATGGGTAATGGGTAATGGGTAATGGGTAATGAGTAATGGGTAATGAGTAATGGGTAATGGGGGATGAGTAATGAGTAATGAGTAATGAGTAATGGGTAATAGTAGTTGCTCCTTGTCTCCTTGTCCCCCCTGCTCCCCCTGCTTCCTCATCTCCCTCATCTCCCCAATCCCCAGTCCCCAGTCCCCAATCACCTCCGCCGCTTCTGCACTACAGCCAAGACAATACCTAATGTGGCAAAAATAGCAGCGGCGATCGCCCACAAGGGTAAGGATGGAGATTGAGTTTCTATGGCTTCATTATTGACAGATTGATTGACATTCTGGGAAGCTTGTGGTATAGTTTGCGAACCTGATGCCACAGTAACTTGAAACTTTAACTCAAAAGGTTTGAAACTTTCCCCAGAAGTCGGTTTACCAGTAAGTGCCAGCTGATAAGCGCCTGGCTTGGGAAAGGTAATTTCTGCACCTGGTGTATCTTTGTAACGTTCAGCAGACACAGGTTTTAAAGGAGGTTCTAACAGGGGTGGCTCTTGTGGTGTATGGGGTTCAGCATAAATAGCCAACCGACAATCACAATCTTTCAGTGCGATCGCTTTTCCACCTTTGCGAGTTAGTGCAAACCAAGCTTGTGCGGGTTTTCCGGCTTGGGGATTATCATTCGGTTCAATATGCAATGTGCCACCAACATCTGCGGATATTTTTACCGTATGAGCAGAGGCGGCGTGAATTGGAGTTAAGGATAGAAGCAATAAAAAAACTAAAGGAATAGAAGATTTAGCGTGGCTTAGTTGGGGGAACATAAAATTTTGCTATGGTTAACCTTGACCAAAAACAACGTGAACGCAGCAGCAACACAAAAAGGGTAACAAACCCTAGTAGCCCTACTGCTAATTTATTCCCCTCAGTTGATTGTGAGGAACCCAGATAATGGGAACCAATTATAACCGCATGAATTACGCTTAAAAGTAAAGCTGGTACGCTTAATAAGTGAATTTGTCGCCAACGCTTGCCTAAAAATTTTTGCAATGAATCAAAACTTGTTAACGCTGCTGGAGTCATCAATACCAAAGCTAAAGCACCAGCAACTATGCTCCACTGAAAATCTGGTTGTAAAAACCAAAAGGCAGCAAAATTCCATTGCAGTAAATGTTCAATCATGTGGAAAGTATGAACGACAGAAAGCACAAAAGCCCCTACTCCGAAAGCACGGCGATAACGTAGGGGTGATGCCCAAATACCGCTAATGGGACGAGCAATTAAGGCGACGATTAAGCAAAACAATGCGGCGTGTCCGGTGTAATCGGCCATAGTGTCGCCGGTTCGCAGCAAAGTAATTGCCCCAATTGCGAGAGTTACCCAACCGCCAAGGCGAAATAACTGACTACGCTTGTCTTGACTTACCAACGACGCAGAAATCCCTGCGCCTAACATCATCGGTAGGGTTCCCAAGCCAAAAGCCAGCATAGTTGCTGCACCCATCCATAAATTGCTAGTTTCGGCAGCTTTGATTTGGGCAGCATAAAGAAAACCACAGGGCATTAAACCCCAAGTCATGCCTAAAAGTGCTGGTGTCCACCATTTGGTTTGTAAGGAAAGGTTGAACATTCCTTTACTCAGATAATTATGTAAGCCTCCCTTTAATAAAGGATGTAAAACAGGAATTTTTGGCAGAAAATCTGGTTTTATTTGCCCCAAACCAAACCAAATCAGCATCAAACCAGTGATAATTGCAATCCAGCGACGTAAATCGCTACCAACGCCAGCTATCTGTCCCCCCTCTAGTAACACCGAACCCAATGCCCCAATCCCAGCGCCCACTAGGGTATAACTCAACATTCGCCCTAGATTGAGTAAAATATGAAACTTTAACTGGTGTCGCCAATCAGAATTTTCTTGCTGATGAGATAAAGAGAATGCCACCGTTAAGGGGCCACACATCCCAAAACAATGTCCGAAACTGCCCAAAAAACCCAGGATTGTGATGAGTGATAAATCTAGCATTGGGGACTGGGGATTGGGGATTGGGGATTGGGGATTGGGTAATGGGACAAGAGTGAGAACTATATAATCTTGAGCAATCCGATTTTAGATTTTTTTGGTTCATGCTCCGTCCCTCGTGGGTGGAACAAATCCAAAATCCAAAATCTAAAATCCAAAATTCCTTGACTCAGCACTATCTACTGCGGAACTTTAGGTGAAATTGTGGACTCTGTCAAAAGACGAGCTGTCAAACTTGCTGTTTGCGCTACCTTGAAAGTCAAAGAAGCAGGGATAAACTATGAAAAAATGGATTTGGCTTGTGCTGTTAATGTTGGTGGTTGTTGTAATTGTCAGTAGTAAAGGTACTGCGAAAAATCAGTTATTGAATCGACCTCCATCATCAGTAATTGTTGAGAGCATTCCAGCCGAAAATCCTCCCATACAGGAGTCTTTACCAGTAGCTAGTGATTTGCAAGTGTCTGCTGAAAAGCTATTGAGCCATATTCAAAATTTGAATTTTCCGCGTCACACCATTGCAGCGCGATCGCGCACTCGCACTTATATTACAACTGAACTGAGAAAATTAGGCTGGACACCTAAGTTAGAAAAATTCTCTGAGGGTGTGAATATTTTTGCTGAACGCCAAGGAACGAAAAAAGCTGCTGGCGCAATTCTAGTTGGAGCGCATTATGATACAGTTGCTTTCTCTCCTGGGGCTGATGACAATGCTAGTGGTGTGGCTGTAATGCTCGAACTTGCCAGAATTCTTGGTTCAAGTCCTACACCTAGAACATTACAACTCGCTTTTTTTGATGAAGAAGAAGCTGGACTTTTAGGTAGTAAAGCTTTTGTAAGTAAAGCAGAACGGTTGCAAAACCTACGCGGTGTAATTGTGATGGATATGGTGGGTTATGCTTGCTATACTGCCGGATGTCAGCAATATCCTACAGGCTTACCAGTTACGCCACCTAGCGACAAGGGCGACTTTTTAGCAGTAATTGGGGATACAGAACATTTACCTTTATTGAACGCCTTTCAAAACTCCCAAACAATCCCCCCAACTGCTGTCAATAAAGCAGATACCAATCTACCAGCAGTGCTGAAATTGCCTATTCCTCTTAAAGGCTTGGTTGCACCAGATACCCTACGCAGTGATCATGCACCGTTTTGGTATCAAGGAATTGGTGCTGTATTGGTAACGGATACAGCTAATCTGCGGACTCCCCATTACCATGAACCGACTGATACACCAACTAATATTGAGCGATCGTTTTTCACAGGCGCAGCGCAAATTGTCGTGAATACTACTAATACATTGTTAAAGGGTGAGCAGAATTTAGCGACTCAACAGTGATGGAAAGGCAATGCCATATTTTCTATATCTAGAATAAGTAAACAGGAATTTATTCCTGAATTTCTCAGCTTCAAGCCTTTACTCTATTAATTATAAAAAATAGTAGTTTTCGGTTGGGGATAGGTCAAAGTCCAGTTATTTTTATCATTTAGCTTTTGATACAAACCTTGAATAATTAGCCGTAGAGCAGTACGAGTTCTGATATATTCTCTGATTAAATGAGTTCCAGGTTCAGCAGAAATGCCATCATAGTTTTGCCTGTAACCAAATGGCTGGGAACATTCATTACCAAAATTTTTAACTGTTAACACAAAAAATTGGCTTTCTTTGTATTCATTTGGAACCATAAATATTCCATATACATGATGTTTACCGCGCCAAGGCTGTACAACAACTTTAGTTGCCTGTATTTGGTATTTTGGGACTTTGGATGATAAGAAAGCTTCTGCATCGCAAACAGAATCATTAATAGGCCACCATAAAGTTATAATTATTAGTGAAATCAGGAATAGCAAAAAATAGGTAAGTTGGCGACGCATAAATTCAACAGTAATTGTTGATGCAATTGCTGCTATCTGATGAGGAATGTTAAGGCAGCTATAGTAGTGAGACAGTTTTTATTAACAGATATGCTATCTTCTACTACATTTATTTAAAGCATCTGGATAATATTAATATAATTAATAAAAAATAGTAATTCTGTGGCAATAAATACTGATTTGCTTGCTGGAGATTATCTGCTTGTAGCAATTTTAAAAAAGAAGGTGGCAGATAGGTATACTCACAGAAATGCTGTAAACTGCAAATGATTTATCTGTCACAAACATTATTGGAATCGGTATTATTAATTGGCTTAACCAGGTCAATAATTTAATGATAAATAGAACATTTTAGAGCATCAAAGCGCTGGAAGAAAGTTTATAGTTGGCAGTTGTGATTATCGAGTTTTTAAAGCAATATTTGGTAGGATTCACCCTACACAAACTCTTTTTTACAGCAATAATTTTATCAATAAACCTTAATTTATATGCAATTAGTGAATATGTCTCACTAATTGAGCTTGAGTGCAAACTATCTATGGGATTATTTTCTTAACTATAAAAAATGATAAAAAAGTTACACTTTGACTTTTGATTATCTATATTTTTCAGCACTCAATTACAACACGAATATGCTGATTTTTCAACCTTTTTTATCTGTAAATAAGAAAATTAATCTAACTCTAGAGGGATTCTTAAAAAGAAATTTCCTTCTAAACTGCCATTTTATATATTAAATAAAATTATATTTTATATTAAATTTTACATTAAAGATAAATTACTAAACTAATTTAAATGTCTTGACAAACAGTTACATTATATACTGCTAATTATATGCATTTATATTGTTCAAAAATCAGTATTTAATGATATATAGGAAAATAGAGGAATTACCTATGCAAATCAGAGAAAATAAAATAGTTCCTTTGCAGGAAGATAAGCCCATCAAATTAAAAAAAATTGACTATGTAGAATTTTATGTAAGTAATGCTCAGCAAGCGGCCTACTTTTACTGCAAATGTTTTGGTTTCCGAGCGATCGCCTATGCGGGACTGGAAACTGGTGTGCGCGATCGCAGCTCGTTTGTTGTCGAACAGTCTAATATCCGCTTTGTATTTACCTCGGCGCTAACACCAGAGGGGCCAGTAGCCGAATATGTGAGGTTACATGGTGACGGAGTGTATAATATTGCCTTGCAAGTTGACGATGTTCGTGCTTGCTTTGCAATTGCGATCGCACGTGGCGCACAACCAATATTAGAACCAACTATTTTTCAAGAACAAGATGGATATATCGTTAAAGCAACAATCAAAAGCTATAGCGGTGACCTAGTTCATTCATTTATTGAGCGTCATAAATATACCAATTTTGCGCCGCAATATCAGCCAATTAAAAATATATCAAGCAGAAATTCTGCTGGTTTAGTTGATATTGACCACATTGTGATTAATGTCGAATTAGGCAAAATGGATTTGTGGGCAGACTTTTATAGCAAAATATTAGACTTGCAAGAGAGCCAATCATTTACTAGTGATGATATCTCAACTAAATATTCATCATTGATGTCAAAAGTTTTGCAAAATAATACTGGTCAAATTAGATTTCCCATTAATGAACCTGCAACAGGCTATCGCAAATCGCAAATTCAAGAATATTTAGATTTTCATTATGGCCCTGGTGTACAACATATTGCACTCAGAACGAATAATATTGTCAAAGTAGTAGAAGAATTGCGTAGTAATGGCTTGGAATTTTTAGAGACTCCAGATATTTATTACGAGAATTTGCAACAACGTATTGGTCAAATCGATGAAGATATACATAAATTGCGAGAATTGAAAATATTACTTGACCGAGATGAGAAAGGATATCTGCTGCAAATATTTACCAAGCCATTAGTGACAAGACCAACATTTTTTATTGAAATTATTCAACGCAAAGGCGCACAAGGATTAGGTAACGGTAATTTTAAAGCATTATTTGAAGCAATTGAGCGAGAGCAAGCAGCTCGGGGAAATTTATCACCTTTTAGCTAAGGATTGGAGATTTCAATATCTCATTACCAATCCAAAAACTGGCTTTTGCTACTTGTAATAAGTGCAAATTTATCATATCTATGTAAATTCTCTATGCTAAACTTCAGCTGCTAAGATTTTTTACAGCATGGGTAGTAAGATACACGAATATCAGCTATATTCCCCTAAGCATGGTAAAAAAAAGATGTTCATGGGAAGAATCTGGGGAAATCTACAAACCTTTACAGGTTGGTTTTGTGCAATTGCGATCGCACAAATTTTAGGGACAACTACCTCTGCAAAAGCGGCTGAAACCGTAGTAGTGAGATTTGGCCCATTTGCAGAATCCTTCGCTGTAGCTGATCTGCAAAAAGCTGCTGAAACTGGAGAATTTCCCAGAGATATAGCACTTTTCACCAATAAGTTACCCGAGGAACAACGCCGTTCCCTATTAGGGGCCTTGAGAATGAAGATACCCCTAAACGTTGTCACCATTAGTCGCTTATTGAATACGCAAATTGGGACAGCAATTCTCAATGACCTAGCGACAGCTGTAGTTAGAAAGGATCAGGCTGGCGTACAAGCATTAAGAGCCGGATTTGTTTTAGGCTCTACTTCACCCGAAGGGCTGTCTATACTATCTTTTATTAAATCTTATCCGAGTCAACGCTTAGAAATAAATTTACCGCAATCATTTAGAGTTGCCAGCAATTTAAACTCAGGTTTTTGGCTGACACAACAGTTCATGCTGGCGATCGCACCACAACTGAACCCGATTACATCGCAAATATCCTTTCCTTTTGATCCCAGCGCACCAGGGGTAAATCAATACGAAGTTCTCGGCTTGCAATTGAATGACCAAAAACGCAATCGCAAAATTCCTGTAGATGTTTATTGGTCAAATGCATCAACAACAGAAAAACCTGTAATTGTTTTTAGTCATGGCTTCGGATCGGTGCGTACAGATATGCGCTACCTCGCCCAACATTTAGCATCTCATGGCTATATAGTAGCGGCCCTAGAACATCCAGGTAGTAATGAAACAAATACCAACTTAGCTATCAAAAACAATACTAAGTTGATACAACCACAAGAATTTTTAGATCGTCCCAAAGATATTAGTTTTGTCCTTGATGAATTAGAGAAACTTAACCAAACAGCTAGTAGTCCATTACAAGGAAAAGTCTCTAGCAATAACGCAATGGTAATTGGCTATTCCTTCGGTGGTGGGACAGCCTTAGCCATTGCGGGAGCAGAATTAGAATTAGAAGAACTCAAACAACGTTGTAAAAAGAATGTAACTGGATTTAGTTTTGGTGAAACCCTGCAATGCGTTGCTCAAGAATTACCAGCTAATAAATATCAACTAAGAGATCCAAGGATTAAAAGAGCGATCGCCCTTAGTCCTACTAGTTCTTTAATGTTTGGGAAAAACGGTCTGAGACAGGTGCAAGTACCCACCCTAGTATGGGCAGCTTCCGCAGATAAAACTCTTCCCGCTTTACCCGAACAGGTTATAGGATTTACTAAAATCCCATCCCCTAAATGGCTGGTGGGTGTACTTGGGGGTACTCATTTAAGTGTTAAAGACCCTAGTACCACAATGGATCAAGTGCAAAAGCCAAATACAGCCTTGTTTGGTGGTGAAGTTGTGGGTGAACAAGCAGCTGATATTCGTAAATATTTGCAAGCTATAGCTTTAGCATTTGCAGCTCAGATGACTCCGGAAGCAGAAAAATATGAGGTATTTCTGACACCAGATTATGCTCAGTTTGCTTCAACTCAAGCATTTCCAATTCGCTTAGTTACCAGGATTCCAACACAAGCAATGCTAGTAGTTAGGCAATATATCAAGACTGAGGAGTAGGGATTGGGGATTGGGGATTGGGGACTGGGGACTGGGGATTGGGAAAAGGCAGGGGGCAGGGGGCAGGGAGACAAGGGGCAAATTCCCATTACCCATTACTCATTACTCATTACCCATTACTCATTACTCATTACTCATTACTCATCCCCCATGCCCCATGCCCCATGCCCCATTCTCAATGCCCTACCTATTACACAAAATTACAAAGCGAGTAGCTATACTAGCAACACGTGCCTAGATAGGCTTGATCGTGAAATTCTATTCGCTAAGTATTTTGCACAAAATCAATGATACAGAGTCAGACAGAAATCAAGCGTGTAGAAGAACTACGCCGATTGTTGCAACAAGCTAGTTATGCTTATTACGTTTTAGATGCACCTATTATGGAGGATGCAGTCTATGACCAGTTATACCGGGAATTGCAACAATTAGAAATCCAGTATCCAGAATTGATTGCACCCGATAGTCCTACTCAGCGCGTGGGTGAGAGACCGGCAACACAGTTTACTTCAGTGCGTCACAATATCCCACTGTACAGTTTGGAGAATGCTTTTAATATTGATGAGTTGAAAACATGGGATCAACGCTGGCGGCGACAAGCACCAAAAATTGCAGCAGCAGAATATGTCTCGGAACTGAAAATTGATGGTTCGGCGATCGCCCTTACCTATCAAAATGGTATCCTCACCAGAGGCGCAACTCGGGGTGATGGGGTAATGGGTGAAGATATCACTCAAAATGTACGGACAATTCGCTCAATTCCCTTGCGCTTAAATTTTGAAGGCTTAGAAATTTTAGAAAAGGTAGAAGTTAGGGGTGAGGCGTTTTTACCCTTGGATGTGTTTAAGCAAATCAACGAGGAACGGCAAAAAGCCAGCGAACAGTTATTTGCTAATCCCCGCAATGCCGCAGCTGGTACACTCAGACAATTAGACTCAAAAATTGTCGCTCGCAGGCGTTTAGATTTCTTTGCTTATACGTTGCATATTCCTGGTAGAGATGATGCCAGTATTGCCAATACTCAATGGGAAGCTTTGGAATTGTTACAAAAGATGGGCTTCCGTGTTAACCCCAACCATAAGCTATGCCCTTCTTTAGCTGAAGTTGCTGATTACTATAACTATTGGGATACAGAAAGACTGAATTTACCCTACATGACTGATGGGGTAGTTGTAAAGCTCAATTCCTTTAAGCTTCAGGAACAGCTAGGATTTACGCAAAAATTCCCTCGCTGGGCGGTAGCGTTGAAGTATGCAGCCGAAGAAGCACCTACCCGTGTAGAAAATATTGCAGTGAATGTTGGGAGAACAGGCGCTTTAACACCATTAGCAGAGATGCGCCCCGTACAATTAGCAGGTACAACAGTTTCCCGAGCTACTTTACATAATAGCGATCGCATCGCCCAATTAGACATTCGCATCGGTGATACTGTAATTGTTCGCAAAGCTGGGGAAATTATTCCCGAGGTAGTACGGGTACTCACAGAACTCCGTCCCCCAAACACCGAACCCTTTGTGATGCCCAGCAATTGCCCAGTCTGCGGTCAGCCAGTAGTGCGGGAGTTGGGTGAAGCCGTGACTAGGTGTGTCAATGCTTCCTGCGCCGCTATCCTCAAAGGTGCAATTGAACATTGGGTTAGCCGTGATGCCTTAGATATTAAAGGTATGGGCGAAAAGCTGGTACATCAACTCGTAGATAAGGGTTTGGTGCATTCTGTAGCCGATTTATATGACTTGACAGAAGAAAAATTATATGCATTAGAAAGGATGGGGCAAAAATCAGCGCAGAAATTAATTGATGCGATCGCCCAATCAAAAAATCAACCTTGGCCCAGAGTATTGTATGGTTTAGGCATTCGTCATGTTGGTAGTGTCAATGCTCAACTATTAACCGAGAAATTTTCTGATGTTGAGAAGATAACTCAAGCCAGACAGTCAGAGATTGCTGGGATTTATGGTATTGGTGTAGAAATTGCAGAATCAGTACACCAGTGGTTTCAAATCAATGCTAATCAAACTTTAATTTCTCGCCTCCAAGCAGCTGGTTTGCAATTAGCAAATTCCGCAGAAACACCAACAATTACTGATAGTAATCCTAAATTTGCAGGCAAAAGTTTTGTAGTTACAGGTACTTTACCAACTTTAAAAAGAGATGAAGCCAAAGCCTTAATTCAAAAAGCTGGTGGTAAAGTCACAGATTCAGTCAGTAAAAAAACGGATTATTTAGTAGTTGGAGAAGATGCCGGATCTAAATTAGCCAAAGCCGAAGCTTTAGGTATTACGCAGTTAACAGAAGCTCAGTTATTGCAGATGTTAGAAGCTTAATTATATTGCTTTCAAACAGAAAAATATCTTGCATAATAGAAGGAATCTATTCACTATCAAACTGAGAGTTTGGGCATGGCAAATCATAGATTCCGACAGCTAAAAAGGCTGATTTCCATGATGCTTGTATTGCTTGGCATCACCATCAGCTTGCTGTTATCCAACGAGCAGCAATTGAATGCCCGTAACTCTATGAATTTGGCTCAAAAAGGAGAGACAACTACAACGCCGATACTACTAGGAATTTACACCCGTAACTATGTAGGAAAACAAGATGTTATTGACCGCGAACTGAATAAAATTAACGACTGGACAGGAAAACGCCACGCCCTGGCAGGAATTTTCATGAATATTGAAGATTCCCATCCGGAGTACAACATTCCCATGATTTTAGAAAGTTTGCGTCGGAATGGATACACTGGGTTTATTAATCTGCAATCCCAACGCACTGCTAAGGAAATTGCCCAAGGTAATTTTGATGCAGCTGTACAAAGATTTGCTCGTGCCTATGAGAAATGGTCAAGCCAAGGTGAAGGTAGAATGGCATTCATCGCACCATTTCCAGAGATGAATATTCCGGGAGAAAAATATCACAGTGATGCTACTAATTTTCAGCTGATATACGACAGAATTCAAAACATCTTTCGTGATGCAGGTGTAGATAAAAATGCAGTTCGTTGGGTATTTGCTCCCAATGGTTGGACTGGAAATAGTACAAATACATTTACCAGTTATTATCCTGGTGATGACAAAGTTGATGTAGTTGCATTTAGTGCTTATAACTGGGGTTATTGTCGCAACGCCAGTTGGAAAAATTGGCAAATAGCAGAAGAAGTTTTTGCACCATATATTCAACAAATGCAAGCAATTGCTCCAAATAAGCCAATTTTTATTGCACAGACAGCGACAACCAGCACCAAACAAAATGGTCAAGAAGATGATGCTAAAGATGAATGGTTGCGTGATGCATATAACTATCTAGGGAATCATGGTGTCTCCGCAGTTATATACTTCAATATTGATAAAGAGTGTGATTGGGCATTCTATTCCAGCAGCAATCAACGCTATTCCCCTGGTTACAAAGATGGTGTACAAAATTCTGCATTTGGCTATCTGGAACCAGCAGAAATAGCCCAAAAATTTTAAATTTGATTTTATTTGCCCTTTTATAAAGGTTAAGGGTGAAAGGTTATTTCTTGACCTTTTCCCATTCCCCTTTTTCCCCTTAACCGAAAAGTATTGCCACCAATACTGAGTTCAAAACCTGTGAAAGTCTCTCAGCGCAATAGTTAGCTGATTTTTGTGAGGTGAAAGTTCAGTTTAAGATACCTTATATTTGTGGTGTATTTCAACTCAGGTTTTTTACCTTTACAACCTATACCTGATGACATAAAGTCCTATGCCTGCAAATCGGTGCCCTAACCCAAATTGCGAATATTTTAACCGCGCCTTGCCTAACAATGCTAAGGTTTGTCCTTGGTGTTCTACTCCTTTGGCTAATTTAATTACCCCAACACCAAGTAGACCTACTACACCACAACCACCGCCACCTCCACCACCCCCACTACCAACACCACCTCCACCTCCACCTCCACCCATACAACCCGTAGTCAATACACCCAACTATCAACCCCCTGTTAATTATCCCAACGATTATCAACAACGGGTTAATCCCCATACCCCACCAGTACAACCTGTTTATACACCACCGCCAACAAGATTACCCATTATCAAGCTGATCCATACCACAGGTAGAGAGTTTCAATGGTCTGGGGAAGTGGGCTTTATTGGTCGCCGCAGCCAAAGTATGACAATTCCACCAGAAATTGACTTAACTGGTCTGCCTCACGAAGGTATAATTTCTCGTCGTCATGCACGAGTATATTGGGAATGGTCGCAAAATACTTACATGATTGTTGATATGAGTACAAATGGTATTTATTTAAATAACAAGCTCTTGAACCCTGGAATGCAATATAGCCTACGTAATGAAGATTTATTGCAGTTTGGTCAGGACAATCTCGTCAGATTTAGCGTTTATATTATGTTTTAAAAATGGGGGCTGGGTAAGACGAATAACAAACAGCCAACGCTAAATTTCTATTACATAGCAATTTTACATTTTTGGGTTAAAGGAATAGTAATTAGAAATTTAGTGCCATTTTCTGGCTGTGAAATACATTCCAAAGAACCACCATGTTTTTTGGTAATAATTTGGTAGCTAATAGCAAGCCCCATACCTGTACCTTTGCCAACAGGTTTAGTGGTGAAGAAGGGGTCAAAGATTCGCTGTTTAATATTTTCTGGAATTCCTGAACCATTATCGGCAATACTAATTCTTACTTGATTAGTTTGTATAAGTTCGGTTTGGATATAAATTTGGGGATTTTTTCTAGATAATAATTCTTCCCTTGACCACTGACCATTGATCAGCGAATCTTCTAAGACATCGATCGCATTCACTAAAATATTCATTAATACTTGGTTTAGCTGCCCAGAGTAACATTCAACTAAGGGTAGGTTGCTATATTCTTTGATCACTGTAATTTTTGCTAATTGATTGTTAGCCTTCAGACGGCTTTGCAGAATCATCAGCGTACTATCTATTCCCTGATGAATATCAACTGCTTTCATATCAGCTTCATCTAAACGCGAGAAAATTCGCAGCGAAAGCACAATTTCTCGAATGCGGTTGGCTCCCACTTCCATAGATTTAAGTATTTGTGGAAAATCTGACTTAAGAAAATCTAGTTCTATCAATTCCGCAAAATCTTCAATTTCTGGCACAGGTCGAGGATAGTATTTTTGATAGAGTTCTAATAGCTGCAGCAAATCCTTGCTATATGTATTGGCATGGTTAAGATTGCCATAAATAAAATTCACCGGGTTGTTAATTTCGTGGGCGACACCTGCAACTAATTGTCCCAAACTGGACATCTTTTCACTATGAACTAACTGTGTTTGGGTTTGTTGCAGTTCCCGCAATGCAGCTTGCAGTTGTTGCGCTTGTTGTCGTAGTCGTGCTTCTGAGTTCAACAAGGCTGCTTCGGCTTGCTTGCGTTCGGTAATGTCACGAAAATACCAAATTCTGCCGTAACAGTCCCCCGCTGGCGATCGCACTGGTGCTGAATAGCGATCAAAAGTGCGCCCCGATTTGAGTAAAATTTCGTCAAGGCTGTATTCTTCGGGATGCTGATACAGATACTCAACTTTAGTTAAAAATTCTGTGGGATTCTTTAGTTGATCTAGTACCCATCCTAAGAGTTGGCGATCGTCACCGGTTTCTATTATTTCTGGTGTAATTTGCCATAAATCGGCAAAATTTTGATTATATGATGCTATTAAGCGATTTTCATCAATAATCAGAATACCATCAATTGAAGCTTCTTGTTGCGCTTGCAAGATAGCATGACTGCGGAGTAGTGCTTGTTCTGCTTGTTTATGTTGCGTAATATTTGTAGCTGTACCAGTTGTGCCTATAATATTCCCCACTTCATCTCGCAATAAGCAAGCATTACACAACAAATTCAGCCGTCTACCATCTTTAGCCAGAACCACAGCTTCGTAATGAAAGACTGACTCTTCGTTTAGGGTTTGAGGCACAAGATTCAGGCCTTTGTGAATTTGTTCTGGTGGCTCAAACTCGCTATAGTGACGACCAATCATTTCCTCTGGTTCATAACCGTAGATGCTTTTCACCGCCTGGTTCACAAAGATAAAGTATCCTTGGTCATCTACTGACCAAATCATATCTTGGGATGTTTCTACTAAATGACGATACTTGCCCTCACTCTTGTGCAAAGCTTCTTCAGCTTGTAAGCGCTTGATACCTAAAGCAATCTCATTAGCACTTAATTTCAATGCATCCAAGGTGAGTTCTGTTAGGGGATGACGGGCAAACATTGCAATTACACCGACTAAATTCCCGTCCAAAATTAAAGGATATCCAGCAAAAGCAACCATTCCTTCGCGCTTGGCCCACTCTTTATCCCCTACACGCGGATCTTCTAAAACTGCATTAGTCAAGTGAGGTTGACGTTCTGCAGCAATTAATCCAATTTTAAACATCCCTACAGGAACAAGTCTGTGGGGCCCATCTATATGGGTATACATTCCCGAACTAGCTTGAAGTTCCAGCACATTTTCCTGGGAATTCAAAATCCAAATCCGAGCAAAGGCTGCATCAAGATGTTTGACTATAGCATCAGTACAACCTTTCAAACTTGCTTCTAATGTAGAGCTTTGAGTAATAGCACTATTAACTTCTACATGAAATGCAGCTAAAGATACTTTTTCTGCTAACGCTAATTCTGCTTCTTTCCGCGCAGTAATATCTTGACAAGTGACTAAAATCCCAATGAAATTACTTTGCTCATCTTGTAAGGGAATTTTATTAGTTTCTAACCATAGTTGTTTGCCATCTGCTTTTATATAGCGTTGGACAAGACCATACTCTGGTTTTTGGGATTCTATAACTTGGAAATCTGACTCCCAAAACCAGTTGACACTGTCTTGGTATTTCATTATGTCATAATCAGTTTTGCCAATAATCTGATTGGGACAATCTATTCCTATGATTTCAGCAAATTTTTGATTGCAACCCAAATACACGGAATTATAATCTTTCCAATAAGTTGCAAGAGGAATATTATTGATTACCTGTTGCAAAATCTGTTGTGATGAAAAAAGTTTATTTTCCTGGGATTTTTGTTTTGTGATATCACGTATAATTCCCACTAAAAATTGATTACCAAATTCATCTTCAATCCGAGATTTTTTAATTAAGAAGCAGCGAGTTACACCATCAGAGTTAGTTAAACATTCCTCTGTTTCATTAACGATGCCAGTATTAAATACAAGTTCATCTTTCTGATGCAGCCTATCTGCTTGTTTTTTAGGAAAGATGTCATAGTCTGACTTACCAATTAATTCTGATTGCTGAAATCCGATAAAACTACAATAGGCATCATTGAGAAATACCCACTGATGTTGGCGGTCTTTGACAAATACTAGATCGGATATACCATGAAGTATCTGGGCTAGAAACTCAGGATATAAACTTACTTCTTGCATATTATCTTTACCTTGCTCTTCTGCTAAGAATGCCTGGATAATGACATTATTAGTTAGATAAAAATTATTGTTGCATAACATACATTTGTAGTCATATATATGCTCAAATATATACACTATATATACAATTAAAATTACATATTTGAAGCTAAAAAAATATTTTGTTTAAAGAATATATTTTTTTTCAAAATATTTCTTATACATTGCTAGAACAAAGCTGCAAATTATTTATATTTTCACCTATCTTTTTAGTTAGCAAATACTTATCAAGTATGCCCATTACCTTGTCGGTAGTTATGGGTTTATTGATAAAGTAAGTAGCACCATAGACAGTAGAACGCACCTTATCGAAAGAACCATTACTGCTGGTTAAAATGACTAATGGTGTTTGAGAGAAAGTAGATATTTTGCGTAATTTATTGCAAAGTTCATACCCATTTATTCCAGGCATGAGCAAATCTATAAAAATAAAATCAGGTTGATTTTGAATGAGAAGAGGTAGCGCTTGTATGGGGTCTTGAATACCAATAAATCTCAGCCCATGTGAAGTAATAATTCTCTCTAGAGCTTTACATATTTGAGGGCTGTCATCTACACAAGCTATTAAAGGAATACGCTGTTGATTGACTGGGATATTAGTATGATTTTTGTTGTGTAGCATAGCTGGCAAAGGTAAATCTGGTACTTCTATAAGTTCCGTAATTCCTTTACGAATATATGGTAGTAAAGACTGGGTAAACGGTAACACATTCTGCTTTAATCTCACAGCTAAATCTAATAGAGTGTATTTGCCGTTAATAATGCTTACAAAGTTCTTATAAATAGCAGGGCTGACTTCTTGTTGGAGTTGTGCTGGTTTACATAGAACTGGTGCTAAATTAGGAGAAATACTTGTTAAACCAGCTGTTGTCCAATTATTCCATGAGTCTTGCATTTGTTGTAGAGATATCTGAGTACTTGTTGAAATAACTGGTATTTTGGGCGTTACTTCTGGCTTGAGTTCATAAGTCAAAGGGGCAATATATATTTGTTGAGCTAAATCAAATAAAATTTCTGCTACTACATTTTCGACAATAGTTTCTATCTGTTTTGATTTTGGCTGTTGCTGAGATAATTTTCCTAAAAGAATATAATCCCAATAATCTCGAGCAATATCTGGAATCTGTAACTGAATTTTATTAACCTCAATTTGAGGAAAATGTTGGGAAACATACCTATAAAAACGCCGACCAGGATGAGTCCCTCCAGTCGCCCAAATTATCTGTCCAAAGCGATAATAAAAAGTCCATTTAATACCTTGGCGATTTTTAATAATTAATTCGCCACTGTATTGATAATTAAGATAATTGGGCATTTCTTGTAAAAGGTTAATTAAGCTACTTATTTTTAAGATTTTCATCATCTGATATTGATAAAAAGAACAAACTAATAGATGCTGCTATCTAAGGTATCAAATGCTACTTTACATAATTGCAGCACTTTTATCCTACGTAGGCGAGAGTATATAAAAAATTTTTGAGGAATCTGTGAGTAAGTAGAATTTAGAAGCTTGTAGCTTTTTGTCGTAGAGGTTCACATTGCTTAATATGCCTGCGCTTCATAGCTTTTACGCAATTCTTTAAAATACAAAAGCTATATATAATACATTAATATTTTAAGTCGAACTGGAAAGATGGCACTTTTAGCTCTTTCAAGAGTCGCATTCATACCATGTCTCTAAATCCAGGCTACAGATAATTCTCCCCCTGCCCCTCTACTGCCTATGTATAGACATATTTTGGAGAATTGGTATAACTCTGGAGCTATCCGCTTCAGAAGTTTTTTGGTGTTGCGATCGCTATTTAGCGTTGCTCTAGCCGATTGCGTACACGAGTTAATAATTCTTTTGCGATTACAGGTTTATAAAGAAAGTCATTGCCACCAGCAGTAAAGCATTGCTGTATAGTCTCGGCATCTGTATGACCCGATAAAAATAAAATTGGCAATTTCTGCCAGCGAAAATCGTTACGAATAACTTGGCATAAATCAATTCCGCTGATAGTTGAAGATAGAGAATTAGTTGAGTCAGATAGTTCAATATCTAAAATCAATAAATCGGGATCTGTTTGTTCCAAGGTTTGCCAAAAATTCTGTGGAGAATCGAGTAGCGTCAGATGATAACCCCAAGGTTGCAAAAGGTGGCGTAGAAGATGCAACATTTGCCGATCATCTTCCATAATCAGCAGTTTTTGCTGAATTGGGCCGGACTGTTGCAGTACTTGAGTCACAGCTTTTAAAACTTGGTTAGCAGCGATTGGCTTTTGCAAAAATAGCTTACTGCCTAATCTAGCCGCTTCTAGCCGATGAGCAAAATCTTCCTTTGCCGTTAACACTAGAACTGGCAGGTTAGGATGCTGGGTATACAATGTTGCGAGAAAATTTAAACCACTACCTGGCGCACCAGGAAAGTTGAGATCCAGTAAAATCACATCTGGACGATTTTCAGCCAAAAAGCTTTCGGCTTGCTTTAAATCTGTGGCAACTTCTACGAAAATTCCTTGAGCAGCTGCTTTAGTCGCCAGATGTCTTGCAAGCACTGCATCGTCATCCACAATGAGCAAGGTAATGCCATTAACAACCTTGGATTCAGTCGCCTGTGCTTGATTGCTTCCGGCTTTGGCTGATTGCATTTCCTGGTGCAATGCACTTACCAAGTGAGCTAACTGCTTAACTTGGGAGGCAGAAATGGATTCTGGTTGTGTGAGGATCTGTTGAATTTGTTGTGAGAGATGGGAAGCTTCACCTAAACCAAAACTACCCAATGAACCCATGAGAGTGTGTGCTTCGTGTTCTGCTGCTTGCTGTAGTTCTGGGGAAATTTGACCATTTTTTAATGCTTTCACAGCTTCTTGAATAATCAAGAGGCGATCGCAATAAGTTTCGCGCATCTCTTCCCACACATCTGAAATAAATGTGGTAAGCGATGATGGGGTCAAAATTGGCGAAGTTAGAGATTGTTCTTTGGGGCTTTCCTGTTCTCTGGGTTTGAGGCGATATCCTAGTTTGTAAATAGTTTCAAAAATTTCTCCTACGCCAGCTTTTTTCAACTTATTCCGCAAGCCTTTGACATGTGTTCGCACAGCCCACTCGCTGGGAGATTCATCACTTGTCCATAGCCGATCAATTAATAAACTAGCACTGAAGATATGGTCTGGATTTCTTAAAAAAAGTTCTAAAATTGCATACTCTTTGGGTGTAAGAATAACAGGCTGCCCTTGATAAGTTACTTGGCAATTATTAGGATTGAAGCATAATTCACCCCATTCCAACAGAGGCGATCGCGTGATGTAACTACGCCGCAGCAGCGATCGCACCCTAGCCATAAATTCATCCAGATTAACTGGTTTCACCATATAGTCATCAGCACCAGCATCTAGGCCAATGACTTTATTCATCACGTTGTCGAGTGCAGTCAACAACAAGATTGGCGTGTTTTGATTGGG
Organism: Calothrix membranacea FACHB-236; assembly: GCF_014696315.1. GTDB lineage: Bacteria > Cyanobacteriota > Cyanobacteriia > Cyanobacteriales > Nostocaceae > Aulosira > Aulosira membranacea. Next base: position 26,173 of record NZ_JACJPX010000007.1, read on the forward strand.
CGATCGCTCAACATTACCATTTTGTAGGCGGAGGCGTTTACAGAAATTGATGCCATCGAGCTTGGGTAAAATTAGATCCAGAACAATCAAGTCATAAACAGAACTTTGCGCCAGATCCCAACCTTGTTGTCCATCTGGTGCTAATTCTACCTGGTAGTTCTGAGCCATGAGAGTTGCTCTGAGCAGTTGGGCAAGACTCTCATCATCTTCTATTAATAACAATTTCACACTGGCTCTATCCTCAAAGCTGTTAGAGGTTGCTGGCGATGTCTACGACGGGCTAAGCCTACGCAATTAGGCAGAAAATTTACTTGAGCTTTTTTGTACTAAATCAAAAAAGCTGGCTATTGTGTTGTTTTTCTACTGAATTTAGATTTCCCCAAAAAAATTAGCTACTAACAAAAATCTGCGATTTTTCCATTTTTTCGCGAGAAAAGAGAACAAAGCATAATTTTGGATTTTGGATTTTGGATTTTTTTTATCTCCCTCATCCCCCTTATCTTCCGCATCCCTTCCTAGTCAGAAATTTCTTGAGTTAGCCTTCAGAAGAGGAATATGGCCGAAACCTTCAGGGTAAGGTAAGCGTCAATAGCGTCAGCATTTATGCGAAATTAGTCCAGATGCTATTTTTTACTGTTGGATAAAGTAGTTGAGATAATTAAAGTACAAACTAAAACTCTAAATTGTAAATTGGTATGATACTCTCCTATAAATTTCCGCGATCGCAAATACGCCGCTTACTCTTAGCTTTAGTGTTACCTGCTACAATCTTTGGTTCAGTAGCTTTTCCTTCCCAAATGCAAACCGTTACTGCTCAAACATCTGCTGGAAATCGTCCACTGACGATTCGCTCGGATGTTCAAGAATATGATGCCAAAAGTCAAGTAGTAACTGCTCGTGGTAATGTGCAAATGTTGTATCCTTCTCGTCAGATTCAAGCAACAGCAGCCCAAGCACAATACTTTAGCAAGGAACGCCGCATTGATTTCAGCGGCAATGTCTATATTTTGCAACAGGGTGGCAATAGTATTCGTGCAGAGAAGGTGACTTATTTGATTGATGAGGGAAGATTTGTGGCGTTACCGCAATCAAATCGTCAAGTAGAGTCAATTTATATGGTACAGGACGGTGAAACTGGCGGACAATCTGCCAGACCTGCCCCAAAAACACCACCTCTCAAAGGTTCTAATTAGTAGTAGTGATTCTTAAGGGGCATCTCTAGCGTGAAAATTGTCTTAGAGAACATCCATAAATCTTACGGCAAGCGCCAGATTGTTAATCGTGTCAGTCTTTCTGTTGCCCAAGGAGAAGTCGTAGGTTTACTAGGCCCCAATGGCGCTGGTAAAACCACAACTTTTTATATTGCCACAGGCTTAGAAAAACCAAATCAAGGAAAAGTCTGGCTAGATAATTTGGATATTACTACAATGGCAATGCACAAAAGAGCAAGATTGGGCATTGGCTATCTGGCGCAGGAAGCGAGTGTATTTCGCCAGCTTTCAGTACGAGACAACATACTTCTAGTTTTAGAGCAAACTAATGTGCCACACTGGGAATGGTCGGGGCGAGTACAAAATTTACTGCGGGAGTTTCGCTTAGAAAAAGTGGCTAACAGTAAAGGAATTCAACTTTCTGGTGGAGAACGACGGCGAACTGAACTAGCTAGAGCTTTAGCGGCTGGTAGAGAAGGGCCAAAATTTCTACTATTGGATGAACCATTTGCAGGAGTCGATCCAATTGCGGTTTCGGAAATTCAGCAAATTGTAGCCCGACTACGCGATCGCGGCATGGGTATTTTAATTACAGATCACAATGTCCGCGAAACCCTAGCCATTACTGATCGCGCTTATATCATGCGTGAAGGACAAATTCTCGCCTTTGGTAATGCCAATGAACTTTATAATAATCCCCTGGTGCGCCAATATTACTTGGGGGATAATTTCCAAGTATAAAATAAGAGAAATTAAATAACAATTTACCTAAAATTGTTTAACCTTAATTATTGAGTATTAATTTAGATTTTTCAGCTAGTTTTCATTCAACACTAAATTCATATTATTCTGAGCTATATCTAATGAGATAGCAATCCAAAATTATAAATTTTAAATGTCAAATGACATAAATATTTAATTTTAAGTTAGCCTATGGTATCAAAAAAGCTCACATCTTTCTATAGCCTCAATTCGCTGATGCCTTTTACGATCATGGATCGCTATCTCACCAGCGAATTGCTACCACCATTTTTATTTGGAGTGGGGGCTTTTTCGTCAATTGGTGTGACAATTGATGCCGTATTTGACTTAGTCAGAAAAATTGTAGAATCTGGGTTACCAATAGACATTGCCATTCAGGTTTTCTTATTAAAACTGCCAACTTTCATTGTTTTAGCCTTCCCTATGTCCACGCTCTTAGCTACTTTGATGACTTATAGTCGTCTTTCTAGCGAGAGTGAACTAATCGCTTTGCGTGGCTGTGGGGTAAGTGTTTATCGCATGGTTTTGACTGCTGTAATGTTAAGTTTGGTAGTAACAGGCTTGACATTTTTATTTAATGAACAAATCGCACCAGCTGCCAGTTATCAAGCAAATATGACTTTAGAGAAGGCTTTAAAGTCAGACAAGCCAATGTTGAAGCAGCAAAATATTTTCTATCCTGAATATCGGGATATTAAACAAAAAGATGGTACTAACAGCAGGATACTGACACGCTTATTCTATGCTGACCAATTTGATGGTCAGCAGATGAAAGGTTTAACAATTATTGATCGTTCAGAGGAAGGTTTAAATCAGATTGTTGTAGCAGAATCGGGGCAATGGAACGGTTCGCAAAACGTTTGGGATTTTTATAATGGCACTATTTATTTAGTATCTCCCGATCGCTCTTATCGCAACATTTTAAGGTTTGAACACCAACAACTGCGACTACCCCGCACACCATTAAGTTTGGCAGAAAAAAGCCGCGATTACGGCGAGATGAATATTTCCGAAGCCCTAGAACAGCTAGCCGTAGAACGTCTTGGTGGCGATCGCCAAAAAATTCGTAAATTAGAGGTGCGGATTCAACAAAAAATCGCCTTACCCTTTGTTTGTGTAGTTTTCGGCTTAGTAGGCGCAGCGATGGGTAGCATACCCCAACGCACCGGACGCGGTACCAGTTTTGGTATTAGCGTGATTGTCATTTTCTCCTATTACTTACTCAGCTTTATTACTGGCGCTTTAGGACAAGCAAATGTGCTATCTCCCTTTGTGGGAGCTTGGTTACCCAACTTTATCGGCTTAGGAACAGGGTTATTTTTATTAATGCGAGTTGCTCAAAGGTAGGGAATGGGGCATAGGGCATAGGGCATAGGTAATTGGTAATTGGTAATCTCTCCTTGTCTCCCAGTCCCCAGTCCCCAACCCCCTCAAGCCTTATATTGCCGACATTCTGGAGCCTCTGGGTTGTCTTTACAGTACTCTTCAAAAGAAACTTTAGCTGACTCCATACCTTCAGCTTTTTGGTGAGCTGCTTCGGCTTGGAGTTCTTCAACTTCATCCCAAGCGGCGGCGCAGGCTTTAGAATAGGCTCCTTGTTCGGTACAAATACCGCGAGCTTGTGCGATCGCTTCTTGAATTCTCTCTTCTAAAAGTAAAGCTTTGGGAGCCTCAACAAAGTCACTTTTTGTCAGAATATCGGTAATCGAGATAATCCCTAATAACTTACCTTGAATCACAGGTGCCCTACGAATCCCAGTATTAGCAAACAACCGCGCTACATATTCCACACTCAATTCAGGATTGACGATAATGCATGGCTTACTCATGATTTCATAAATCCTGATCTGCTTGGGATCTTTACCGTAGGCTGTGACTTTGTAAACAATATCAGTTTCTGTGACGATGCCATAGGCATCATGCTCATAACGACGATCCACAACCAGAGCGCGCAATCCCTTATCCTTCATTAGCCCCACCGCTTCAGCAACAGTCGCTGACCCGCGAATGGTAACTACGTTCTTGGTCATTATATCTTCAGCTTTCATCATTGCTGTAGTCTCCTGGTAAATATTACTATGCGGTGCAAGCGCCAGGCGACAGCGCACACAGTAGTGCTAAGTAATGAGTCTTGATTGCTGAGTGCTGAGTAATTCTTACAATCAGCATTCAGCACTTTTAACTCAGCACTGTTTTAGCCAGCTACAACAATAACCTTAGACTAGCTTTCAACTCTTGATGATATCGAAAGTGACCGAAGAAAGGCATGAGTCATACTGTGGGGTGCGAAATTTTTCTGAAAATTATTTTTCCCTGTACCAATAAGCTTTCAAGCTGCTAAATTTATTTATGAAAAAAAAAGAAAGATTTCTTTCGCCCTTTCCCCTGAAAGAATTTCACCCATTAAATTATCCAATTTTGATTACGCAGACGATGATTCCAAGTCTCCCTCATCTGCTCCATCTGCTTACACTGAGTGCAACTCCCTTAGGGGCTTCCAACTAAAAAAATATACTATCGCTTTTTTGACAGGGGGAAGAAATAAAATATTCTCTCTCGTAAATTGGATAATTTATTTTCTGGAAGTCCCTTATAAGCCAGATGAGCAGAAGGTAAATTTTTAACGAATAATTGTCTAATACTCATGACTCATAAAGATTGAACAGTTAGGATGAAATCATCCTTAAACTTTATTTGAATTTTTTTTTAAAGCAGAACTTTCCCGCAGCAGCATTACTTAGAGAATACGCAAAGTGCGATCGCTAATTCAGTAAATTCACTATACCCAAACATATGCAAAAACGAAATTATCCCCCGGCATACTTACGTTATCTTAAAGCCAGGTTACGCAATCTCAGCAGACCTAGCTTTTGGGGTACAGCAATTTTTTTAGCTGTGTTTGGGATAGGAATGTGGCAATACTTGTCAAATCCAGATGTTTTTGCTCGCAAGTCACAGCCAGAAGTTGCTTCACCTAAAGTTGCTGACTCTTCCTTTACTGCCGAAGACCGAGCTGTGGTTGCAGACATAGATAATTTCCCAGTATTAATTAAAGACTATGAACAAGCAATTTTGGCGGCAACTTTAACTAACCCACCAGAAAAATCATCAGCCCAGAATAGCCCAGGCCTTTTTGAGGATGTTATCAACAAACAACCATCTACGGCTAATGAATCTAAATCAAATCTAGGTTTGCCAATAGTAAATGACACATCTGCACCTCAAGCGAATAATCCCTTTGTTGTACAAACAGAAAATTTATTGCAGATGAAGTCTGGTTATGGTGGTAGCCATTTGTTAGGTGCTAAATCTTTAACTACACCCTTAGAACAAACAGCGAATGCAACAACTCCTTTAAATCAAGGGGTGGAATTAGCTAATCAAAGCAACAAAATTCAAAATCCTGCTACCATTAGTCCTTTACAAACTGCTATTAATCAATCCCCAACTCAGAATCTCTCTGGTTACAACAACACCGCTTCCAGTTCCACAAATATTATGGGAACTGCTTCCTACAGCAATTTCACATCAACCAATCAAAATCTCTCTGGTGCTGCTAATCCCACAAATATCATGGGAACTGCTTCTTACGACAATGCAACAATAACACCAGCGACTAGCAACATACCAAGTCAGCCTTTACCTGTTAACACTAACTTGAGTACAGGGACAGTTTATTCTCAACCAACAGTCACAAATTTACCCCAAAATTCTTACAGTAACTTTAATAATAGCCAGACATTACCTAATGGCATACAAACAACATCAGTGACATCATCTGTCACTTCGGCTGTAACCACTAATATTGCACCATACTCTACGCCATCTCAAATTCCTAATGTTGTAAATAATTCAACCCCATCAGTATATGGCAATTATGGTGTACAGCAGTCTAGGATGTCTCTTCCTCGTCCTACACCCGGGCCTTATGGTGGAGTGCAGATTAACGGCTATACATATCCTTAAGAATCCTTACGTAATAGAAATAACATATAGGATTCCTATTTGATTTTTGAAAAAATGATTTGACTAGAAGCTTGCTATACAAAGGCTTCTTTCTCAGTATACTTAGCAAGATTCAAGTAGGATTCCTATAGTTAAAATATATCAACCGCAAGAAACGGGTGGCTTTGTATTGACAACATCGGTAAATTGAGGAAATGCTAATACTTCTGGAATCGACCTTGGATGATTTCGATGCAGACTGTGACTACCCATGACAGCAGAGATTATCAGCGGATTGCTCAGGCGATCGCATTTATGCGCCAAGCCCATCTCAACCAACCCGATCTAGCTACCGTTGCCCAGCATATAGGTTTGAGTGAGTATCATTTTCAACGGCTGTTTACTCAGTGGGTAGGCATTAGCCCTAAGCGTTTTTTGCAATATCTCACGGTTGAATATGCTAAATCGCAAATCACCAAAACTAAAAGCTTACTAGATTTAACATTAGATGTAGGGCTATCAAGCCCAGGAAGATTGCATGACTTATTTGTGAACTTAGAAGCAATGTCCCCTGGTGAATTCAAAGCAGCCGGAGCAGGTTTGCAAATTCACCATGGTATTCATGAGACTATGTTTGGCAAAGCTCTCATTGCTACAACTGAGCGTGGTATTTGCAACCTGCATTTCTTAAATACAACAGATGAGCAATCTGCCGTACAAATACTTCAGCAAGAATGGTCAAAGGCTGAAATTATTCACGATCAGCAAGTAACTCAACCTTTGCATGACTTGATTTTTGGCTCAGTAAGCTTCCAAGAACAAAAACCGCTAACGCTTTTAGTTAAAGGCACTAACTTTCAGATTCAAGTTTGGCGCGCACTTTTGAGAATACCATTTGGGGGTATGATAACTTACCAAAGCATTGCCGAAATGATTGGTCGCCCCACTGCTACAAGAGCTGTTGGTAATGCTGTAGGTAAAAATCCTATCTCCTACCTCATTCCCTGTCATCGTGTAATTCGAGAATCTGGAGAACTTGGTGGTTATCGTTGGGGTTTGGAGAGAAAGACTATCCTTTTGGCTTGGGAAGCTGGTTGTACAGTTCTTGACAATCTCTCCACTGAAGAAGACAGACTCTGAAAAAATTACTGCTTTAATATCCTGAAAACATAAATTTTAGGAATAAGCCAAAGCTTACTGTATCTATATACAATTACTTAATTAACCGCAATCAAATTAGAGAATAATTTTGGATATCAATTAATATGCGTACTATAAGTCCTTATATAGCGCTGATTGGTTGGATAATAACTTTCGCTGCTCAACTATACATTGTAATTAAAGCGTTTCGCGTCTCTGCTTTAAAAGGATTTTTGTGCCTATTGATGCCTGGATATATACTTTTTTTTGGCACAACAAGAAAAACAAGGCAAACAAAAGCGTTGATTTTCTGGGGAGTAGGTTTACTTTTATTTATTCTCGGGTTAATAAATTCATAGTTTGTAGAGACTTTGATTAATTTATATATGCCTTGCTGTACTAGCTTTGCGATCGCACTCAAAGCTATACTGAATGTCACTCTAATAACCAAGCAAACAAATCTTTGACTGTCAGCTGTAACTCACCCGCAAATAATGGCGTAGGTAGAATTGCATCTTGTTCATCAAACACCTGAGTTTCTTGCTTAGGGCGATAAACAAACACTGTTTGCTCATCTGGATCAATCAACCATCCCATTTGAGTTCCATGCTTGAGACAATGGAGAATATTTTTGGTTACCTTTGTTTGGCTTTGATCAGGAGACAAAATTTCAATAGTCCAATCGGGAGCAATGGGGAATATGTTAGCAACTTCCCCATTTTCATCACGGGGAATCCTACTCCAGATAAACACTGCGATATCTGGTACAATTGAACGTCCGCCAAAAGTACAACGCAATTCAGGAAATGCACGAGCAACTCGTTTAGGTTTAACTACAAAATTGATCGCAGGTACAAGTTCTCCTTGCAGCGTGCTATGTTTCCCTTGTGGCATCGGTTTGGGGATAATTTGACCATCAATGTACTCACTAGCAGGTTTCGTTTCTGGTAGCTGCAGAAATTCCTCCAGTGTTAGAGTTTTGCTTGCTGCTTGTAGCATTTAGGGATTGGCTCTAGAACTGCTAGACTATCTCAAATCTCTATTTATTTTAAGTAGAAAACTAGTTTCTACTTGTCAGTTATTTATCTAGCTTATGCCTTGGATAAATTTACTTCCTATTTGCAATAAACATGAAGTTTACTATTTATATTAGGTTTTGTTATGTCTGTGTTCTAAATTTTTTTTAGCAATCATTACTTCCACCAAGCAGGTTGCTTATCAATCAGTATTTTGCAATCGGGAACTGTAATATCTCCACCTACCCAAGCTTTCCTAATTGTAGCTCGAAAGTCTTTCAGCAGATTTAGAGACATCCCATGATTAGGGGTGCGATACCTTTTTGATCTTTTGAAGTAACCCCCAGCAGACATCTCATTACCGTCTGAACTATACCAATTTGATTCCTCTACCCAAAGTTGATATTCATCAAAGTGAATAGCAGCTATATCTAAATCTTGCAGCCAATTTAACGTGTATAAGGTTGTTCCATCAAAAGGCCAGGAATAACCCGGTAATGTTTGACATTTAATAGCAAATACATAAACTTTACCTGTGTTCTTTCACGGGTTTCAGCCTCGTGGCGTAACCGACGAGCATAGGCTTGACCATCTGTAATGCCAGGACGTGAATTGATCACACCTTCACTTTGCCAATAAGCAACAAGTTCCGCCCCTGTCTTGGGTGGATTTGCTATCACCTGTCTAACAGTGAGAACACGAAGAATGTATTCAGAAAGAGTCAAGTTCAGCTGGGAAGCTTCATCACTAAGTTCGTTTCCTAGCTCTGGTGGCAAATTAAGATTATAATACTCACTCTGTTTGTCCTGTTGAGCTTGGATTATAGATTGATATTTACATACTTCCCGCAATTCAATTGCGGGAAGTTATGTCAATTACCTGAGAACTAAGATGAGAGCGCAATTTACTAAAAGTAAGTTCATTGCTGATAAAAGCTTATACCAAATCAAATAATGTTTGCGGCACATCAATAATATTAAGAGGTCACGGCACTGCCGTGACCCTACAATCTGTCGCATTCTTTTTTAAAATTGGTATTAGATTATCAATCAAACAACAGCCACTTCCGGAATTGCCCCCTGCATTTTACTCATAGCATCAAGTAAACCCTGCAATTGTTTATCTGCTTTGAGAACTGCTAAACCTCTCACTGTTACTTTACCTGGAGAATAGACAAACCGCGTTTTCAAACTGTCTGGTAAGTTCGCAGCGAGTAAGTTCCAAGCTGGTTCTTCCATTGGAGTTTCTAAAATGATGTGCTGTTTGTTTTCGGGTTTAATGCGACTAAATCCTAATTTCTTCGCTAGCTGTTTGAGTTCCATTACTCGCAATAATTGACTGGCTGGTGCGGGAATTGCACCATAGCGATCGCTCCATTCGGCTTGAATCTGGTTTAATTCTTCTCTAGATTTCGCTGCTGCTACTGCACGGTAAGCACTCATCTTTTGATCTAAGTCGGGGATGTAATCGGCGGGAATGAATGCTGTGAGATTAAGGTCAATTTGCGTATCGTCAACTTTGGGAATTTCCTGTCCGCGGATTTCGCGAATGGATTCTTCCAACATTTCCATATACAAATCAAAGCCGATCGCATCCATTTGACCGGATTGTTCTGCACCTAGCAAGTTCCCAACACCACGAATTTCCATGTCGCGCATTGCTAGTTGATACCCAGATCCCAGTTGGGTAAATTCTTGAATAGCTCGTAATCGCTGGCGTGCGGCTTCCGATAATGTTCGCTGCTGGGGGTAAAATAACCAGGCGTGCGCTTGAATCCCCGCACGTCCCACACGACCACGTAATTGATACAGTTGTGACAATCCAAAGCGGTGGGCATCTTCAATTAAAATGGTGTTGACTCTGGGAATATCTAAACCAGATTCAATAATTGTTGTACAAACTAAAATCTCTGCATCACCATTGTTAAAGGTAAGCATTGTTGATTCTAGCTGTCCTTCATCCATTTGACCGTGAGCTACGGCAAACCTGGCTGAGGGAATGATTTCGCGCAATTTTGCGGTTGTCTCTTCAATTCCTTCCACCCGGGGAACTACGTAAAATACTTGTCCACCTCTGTCTAGCTCTTGACGAATAGCTGTACGGATAGTTTCATAATTCATCTGGGCAAGATGAGTTTGAATTGGTCGCCGGGATGGGGGTGGTGTGGTAATTAAGCTCATTTCCCGAATCCCCGACAAAGACATATATAAGGTACGGGGGATAGGCGTAGCAGATAGAGTCAGCACATCTACCTGAGTTTTGAGGCTTTTAATTTTCTCTTTTTGGTTAACGCCAAAGCGCTGTTCTTCATCCACAACCAATAGTCCTAAATCGCGGAAGGCTACTCCTTTGCCTAAAAGTTGGTGTGTTCCCACTACTACATCTAGTTCTCCCGTAGATAAGCGCTTTTGAATTTCTCGCCGTTCTTCCGCAGTGCGGAAGCGGTTGAGTAAGCCAACATTCACTGGGTAAGGGGCAAAGCGTTCTTTGAGGGTGTGGTAATGTTGCTGGGTGAGAATGGTTGTTGGTGCAAGTAAAGCCACTTGTTTACCTGCGGTGACAGCTTTGAAAATAGCGCGAATTGCTACTTCCGTTTTCCCGAAACCGACATCGCCACAAACCAAGCGATCCATTGGGCGATCGCTTTCCATGTCGCGTTTGACATCCTGTACAGCTTTTAGCTGGTCTGTAGTCGGTTGGTAGGGGAAAGAATCTTCCATTTCCTCTTGCCAAGGCATATCTTGTGGGTAGCTAAAGCCTTGTTGTTGCGATCGCGCTGCATATAATTTCAGCAAGTCCACAGCCAATTTCTTGATGGCTTTGCGGACTTTATTTTTGGTATTTTCCCAAGCCTTACCCGTCATTTTGTGCAGTTCGGGTGCTTTATCGGCGGTAGTACGGAACCGTGATAAAGAACCAACTTGATCGGCTGCAACTCTTAGCAAACCGTCAGCATACTGCACCACAATATAATCGCGGGTTTCATCGTTAATTGTCAGACTTTCAAGTTTGACAAATTTACCAATCCCATGACTGCGGTGAACTACATAATCTCCCGGACGTAGCTTGTTGGGGTCAACTTGCTTCGATGCAGCTTGGCGGCGCTTGCGAATGTAACTAGGTGTAGCTAAGGAATGCTGACCGTAAAATTCCCTATCTGTAACTATTACCAAGCGGAAGGTGGGGAGAATAAAACCCTCAAGTTCCGCCAACCCAGAATACTTTAGTGCTACAGGTATATGGTTAATTTGCAGCTTCTCAATTGCTAAGTAATCGCGGGGATTCGGGATAAACTGTGCTGGACAATCATGTTCTTGCAACAGCGAAACCGAACGAGAAGGTTGCGCCGAAATTAGCCAAGTCGAAAAATTGCGATCGCGTTCTTGACGTAATGTCTCAGCCAGTTTAGCAAATTGATGCGGTGTAACCGGAACAGGTCTACTGGCGAGATTAATTCCAGTATTTTCTTCTGCTAGTTCCGATAAATATACTCGTTTAAAGTTCTCTGCTGTTGCCAAACAGTCATCAAAAGACCGATGGATTTTCGGCAATTGTATAGAGCCTAGACCAATTTCCCCAGTTCCCAGCGACCATTGTTCCTCAGCATTTTCTACCCAGCGATCGCTATGAGCATGACATTGTTCTGGCTCATCAATGGCAACTAGGGTATTTTCGCCTAAATAGTCTAATAAAGATGCCGGTTGCTCAAAAGCTAACCCCAAAAATCGACGGCTTCCTTCGAGAATTCCTGAGTCTTGAGTACTGATTCCTGAGTCAGAAGTTAATTCAGCAGTTATTGCTGCGAAATCAACACGATTCTTGAGTTCATCTGTGACAATGGGCGCAAAACTGGTAGGGGTAAGTACAATATGGTCAATTTTGTCAAGGGCAGATCGTTGAGTCGCGGGATCGAATTCCCGGATTTGTTCAATCTCATCGCCAAACCATTCCAACCGCACTGGTAACTCTGACGCTACAGGAAAGATATCAACAATATCACCACGCCGACTCCATTGCCCTTCTGTTTCTACCAAGGGTACTCGTTCATAGCCTAAAGTAGCGAGTTTGGTACTAAAGGTATTTAAACCAAATTCCATCCCCTTTTTTAAAGTCAGACAATAAGGGATAAAAGCTTCTGGTGGTGGTAGATGGGGTTGTAATGCGCCAGTTGTAGCTACAATGGCAATTTTTGGCTGTTGACTGTTGACTGTTGACTGTTGACTGTTGGCTGCTTCTTGACTCTTGACCAAATCAGCCAACACCTGCATTTGTCCCCAAGTCATTTCCGTTTCGGGGTCAAAAGGCTCATAGGGTGATGCTTCGGAGGTGGGATAAAAATACACGTTTTTCCATCCCATTGCTTCTAATTGTGCATAAGCGCGTCCTGCTTCCTCCAAAGTGGCACACACCACAAATAAATTCTTGTCAGAATTTTGCGCCAATGCTGAAGCCACTAAACCCTTAGGAAGGCGGGGAATACCATTTAACCGCAAATCCTGTTGACGATTGAGTTTAGAAACTAGCTCGGTGGTTAGTGGCGATCGCACTAAAGCACGCACAATAGAAGAAAATGCCATAACTTTTACTATAAATTTGGAGTCGTCGAGTAGCAGCTTATGTCAACCATTTTAAATACTGTTAACAGCCGTCTGGGGACTGGGGATTGGGGACTGGGGCGATGAGGGAGATGAGGGAGCAGGGGGGACAAGGAGACAAGGCGCAATTACTATTACTCATTACTCATTACCCATTACTCATTACCCATTACCCCATGCCCCATGCCCCATGCCCCATTCTCTTTATGTACAATTAAAGCGTTTATCGATGCACCTTTAATACTAGATACTAAGAGTTAAGCTAAGTTCGCTCTTGATAGCGGCAATTATAAGAATGTCCTCCATGACTTTTGAAATTTTAATCATTTTGGTATTAATTATTGCCAATGGGGTGTTTTCTATGTCCGAGATGGCGATCGTCTCGGCACGTAAGGTAAGGTTACAGCAGTTGGCTAATCAAGGAGACGCAAAAGCAAAAGCAGCATTAAAACTAGCTGAGTCTCCCAATCAATTTTTTTCTACCATTCAAATTGGGATTACCCTGATTGGAATTCTCACTGGTGCTTTTGGTGGCGCGACTATTGCTGAGAAATTAGCGGTATATGTGAAGTTAATACCTTTCCTCGCAGCGTATAGTCAGCCAGTTTCTTTCGGACTAGTGGTTTTAATTATCACTTATTTGTCGCTGATTGTGGGTGAATTGGTTCCGAAGCGCTTGGCATTGAATAACCCAGAAGCAATTGCTGCATTTGTAGCCATACCAATGCGGGCTTTAGCTGCGCTCGCATCTCCAGCAGTTTATCTTTTAAGTGCTTCTACTGAAATGGTTTTGAGAGTGTTAGGAATTACACCTTCTACTGAGCCACAAGTCACGGAAGAAGAAATTAAAATTTTAATTGAGCAAGGCACTGAGGCTGGTACCTTTGAAGAAGCTGAACAGGACATGGTAGAGCGAGTATTTCGTTTAGGCGATCGCCCAGTTAGCGCTTTTATGACTCCTCGTCCTGATATTGTCTGGTTGGATTTGGAAGACAGCCCAGAAGAAAACCGCGAAAAAATGGTGGATAGTGCCTATTCTAGGTATCCAGTGTGTCAAGAAGGATTAGATAATGTGCTGGGTGTCATACCCGTGACAGACTTATTAGCTAGGAGTTTCAAAGGTGAACCCCTCGATTTAACTGTGGGATTACGACAGCCTGTATTTGTGCCAGAAAGTACCCGTGGCTTAAAAGTTTTGGAGTTATTTAAACAAACTATTACCCACATGGCGCTGGTAGTGGATGAATATGGTGTAATTCAAGGACTAGTAACCCTCAACGATATCATGAGCGAAATTGTGGGTGATGTACCAGCTGACCCCGGACAGGATCAACCCCAAGCTGTGCAAAGAGAAGATGGTTCCTGGCTTTTAGATGGAATGTTACCTGTAGAAGAATTTTTAGAAATATTCGATATGGAGGAATGGCAACCAGATGAGCGAGGTAGCTATCAAACTTTAGGTGGTTTTGTCATCACTCATCTAGGCCGCATACCCGCAGCAGCAGATCATTTTGAATGGCAGGGTATGCGTTTTGAAGTCATGGATATGGATGGTAATAGAGTTGATAAAGTACTAGTGATTCCCAGAAATCATAAATCAACAGAGTCTACAGAATCTTAGCTACGAGCCAAAAAAAGTCAAGAAAAATTAAAGCGACAAATGGATAAGGGCGCACAGATTGCGCCCTTAAATTACTTCAATATTTTTTGTTGTCATAATTTTTTTTGATTGAAGAGTAATCAATTAAATTACATAAAATTTACCTGAATAAATTGGAGTTTATTTCTAAATAAACTTTCAATATTTTTGCAGCCAAAACTAATACATAAATTATCTAAAATTTATCTTATATCGCACAAGTTTGGATACGAGCATATAACTCATACCAACAACCCCAATTGTTCAGATTTTTCAAATCTTTTTTGAGAAATAACTTGGTAAAATCGAAAGGCAGATGTCCTAAAGGAGCATCAAGACGATAATTTATTTGCTCTTCTTTGAGCCACTTACCATTAACAACCCAAGCTACATACTCAGTAAAATCTTTACATTTCAAGTTTATATCTTCGGATGTTTGGCTTGTTCTTTGCCAAATACAAGTTTGAATACTAAATCCAAAATGCAAATTACTATGATTTAACCAGAGTTTATCAATGATCCGTAGATCTTCACAAGGAAAATTTGCAATAGAGTCCCCAGAAAACAATACCTGATTTATAACTGGTATTTCAAAATTTAAGTTGTTTATTTGTTGGCTTGCTATAGTGAAAATAATTTTTGTAGTTTCTTGATCTGCTGCTTGCCAGTTTTTTTCTGATAGAAGAAGCTGCAAAGTTGAGTAATCTATATCAAATTTATTGTTAAAAATTTGAATATCGTCTTGACCTATTCTAAAATATTCAGTTTTAATTATAGGTCGTTCAAGCCCGATATTAAATACACTGAATTTTTCAGAGTTTTCATTAATTAAATGGTTCAAAGTCTCCTGATAGGCTTGCTTTTGCTGTATATACAAATTATTCAGGATATCAATATATGGTTTGAGCAAATCTGATGAGCATTGCCCTATTGCTAACTCTGGCTCTAAATAAAATAGTTGTGGTTGGTATATATGACTGAGATGCAAGTAGTACCAATCTGTGATAAATGCTGCTAGCAGTTGGTGAAGCGTCACTATAATTTGCCGAATAGTGCGAATAGCCCGCGTCTCATTATAATCACCTGCTTGTAAGGCTTCATAGGCTGCTTCCCAGTTCCAGGTAGGTAAATTAATTTTAGCTATCTTGCTATTATTGGGATGCCAAAAACTTAAATGAAAATAAACTTCATAATCAGTAATTTTGCTGTGCAGTACAACTGTAGGAATAGGAGCCAAAATTTGTTGTAGCTGGAGGATATCTGTATCACTAATGGCACGCATAAAATAGTCGCCATAAAATTCTACAGGGCATAAGTCACTGCTGATAGGATAATCCTTATGCAGAAAAGTTTTTAATTTTTCTGGAAGTTCTATTGGTAAATCATGTTGTAAAGAAGGCGGACAATGAGGGCTAATATGTGGTGGTGCAACTAATACTAGTAACCGATGTTTTTTCTGCCTATTATCTAAAATGTTGTAAGTTTCTTCCCGACTAAATATATTTGATAAATTCCGTTGCTCAAAGAGGTTGCGGATATCTGGGAATCTGCGTTGAACTTGATTAGCTTGCCATTCACCTAATAATTCAAGAAGTTGTTTACTAAACTCCACACGCAACTGTATTGGCAAATCATTGAGGTTATTATCACTAATTGCTTGAGATTGTATGATTGCTTCTATGTAGCGATTGTCATTCTTAAATAAAGATGCCAAGAAAGCTGAAGTACTATAGCTACTAGCGATTTCATCTAAAGCTCTGCCAATGCTATTAGCAGTACTTTTCAGCAAATTTGAGAGAATATTGTCAACTATAAGAGGTAAAGCCATCATTTTTGCATATTTCTCCAAAAAGGAGTAGATTTTATTGTGTGTCAGAATTCACTCTGTTGTAGCCTGTGACTGGGAAATGTGTCACTAACTCTTAGCTGTACTATCATTAGCTAATTTGGTTAAAAATATTTCTTATTAGTAAATCTTCAGCCTTGAGAGTTGCGGCTAGTTTTGCAGCATCTATAATTAATCTTGCCCTATGAGCGTTCGTTACCATGTCGGAAGAAGATATCCGTGCCGCGAGGCTGGAAAAAGTAGGCCAGCTCAAACAGCTGGGCATGAATCCCTATGCATACCGATGGGAGTCTACCCACCACGCAGCACAACTGCAAGAAAAATTCGCTGATTTACCTAGTGGTGAAGAAGTTGATTTAGAAGTTGCCATTGCTGGACGCATCCTGGCACGTCGTGTCTTTGGTAAACTGGCTTTCTTCACTTTGCAAGATGAAACAGGCACGATTCAGCTTTATTTAGAGAAAAATCGTATTCAAGAAAGCATGGCAGATATTGATGCTGATGCTTTCAATCACCTCAAGCAACTCTCAGACGCAGGCGACATCCTGGGAGTCAAAGGAACTATAAAACGGACTGAAAAGGGCGAGTTATCTGTCTACGTCAAACAATACAGTATTCTAACCAAATCCTTATTACCTTTGCCTGACAAGTGGCACGGGTTGACGGATGTGGCTAAACGCTACCGTCAACGTTATGTGGATTTGATTGTCAACCCTGATGTGCGGCAAACTTTCCGTCGCCGCGCCCAAATTACTGCGGGTATTCGTCGCTATTTAGAACAGCGCGATTTTCTCGAAATTGAAACACCAGTTCTGCAAAGTGAGGCTGGGGGTGCGGATGCACGTCCGTTTATCACCTACCACAACACCTTAGATATGGAGTTGTATCTGCGGATTGCCACAGAACTTCATCTCAAAAGGTTAATTGTTGGTGGTTTTGAAAAGGTCTTTGAGTTAGGGCGAATTTTCCGCAATGAAGGAATTTCGACTCGACACAACCCAGAATTTACCACAATTGAAATTTATCAAGCCTACGCCGACTACAACGATATGATGGAGTTGACAGAGGGAATTATTACCACTGTTGCCCAAGAAGTACTCGGCACACTGCAGATTACCTACCAAGGCGTAGCTATCGATTTGACTCCACCTTGGCGGCGGGTAACCATGCATGACATAGTCAAAGAATACACAGGCTTGGATTTTAATTCCTTCCAAACAGTAGAAGAGGCAAAAACAGCAAGTAAAAATGCTGGGATTCCTGGTGTAGATGAAGCTCAATCTATTGGCAAGTTACTGAATTTAGCCTTTGAAGAAAAGGTAGAAGCCAACTTAATTCAGCCAACTTTTGTCATTGACTATCCCGTAGAAATTTCGCCCTTAGCGAAGCCCCACCGTTCTAAGTCTGGTTTGGTAGAAAGGTTTGAGTTATTTATCGTTGGGCGGGAGACTGGTAATAGTTTCTCAGAACTTACCGACCCCATTGACCAAAGAGAACGTCTTGAAGCACAAGCTGCACGCAAAGCTGCTGGTGATTTAGAAGCTCAAGGCGTTGACGAAGACTTTTTGACTGCTTTGGAATATGGAATGCCACCTACAGGGGGATTAGGGATTGGTATTGATCGCTTAGTAATGCTACTAACTGATTCTGCCAGTATACGGGATGCGATCGCATTTCCTCTCCTCAAACCCGAAAAATCTGATTCATCCCCAGAAGCAACAAGTTAATCCAAACTAGCAATTACACAGCTAAAAGCACCTGTAAAAACGTAAGATTTTGCGTTTTTGCAGGTTATTAATTAAGAATGCTATAAAATAATTTTATAATTCTTGCTGCCCACTTCAGTTTAGAGGTTTATCATTATTTGCAAGCCAAAGATATTAAAAAACAATTAAGATTACTCATAGAGGAAGCATCTGTAATAGATCCTGGTTTAGCGAAAAGGTTAGAAGAAATAAATCGTTGGGTGAAAGATGTTAAGCCTGGTTCCTTAACGTCTAAAAAATTTGTACTTTTTTTTCTGCAACAGATAATTAAAGATGCGCTGATTTGGCTTGATATACAAGCTCTAACATCACCACAGGCGCAGCAAGAGTACTATGAACGGATGACACCAACGGAATACTATTGGTATAGTTATTTATTCCCCAAATGGTTGAATCAAGCAGATCCAAAATTCTCTATTTGGAAACAGAAATTGATGGCGGGGGAGTATCATCAAGCGGATATCAATGTTCTGAGATTGATTGCTACTGATATCATCCATCGGGAAGGCACTTTTTGGCAGTGTTATATAGCCGACTTCTCAATGGCAACTGATATAATTGTTAGTAATCGAGAGAAGCAACCACTGTGTATTCAGATCACTAGTCTTTCGGATGAATTTTCTCAAGAAAAATCTGATAATTGGGAAAATACCTTGCTACTTTGGGGCATAGAAAGAGGTTTGTTCTTAAGTTACAATCCCCACATTACGGATTTTGTCAATCAGGTAGTGAATATATCACTATATAACAGCGATCGCTTGCAAACAGGTATTTACTTAAAATTCAATTTATAGTTGTAGACCATTTTCCGTCACTGTCTTCACCAAACTACATGATTATGGGGCACAAAATTCCAGTTGAACCTCAAGCAAGATTAGAAAATTTTTTGGAACATTTAGAAGCAGCTAGGCAATTACAAAGAGAATGGATGACTTATGGACTTGACTGCGTAAATTTATATTTTGATGATATCGATGGAGACTGGTGGGAAAAATGGACAGAAGAGGAACCGCAGAGTTTTGAAGCGGCTTTAATAGCGTTCCTGGAAAGTGATAACTGGGTGGCTGTTAGGGTACGTAAGCAACTGCAAGACAAACCTATATCTGAAATTGCTAGCAAGCTGGACAAATATTTGAGTTTCCCACAAGAAGACCAGATTTTTGCTATCAAAAACTTTTTAGCAGGTAAGGTTGTTATGGGAGAAAATTACCGCTACACCACCATTGAAATTGATGAAATTGAACTTTTTAATTTAGCAGCAGAACTTTTAGAGAAGTTGGAAGAAATTCGAGGTAGAAATCTCTAGGGAGTTGTGAGTTCTGAGTTTTGGAAGTAGGAGAGCCAGTTGCATGGGTGGGTTTCCCGACTTGAGCAAACTAGCGTTGTGTTGTAGCGCAGCGCAACGCACTGAGATGCTGTTAAAAATTCTAGGTAGTGTATCTTGTTAGGCAAATCTTGCTACCCAGAACCCCGACTTTTTGAAAAAGTCGGGGTTCTAAATCTCGCTAAAGTTAGTGACATTTCATCCTATAAATCAATACGCTGCAGTTAATAATTTTTCGTCATGATTTCTGGTTGGTGAAGACGCGATAAATCGCGTCTCTACAGGATTTAACGTCAATCGAATTGTATTATCCGAACCGTATTTTCCTATAAATAGGGCTTGCACAATTTTTCAGGAGATGCATTAGGAATTTAATTATTTTGTTGGTGCGAAATAAACAAATTTAAAAAATTTTGCACCCAATAATTATATAGGGGCGCAAAGCTTTGCGCCCCTATCTCATGGTTACCTTATGACTACACCCCTAATTAATAACTAATTCGCAACCTCAGCCATTTCAATAATCCGTTCTTCATAATCCTTAACCAAAAAATTAAGGGGCTTTTGGTTGCGAATCTTAAACTTTAAACCGCGTGTTTCTACTCGCATTAAAATCATTTCTAGGCAGTCGCGGTCAAAGCAAACATGGCGTTGCTGATTTTTTGTGCCTAAACTAGCGCCAGTAATAATGTGCAACTGGGTATTTTTCTTTAACTGATACCACAGGCCTTCGCTGGCATTATTCATCATTTTGTTGGAGAAACTAGGCCCTGTAGACATATAAAGTGGGTCTATGCCTGTTGCTCCTATAGTTTGTTCGTAGTTGTAGTAATAGTGCAAAGGCACTTCAGCGGCTGGCAAATCTAGCAGCCCTTCATACAACTGTCGCGCAATTTCCAAATCTGACACCATGACGGTGTGTACTTTGGGCGCACTGGTAAGGAACATCCACATTGCTCCAGCGTAAGCCGCCAGGAGCAATACCATAATGCCTTGGGTGGAGAGTAGGCTATCCAGGGGCAAGGAAGGCAGAAACGAGCCTAAAGTTAAAGGACTATGTAGGAACGATATCACACTAGAGGCTATAACCATGAACAAGTCAAATATTGTATAAGGGAATGGCTTTTATTATTGTCGATAAAGACTAAAATTAAGTCCTTGTTTATAGTGTATCAATACTCCAGTGGAGTGAGTCTGAAGCAAAATTAGACAAACATGAAGTTATTGTGCGCTAAATGGGAGACTGACAATCCCAAATTTATATTAACAACTATCAAACCCACGGCTCGTGCAAATCCCTCACTTTCCCGAAGCTAATCACCCCCTAGTAAAGTCGCTGTTCCATCAAAGTGACCAAGAATTAGTAATTCTGTTTCAACGCTCTCCCGATAGCGGAAAGTACTTTACGGCGATTTTTTGCCGCTATAGCCCGATAGTTTACACCTTGATTCGGCATTCAGCGCGATCGCCTGTGCAAGCAGATTATTTATTCGCTCTCACTTGGCGACATATTTACTACGAACTTGGTGGGCTAGATTTAAATAGCCCAACACCCAACCAAGAACCCTTAACTCTACAAAATTGGCTGATCAACATCACCGCCTACTGCATTAATGAAATTGAATTACCGCCCACAGAGGCAATTCATTATTCTCTCAAGGCTACTTCGCCTGCTTTCTGGTGCTATGTTGAGCAAGCTTTAGATCAACTACCCCCAGTTTTGCGTTTTGTAGTCTTAATGGCTCAGACTTTCCGCTGGAGTGAAACGCGAATTGCTGCTTATCTCCAAGCTGAGGGCGAAAATTTTACCCCGCACGAAGTAGCCAATTTTCTCCAGGAAGGATATCGTATGTTAGAGGACAAATTACCTGGAGATATTCGTGTGATTTATTTAGGCGAAGATGCAGCCTAATCTAGCTTAAGTATATACACGTAATTTTAAAATTTATCCGAGGTAGTTTTAACCTTGCTTATAAAACCTTCTACTTAAAAGCGACATTTCTCGGGTAAGTTTTATGAAACAACGGTATTTCTTACCAGAGGCTAGCATTCTCAATTTAAATCCCCGCCTGAAATCAGGATTACTAAGTTGGGATTGTGCTATCCTCGCCTCGCGCCAGGGTGGTAAATCCCAATTTTTGACTGCTTGCTTGTTAATTTTGGCTGTGGCTTTTAGCCCTCTAGCAGCCATTGCGGTTGACATTACCCAACAACTGCACCGTCCGTTAAATCGTTCGACGTTACGAGACTCAAGAGACCAAGCAGACAGCTTATTAAATATCGGTGAACAACAATACCAGTTAGGTTATGCCGATAAAACCCTTGATTCTTGCTTGCAAGCACTGGAAATTTATCACTCCTTGGGTGACTACAAAGCCCAAGGTATGACCTATGATTTGCTAGCGAAAGCATACATCCAGCTAGACCGTTTACAAGAAGGGGAAGATGCATTACGCCGGAGGTTAGCGATCGCTCGCGATACTAAAGATTTTCAGTCTCAGATTTTTGCACTGAATAATATTAGTACAGTGCTGCTACAAAAAGGAGAATTCATTCCAGCGGGCAAAACCGTACAAGAAGCCCTGGAAATCGCCCAAAATGTCCAAAATATTGCCGGACAAGGATTGTCTTTGAGTAATTGGGGGCTGGTAAATGCCAGAGTCGGCAATTACAGCAAGGCAATAAAATTGTATGAAACTGCTTTGTCTTTCCGTCGTCAAAGTGGTGATGTGATTGGTGAGACAAATACCCTCAACAATTTGGGTGATGCTTACTTCGCAATGGGTAATTATGACGATACTATTGGCACTTATGGCGCTGCTTTGAGGATAGCGAAAACCACACGCGATCGCACTAATTATGTAAGAGCACTTGATGGTTTAGTCACAGCTCATAGTTCTGTAGGACGCAATGAGCGTGCTTTTGACTTATTAGAACAACGTCTAGCAATGGCTAGAGACTCCCAAAATCTAAGGGAAGAATTTGGAGTTTTTATGACCTACGCCAAGATATACGAAAAACTCAATAATTATCTTACTGCTCGTAACTTTTATGAAAGATCCCTCGTATTAGCGAGGATTCTGGAAGACAGCAAGCAGGAGGTATTTTTGGTTGATAAGTTGACTAAATTACCCAAACGCTAAGACAATTTTAGATTTTAGATTTTGGATTTTGGATTTTGAATTGTAGATTGTGAACTAAAAATACATCTACTTTAAAAACCCTAATTCTTTTCAGAATCGTCGTTAATTTCCCAAAACGAAACTATTGCCTATTACCTCTTGGTGTTTGAAAGCAATGAGTTAATAATAGTAGGGTTGGACATCACCAGCCCTACTATTATTTTTACAAATGACAAATGACAAATGACAAACGACGAAGGACTAATTCAAAAATACTGAGCCATTGGATTGGATTCGCATAGCTTTTGCATCTTGAGCTACGTCTGTGGTTTCGTCCAATCTAACTTCTAATAATCCAGTTTCGGAAGAAGATTGTGCATTTACTGACAATAATCCGCCATCTTCGCGTTGAAATGTCACTGTGATAGGCGCACGTAAATTCTGTAGTACTACATCAGATTTTCCACTAAGCGATCGCTCATTAGTATCGCCAATAATTTGATAAGTTACATTAGCGCCAGTATCATTTACCAGCTTGACATTAACATTACCATTGTTGAGCGCTACTGTCGCCACTGGACGTTGTCCCTGCTGGCTGAGGGAGGGTTCAGTTACAGAATTTTGTTGAGAAGGAACCTGTTGTGGGGTGGAATATGTAGTTGAATTTTGAGTTGTTGAACTCTGAGTTTGTGTATTCTGCTGGGAACGATTATAAGGCGCTTCGTTTAAAATACCGGGACTGGGATTAGTTTGTGAATTAGAAGTGCTTCCTGGCGCTTCTCCACCTACACCTATATTTGTTTGTTCTTGTGATGAGGTGGCAGAATTATTAGGAACTGTCCCTTGGGATTGAACTTGTTGGGTTAAAGCATTAGGAGGACATCCTTGGGGAACCAAAACACGACTGTTGTGTGGTTCTTCATAAAAAATTCTGGGACAAGGATTAACTTTGCCTACAGAAGTAGGCTGTGGTGTTACTGGTATTGGTGTTTGGGCAAGTGCTGGCACACTCATCAGTAAACCGCCGCAGAGAGCAGCCAAAATTTCAGCCGACTTGCGAAACTTTTGCGAATTGCTATTCATGGTACACTCCTAGAGTCTCAAATTAAATTATTTTTGAGTTTGATAAATCAGCAAATTACATTAGGTAATAAATTTGCACTTATTACCCTCAAGTATTGAAATTATTTGCTTGATATAATTTTGATTTCAATAATTTAAATCTAACAATTAATATAAATTTATGTATCTAACTAAAGGTTTGAAAATTTAAGTAAATTAGAGTAAGTCTTTATTTCTTGAGAATGAGGAAATTAATTACTATTGATAATTAAATTGAGCTAGGCTTAATTAGCTTTTATTTTATTAATACATCTGCTTTACATACTAGTTAATTGAAAAATAATTAAACTTTGCAAAGATATTATTTTTGCAGATTTTTAGCTCTGGCACTGATGCGTTACGCTATCGCTAACGCATCCTACGTGAAATTTAAAAATAAATTATGAGTCCTATAGATATTGGAATTAACCCATTACAGCAATTTTTACTATCTAACTTAGTAGGCGAAGTAATCCCAATTCATCTGTCATAAGAAACAAATGCCAATTCCAGCATTAAGACTCGAGAGTTATAGGTAAAGTAACGGTAAAACTAGTACCTTTACCTAGACGGCTTTCTACTTGAATTTGACCTTGATGATGTTCGACAATAGCTTGAGCGATCGCTAACCCTAATCCTGATCCAGTAGAAATTTCTGTAGCTGTATTGCCATTGCTATGAGTACGCGCTGGATCTACTCGATAAAAGCGGTCAAATAACTTTGGTAGTGCATCTCCAGGAATGCCAACCCCAGTATCACTAACTTTAACTTGTAACTGAGCGTTACTGTAGCGCAAGCCAGCAACGCGATTGATACCTTCTAAACGCGCCAATTCTACATTCACCTGTCCACCAGATGGGGTGTATTGCACAGCGTTACTAATCAAATTAGTGAACAGTCGCACCAATTGATCCCAATTACCTACAAGTGTGAACCAATCGTCCGACAGTTCGGGGTTAGTTTCTCCAAGTACAGGATCTACCAAATCCAAAGCCAGGCTGATTTTCTTTTCTCTAGCTAATAATTGCTGTTCTTCTAGCACTTCCATTAGCAAAGCATCCAAGGGACAAGAGGAAAAGTTATCTTTGCTAATGCCACTATCTTGACGTGCCAAAAACAGTAAATCATTAACTAACCTACCCAAGCGTTGGGTGAGTCGTTCCACTAATTTTAATTGTTGGCGATAGTGTAAAGATGCTGTAGGTTCTACTTCTGCTGACTCTAAATCAGCCAGAGCAACTTGTACATTAGTTTGAATTAAAGTAATCGGACTTCTCAATTCGTGAGAAGCATCGGCGGTAAATTGCTTCAGCCGTTGATAGGAATCACCTACAGGTTCCATTGCTTTACCAGACAGAAACCAACCACTAGCACCAACAGAAAGCACCATTAACCACGTACCAATGGCCAAATCCAACATAAATTGACGGCTAGGTTTAGTAACTTCAAACCAGGGATGGCTAACACGCAGATAACCTAACACCTGGCGACCAACTTCTACACGATGGGTAACTTGACGTAATAAAACTGGTGACTTTTCCCATCCCTCATCAGTTACACGCACAGTTTCACCAGTGCGATTTGCATGAATGGGAACATTCAAAGGCGTGGATAGAGTTGACCAAAGTAATTCGCCATTCGCACTAAACCATTCCAAATCAATGTGATCGTCTTCTACTGTGTCAGTATTGTCACGAAAACTTGCTTCTACATTAATGCGTAATGTCTCATTACCACTATTGATTGGCTCAATGATGAGCGATCGCTCTACTACTTCCACAACATGATTGAGAGTATCATCAATCCGTTCAATCAATGTATTGCGGACATAGAAATATACTCCACTGGCAAATAATAAGAGTAATACAGCCGTTACAGCAGTGTACCAAAGAGCCAGACGGCGGCGAGTAGCTTGGAACATGGGGATTGGGGATTGGGGACTGGGGATTGGGGATTGGGGATTGGGGATTGGGGATTGGGGGTAATGGGAACTGCGAAATTATTCAGCAGTTAACCGTCAACAGTCAACCGTCAACAAACAACCGTAAAAAGTCACTCGCTTGCTTACACTATTTCAATTACTATGTTTATTATTCAGTTGCATGGGCTGCAACTATCCGCCCTAAGGTGATCATGGCAAAATCCAAAAAGAGCGCTACTACTCCCATCAATCTGAGCGATCCACAATACTATATCAACCGAGAATTAAGCTGGTTAGAGTTTAATAACCGAGTTTTACATGAAGCTTTCGACCAGCGAACGCCTCTTTTAGAAAGACTCAAGTTTTTGGCGATATTTACCTCTAACTTGGATGAGTTTTTTATGGTTAGGGTTGCGGGACTAAAGCAACAAGTAGAGGCAAAAGTTACTCAGTTAAGTCCTGATGGTCGCACACCACAACAACAGCTAGATGATATTAGGTTTACCCTCAGTCCCCAGGTAACTAAACAGCATCAGCATTTTGAGCAAGTACTCAGACCATTATTGGCGCAAAATAAAATACATATTCTGGATTATATAGAGCTAACTGATAAACAACGCAATTATTTAGATAACTATTTTGAAGAACAAATTTTTCCGGTTTTAACTCCCTTAGCTGTAGATCCCAGCCATCCTTTCCCCTACATTTCTAATCTCAGCCTCAATTTGGCTGTAGTGGTGAAAAATCCTGAAACAGAAGAAGAATTTTTTGCCAGAGTCAAAGTCCCGAAAGTTTTACCGCGATTTATACCCTTACCTCCAGAGTTAGGAATTTATCACAACGGTCAACCTGCTCACTGGACTGGTATACCTTTAGAACAGGCGATCGCGCATAATTTAGATTCCCTGTTTCCGGGAATGAATATTCAGGAATATCACCCTTTCCGCATTACTCGTGATGCTGACTTGGCTTTGGAAGAAGATGAAGCCGATGATTTACTGTTGGCGATTGAACAAGAATTGCGGAAACGTCGCATTGGGGGAACCCCAGTCCGCTTAGAAATCCAATCCCAAACTCCCGAAGGAGTGCGATCGCGTTTATTGGAAGATTTGGAATTAAGCGAAAGCGATGTTTACGAAGTCAATGGACTTTTGGGACTACGGGATTTGATGTACTTTCTGTCATTACCGCTATCGGAATTTAAAGATCCACCACGACAATCTGTAGTTCCTTCTCGCTTGCAATGGTTGCGAGAACCTAGCGTCAGTTCGGAAATCCTAGAGGTAGAGGAAGGAAAAGACTTTTTCGCAGTCATCAGTGAAAAGGATTTGTTAGTACACCATCCCTATCAATCTTTTTCCTCAACCGTGGTGCGTTTTATTACCCATGCTGCCCATGACCCGAATGTCCTGGCGATCAAAATGACCCTTTACCGGACTTCTGGAGACTCGCCTATTGTCAATGCTTTAATTGCAGCCGCAGAAAATGGTAAGCAAGTATCTGTATTGGTGGAATTAAAAGCGCGGTTTGATGAAGAGAATAATATTTACTGGGCGAGACGATTAGAAAGAGTCGGGGTTCACGTTGTTTATGGGCTAGTTGGGCTGAAAACTCACTGTAAGACCATTATGGTCGTGCGCCGAGAAAAAGACCGGATGCGACGCTATGTCCATATTGGCACTGGTAACTATAACCAAAAAACTGCACGACTCTATACAGATTTAGGATTATTCACTTGCAACGAAGAAATTGGTGCTGATATTACCGATTTATTCAATTTTTTAACAGGTTACTCCCGGCAAAAGTCCTATCGCGAATTATTAGTTGCACCTGTGAATATGCGCGATCGCTTTTTAGCACTAATTCATCGGGAAATCGAAAATGCCAAAAATGGGATTACTGGGAGAATTGTTGCCAAAATGAATTCTTTAGTAGATCCGCAGATTATTGCAACTTTATATGAAGCTTCCCGCGCTGGAGTCCAAATCGATTTGATTATCCGTGGTGTTTGCTGCTTGCGCCCAGGACTAAAAGATATTAGTGAAAATATTCGGATTATTAGCATAGTCGGTCGCTTTTTAGAACACTCCCGGATTTTTTATTTTTACAACAATGCCCAGGAAGAAATCTATATTGGTAGCGCCGATTGGATGCGTCGTAACCTAGACCGCCGTGTGGAAGTAATTACCCCAATTAAAGATCCAGATATTGCTAAAGATTTGCAAGAAATCTTAGGAATTATGCTAGCGGACAATCGCCAAGCTTGGGAATTACAAAGCAATGGCAGCTATATCCAAAGGCAACCCTGCGATCGCGCGCCAGAAGCGCACTCACAACAAAGCCTCATCAATATGGCATTACGCT
The DNA here is from genome assembly GCF_014696315.1 of Calothrix membranacea FACHB-236. Classification (GTDB taxonomy): domain Bacteria; phylum Cyanobacteriota; class Cyanobacteriia; order Cyanobacteriales; family Nostocaceae; genus Aulosira; species Aulosira membranacea. Next base: position 53,926 of record NZ_JACJPX010000007.1, read on the forward strand.
CAACTAGCATTAGCTCAAACCTGATTGATACAAAAAAGAATTCCTTCTATCTTGACAATTAGCTAAATCTACTACTTTTAGAAAACTTTAATTTTTCCTCACAAAATCTAAATTATTTAGTGAGCTAAAAGCCCAATTATTCAACCATAGGATAGAGTAACTCCCAGGACTAATTACCATAAACTATAAAAGTTATTGTACTTAAACTTTTAAATGTTAATGTTGTCCTGCGAGTCTTCTACCTTGCGTGTTTTAGTGGTTGATGATCACGAACTAACCCGCCTAACCCTACAATTAGCTTTTTCTTGTCAACAAAATATCCAAGTAGTAGGTTTAGCCAGCAATGGTCAAGAAGCTATAGAAATGGTTAAACGCTACCAACCTGATGTAATTGTTCTAGATTTGCAAATGCCTGTTATGGATGGCTGGAGTGCTTCAGCGCACATTAAAGCTATCTCTCCCACAATACAAATCCTGGCTTACTCTTCAGTAGAAGATGCAAATTTCCATCCCAATGGTATGTCTAGCTTCGATGAGTTTTGTAAAAAAGATGTACCAACAACCGAACTCATCGCTATGGTAAGAGAGTTAGGAAACCGTGCAATAAATCACTAAGTTCCAACATAAATGATGCAATATAGTGAAAGTGCTTGATTAACCCAAGCGCAAGAGAATTATAGGGACTTAGGGACATGATAGCTATTAAAAGCGTTGGTAAAGTTGCTCAATAACTTTACCAACGCAGTTTTGTATTTTTATTTAAATCTGGATACGCTTAGTTATTTTCTGTCTCGGGAACAGTGCGTCTAAATTCATCAACTAAATCATCTAATTCTTCCAATGCTTGATTTACATCAATTCTCAAAGTACCAATATTGGGTTGTTCTAAGAGACTGAGTAAATATTCGCGTTTGCTTTGAACGATGGCGATTCGCTCTTTTATAGTCTGTATATCCATTGTTTTGTTTGCATTCTTTAACTCTCTTCCAGTTTAACTGAAGCGTTGGAATTCACCCATTCTCTACAGGTGAGAAATTAGAGACTTTCAATTCAAAAAATATCCTATCGTTATGTAGGCAGTCCCGATGAAAAATTTTCATCACCATACATGAAAGAAGGATGAGGGGGATGAGGGAGAAATAACAAATGACCAATGACCAATCACTCTTTCATATTAAATGACTCATGATATGAGACGAGTCCAGTTGGTATGTGTCCGTTAAAGGAAATAGCTTGGAAGTATTCAGGTGGAACATCGGGTAGAACTAAACTAGGCTCTGCCTTAAAACCAAAACGGCTGTAGTAGTTAGGGTTTCCCAGCAATACACATCCAGATGCACCTAGTTGGCGTAGAGTAGCCAACGCTTCCCTCATCAGTTGTGAGCCAATACCAACGCTTTGATGTTCCGGCACGACAGAGATTGGCCCCAGTCCATACCACCCTTGGCTACCATCAGAAATTTCAACTGGGGATACAGCAATATGCCCAACGATTTTACCTTCAACTTCAGCAATTAGAGAAATTGTTAAATTCCCTGAGTCACGCAAAGCATTCACAATCAACTGTTCGGTATGGCTACTATAGGTCGTATTAAGAAACGCCGCTGTTGTCAAAGCTTCAATATCAGCAACATCACCAGGCACTTCTTTTCTGATTTTGATATTCATTATTGGTGTTCTAGAATCTGCGCTACATAAGTAGCTGGTTGGAATTAAATATAAGATGGACGTAGGTTGGGTTGAGGCACGAAACCCAACACCCGCATGGGTTACGCTATCGCTAACCCATCCTACAAATAATTATGCCTCCCTACTTAGCAGCATTCTCAATCAACGTAGAGAAATTTAGATCCCCGACTTTTTGAAAAAGTCGGGGATCTGCTGATCAATCCAAATTCTAAAATCCCATTGCTTCAGCAACTGCGCCTAATTCTGCCTCAATTCCCTGTTTAAATTGGCTGTGGCTGTGTTTGATGGCTGTATCTGGGTCTTTTAAACCATTGCCTGTGAGAACACACACAACTGTCGCCCCTGAAGGAATTTGGTCTTTCACCTGCAACATTCCAGCTACGGAAGCTGCACTGGCTGGTTCGCAGAAAACGCCTTCTGTTGATGCTAGCAATCTGTAAGCATCAAGAATTTCCTCATCAGTAACAGCATGGAAGTTTCCTTGACTAGCTGATTTAACTGCTACAGCTTTTTCCCAACTCGCAGGATTGCCAATGCGAATCGCTGTTGCTACTGTTTCGGGATGCTGTACTGGCTGACCGTTAACTAAAGGTGCTGCACCTGCTGCTTGGAAGCCCATCACCTTGGGTAAGCGATCGCATTTCCCTACTTGGTGATATTGACAAAATCCCATCCAATATGCAGAAATATTACCCGCATTACCAACTGGGATACATAGCCAGTCTGGGGCGTTACCTAAGACATCAACAATTTCAAATGCGGCTGTTTTCTGCCCTTCTAAACGGTAAGGATTGACCGAATTCACCAAGGTGATGGGGTAGCTTTCTGCCATCTCACGGACAATTTCTAAAGCGCGGTCAAAATTTCCTTTTACCGCCAGTACTTCTGCCCCATATAGTAAAGCCTGTGCTAACTTACCCAGCGCTACATAACCATCGGGAATCAGCACAAAAGCCTTCATACCCCCACGCCTTGCATAAGCGGCTGCGGCTGCTGAGGTATTACCTGTACTGGCACAAATTACCGCCTTTGCCCCTGCTTCTTTCGCCTTGGAAATAGCCATTGTCATTCCCCGGTCTTTGAAGCTACCAGTGGGGTTAAGACCGTCGTATTTGACAAAAACGCGGACTTGTCTACCAATGCGTTCTGCGATCGCTGGCACTGGAATTAGTGGTGTATTACCCTCTAATAAAGTGACAACGGGCGTGGTTTCGCTCACAGGCAAGTATTCCCGATAGGCTTCGATCAGTCCGGGCCAAGGTTGGCGATGAGATTTAGCAGCAGATAGGCTTACAGTCACGGTAATTTATATCAGTTTTTTTCGTGCAAACAGAAAAATTTCAATGGTAAACATCTTGCACCAAGAGACGCTCTCATCACAAGAACAAAGTAATTTTTATAGTGCGGGCGTTTTACCTAGATTTTTATTTACCATTTTCCAGTCAGCTTTGTCAGAAGTTTTGCTAAAAGCGAATCTCATCTGTGATGTTTTCTCTGGAACACAGCCATCACAATTTGAGTCTCTTATCACAAAACTATAAACCCATTAGAGTAAATGATTGAAAGTATACAATCATTTAACAAAGCTTAAAACTACATTATTATATTATCTCTAATGGTGTGAGTTGAGTTGTGGATTTAAATAACTATGTCTACCAGTTCTTCTACTAGTGTTTCTGATCGCTCTTCCCAAGAACTTTGGGCCAGCCAGTTGAATAAGGCTTATTACCAAGACGACCAACAAGCTAAATTAATGCACCTGCGAGCAGAGGTTGAATCTTTGCTGTTACAGTTGCAAAGCCTGAAGGAGCAACGTCTGTCTGCTGATTGCCAAGAGCAATAAGCTAAACACAGACTGAAGGTTGAATTCTGGAGGCTCAAGGCTAAAACAAAATTAGCCAATTTTTCTGCAACCTTACATTCAATTTCCTAAATTTAGTAATAGGGTTGCGCCTAAGACAACTAAATTCATTCTTTATACTTCAGCCTTCAACCTTCCTGCGGCTGTTATTCAAAGCGTTGATTTTTCTTTGACCAGCGCTTGAGGCTGTATTTATCACCATTTTCTACTAATAGCGCTAGAGATTGTCCCTCTGCAAGTTGGGCTATCCCTGTTAGTGTTTGGTGGTAATTTTGCTGAAACTCAGTATAAATTATCTTACCGCTATCAGACAAGATTAAAGTGCGGGGACGAGAAAAATTTTTTGCTGCTTCTGGGTCAACCCCTAGATGATTTAATGATGCGATCGCTTCATCTGAGATAGTTAAGACACTTTCTGGATGAGGGTTATTGGTTAAATTTAAGACTTGCACGGGCCAATAGCCTATTTGTTGCAACATTTGTGGCAGACTGGGCATGGCACCATTGGGAATTTGACCTGATTGTTGTAAAGACTTCCATACTGTTGGTAACATTGCTGACACTCTGGCTGGCTCTTGTTTTGATAGTTCTTCCAGAGTGATAGGGGATGGTTGTACCCATTCCAGCGCCGCATCTGTTAAAGCTAAAGGTCGGGGTTGGAGGCGATTTTGATTTTCCGCGATTGGCTGTCCGGATACAAGGAGGCGTAAAACCCCTGCTTGCAATTGCACTCCTTTGATTGTGGCGGTGGTCATTTGTTGTTCTCCGTTGGGTAACCAAACCACTATCAAAATTGTTGGGTCACTGCTAATACCCAAGGTATCCCACATAAATTTGGCAGGAGAAATCTTAGGTAATTGAAAATTTCCAAAGGGGAAATTTAGCCAGCGTTTACCGTCGTTAAATGCACTCACTTCTACTTGATACCAAACTTCGTTATCTGTCAGTTGTAGGTCTGTTGTGAGATTTGGTCTTAGCCATTCAGTTTTATTTACTTGGGTGACGAGTTGCACGGAACCAATAATCCGGCTGGGCTGAGTAGAAAGGATTTTTGGTCTAATACCCTCGTTACTTAAGCTACTTAACAAACCTTCAATATAAGTGATTGTCTCTGGGTTAATTTTGGGTTGTGCTTTCAACCAAGAAATAGCGTGTTCTTCTCCCCGTTGAACAGCTAATATCAATGCACCCCAAGCTATAACCTCTGGCCGATTGGGATTGACTCGTAATGCTGTGGTGATGCGGTTCCATAATCTACCTCCATCCATTTGCAGCAGAGTTGCAATTTCCGGGACATTTTGCGGCGAAGCTTCAAATACCTCTAAAGCTTTTTGCCAGCGACCATCAATTAAATCTGCTAGCACCTCTTGAGAGGGAATTGCCCAAGTCTTATCGGCTTCGGTTTTAGTAAGTTGGGAGTGTAGGTGAATCACATCAATTTGCGCTTGTGCTGCTACGGGAAGCGTGGCTTTTTGCTTTTTTTGTAATGATTGCAACCACTCAAAGGAGGGAGTCCACAGTCCACTACGGGCTAGTAATAAAGCATTTTGGTAAGCAGGAGTTTTCAGGGCTGGTATTTTTAAGGAAATTTCTTCTAAAGCAATGGGATGGAGAAATAATTTTAAAGGTTTGATTTGGTAAATGCGTAATCGTGGTTCTAAACCTATAGTTTGATCGACAACTAACTCTTTAACACTATCTCCAGTTACCTGCTGCCATTTCGGTAGTTGTCCATTGGGGCTTTTCCAAGTCAACATCTGTTGCAAAGTACTACGTTCTGGATTGTAGTAGACAATGTTACCGTAGGCGATCGCACTGGTTCCCTGGGGCAGTTTACCTTGTAAATTGAGCCATAACCCTGATGATGTGCCACCCGGAAAGCGATTTACTTCATTTAATGGTAGGGGTTGGCTGTGTTCTAAGTCTTCTAATTCCACTTCATCAGCAGTAGAAACCACAAAAGATTCTTCTGGCCCAGTTATGGCTAGTTGATTGGCTAGACGGTAGTATTTTTCCGTGGGAGATGGTGATTCCAAATCTTGAGATTGTTGATAAACCCTCAACTCTACCAATACTTGACAATCATTTAGGCAATCAGGACGCTGTTGAAAAACTGGCAGCAAAAAAGACTGTTGTTTATCCTTCGCCACAGTTATAGTTTCCCCAGCTATGAGTTTTTTTTGACTCAAGCTAAGTTGAATTTGTTTGAGAGTCAAGGGTTTATCCTTGTAATTACCCCGAGATATTTGCGCCCATTCTGGTAAAAATTTATTCATCCAGATAATTTGTTCTGGATTGAATATATAAAGAATACTGAGCCAAGTAAAAGAAATTAATACACCAACACTACTCAACAATATGGCGATCGCTAGGGTTGATGTCAGCCTATTTCCCCATTGAGAATTTATTTTGGGTGTTGTAGAGGTATCTTGATTTCTCCCAACATCAGGCTGATTTTGCCATGAGGGTTTTAAAGTTAGCTTTCGCAATCGATTGACCATGTTGGTTTGCGCTCTATCTAGAGAGTAGTTTGAGGCTGCATAATTTATCTTTTATACTCGCGGTTTTTAAATATTGCCCAAAAATTTTTAAGTCAAATTTGACACAAAATCAGTAAATTTCCTCAAGCCATTTGTCATAAACGTGAATACACTCATGGCCTAAGTATGGAAGCAGAGTAGAAGCCAATGATACGCCCCACGAAAAGAAAAACCTGGATGCTGGCATGGTTAATAATTGCGGGCGTAAACGGATTTTGCCAAAAAGCGATCGCCCAAGATTATAGTTTGCCATTTTCTAGCGAAGAGTCTTCTCTAGAAAATCCCGAACCGATGGCGCAAGTAACATCGGTATCACAACTAAAAGATGTACAGCCTACAGACTGGGCATTCCAAGCATTACAATCTTTAGTAGAACGCTACGGTTGTATCGCAGGTTATCCCAATAGCACTTATCGTGGCGATCGCGCTTTGACACGCTATGAATTTGCCGCAGGTGTCAATGCTTGCTTAGATAGAGTTAACGAGTTAATTGCTACAGCTACCAGTGACTTAGTTAGCCGCGAAGATTTAGCCCAAATCCAAAAATTACAATCAGAATTTGCCCCAGAATTAGCAGCTTTACGGGGTAGAGTTGATAAATTAGAAGCCCGGACAGCTGAACTTGAAGCCAATCAATTTTCCACAACAACTAAACTGAGTGGCTTAAGCATCATTGGCGTGCAAGGAAGAAATAGCAATCGTGGTGACGTTAGTCCTAGAGACGGTATCAAAGATGCAAATGATTTAGGTACAAATGCTAATGTCATCTTCATAAATCAGCTATATTTAACTACCCAATTTACGCCGCGTAGTTACTTGTTTACAGGTCTTTTACATGGAATTGGTGCAAGTGAGCCGAGATTTAACAATAGCGTTTCTCGGAATGATGTTTTGCTGGGCTACGAATTTCCAACAGATGGCTTAATCATTAGTGATCTGCATTATCACTGGTTAGCTACTGATAACTTAGCGCTGATGATCGGTACAGAAAACGTCAATATGACAACTGCTTTTCGCGGCCCAAACCGCGCAGAAAGCGGTGCTACAGGCCCACTATCTCTGTTCGCTCAACGCAACCCTATTTTAAATATAGGGTTTGGTCATGGTGGTATAGCTGTGGATTGGCAGATTGCTAAACGCCTCAGTTTACAGGCACTTTATTCTAGTTATACTCCTGGTAACCCAGGTCAAGGTACTGGCTTATTTGATAGTAATACTACGACTGGTATACAGTTACTTGTAACGCCAACGGATGCTGTTGATTTAAGTGTTTATTATGTGAATAATTACTCTTCAGATGGTTGCTTACTCAGTTTTGTAGGTGATGAGTGCTTAAGTGCAAATTCCGAACCTCTACAAACCAATGCTGTAGGTGCAACCGTCACTTGGCAAATTTCGCCCCGTATTACTCTCGGTGCATGGGGTGGTTATACCAGTTCTTACATTCCTGGACAAACAGGAAGTGTAGAAACAACAAATTACATGGCGTTTGTTAATTTCCCAGATTTATTTGCTAAAGGAAATTTGGGTGGAATTTACTTCGGACAACCGCCAAAAATTACTAACAGTAACTTACCAACAGGTAGCAATGTTCCCGACACAGTTAATACAGGTTTAGGACGTGCAGGTGGACAACCAGGAACGACATTGCAAATTGAAGGTTTTTATCGCTTTCAAGTCACAGATAATATTAGTATTACACCAGGAATCATTCATATATTAGAACCCGGACATACACCTAATAATGACCCTGTGACTATTGGTATACTTAGAAGTACTTTTCTTTTTTAATGATTTTTCACTTATTAAAAAAGCCAGCAGAATTGGGGGATTCTCCCCCAAACCCCCGATTGGGTGACGGTTGCGTCCCCCAAACCCCCTCCAAAATTATTGTTCGGTTTTTTGTTGAGTAACTAGTTTTTGGTTTTTTTATCAATTAATTTTATTAAATGAACTGTATTTGCCTTTAGCAAGAATTTTTTATAGTCAAAATTCCCGAATAAATAACTATAGAGTGGACACTATTGGATCTTCGGTTCAAAACCTAATAATCGCAAGTGCCCACCCTACAAAAATTACTGATATTTGATGAAGTAATCGGTGTTTTAGAAGGTGAAAGTGGTTCTCAGAGTACCAATGATGGCATTATCGCTGTTAGCAACTTGACCAGGACTGGTTAACCAAATTAACCCAGGGGTAATGGAGATATTATCGCTGACACGATATTTATAAAACCCTTCAATATGGTAAGGGCGATCGCCTCCAATGCTTCCTAAGTAGGGTTGGGCACCAGCAAAAATACCTAAAACATTACCTTGTCTGCCGAAGTCTGGTAAAGCTACGCCAATACCATAGCTCCAAACTTCATCATTATTATTACCTACGACGCTGGTAATATCGCTGTAAAGCACAAAGCCACTAATCGAGAGTTTGTCGCTAGGTTTGAAAGCGGCTTCAAAGCCATAGGAATTACTGTTATATGGATTACCGCCACCAACTAAATTGGCCGGTACAGTACCCACTACACCAATATTTCCGGCTCCGCCTAGGTCAAATAGGGCAGTACCAGCATCATGATATCCGTGGACGTAGGTAGCAGCAAAAGAAAGGCGATCGCCTACGTTTAAGTTTAATTGAGCCAGTGCTGCATAGTTACCTTCAAATAAACCAGTACGTACTCCTGGGTTATTTGGTTGGGAGGCCAAATAGCCTACGGTGATTGAAGGTTGGAAACCGCCGTTACCACTACCAAACACAAAATTAACGCCACCACCTGCACCACCGCCAATCCGGTAGATTGGGCTTTCAGATGCAAAGGTAGATAAAGCACCGTTACCACCATCAAAACCTTCAAAGTAAGGGTTAAGAGTAGGCGCGTAATCGCTATGAATACCGCCACTGGCTGCTATATATACTTGGGAGTTACCCAGGGGGAAGTAATAGGATAACCAGTCTATAATGGCACTATTGTTGCCAGTATTACCTAGGTTAAAGGTTTGAGTACTCTCAAAGCTGTTACCGGGCAAACTTAACGCATTAGCGTTACCAGCTGCAATCCGGGTATGTAAGGTATCTCTACCAGTGAAGCTACTTTGTAAATCTAAACGTACTCTGTTTTGAAATACAGTGTTGTTGTTGTCATTATCGCCAAAGCTATCAGTGACTGCAAAAATTGCTTCACCGACTAGCTTGGTTGTAGTAGAAAATTGATTGGCTTCTAGTTCCGCAGTCCGGGCTTCTAAAGAATCTACTCGACCGCGTAAAGTTGCTAATTCTGCGGAGAATTCTTCTTGCAAACGCTGGAGGGTGGCTAAATCTTGTTTTGTCACCAAGTCAGCTGTTGCTGTTGCAATCAGTTCATTAACTCTATCTAAACAAGCATTCAAACCTGCGGCAAATTCATAACGAGTTAAAGCTCGATTTCCGCGGTAAGTTCCATTAGGATAACCCGCTATACAACCGTAGCGTTCAACTAAAGACTGCAAAGCTTGGAATGCCCAATCAGTTGGTTGTACGTCAGAAAACTGAGAAACTGACGTAACTTGAGACATTGAATCCTGGCTACTGACTTCACTTACTAAAACTCTATTTTCATCAGTTTTAGCTTGAGCAAGTAACTGCTGATTAATGTTTGCTTTCTCTGTGGCAATTCCTGCTGCTTTTGAGTCAGAAGCGTTTAATATTTCTGCTGCAATCACACTGGACGAAGCCGATGCATAGGCAGCCAAAAATACTGGAAGTAATACCAGATTTTTCCACAATATATTAGACATATTTCCGTTTTCCTCTCCACGAAATACCCCTAATTAATTGCTAAAAAAACAATTAATGGGGTTCTTTCTGCACACCTATTAAAGTAAGATACGTTACATTGATTTGCTGTATAAAGTCAAGTCCTAGCTTATGAAATCTAGATAAATGACTGCACTTTCATAGCCTTCATTCAATGGCTATTTATCTGTAATTTCCACAACTTTGACCAAATGCAACATTTATCAAGGGTTATTAATAGCTATTTGCATTTAGATGAGCTATTGAGAGCGATTTGCTCTTGCTATCTAATGTAAAAACCATATTTTTTGCCCATGATATTTGTATCTATTATGCATAAAAATTAGTGATTTTATACACAAAATTAAACTTTTTCATGCAGAAAATTCATTTTACTGATGCGGAAGCATCAACGGCAATATTCTGTAGCGAAATTTACAAAAACTTAAATGTTCAAATATGAAAATTATGAGAATCTTACTCACTTGTATCGATTATAAATAATAAAAATTTTCAATAACTAATAATACCTAAATCAAGAGAGTAAGTATTGTTTGATAGATATGTAAATACTGCTTGACTCTGGCTAAAGTAAAATCCAATTTTTACAACGTTAGTTTATAGCAGTTATATTTTGATATATGGAGGGAATAGGGAATAGGTAATTGGTAATTGGTAATTGGAATTATGTCTTTGTCCCCGTCGCTTGGTTACTTCTTGATGGCTCAAGCCTGCTTCTGAATGACTAGCTAAGGTTTGCACAACCTCTGTGTCTGGTAGAGTATGCCATTCATAATTGAGTTCATCTTGTTTTAGATGGGAAGAATGATTTGTATTGATGGTATTTGCTGGCATTTATACCTTCCAATTTAACTATCTATCGCAGTAATTTTTTGTTCAAAATCATCTAATTTAATTCTTATTTAAATCTGTAATTACAGTAATTTTTTGCTCAGTTCATAAATATGCCACTCTCGCACACCCCAGTATCGAAGAATAGATTCTGCTTGCTGAATTTCCTCTGTAGTCCCCTCTACCTTCACCAAAAAATCTTCACTATGCTGCCAATGTTTAACTTGCTTTTCAGGAGCGAACCAACCTTGAAATGCACCACATAAACTACCAAATATTGCACTTGCTCCACCCGCTAGCAGTGTAGTTAAAACAGATTCAACTGCTAAGGCGGGGCCAAAACCGGGAATTATTAAAATACCAAGTCCAGTGGTAACTGCTAACACTCCTCCTGCTGTCCCTCCTGTCATTGCACCTGCTTTAGCACCTTCAATAGGAGTTGTGATTTGATTATCTGTACGAGAATTGTGCAACTTTTTTTGTTTTGATTCCGTAGCAAACACAGAAATTTTTTGCATAGGAAAGTCCATCGCTCTCAGTTCATCAAGCACTTGTATTACAGCATGACGATTAGAAATAATACCTATAGCATTTTTGACGGAATTACCATTCATCACAACTTCTCCTACTGAAAATAATTAATTTAAAAAATTAGAATTATTTAAATATAAAGAAGTAAAATACTAGCAAAATAATATTTATTGTTATCGAAAATATCTCTTTTGTTACTGATTCAGTTCATCAGTGATGATTTTAAGGAATCGAATAGGAATGCTAGAATTTTCCAATTGCAGAAAGAACTGTAGAGTTAAGCATGAGTTTTAACCCTCAGTTCGATTATTATTACTCACATCCTTTTTTTAGGATTACAGATAAATGTGAATAAAAAGTGAACACGGATGCTCTTAAAAAGAATATCTATGAATTAATTTCACGTAGGATGCGTTACGCTATCGCTAACGCATCCAGGCTGAGAATGCGGTGCTACAATCTGTCGCATTCTTTTTTCAAATTGGTATTACTAATGACCAATGACCTAGACGCTTTAGCGGCTTCCCGCAGGGTAGGACAAAGCGCAAAGTCGAGCCAGTCGTGTGGGCGGGTCTCCCGACTTGAACGAACTGGCGTTGAGCGGAGGTTTCCTCCGTACACCGAAGGGGTTGCCGCAGGCATCAGAACTTTGTAAGAATGACAACCCTTGCCAGTTATGTTGAATCGCAACGCCTTACTTAAATAAATCTAAATCTGTGACAGCACCAACACTACTGGAGGAAACTAACTTAGCATATTTGGCTAAGGTGCCTTTTGTATAACGGGGTGGACGAGGTTGCCATTTAGCGCGCCGATTGGCTAATTCTGCATCGGAAATATTGATTTGCAATAAGCGAGAATGAGCATCGATAGTGATGCGATCGCCTTCTTCAACTAGCGCGATCGCACCACCAACGGCGGCTTCGGGAGCAACATGACCAACTACCATCCCGTAAGTACCGCCGGAAAAGCGTCCATCGGTAATTAACCCAACTGCGTCGCCTAAACCTGCACCAATAATTGCTGAGGTGGGAGCTAGCATTTCCCGCATTCCAGGGCCGCCTTTGGGGCCTTCATAGCGAACAATAATCACATCACCAGCTTGGATTTTATTTGCCAAGATAGCATCTAAGCATTCTTCTTCAGAGTCAAATACCCTCGCTGGCCCGGTAATACAGGGATTTTTCACTCCGGTAATTTTGGCTACGGCTCCCTCGGTAGCGAGATTCCCTTTTAAGATGGCTAAGTGACCTTGAGCATACATCGGGTTATTCCACGGACGAATCACATCTTGATTGCTGGGTGGTTCATCAGGGATATCTGCTAAAACTTCAGCGATAGTTTTACCCGTGATAGTGATACATTCCTCGTGGAGTAAACCATGCACAAGTAACATCTTCATAACTTGGGGGATACCGCCTACTTTGTGCAAGTCTGTAGCCACATATCTACCGCTGGGTTTTAAATCGCACAATACAGGTACGCGACCACGGATAGTTTCAAAGTCATCTAGACTCAGTTCTATACCAGTTGCGTGAGCGATCGCGAGAAAATGTAATACAGAATTTGTGGAACCACCCACAGCCATAATTACAGAAATGGCATTTTCTATGGATTTGCGGGTGATAATTTGTCTCGGTAAAATTTGATTGCGAATTGCTTCTACTAATACTTTGGCTGATTTTTCCGTACTCTCGGCTATTTCATCGTCTTCCGCTGCCATTGTAGAAGAATAAGGCAAACTCATTCCCATCGCTTCAAAAGCAGAAGACATAGTATTAGCTGTATACATCCCTCCACAGGAACCAGAACCCGGACAAGATTGGCGTTCAATTGCTAATAGTTCATCTGTGTCAATTTTATTGGCGCTATATTCACCGACAGCCTCAAAAGAACTGACAATAGTCAAATCTTTACCCTTGTGCTGTCCGGGTTTGATAGTGCCACCATAAACAAAAATAGCAGGGATATTCATCCGAGCGATCGCAATCATTGCCCCTGGCATATTCTTATCACAACCGCCGATAGCAATCACCCCATCCATACTTTGACCATTACAGGCGGTTTCAATGGAATCAGCAATTACTTCTCGTGACACTAGGGAATATTTCATCCCCTCGGTTCCCATAGATATGCCATCACTAATGGTAATTGTGCCGAACATTTGCGGCATTGCCCCAGCTAGTTTAATTCCCTCTTCAGCTCTTTGTGCGAGCCGATTAATTCCCATGTTGCAGGGAGTGATGGTGCTGTAGGAATTCGCCACACCCACAATAGCTTTATTAAAATCCCCATCTTGGAAACCAACTGCACGCAGCATTGCTCGATTTGGCGCTCGTTGTACCCCTTGCGTAACTGCTTTACTGCGAAAATTTTCGGAGATTGTGTTTTCAGACATTGCTCTACCCTCGCTCAACATCGTTGTACGAGTATGATATGTAGACTTTTTTGAGATGTCCAATATATATTTATTTAAAATTGATATCTTTTAAATATTAAAAAATGGAACTACGACACCTGCGTTACTTTATTGCTGTAGCCGAGGAACTGCATTTCAGTAAAGCTGCAGAAAGGCTGCATATAGCGCAACCGCCTCTCAGCCAACAAATTCAGCAGCTAGAAGCAGAACTAGGAGTAGAACTTTTTCATCGCAAAACCAAGCGACAGGTACAGCTAACAGAAGCGGGTAAGGTTTTTTTACAAGAAGCCTATGGATTACTACTACAACTAGAAACTGCGATCGCACTCACTCAAAGGATTGGTAGAGGTCAAACTGGTCAACTAAGAATAGGATTTACGAGTTTGGTAATCTACGAATTATTACCCTTAATTTTGCGCCAATTTCGCGAGCAATTTCCCGACGTAGAACTAGTTTTACGAGAGTTAACTACCAGCCAACAGGAACAAGCAATCAGAGATTCTGTAATTCATGTAGGTTTTGCCCATCCACCTTTAGAAGATGAGACCCTATCTTATCAATCTATTCACCAGCAAACTTTAGTTGTCGCTTTACCGTCAAATCATTCCTTAGCTCAAACAGAAAATATTCAGGTGCAGGAACTAGAGAATGAACCTTTGATTATATTTCCTCGTTATCTAGCACCCGGACTTTACGATTTGATCATGAGTCTTTTTCGGCAGAGAAATATCAAACCTCAAATTACTCAGGAGGCAGTTCAAATGCAAACTATTATTGGCTTAGTATCTGCGGGAATGGGTGTGGCGATTACACCATCTTCTCTCCAAAATCTTCAACGTTCTGGTGTCAGTTATCATCCTCTACGGGAACAAGCACCTGTAATCGAAACTGCTGTCATCTGGCAGCAAAGTACCCTCACACCTCTTGTAGAGAATTTTTTACAATTCACGCAAAAGTTTATCTAATTTATGCTCAATTTCTATTCACAAATGCTGACATAAAACTCACTTTTTGGCAGAGATTTATGAAAGTTCATCATTGGTATGGTTGGTAGATGTTATTATTTTCAATTTTTAAAACGGGTAGAATAACAGTGAAAGTTGTGCCTGCTCCAAGATGGCTATCAACAAAGATTTTTCCTCCATGTGCATCAACACACTTTTTGGTAATTGATAACCCCAATCCTGTGCCGGGAATTTTGTTGACGTTAATTCCTCGATGAAAAGGTGTAAATAGCTTTGCTAAATCCTTTTCTGTGAGTCCAATACCTTGGTCTTGAATTTGAAATTCCACGTAATCTGGCTCACAACGTAGGTTAAATATGACTTGGCTATCGTTTGGGGAATATTTCAAGGCATTTTCTAATAAGTTGTTCAGTATATGTTGTAATAAATTAGGATCGAGTTCATAAAAAAGATTTGCTGTTTCATCACATCCCGAAACGTTTAAAACCAATCTATCTGTATTTTGAGCACGGGATTGTAAATCCTCTACCAAGAAAGAGCAAAACTGGGAAATATTGATTGGTGTTGGTTGACAATGAAACTGCTCTTGTTCTACTTGACCAAGAACCAACACATCTGTAATTAATTGCGCCATGTGCTGGATAGCTGCTTTACCCCGTTCAATATGAGCTTGTCGTTTTTGGGGATTAACTACATCTGGTTGTTCTAAGAGTTCTAGTGTCAACAGTATGGAACTTAAGGGATTGCGAAATTCGTGGGAAACAATGGAAACGAATTGAGATTTAAGTTCATTTAGCCGTTTTTCTTTCTGTAGCGCTTGGCGAATTGCTTGTTCGGCAACATGGTTAGCTAAAGCTACTTGAATAGCAATAATCAGATCTTGTTCTTCAAAAGGTTTAACGATATAGCCGTATGGATGGGTAGCGATCGCTTCTGTTAAAGTTGACTCATCGGCATGGGCAGTCAGAAATACAACAGGTATCTCAAATTGTTGGCGAATTTGATCTGCTGCTTCAATTCCACTTTTGTCGCCTTGCAGGTAAATATCCATCAAAACTAGATCTGGTTTGTTTGCAGCAACTAGTTCCAAAGCTTTTTCGGCAGAATTAGCAGTACCAGAGACGTTGTATCCTAACTTTTTCAAATGCTGTTTGATATCTAAAGCAATGACCCATTCATCTTCAACAATTAGGATAGAGGGTTTAGAAGAATGTTGTGGCATATCATGTTACAACCTTTTTTTCAAGAAAATCTTAAACTGGCTGCCTCCTTGTCTATATAGTTGCAGTGTACCTCCAAGTTGTTCTACTAAACCTTGTATAAGTTGCATTCCCAAGGAAGTAGTACACTGAGGATCAATATCTACAGGTATTCCAATACCATTATCTTTGACAACTAGGCAATAATATTCAGGATCGTACAGCCAAAATTGCAGCGTAATTTCGCCTTTTTGGTTGGGGAAAGCATATTTTAAGGCATTAGAAATTAGCTCATTAATAATTAAGCCGCAAGGAACAGCAGCATCTAGATCTAGCTCTAACTCGCTCACCTCAATAACAAAACGGATATTTGATTTCTTCGAGGTATAGGAGCGTACTAAATCGCTGACCAAGTGTTCTACATAAGTTGCGAAGTTAATCCGAGCCAGGTTTTCTGAACGATAGAGACGCTCGTGGACTAGTGCCATTGTTTTGACTCGACGCTGGCTTTCGGTGAGTAATTTAAGTACTGCGGGGTCATCAATGCTACTGGACTGCAGACTTAACAGACTAGAAACCATTTGCATATTATTTTTAACCCGGTGATACACCTCCCGCAATAAAACTTCTTTTTCCTTGAGAGATGCTCGGATCTGTTGTTCAATTTGTCGGCGTTCTTGCAGTTCGGTTTGTAGTTGCTTGTAAAGTTCAGACTGCTGAATAGCGATCGCCAATTGGTTCGCTATTTGTTGCAACAGATCTATCTCCCAAGCTTGCCAAGCGCGAGGAGCCGAATTTTGGTAAACTGCCAACAAGCCCCAAAGATTTTCTCCAAAGAAAATAGGAGCGATCGCATAGGCTCTGGCTTGAAATTGTTCTAGCAGCACAATATGACATTCTTGATGTCCAACTGTGTAAATATCCGCAACAGCAAAGGTTTCGTAATTTTTGTAGCGTCCTCCTTGGGTTTCTTGCAAATAAGTATCTTCCCACAGTTTTTTGATGTTGGGTTGAACCAGTTTCACCCAACCGGGGGCAACTGATTCGACAATAAAATTTCCACTCCAATCGGCATTAAAACGATAAACCGCCACCCGATCTGCTTGCAATGTATGTCGTACTTCATTAACTGCAGTTGTGAGAATGGCATCCAAATCTAGAGACTGGCGAATTTCGTTGGTAACAAGTCTGAGTACTCGTTCCTGCCTAGCTTGCTGTCGGATAGCTGCTTCTGCCTGTTTGCGATCGCTCACATCTAGCAAAACTCCATGCCAAGCAAAAGCGCAGTTTTCCCGTGGTTCCACTTGTGAATTGACTTGCACCCATTTGAGTTTGCCAGAGGGTGTAATGATGCGATATTCCATGAAAAAAGGTTCTAAGTTCTGGGTGCAACGGGCCATTAAGGCAGCACGAGGTGGTAGATCATCTGGATGAATCCGCTTGATTAAAAAGGAGGCATCTTGCATTGCTTGCTCTGCTGTCACCTCAAGGATGGATTTACAGGCTGGGCTGATGTATTCAAACCAAATCTGCCCATTGGCTTCTTGAACCATTGTATAAACCACTACAGAAATTTTTTGACTAAAGTTCTGCAACCACCTTTCACTGCGTCGCAAAGCG
This sequence comes from Calothrix membranacea FACHB-236, assembly GCF_014696315.1. Lineage (GTDB taxonomy): Bacteria > Cyanobacteriota > Cyanobacteriia > Cyanobacteriales > Nostocaceae > Aulosira > Aulosira membranacea. The sequence goes on from NZ_JACJPX010000007.1 coordinate 71,373, forward strand.
GCTTCTGCTTGTTTGCGATTGGTAATATCCATAGCAATTCCCATCAGCTGCACAGGTTTCCCCTGTTTGTTCAGCACGCAAGCGCCTCTGGCATACAACCAATGAATGCTGCCATTTCGCCAGATCAGCCGATACTCTATGTCATAGGAAGAACCTTGTGTTAAGGCTTGCCGGACTTCTTGCACCACATAGTCGCGATCGTCGGGATGAACACAACTCAAAAACAACTCAAAGGTGGGATGAGGACTAATTTCTGCTCCGTTTTGATCGAGGACACGCCCCGCAGCATCGGTTTGAAAGCCAAATAGCTTATATTCTTCAGGTGACCAGTGAACAAGGTTCGTCTCTAGATCCCAGTCCCAAGTTCCCATTTTGGCAGCAGAAAGCGCCATTTGCAGTTTGTCAGTCCGTTCTTGAACTCGCTGTTCTAGCTCTTGGTTGAGTAGTTGTAATGCAGCTTCTGCGCGTTGGCGATCGCGCAGTTCTTGCTGCACTTGTTGATAGAGTTGTGCTTGCTGAATTGCGATCGCTAACTGATCTGCTATTTTTCCAGCGATTTCTGTCTCTTTTTGGCTCCAAGGCGCTTCTGTAGCAGGCTTAGATATGGATAAGCTGCCCCAAATTTTACCGTTAACAACAATGGGTGTTAATAACCATGCAGGAGGAGCAAGCTGTGAAATCTTGAGGTTAATTGGATCTTGAATGCTATCTAATGTATCTACTTGCACTACCTGGAGTTGCTTGAGTTGTGCAGCATAGGGGTTGTCTTGATCGGGAATTTCTAACCCCGTTGTATCTGTTAGTGATACATCTTGGCGATGAGCTGCCAGCACTTGCCAACATTGACGTTCTGGTAAATACTGCACAATCGTAGTTCTCTGAAGTCCCAACAATTGAGTAACTTCAGCTATTGTGGTAGAGAAAATCGTCGATAAATCTAGGGAACTACGAATTCTCTGGACTACACGATTTAAAGTTTGCTCTTGCTGTGCCTGAAGCTGTAAAGTAATTTGAGCGGCTTTGCGCTCAGTAACATCTCGTGAAATACATAGTATTGACTCAATCACATTGTCACGAGTCAACTCAGGCGCAATTACCATTTCAAAGGAACGCACTCCTTTAAGTGTCGGGGTTTCAAATTCAATAATCTGCTTTTGCCCTGTTTCTAGTAGCGCTTGGGCAGCAGTTTCCCAAGAGTTAATCATTGCCTCTGGCATTCCTAATTCCCGGCAGGTTTTACCTAAAAATACTTCTTTTGGAATACCTGTGAGTTCGGTGAGGACTGGACTAGTGTAAAGATGTCGTAACTGGGTATCGAAGCGTTCAATAATATCAGGAGAATGTTCCACCAAAGTTTGGTATAACTGTCGCGACTCTTGCAGTGCCGTTTTGACAGCTTTACGAGCAGTAATATCTGTGACAAAGCCCTCTAAACAGAGGAGTTCACCATTGTCTGAAAATATACCCCGTCCCCGTTCCCAAACCCATTTCTCATCTCCCAATTTCGTAATAATCCGAAACTCAAACTCATAGGGTTGCTGAAGTGCAACTGCTTGCTGAACCAGTTTCCAGATGCGATCGCGGTCATCGGGATGAATTTCCTGTCCACAAGAAATTGTGCGTTCTATTAAATACTCTTGTTGGCGATAGCCAGTTACATTAAATACACCTTCACTGATAAATTCAGGAGTGTAATTGCGATCGTTCGCCACACGGTACACATAACCCGGTAGGTTACTAATCAAAGTAGTTAAACGACGTTCACTTGTTTGTAAAGCTTGATCTGCAAGCCACTGAGTTTGAGTGTTCTGCCAGACACTACGAACTGCTTTTACCAATTTAGTTACATTTGCAGGTGACTTGATGACATAATCATCCAGTCCTGCTTTCATCCCTGTAACAGCAACTTCCTCGTTCCCACAATTTGTCAACATGATGACAGGACAATTGCTGTCATGAGCCTTGACAGCTTGCAAAATTTCTAGTCCGTTTGTCCAGGGTAATTGATATTCGGTGATTACCAAATCAAAGTTACGCTCTGCGTAGCCGCTTTGCGGCTTGTCGTGAGACATTACCTGGGCTAACTCATCAGCATTCACAATTTCTTCAATATGAAGTTCAGGGAAGTCTTGAGTTAGTGCTAGGACAATGAGAGCGCGATCCTCTGGGTTAGCATCGATTAGCAGAATTCGTCGTATTAACTGCTCTCGGCTCATGAACGTCAGCTTCCAATACCCCTAAAAAGAAATATATTTTGATGTTGATCGTAATATATCCAGTTAAGGGGCACTAGCTATAAAAGCTGAAGTCATAAGAATTCTTATAGAACCACACTTGATGGTTGCGTAGCTAGGTATCCATTGATTCTTTCTACTCTGTCCCCTCTCTACGCAAGTGATTTCAGCAATCAAATTTGATTCCTAAAGTTACAATTTCAACAACGGCAGTATGACAGTAAAAGTCGTACCTATGCCAACTTTGCTATCAACAAAAATCTCTCCGCCATGTGCATCAACACATTTTTTCACAATCGCTAAACCTAAACCTGTACCAGGAATAGAACCCACGTTTCCAGCACGTTGAAAAGGCTGAAACAAGCGTTGTTGGTCTAGTTCAGGAATGCCAATACCCTGATCTTGAATGCGAAAGGCGATCGCATTTTGTTGACCAATGAGTTCAAAATTGACTGTACTCCCTGGTGGTGAATATTTAATTGCATTGGTGAGTAAATTGCCTAAAATGTGGCGTAGTAGGCTCTCATCCCATAGTGCATCTTCTATATTTCCAGTACTGTGAAAAGCCACAGCGATCTGTTTGGCTCCACTAGCCAGTTGAATTTCATCAACTATTTGCAGACAAAAAGCTTCTAAATTCAGACATATCAAATCGCACTGCAGTCTACCGGAATCAGCTTGACCAATCAAGGAAACTTCATCCAAAAGCTGCGCCATGTTTTTGATTGCTGAGCGAATCATTTGAAAGTGAGAGCGTTTTTTTTCTATGGTTAATTGATTTTCGTTGTCCTGTAGTAATCCAGCGGCCAGCAGAATAGTGTTGAGGGGATTGCGAATGTCATGAGAAAGCATGGAAACAAATTCTGATTTGAACTGGTTAAGTTCTTTAGCTCTTACCAGTTCAGCTGTACGTTCTTCAACCCGATGTTCTAATGTTTGATTGGTTGTACGTAATGATTCTAAAACCTGCTTACGCTCGATTGCATAATGTATGGAGCGCACTAACAAATCTACATTCACTTGGCGCTTGACTAAATAATCTTGTGCGCCTTGTCGCACGGCTTCAATTGCTAGTGTGTCGTCATTGGTATTTGTTAATACAACAATTGGAATACTAGGCAAACAGTTAATTAATTTTGGCAAGGATGATAATCCCTCACTATCAGGTAGCGTGAGATCCAACAAAATGACATCGTAAGCGCCAAATAACTCGTTTCTGCTTAATTCCTTAACTCCATCTTGCAAGCGCTGAACATGAACAACACTAAACTCTTTAGATTGGACTTGCTTGAGAAACTCTTGTAACAATCTCGCTTCTGCCAAGTTGTCCTCAATCAACAAGATTTTTACGGAGCCTGTCGCCGTCATTTTCTGGTGTCACCTCCTGATTTGTCAAGGGTCAAGGGTCAAAGGTCAAAGGTCAAGGGTCAAAGGTCAAGGGTCAAGGGTCAAGGGTCAAATGTCAAAGTTTATTAGCTAGTTTCTCTCATCTTCCTCATTATTCCCAATTCCCATTCCCTAATCCCAAATACCCACTTCCCAGTCCCCAGTCCCCATTCCCTACTCCGACGGCAATGTTGCAGTAGAGAGCCAAAATTCTTCAATACCTTTGACGATTTGAAAAAGCTGGCTCAGGTTGCGAGATTTGGTGATGTAGCAATTGACGTGCAAGTCGTAACTATGAAAAATATCGTCCTCGTTTCTGGAGGTGGTTAGCACGACTACAGGAATGCGTTTGAGTGTGGGGTCGCTTTTGATTTCAGCTAATACTTCACGACCATCTTTTTTAGGCAGGTTCAAATCCAAGAGGATGAGGTCAGGACGCGGTGCATTGGCATATTCGCCTTCTTGACGTAAATAGGCCATCGCTTCCATACCATCTCTGACCGTCACTACTTGGTGTGGTACAGTGCTGTTTTTTAGCGCTTCTTGGATTAAGCGGATATCAGCTTTGTTATCCTCGACCAAAAAGATCTGTTTGTGTTTTTCTTCCGTTTCTACGCTCACGCTCGCGGCCTCCAACTGGAATCGTAAAGTAGAAGGTAGCACCTTCGCCGAGTTGTGACTCTACCCAGATTCGTCCCCGATGGCATTCGATAATTTTCTTACAGATTGCTAGGCCCATGCCTGTACCGGGATACTCTTCTCTGGTGTGTAGGCGCTGAAAGATGACGAAAATGCGATCGCTAAATCTTGGTTCTAAGCCAATACCATTATCCCGGACTGAGAATAGCCACTCATCTTCTAGCCTTTCGGCTCCGATGTGAATTTGTGGTGATTGATCGCTGCGGAATTTGATGGCGTTGGCGATGAGGTTTTGAAATAGCTGCATCAATTGTGTACTATCAGCCATCACAGTTGGTAAGGGGTCATGGGTAATCATAGCCCCAGTTTCATGAATGCGCCCGCGCAAATTGCTGAGGCTGCGATTTAACGGCGTTGTTACCTCAGTTAACCCAAAGGCGATCGCCTGCATATCTACTTTGGAGTATGCTAGTACGTCATCTATCAGGGTTTGCATGAGACTGACTCCCTCAACGGCGAAGTTGATAAATTCTTTTGCGTCTTCGTCAAGTTCGTCTTCGTAGCGCATCTCTAACAGTTGCACATAGTTTGCTACTTGATTTAACGGTTCTTGTAAATCATGGGAGGCGACATAAGCAAACTTTTTCAATTCCGCATTTGAGCGTTCTAAGTCGTGCGCTAACTGAGCCAGTTCATCGGCCTGACGCAGCACAATATTAATGATGGCTTTGCGTAATTCCAGTGCGGCCTGGATTTCTACAGATTTCCAGCGTAGAGATGTTAACTGAACGGTTTCTTTCCACAATTCAAAGGATTTACGCGGCACTAAGCGCATATTTCCTTCTGTTTGGCTGACTTCAAATGCTTCATTGGGATTACCACCCCAATTTACTGTTTGAATGACTTCTGGGCGAAACCATAAAACATAGTTGCGCTTGGAAATAGGAATCGCTAATAAACCACTAGCAACGTTTTTAAACTTTTCCGCATCTGGATAAATCCGAGGTAAGGAATCTGTGTAGAATACTTCCTCGTGGACATTATTCTTCAGCCATTGCAGTAAAAAGCTGAGGTCTTCTTCTTTGGGAGTTTCGCCAATTACCGTACAGCGATCGCCAAAACAAACAGCCGCACCTTGAGCGCTGGTTAAATTCAATAAATTTGGTTTATGTTTAACCAACCCATCAATAAAGTTTTCCTCTTGCGACATATATTCCATCAAAACTGATTGAATATATGTCAAATTCATCTGATAGCCGTAATCTTCTGTTTCTTCTCTGGTGGAGATTTCTGTAAATATCACTCTACCTAAAAATTCGCAGGCTTTCCGCAATTCATAAGAAACATATTTAGGTGTTTGGTGATGACAAGCAATTAATCCCCAAAGTTGACCATCTTTAATCAAAGAGATGGTTAAAGAAGCACCGACACCCATATTGTGTAAGTACTCTAAATGACAAGCCGCAGCATTTCTGAGAATTGAGTTCGTTAAATCAATTGCTTGTTGGTTTTGGGGATGATTTATCGGCAGAATTTGTACGGCTTCTGCATGAGCATCAGGGATTAATCTGATGAAATTAGAAGCAAATAGCTTTCTCGCTGGTTTGGGAATGTCTGACTCTGGATAATGTAAACCTAAATAAGGTTCCATGCTATCTAACTTCTCTTCAGCTATTACCGAGCCATGCCCATCATCATCAAATTTATAGAGCATCACTCTATCAAACCCAGTTACATTGCGGACTTCTTGGACAATAATTTGACAGAAATCGCGCAGGTTTGTAGTTTTTTCTAGCTGGTTAATGGAAGCTCTCGCTAGATGGTAAAAACTTAAAAATGGAATATTTTCTTGAGAAATTGCTGGCTCTAACTCTAAAATCAAAATTCCTTCGGGATTGCGATGAAATACGGCATCAAATACTACGTATTCATCACCTTTTTTTCTGATCCAAATTTTCGTCGGATTAATATAATCAAGATTGCCATCTAAGATTCCGGCTTTAATTCTTTGGATTTGGAAGGGGTCGAGTAAGTCTTCTAATTTTTTTTGCAATACATCTTCGGGCAATATCCCGAAAACACTCCAAGTATTATTACTAACTTGTAATATTTGCAGATCTGGTTCCCCCAATACCATGAGGACACCGTGAGGCTGAATTTGGCTAGAAACGTGAATAGCTGCTTCTTTTAAGCTACTAACATTAATACTTTGCGCTTGGAAATCGGATACCATGAAGATTCTCCTCTATTGTGCGGGAGCATCAAAAGCAGAGTATCAATAAATGTGAACCATTTACTGAAGTTTTCACCCTACTTAGATGTGGGCAATTTAATTGCAGATGTTGGGAATGAATGCTCGCAATACACCAGTTGCCACGAGCAGAGAATAAAAAATACAAATTATAAAAAATTTAAAAATTCACAAATTAATATTTCTTGGTCATTTATTGACTATATAGCTAATTCTCTGAACCTGCACTAGCTGAATCATTCTTGTGTTGTTAATTTTTCACTTTTACGTGGCACCACGCAGTAATCTCCCTGTTCTTGCAATTCACAGTTTAACAGGCAGTCAAATTTTATAGAGATAAGTTATATGAAAAACAGGTGATTAATTGATTCGTTTATATGTAGTTGTGTTACGTAATTTATATTATTAAATCATTATTAAATATTACCATGATCACGCAAAAAGTAAGTGATAACAGTCGATAAAAGCGGATAATGGCTGATTAATTGTTGATACAGATTAATTGAGAAAATAAGTAGTAAATAGTAAGCAAGCTCAGCAATTTTTGATTGTGGTTACTTAGCGAGATTTAGATCCCCGACTTTTTAAAAAAGTCGGGGATCTGAGCAGCAACGTTTGCTGTAGGGTGTGTTACGGCTGTGAGAGGATTTTGAAACGTAAGAGAATTAGAATTAGCCGTAATACCAATTCAAAATTCAAAATGACGCTCGTTCGCGTAGCGTCTCCCCTTGGGAGATGACTCGCTAACGCAACCTACAATTTAAGGTTTACTTTATAAATCATCTCTTATGGTTTATTGTGTATTTTTGGCAAAATTATGAATTTCTAGCGCCATAACCCAAGATGTATGATTAAATCCAAGAATCAAACAACATCCGGAGTTTATAACCCTCGGAAGTAAGAGGTAAACCTAAATAAATTGGCATCCAGAAGATAAAAGCAGCCAAAATCATAAAACTAATTGTGACCCCTAATGCTCGGAGTTCACGGTGATAGCTGCGAAGACATTGATCGACAAACCAGGCGATCGCTAAAAATACAAAGACTACTGCACAGATATAATGGTAAATAAACACGCATCTCGTGACTTTTACCCAAGGTAATAAATTAGCTGCATAATTTATTACTATGTACAAAGCAATCCAAGTATCTACAGCAAGATTGCCAGGTATAGCTAAACGCTGGTTTTTAAACAAAGGAATTGCTAATTTTAACAACAGCATTGCGGCTACAAATAATATGGCAGCCATCCCCAACCACCATAACAAGGGATTACCCATTGCATGGACATCATATATTACCTTTCCATCAGCAGCGGGTAAATTCGGCCCCATCACAGGTAACGGATCGCTGAAATTACGCGCAGTTTGATAAAAATAAGCCATCGGCCGAGTCATGAAGGGCCATTTATACCAAGCTGCACAATAAGGATGGACTGCTGGACTATTTCCACCCATGTGCAAGTGGAACTGTAAAATTTGCCGATGTACTTCGATAAAATCGTATCTTGTATCTAAACGCAGGTGAGGAATCCAAATTAAACTATAGACTATAGCCGGGATGATTCCTAAATAAAATATCATCTGAAAAATGTTTAGCTGAGTCAGATTTTGTAGTGGTGTCTGAACTTTCGCTAATAGTGGTTCCGCGGTTGTTTTATCTACGCTATCAAAAAGGCTTTTTTGGCTACCCCAAGAATGTACAAACCGAATTACCCAAGCCGTTATCCAAATTAAATAGGCACCTAACAAAAACCATAAACCATTCCATTTAGTACCAGTGGAAGCACCAAAGGCAATACCAGATGCAATTAACCATAAAGCACGACGTTGTTTGTGATTTTCTAAGGCTAATAATAAAAACCATTGCCCTAAAAGACCAAAGATAACAATATAAATATTATTGAGTGCATAGCGAGATTCAACCAAAAATAAACCATCACAAGCAGTAAAGAAACCTGCTAGCAAAGCAAAGCTGCGACGATGACTAATTTGATAAGCAATAGCAGCGACAACTACAGGAATAAATGAACCAGTGAGAGCATTTAGCCAACGATAATTCCAAGGCGATAATAAAGAACCTGCTAGCCCATTCACTGGTTCTTGCCCAAAATGAAAATGACTGCCAAGCCAAATGCCGATTCCAATAATATATTGACTTAATGGCGGATGAGCATTGAAAAACGGCTTATTGATAAGATAGTTATTACCAAATGTAGCGAAATAAACTTCATCAAATACAAGAGTATTGAATCTATTCAATCCCCAAAACCGCAAAGCGAGTGAGAAAATAAATATACTTGCTAATCCAATTCGGAACCATTTTTTATTTGTCATTTGTCATTGGTCATTTGTCATTGGTTAGTTGTCATTTGTCATTTGGTAATGTGTAATTGCTTTTCTCCCCTGCTCCCTGCTCCCTGCCCCCTTGCCTCATGCCCCTTGTGTTCAGAATCTATCGGCGGGTAATGATTTTTTGTTGTACTAACTCGATAGCGATCGCAACTACTGTGTTGGGATCAATTGGCTTCACGATATGCTTTTGGAAACCTGCGGCGATCGCTTTTTGCTGGTTTAATTCTCCCGCATAAGCAGTTAAGGCGATCGCGGGCAAAAATTTATCTGGCTTTGAGGCGCGAATAGTTTGTATGAGCATATAACCATCCATCTCAGGCATACCAATATCGCTAATTAATAAGTCGGGGACTGCTTGTGCTAAAACTTTGAGCGCTTCTGCTCCCGAGGCTACTGTTTTCACTGTTGCTTGTTGTTGTGTAAGCACAAAGGTGAGAAATTCACGGGAGTCAGGCTCGTCATCCACTACTAAAATATTGATACCCTCAAGATTTACAGTTTGTTGCTCTGATATTGGTAATGCAGGTGTCGGCACCGCATTTTTTGCTAGAGGAATATACACTGTAAAAGTTGCACCTTGTCCTTCGCCAGGACTATCAACTCCTACAGTACCACCATGCAGTTCTACTAGCTGGCGCACAATCGCTAGTCCCAAACCCAAACCCCCAAATTGGCGAGTAGTGGAACCGTCTTCTTGTTGGAAATGTTCAAATACATAGGGCAAAAACTCAGCACTAATTCCTTTGCCTGTGTCTCGCACCTGAATTTGGGCATTTGTGCCGACGCAGGTTAAACCAACTTCTATTTTTCCACCTGAGGGTGTAAATTTCACGGCGTTGGATAACATATTCCACACCACCTGCTGTAATCTGGTGGCATCTCCGATGATGCTGACTTTTGGGGTAATATTGGTGTGAATTTCTAAGGACTTAGCCTCAGCCGCTAATCGCACCGTTTCTAAGGCTGATGAAATGATGCTACCTAAATCTAGGGGAATGGCATTTAAGACCAATTTACCCCGGAGAATCCGCGAAACATCTAGTAAATCGTCAATTAGTTGTACTTGTAACTTAGCATTACGCTCAATTGTTGCCAGGGCTTCGGCGGTGGCGCTGGGGCTGAGCTTACCATTTTGCAATAACTTCGACCAACCAAGAATGGGATTGAGGGGGGAGCGTAATTCGTGAGAGAGGACGGCGAGAAATTCATCTTTAATGCGGCTAGCTCTTTCGGCTTCTTCACGGGCGGCGCGTTCCCGCAGCAGTAATAGTTCTCGCTCTTGCTCAACTTGTTTGCTATTGCTAATATCTTCGGCAACGCCAGCGATCCGATATGGTTTTCCCTCCTCATCCTGAACTAAAAAACCGCGATCGCGTATCCAGCGAATCGTCCCATCTGGATGCACGATGCGGTATTCTTCTGTATGATTACCGTTAGTTATGCATTTCTCTGCCGCTTTGAGTACTAATTCTCGATCTTCAGGGTAAATACTTTCAACCCAACTGCTGAAATCGTGGTAAGCACTGTCAACAGAACGCCCCCAAACTTGCTCATAAGCAGGACTCACATACAGCATTTTTTTGGCTGTCGCATCGCATAGCCAAAAGACGCTTTCGATTGTTTCTGCCATTTGCCGAAACCTTTCTTCGCTCTCACGCAGAGATGCTTCGATTTGTTGGCGATCGCTCAATGCTGCTTCAGCTTGCATCCGTAAGCTCTGTTCCCGTAATTGTGCCCCTTGCCGCAGTTGCGATAATTTCAGGCTAGCTTCTACACGCGCTAGTAATTCTTTAGCAGAAAAGGGCTTGACGATATAATCATCGGCTCCGGCTGCTAGTCCTTCAATCCGCGATTCTTCTCCGGCTCTAGCTGACAACAAAATAATGGGGATATCTTGAGTTTTGGGATCGTTACGTAGCGATCGCAATAATTCAAAGCCATCCATTTGTGGCATCATCACATCAGTTAACACCAAATCTGGTGGATTTTGCCGCACTGCATTCAACGCCGCATTCCCATCCCCTACGGTTTCTACCTGATAGTAATCGCTCAAAAATCGCCGCAAATAATCGCGCATATCCGCATTATCATCAGCCAAGAGAATCCGAGATGGGGGAGTTGGGGAAGCGGAGGAAGAATCGATAAGAAATTCTCCCGCTGCTTGCAAAGACGCGATTAATCGCGTCTCTACCCTGCTCCCCTCCGTTCCCCAACGCCGCGCTTCCTCTACGTAAGGAGTTGCGCCTAATGCTGTGGAAGGTGATATGCGATTAGCGCGGAGAGATTCTGCGGGTAAATGAGCGCAGCCTGTAGGAATTGTTACTGTAAAACAGCTTCCCCCTCCCCAAACACTGGTAACACTCACCTTACCGCCATGAAGTTCTACAATTTCCCGCACTAGCGATAATCCAATTCCTGAACCTTCAAAACTTCGCCCGCGGGAACCTTTAATCCGATGAAATCGCTTAAATAAATTAGGAATTTCTTCGCTGGGAATGCCTATGCCTGTATCTTGAACTAATAAATTAATGTGGTTTTTAAAATACTCTAATTTAACGGTAATTGTGCCAGAAAAGGTAAATTTAAAGGCATTAGATAAAAGATTAAAGACAATTTTTTCCCACATTTCCCGGTCAACATAAATTTCTGCGGGTAAGGGGGGACAATCAACAATTAGCTGCATTCCCGACTGTTCAATGGTGGAGCGAAATGCACTGGCAAGTTCAGCGGTGAAGGTAGCTAAATCCGTCGGTTCATATACTGCTTGAATTCTTCCAGCTTCCAGGCGAGAAAAATCGAGTAAGGTGTTGACTAATTTTAATAAACGCAATCCATTGCGCTGGACAATTTCAATTCGTTCTCGTTGAATTGCAGGTAAGGAAGCAGTGTTATCTGTTAACGCATCTTCCAATGGCCCCAACATTAAAGTTAATGGCGTGCGGAATTCGTGGGAGACGTTACTAAAAAACTCGGTTTTGGCGCGGTCAATTTCTGCGAGTGCTTCCGCGCGCAGACGTTCGGCTTCGTAGGCGCGCGCATTTGCGATCGCAGTGCTAATCTGTCCCGCTACTAAATCCCAAAAGCCTTGGTAATCATCATCAAACTGACGGCGGGGACTGATACCTGCAATCAAAAATCCGCTCAGTCTTTCTTGTGTGGGGGTGGTGAGGGGTAGGACTATAGCTGTTTTTGGTGATTCAGGCCAAGCACCACCGGGTAAATCAGCAAAACCCGATTTTTCCAAATCCACTAGCTGACTTTTCCCATCAGCCAGCACAGCCGGAAGTAACCAGCGATCGCATATTTGACTATCTGCATTGATGTCTATTACTTGCGGACTAGCGGTAGTTCCTGGGGCTAATCTGGTTGTACCTACTAGTTGCGCCTGGGTTGCTTTCTCATCCAGCAGATAAAGTAAGACAAAAGGCACATCATAAGGATTATTATCTAACGTTTGGGCGGAAATTTTACAAGCATCTGCAACTGTTTTCGCCTCTGCGGTATTCGCTGCTAATTCTCGCAAACTCCGCAACCTGCGATCGCCCACGACACGACGGGTTTCCTCACTACAGGCGCAGAACACCCCGCCTATAGTCCCATCGTCCTGAAGGATGGGACTGTAGGAAAAGGTAAAGTAGGTTTCTTCTGTGTAACCATTGCGCTGCATCACTAACAGCAATTCCTCATTCCACGAAGAATGCCCTTGTTGCAGCACGGCTTCCGCTTGTGGCCCCAGTGTCTCCCAAATCTCCGCCCATACTTGGGATGCTGGTTGACCTAGTGCTTGAGGATGACGTTGACCCAAAACCGGAATGTAAGCATCATTATAAAAATTGGTCATCGACTCTCCCCACCACACAAACATCGGGTAGCGGGAACCTAAAATGAGTCGCACAGCAGTTTTCAAGCTTTGTGGCCAAGTTTCCACAGCACCAACAGGGGTAGTTGACCAATCAAGCGATTGCATCAGTACCGCCATCTCGCCTCCACCTGTCACAATATTTTCACATCCTGCTGATTTTTGCTGAGTGCCCACAATCTTTACTCCGCTCTGGAAAAGTATTTCATAAAACCTCATGGTCACGAAGGAAATTTGCTTTTTTGAGAGGCGGGGTCACGTCGCTTTGCTCCGAATTCAAAATTCAAAATTCAAAATTAAAGACCCCACGGATAAATCCGGGGGCTTGAATTAATGTTGTTTCACTGTTGTCCTCTCCATAAATAAATCAATTTAGGGACTTGTATCATTGTTAAAGAGGAGGGGGTTGCCAGTCCATTCTCCCAAAAATGAATTTGGGGAAGCTCAACCCCTATGGGTAATTCTGCCAAATAAACAAGGTCTATTGTAATTTTTAAGTAGAATTACCTGCTTTGTCTATACATCCTAGGAAAGAATGAATTTAACGCTGATTATCCTCGACTTTAGCAATTTCTAACATTGTTTTTAATACTGAATCTGGATTCAAACTGATGGAATCTATGCCTTGTTCTACTAAAAACTGAGCAAATTCTGGGTAGTCGCTCGGTGCTTGCCCACAAATACCAATTTTGCGATTATACTGTTTTGCAGCTTGGATGGCCATTTTGACCAGGCGTTTGACACCAGGAATGCGCTCATCAAATAATCGCGCTACTAAAGCGGAATCTCTATCTAATCCTAGTGTTAGCTGAGTTAAATCATTTGAACCAATCGAAAAGCCGTCAAAAACCTCGGCAAATTCTTCCGCCATAATGACGTTATTGGGCAACTCGCACATTACATAAACTTGCAAGCCGTTTACACCTTGCTGTAGTCCATTTTTTGCCATTTCCTCTAATACTAAACGTCCTTCTTCGGGAGTACGACAGAAGGGAATCATGGGGATGACATTGGTTAAACCCATCTCTTCCCTCACGCGTTTAATGGCATGACATTCTAAAGCAAACGCCTCTCTGTAACCTTGATCATAGTAACGTGCTGCCCCGCGCCAACCTAACATCGGGTTTTCTTCATGGGGTTCAAATTGTTGACCACCTAACAGATTGGCGTATTCATTACTTTTAAAATCTGACATCCGCACGATAACTGTTTTCGGATAAAATGCAGCCGCAATTCTGCCGATACCTTGTCCTAATTTATCGACAAAATATTGGGTTTTATCCTCATAAAGTGCAGTGATTTCGCCAATTTTGGCTTTGACAAATTCATCTTTTAAATTGTCATAGTGGACTAAGGCCATGGGATGAATTTGGATTTGATTGGCGATAATAAATTCTGTCCTGGCTAAACCTACGCCATCATTAGGAATAGCAGATAAGCTAAATGCTTCTTGGGGATTACCCACATTCATTAAAATTTGGGTGCGCGTGCGGGGTAAGTTTTCTAGGGGAACTTCTTTAACTTCAAAGGGTAATAATCCGGGGTAAACCCTTCCTTCTTCACCTTCCGCACAAGAAATTGTCACTTCTTGCCCAGTTTTTAAGATTTCCGTCGCATTTCCACAACCGACAATTGCAGGTACACCCAATTCTCGCGCAATAATCGCCGCATGGCAGGTGCGACCCCCAGAGTTAGTAATAATTGCACTAGCCCGTTTCATAATCGGTTCCCAGTCGGGATCGGTTCTATCGGTGACTAACACATCTCCAGCTTGGAACTGATCGATTTTATGTACATCAAGAATTAGGCTGACTTTTCCCTGACTAATCGCTTCCCCAATCGCCCGTCCGGTTACCAGAGGGATGGGTAATTCGGGATTATGGATGAGGGATTGGAAAGATTTTTCCCCAGCCCCCAGCCCCCAGCCCCCAGTCTCCAACAACAAGCGGTAACTCCGCAATAGGTTACCCTGCTTCTGGGATTGCACAGTCTCCGGACGTGCTTGGACTACAAATAATTGATTGGTAATGCCATCTTTTGCCCATTCAATATCCATTGGGGTGTAATGGCCGTGAACTCGAGAATAATGGTCTTCGATCACACAAGCCCAACGCGCTAGTTGTAAAATCTCCTCATCAGTGAGGACAAATTTACTTCTTTCGCTGGGAGAAACTAGCACATTTTTCGTAAATTTTGAGCCGTCGTCATAGACCATTTTTAATTCTTTACTACCCAATTTTTTATCGACAATTGGGCTAAAACCAGCTTTTAAAGTCGGCTTAAACACATAATATTCATCGGGATTGACTGTTCCCTGCACAACATTTTCACCTAAGCCGTAAGCAGCAGTAATTAACGCCGCATCCTTAAAGCCAGATTCCGTTTCAATAGAGAACATTACCCCAGCAGATGCTAAATCCGATCGCACCATTTTCTGCACGCCCACAGCCAGCGCCACACTAAAATGGTCAAAGCCCTTAGTCTGCCGATAAGAAATAGCGCGATCAGTAAATAAGGAAGCAAAACACCGATGACAAGCCCCTAAAACCCCCGCCGCACCCACAACGTTGAGGTAAGTTTCCTGTTGTCCCGCAAAACTCGCATCGGGTAAATCTTCCGCCGTAGCGCTAGAACGGACGGCGACATCTGTATCTGCATTGTACGACTCACACAAACTTGCATAGGCATTGGCGATCGCACTCCGCAATTCTGGGGGAAATGGTGTGTGCATTAATAGCGATCGCGCTTTTTTACCCCGTTCTTGTAAATTTTTGACATCCTCAACATCTAAATCGGCAAATATTTCTCTTAGCTTGGCTTCTAACCCTGCAGACTCAATGAAATAACGATACGCATAAGCAGTAGTAGCAAACCCCGTAGGAACATTAACGCCCTTGGGTGTCAACTGTTGAATCATCTCCCCGAGTGAGGCATTTTTCCCGCCCACTAAGGGAATATCCGCAATCCCCACCTCATCAAACCAAAGGATCAGCGATCGCTCTTTGGCATCAACAGACAAAGTATTTTTAGCTACTGTTACCATCAGTATTACCTCACAAGTAAATGCTCTGGTTGTAAGTGCGAAATCGCTAGTACTGCTACATTGAAAGTCAAAAGTCAAAAGTCAAAAGTCAAAAGAATTGTATTCCCAGCTTTGAGGCTATTTTCTTAGAAGTTTGATTTTCGCCGTACTAGTACAGCTACATATAATTGGGCAATATTCAATCTTTGAAGATTAGGGATCAACGATAACAATGAGCAGTTCTTAAATTCTTACTTTTTGAATAGAGTCTTGATTTTTGCCATGTTGTACTAGTATGTCGCGACCAAAATTAAGCTAAAAGCTGAAATCAGTAAACAGCTTGTCTGACAAGCTTTTTTACTTTTTACTTTTTACTTTTTACTTTTGCCGTGGTGTGCTAGTATTTTTTGCCCATGTTTAATTTTAGATATTAAATTTGGGATTGTGCTATAAATTGCCAAGATTTAGTCAAGAAAAATTAACAATAATTGGCGATAATATCCCTATTGAGAATTAGGGATATAATATAAGATGGCGCAATTAGAACAATTACTGAAAATGGCAGAAGACGAGCTAACTGAGTACAGTACTGATGCTCGCAAAATCGAAAAACTGCGCCGTAAAATTGGTTTATCCGTATCTTTAGCCGAGCAAAGGCAAATCAAAGCCGCCTTATTAGCTACCATGCAACCAAATCAAATTGCCCAAATAGTCGAAGAACAAAGACAAGTTGTTGCTTTACCATTTTGGGGAATAGCTGGTTTAGGTTTATTATTAGGAATTTCTCTAAATCAACCGATAGGATTATTAGCAGCTATAGCTGGTAGTGTCGCCGCTTTTAGACTGCAAAAATGGGGTTGGCAATTACAAGCAAAACGTTTATTACTGCAAACTTTTGAAGATATTGAAGCGCGGATTGCTCAACCAAATAAATAATAGCAGGCAGGGGGCAGAGGGCAGGAGGCAGAAGGGAATAGGTTTTTAGGTAACTTTCCGTCTTGTTACTTACTTCGGTTTATTTGCACCGTTCTATTTAAGTAAAAAACAGATACACACAGATAAGTTATTTGTATATATCTGTGTGTATCCATATTTTGTAGCGACTGAAGTTTCATCTATGTGTAACACATTTGCCAGTTATTTGATGCAGAGGGTGGCTAAAATTATCTTTATTCTTAATAGTTAACTTAATATCTGAGTATTTTAACTTTTGTAGAAGTTTCTTGTGTAGCGATTTCACACAATAAAAACAGACACTATAAGCGTTGAAGTAACTCATCATACTCTGCATGAGTGCCAATCCAGAACCAGTAGATATGGTTTTCCTCTAGTAAACCAAGAACTCGGTAGTTAAGTCCAACACGAGCGGAGTAGATTGGTTGACGTTGACTAACCAGTTTGAACTGAAGACTTTTGTGATAAATATCTGAGCGCCATAAGCTGTAGGCTTTTTTAGCCTGTTCCTGAATCGAATCAGGTAATTGAGCGAATTGCTTGCGAAACGTTTTGGTTAAGCTTGACTTCATTGCTCAGGTGGGAAAACCTCATCTAGGGGAGTGACTTCTCCTTTAACAATTTCTAAACGTACCATTTCAGCTAAACGATCCCATTGTTCGTTTGTCGTAGATTCAAAACGGACTTTCCACGCACGTTCATCTTCTAGTTCTGCTAAAAGACGAGTAGCAATTGCATTTTGCTCGTCTTCTGGAAGTTTTTCAATTTCTGTGATGACGCGTCGAAGTAATTCAGTCATGGTTCTAAAATCCAGATAACCCTTTATTTGGCATCATAACAGTACAGAAATAGTGAAGGATGAAGATTTTACCCCTTCATCCTTCCTTTAACCTTCCTACGATTCTCTTCCCGAAGTCCAGGTATCACGCCATTTTACAGTACCTTCTTTGGCAATTACCCAGCGACGAGGAACGGTATTCTCGCGTAGGGGCGATTGCCCTTCGCGCCACATGGCATATTTATAGCTAATTAACTTACCAGTACTTTCATCAAAGGGAATCTCTGCAAACCAGGTATTGGTGTTGATGTACTCCAGGGGATAGGCTTTGCTAATATCCCAGTTACCCAACTCTGGACAGTCGCCAGTCACCACAATGGTTTCACCAGGTTGAGTTTGTACGCCATTTAATTGCACGCGTACAATTGTTTGTCCTTTGATTCTCTCCCCAACGTGGCTGAAAACAATCACTCCCCTTTCTGCAATTACTAAGTTGTGAATTTTGCCGTCTTTGACTTCATACTTATTCCGTGTGACTACACAAGTATGTTCGCCATCTGGTAATTCTGTTTCGACTTCCTCTAGAGTGACTTCTCCCCCGCGATTCAATGCAACAAAGCACAAAGAATCACGATAACGGCGCACGTAGCAATAAACATCTTCTGTTAAGTATTTTTGCCAGTGGCTACCCATTGATATGGCTGGGTTTAATCGCCGCAAACCAGATAATAATCTGAGGTAACGGTAAATTTCTGTATCAGTATCCCAATTTTCCATCATTGGGCGGTTGTAGGGATCGTTACCGCCATCGGTATCGTTATGCAGATATTGTTCTGTGCCGTAATAGATACAGGGAATACCACGACAAGTCATAATGAGAGCGATCGCTACTTTTAACATCGCTGGATCGGGGTTCAGCGATTGGAAGCGAGACATATCGTGATTATCGATAAAGGTAATTAACTCTGTAGCGCCGTTGTAGCGATGGTCTTGGTCAAAAATATATTGAATGGTATGAAAGCCATTTTCCGAACCTTGAGCTAATGCGGCTCTAATTGCCACACACAACCCAAAGTCTAACATTGTCATCCCTGAGTTGTTGGCAAATTCCACAGAGCGATCGTCACTAGGACTACTATAAATCCATTCGCCAAAAATAAAGACATCTGGCTTGTGATTGCACATATCACCAGTGAATTCTTGCCAAAACCAAATGGGCATATGCTTAACAGTATCCACCCGTAAAGCATCTACACCTCTATCTAGCCATTGTTTAATAGATGACTTGATATACTCACGGTATTCGCTATTATTTTCATTAAAGGTTGCTAGACCAGCTAATTCGCAATTCTGTACTTGCCAATCATCTTCCCAGTTTTGCACTTCACCGTAGTGATGATACCAATGATTAACATCATCATTGAAGTCAGCAATTTTCACACCATCATCATATAATTCGCCTTTACTGCCACTAGTATCTGGGGTGCTGTGGTTGCAAACGATATCTAGGATTAACTTCATGTTGCGCTTATGCATTTCTGCAATTAAGCGGTCAAATGTCGTATCTTTTGTCTCTTGAGTAGCGTTTAAAGAAGGGTTTTCGTCTTTAGCAATGAATCGAGGATTAAGCCGCTTAAAGTCTTTTGTCCAGTAGCCATGTATGGCAGCATTACCAACAAATAATTCTTCAACTTGTTCAAATAAAGGAGTTAGCCAAATAGCTGTTACTCCCATATTTTTCAAATAGTCTAATTTATCAATGACACCTTGTAAATCTCCACCCCAGTATTTACCCCAGTCTTGTCCTGTAGGGTCGTAGAGTTCCGAGTTGATACCTTCGCTATTATCTGGGTCGCCATCATGAAAGCGATCAACTACGAGAAAGTAAATAGTTTCTTGACGAAATTCAATATCCCTGGTGTAGAGAAATTCTAAATTAATTTCTGTCTCTGTTGGTGGCGATTGAATAATATTTTCTACTTCTTGATTGGGCGCATCTACTTTGTATTGCTCTGGAGAAAATTGAGATGGGGGAGTCTGTACCATAAAAATATTCAAAGTTATAGAGAATAAAGGTTTGCAGCTCTAAAAATATTTTTTGCTTTGAACCTATTCATGTAACTGCAAACATGGGTATTATCTAATCATGTTTCTGCTTTAGGCATCTATCTCCAGTTACTAACAGTTTATGCCTTTGGTATGACTTAAATCAACGAGCTATATATCTTGGGGTATCAATAGCTAGAGAGCAGGTATTTTATGGAAGCGATCGCTGTATATAAACGAACGCTGATTTTATTATTAATAGAATGTGTAATATCAATTCATGACAACATCAATAAAGACAGATTTATAGCTAAAATGTGTAAATTGCCATAAGAATATATATGCAGCATTAAAAATTAAAAAGCTGATAACTTAAGACTTAACAAAGCTTACTGCTCAGATCCCCGACTTTTTGAAAAAGTCGGGGATCTAAATCTCGCGTCAATCCTTGGTGGTGCGTTAGCCTGCGGCGTAACACACCCTACATCAAGTACAGGTTTTTTTCTTCATTTCACAACAATTTAATAAGCAAAAGCAGATATTGCTTACTCAAAAGCAGCTTTTGCTTTTTCATTGCAGTGTATTTAGCAAGTAAAATCAGATATTGCTTACTCAAAAGCAGCTTTTGCTTTCTCATTGCAGTGTATTGAGAAAGTAAAAGTAGATATTGCTTACTCAAAAGCAGCTTTTGCTTTCTCATTTCAGTGTATTTAGCAAGCAAAAGCAGGTATTGCTTATTCAAAAGCAGCTTTTACTTTCTCATTTTAGTGTATTTAGCAAGCAAAAGCAGATATTGCTTTCTCATTTGCGTAATTCCTTCCAGGAATCCCATCGCATCACATCGCAAGAGCATAGAAAAATTTATAAAGTAAAAATAAAATTATTGTAGGATGCGTTAGGCGCTGGTTTCCAATATGATTTTTCACAAAAGAACTATCCTAGCGCCTAACGCATCATCTATGCGGCGGTGCGTTACGGCTAAATTCCATTGTCTGTCCAGATCCCCGACTGTTTGAATTCGACTTTAGCCAATTGAGATTTTTGATACTCATTGTCTCCAATAATGCACTCATTTTGGGTTTTTAATTGCGCTTAGTGTCAATTTCTGGAATTGCAAATACTGTTGCTTTATTATCTAAAACTAGTTTGTAAATCAGTTTCTTAGGGTAGATATCTATGTCTTACAAGCGACGAATTTTCCTAGCAATGCTCATCGCTATTGGTATCTTAGTGACATTTTTAGGCGTGAGTAGTTTTCAAAGTATACCTGCAAATGCTCAGGCAATTCCAAAACCTACCCTTGCTGCAACTGTTGACTTGGGACGCTCATTTAATCAATTGGGTATTCAAGGTTCTATTTTAATTTACGATCGCAACAACAAAAAATTTTACGAACACAATGCGGCGCGCAATTCACAAGCGTTCCTTCCCGCTTCGACTTTCAAAATTTTTAACTCCCTTGTCGCCTTGGAGACTGGAGTAATCCCCAATGATGTAGCTGTGTTGACTTGGGATGGTATTCAGCGCCAATTTCCTAGGTGGAATCAAGACACCAATATCCGCCAAGCATTCAAAAATTCTACAGTCTGGTTTTATCAAGTGCTAGCGCGGAGAATTGGTTACGAACGGATGCAGAAATTTATCCAGCAAGTTGGTTACGGAAATCGTCAAATTGGTACACCTGAGCAAATTGATAAATTTTGGTTAGAAGGGCCACTACAAATTACAGCCAGACAACAAATTGAGTTTTTAGAACGTCTCCAGCGCCAAGATTTACCTTTCTCACAGCGGACTTTTGATTTAGTCAAAGATATTATGATTTACGAAAGTACCCCCAACTATGTACTGCGAGGAAAAACAGGTTTAGCTACAAGTGTTACTCCTAATTTTGGCTGGTTTGTGGGATATTTGGAACAAAATAATAATGTTTATTTCTTTGCCACAAATATTGATATTCGCAATGAGAATGATGCTCCGGTTCGCATTGAAATTACTCGGCGTAGTTTCAAGGCTTTAGGGTTGCTATGAGGTAGATTGTGTATTTAATACCAATTTGAAAAAATCATGCGATAGATTGTAGGGGCACGGCATTGCCTTGCTCTCTAGAATATTATTGATTTGTCGCAAACATTATTTGATTTGGTATTAATACCAATTTGAAAAAATCATGCAACAGATTGTTAGGGCACGGCATCCAAAATCTTTTGGTATATTCAATTATCTTACTGGTGCCGTGCCCCTACAAAGAATTTATATGTGGCAAAGATTATTTGAATTGGTATTATTACCCTTTACCCTTTTACCTTTCCCCCTTAACCCTACACAAATATTGCAGTTTAATTAGGTCTATTTAACTAAAACGATTCGCTCTTTTGCGGCGTTTAATTTCTGCTTGAATGGCATTAACCACAGTTTCTACTACCTTGACTCTGGCATAGTATTTATTATTAGCTGCAACAATTGTCCAAGGCGCAGTTGGGGTGGTAGTACGTTGAATTGCTTGATTAACTGCAACTTCGTAGTAAGGCCACTTTTCCCGATTGCGCCAGTCTTCATCGGTGAGTTTATACTGTTTAAATAAATCGTTTTGGCGTTCAGTGAAGCGCCTCAGTTGTTCTTCTGGGCTAATGTGTAGCCATAACTTGACTACAACATAACCTGCACTGGTTAATTGGGCTTCAAATTCATTAATTTCTTGGTAAGCTCTGCGCCACTCAGTTTCTAGCGCAAATCCTTCAACTCGCTCGACTAAAACGCGCCCATACCAAGAACGATCAAAAATGCCGATGTTGCCAACGGTGGGTAATTGTCGCCAAAATCGCCAGAGGTAATGATGGGCTTTTTCTTCATCTGAAGGCGCAGCAAAGGGATGAACGAAGTAACTCCGGGGATCGAGGATATCAGTTAAACGCTTAATAGCCCCACCTTTACCGGCTGCGTCCCAACCTTCAAATAGCACTAATACAGGAATTTGATGTTTGTGGATGCTTAACTGTAACTGACGCAGTTGTATCTGTTCTCTAGCTAATTGCTCTTCGTAGTCTACTTCTGAAAGACTCTGACTTAAATCAACCTGGGCGAGTAAGTCAGGTTCTGTGGGTTCTAAATGGGCTTGTGCTGGTACTGTGAGCGCAGGAAGTTGGATTTGCAGTCGATCCAGGGCAGTTGTTAAAGTAGCTACCAGATGAGTTAGTACTTTTACCCTAGCCCAGCGTTGGGAGTCACCTTCTACTAAAGTCCAAGGAGAACTACCAGTGCTAGTTTGCACTAGCATTTCCTCAGCAAAAGCCGTATAGCGATCATAATGTTTTTCTTGCTGCCAGTCTTCTTTACGTACCCGCCAAGCCGTGAGGGGATCTTTGGCATATTCTTTCAAGCGGCTTTTTAATTCTTTACGGCTGAGGTGTATCCAAAATTTAGCGATCGCAACTCCATCATCTACCATTTGCCGTTCAAAAGAATTAATTTGCCCCATTAAAGTGGGGATTTGAGTGTTTGACACGCGCTCAAATAAACGGTCTTCTAAAACATGGGTGTACCAACTATGATAAAAAATGCTGATTACGCCTTGGGGGGGTAGTTGTCTCCAAAACCTCCAGAGAAAGGGATACTGGCGTTCTTCGGGTGTAGCAGCCCAAATAGGATGAACTTTAAATCCACGGGGGTCAATATAAGATACCATTTGCTTGACCAACCCACCTTTACCAGAAGCTGCCCAACCTTCCAAGACGACAATCACAGGTAATTTTTTTTCCCAACAAGCAGTTTGCAACACCCGCAGTTGATGCATGAGTCTGTCAATCTCAGACTTATAGGTTGCTTTCTCTAAAGTCAAGCTTAAATCTAGTGTATCTAACATAATAATTACTAATTCGTAATTCGTAATTCGTAACTCTTAATTAAGAATTACGAATTTTTCAGTATACAGATTGCTGAATTATAGATAATATTCCGAAAATATGAGACTGCCCATAAATGGTGAGTTGAAATATAAATTTATTAACAACTATTTAAGGAATTTAGCTTCATGCTCGTGACAGTATAAGTAGCAGCTGCCTTTCTGCTAAAGACTGTACACAAAAAGTAGTAGACGTGGATAGCTTATCCTAGTTAGCTACTAAGGGCAAAATTTTTTTTCTACAAACTGGTAATTGGCATGACTGAAACACCGATTAATGTGAGGTTTCCTCAAGGACGCACAGCTTTTTTGCTGATTCATGGGATTGGTGAACAAAATCCTTATGAAACTGTAGACTATTTTGCTCAGAATTTGCTCAAATATTTTCAAGGACAAAATTTAGAAACTGAATTAGAACATCGCATTGCTAGGCGTAAACTAGCTAATGGTGGTGTGTGGACAGAAAGCTTTGTCAGGTTAAGCCCTCCTAAAAATGAACAAGATGTAATTGATGTTCATGAATATTATTGGGCACCTGATACAGAAAATAAAATTACTGTACCAGAAATATTGCAATGGGCAGAACAAACACTAGATGGGACAATTAAGTTTTATAACCGCAAGGGAAATGAAAATTTATTAGATAAATTGTTGGATAATCCACATCGTCAAGACGTTTTTAAATTTCGTTTGCGATGGCTGACCTTATTCTTGCGTTTATTTAATTTCTTTTACCCTATATTACGCTTGCTAGTTTTGTTAATTTTGTTATTGGTAGGCCCGGTTTTACAAGGACGTTTTCTGCAATCAGCATGGAAACTCAGTAAAAAACTGATCACGCCACCTTTAGTTAATTTTGTTGGTGATGTTTCTATATACACTAAAACTAATCCCAAATCACCTTACCAAAAAATTCGACAGCAAGTAATTTCAGATTGCCTCACATTGCTGCAAGAAATTAGCGAAGACGAAGAAGGAAAGTACGATCAAGTTATTATTGCTGGACATTCTCTAGGTAGCTGTATTGCCTACGATACTTTAAACCTTCTCTGTATTGAGGCTAGCCTTCCTAATGTTTCTAGTCAAAGTTCAGGTATTGATAAGCTTAAAGGATTAATTACCTTTGGTTCACCTTTAGATAAAATTGCTTTTTTCTTCCGCGAAACTGCACAGGAACAGCAATATATTAGACAGCGTATTTTAGAACACCTTAATTCTTTCCGCGTTAAGCCTGAATTTGCTATAAAAATTCCTTATTTATCTAAAAATCCAGTAACCTGTAAACTTGAGCAACTCAAATGGGTGAATTATTACCACTTAAAAGACCCAATTAGCGGTAATCTAGATTACTACGAAAATTTAGAAAATGAGGAAATGACTGAAGATACCAAGTGGGGAACCGATGGACACCTAGTTTACTGGACTAGTATGAAATTCTATGAAAGCATTGCCAACCGCTTTCTGTATGTCTCAAAAAAATAAGGCCACAGAAAATCTTTGCTTACACTAAAAGTTACTCGTTTTTTGTTAAATAAACTTTAAATAAATTATGGCTACAACGGCGAATCTCCGTTAAGGGAGATTCGCTTTATTGCGAAACTTGCCATTCTCTCTTTTAATCAGTGATGAATAGAAAGCTATTTTTTGGAGGTAGCAATAATGACTCGTTATGATAAGATTTTTAACTCAAAAGAAACCACAGAAGAAGTATTGAATCCAGAAGAAGCTGTAGCGGCGATCGCGGTGATCACTGCGATCGCAGATTCTTCTCTAGAAGATGTGGATGCGGAAAGTTTAGCCAGTGTCCTGTGGGATTTCGAGGTTTTTGAGGAATATGCAGAAGAGGAAATCACCGAAATCGTCTATAGATTAATCGACATCGCAGAAACCGAAGGACTCGGCGCTTTGTTTAATATCGCCAGTGCAGCCTTGGGGGATGATATTGTACTGGATGGGTTTGCGGCTGGTGCGATCGTACTGGTAGACGAAGAATTGACTATTCCGCCAGCAAAACAGGCTTATCTCAAAGAATTACAAGCAGCGTTGGATTTAGAAGATGAAGAAGCACAGGAAATTATTCAAGAGGTAATTGCTGCTGTTGAAGAAGGAGAAAATGCTGAGTTCGCAGATGACGAAGCTGAAATTACCTTACCGGAAGACTATATTGATTCTGTGTATGAATCGCCTTTAGGAAATTTTACAGTTCCCATTCCTGTTAAATCAGAAAATGGAGGTAGAATTCAAAGCCAAGAAGGAGTAGTTGGCTTTTCTGATGATGTGGGTACTTTATTGCGAATTGATTATTATCCCATTCTCCCAGAATATCTTGAGGATATAGAAACTGTAGGACAGGAAGAATATCTCCAATCAATTTTAGTAGAAAAATATGTACCTCAGGCAATTTATGCCAATGTCCCAAATTCTGAAATCAAGTACGCTGAATATTTAGAAGATATCCTAGATGGTGCTTATTACGTATTAGTTGATATGCCTCAAGGCTCAACAATTTCTAAGCAAGAAAGTAACGGTAATGCTAAAAGGTTAGATGCGTACCGAGGATTAATGACCTTTATGAATTCTGACTTTTTATATATAGTCAGCAATCAGCGCAGCTTTTTGAATGGCGACAAACCTGCACCTTTAGAAGAAGAAATCGAGAACATTAAAGAACAGATTTTAGATTTTGTAGAAAGTATCGAGTTTAATTAGCAAAATTAAGGCAATCCCTCTGTGCTAGTGAAAGCAGGGGGATAAATAATCAATTCAAAATTCAAAATTCAAAATTCAAAATTCAAAATTTAAGCAACTTTTCTCAGGGTGCGTTAGCCTACGGCATAACACGCCCTACGTTAAATTTATATTTCTTTTCTATCATGCAACCAATACAAGCCTCTGAACTGAACAGACCAAGCTTACTACAGCCCAGGATTAACCCTAGTCGAGAATTATATCAAGACCATCCAGGGGATAATCGACCTAGAGCAAACCAAAAGCGATCGCAGGTATCGGGCTAGCAACTAGTCAAATCGCCTCTGCTGTCATTCTCGCAGAAACCCCCAAAGACAAAAACCCTATTTCCTACCAAACTACAGCTTTTAAGCTATTCTGCTTTTAAGTTGCACAATCCATCGTGAGGGCTGTTGACGGTTGAGCGTTAACAGTCAACCGTCAACAGTTAACAACCTTGATTAGTATTTATGCAATTTAGGCGCGCATTAGCTTAGTATCAGTTTGGGTATAGGCTTGATTTTTGCTGCACTAACCTATATAGTTCTTCGCATCTTTCGCCGCTAAATTACTGAATGTACCCATGCGGTTACTTCATCTTCTAATACTTTTCGGTTAAGAGGGAAAAGGGGAAAGAAAAAGAAAATACCTTTAACCCTTGTCCTTTCCCCTTTTCCCTAAACTAAATTATGAATTCAAAATACTTAACTGGATAGTATTGTCTATGTCCCAACGCACAATCCAAAGCATATATACTGATGGCGCTTGCACAGGAAATCCTGGCCCTGGGGGTTGGGGTGTTGTCGTTTACTTTAGTGATGGCTCAATTCACGAAATCGGCGGCGCATCTACCCATACCACCAACAATAAAATGGAAATGCAAGCTGCGATCGCAGGTCTGCAATTTTTGCAAACATCTAGACAAACTCAACCTATTACCCTTTATACCGATAGTGAATATTTGATCAACTCTGTTACTAAGTGGATCAAAGGTTGGAAACAGAGAGGTTGGAAAAAAGCAGATGGTAAACCGGTGCAAAACCAAGACCTGTTAGAAACTTTGGACGAACTTAATAGTTATATAGTAAAGTGGGAATATGTCAGGGGTCATTCTGGTAATGTAGGTAACGAGCGCTGCGATGTCATTGCTCGTACTTTTGCTAGTGGCAGAGTTCCAGATCTCAAACAATCTTTTACCACAAATGCCGATCAATCTTTACCACAAACAAATCAAATAAATGTAGCAAAAGTAACTGAATCTTCAGCAACCTCTACAATAATTGACACAAGGACACCAGAAATCAGTACTCTTGCATCAAATCTAACAAATATGGAGCCAAATATCACAAACTCTAGTAGTTCAATTGATGAAAAGCCACCTGGCCTCCGGGTAGCACAACTACGTGACCTAGTCGAAACTCTACGCATTGCTGATGAAATTGCCACCAAAGGCTATTTAATCACCAGTTCTGAACTCGCCGACCTCATGGATGTTCATGCTAGCGCTGTTACCAGTCGTGGAGACCAATGGCGCTGGCGAAATTGGATAGTCTCACGGGTACGACGTGAAGGTAATCAAATTCTCTGGGAACTGGAACGCGGCGATCAAGTAGGAGGTGAAGAGGAGTAGCGGGGGTTGGGGATTGGGGATTGGGGATTGGGGACAAGGAAGAAATAATTGTGACTCTTGACTCTTGAGTACAGACGCGATTAATCGCGTCTCTCCAATTGACCCTTGACCCTTAACTATACTTCCTTCCCCGCCACTCTTTAGGAGAGCGGAATGCAGATAAAAAGATTCGCAGCACAGCTAGAGGATCGGCTAAAGGTGAAAGCCAGAACAACCAGCCGCCTTTAGCAGTTGTGCGATCATAGGAAGGAGCGATCGCCAGTAACATCGCAAAGCGAATCACTAGCAAAAATATATTGAGTCCCAATAGCAAATTCAGAGGAAGTAGGGACGGCTGAGGAAATAGGAAAGCAAGCAAGCCGTAACTAAGTAATATTAGTAGGGGTAAACCTTGCACTGCTGAGAGTAGCCATAAATCCCCCCAAATTTGGGCACGGGGCGATGCATCTTTCAGGTCTAGGCTGCGTCCCCATTCTTTCCATGTCTCGATTGCGCCCTCATACATTCGCACCTTTAACACCTTCGCACCATCTAAAAAGCCGACTTTAAAGCCTTGAGCAGCAATATACCGAGCTAAGGTGACATCATCACAAAAAGAACCACTGGCGCTGGTATAACCATCTACAGCGGCTAAAACCGAACGCCGACATAAAAAGCATTGACCATTAGCCATTACCCTTTCTGGCTGTTCTGTGTTCACGCCAGCCGGATCAAATCGGTAAAGCAGAGTCATTAACAAAGCTGGTTGTAGCAAACATTCCCCTGGATATTTGAGAATAAACTGAGGTGAAAGGGATACCAAGTCATAACCTTGGGCTTTGGCTGTCTGCACCAAACTAGCAACCAAGCCTGGATGGGGTACAGTATCAGCATCCATGCCTAAAAACCATTCACTCTCTGGAGAAATCTGCAAAAAGCCATTATGTAAAGCCCAAGGACGACCCACCCAACCAGGAGGTAAAGGATCGTCGGTAAACACACGAAAGCGAGGGTCTTGCTGTTGAGCAGCTTTTACTAATTGTGGCGTACCATCTTGCGACCTGCTATCTACAACAATCGCTTCCCTAACTTCATAACTTTGTTTACTTAAGCCAGTTAATAAAGGGCTAATACGCAAAGCCTCATTAAGTGTTGGCACTACAACGCTGACACTACCCAAAATATCTGGTGTAGGCTGTTGGGGTTGAATCGGCGGATGGCGTGTCGGCCCCTTAAATAATCGTGAAAGTAGAATCGCTGTTGCTGGTATTTGCAGTAATAGTAATAAAAGCGATAGGTTGCTAACTGAAATCAAAGCATTATCTCCTAGGGTATGGGGCATTGGGCATGGGGCATTGGGCATTGGGCATTGGGGAAGTTTTCCTCCTCCGCTCCTCTGCTTCCTCTGCCTCCTCTGCTTTTTACTTCCCAGTCCCCAATCCCCAAAACTACTTCAAAGCAACTTTGACATTTGCTACTGAAATTTCCTGAGTTGCAGGTTCCATAGCAACAGGTTGTCCATTTGAACCTTGCCACCAAAGTGCTACAGCTGGAGCCACACCTATTAACAAGCCAAGCAATACAGGAATAGAGAAACCAGCGGCCAAACTCATCACAGTAGCGAAAGTGAAGTTGCCTAAGTAAACTATCAAAGGCAAATTGAGTTGCGATCGCTCTAATTTAATGGGGTTGTTTCTCCACAGGAATGCTGCCACAGTCATAAATAGCGCTCCTGTTCCCATCCAGCCAGCAAAGTTTTGGTAAGGCATCCCAAAGAATGGGCCTGGTTGTTGCCAGTACCAGAAGGGGAGAGATGTTTGGCTCATGGCTGGATCGAGTACAAAATCCCAAGAAGTTAATAACAAAGCACCTAATGCGATCGCACCTATATGACGCAACAAGCTGGGCTTTTTGTCTACTTCTAAGCCAGCACGCGCCAACAGGTAAGAAACACATCCTACATAAAACCACGACAAGGGAATTGTGAAAGGCACTAAACCAGCAATTTTATAGCCCAGTCCACTTAGGTAACTATAGTGACCAAAAGGAAAGCCAGTGCTGGTTCCCGACAGTTCACTTCCTAAGGAAATAAACACTGATGGCAGCAAAAATGCCAAAGCGCGACCCAATCCCAATGTCCGGTAGGCATACAAAAAGACAGCCGCTGCGCCCAAAATCATATAAACAACACCGCCTCCAGCCATACTCCACTGCATGGCGGTTTGTCCAACCTCAGTTAGGTTCATAATAATTTCTGCATTCGGCACAACTAGTAGTATGCCTACAAGTCCAAACACCATCGACACGATATGACCAATCAGGCATACGCGCTCAGCAATAACAAGTTGTTTCATGATAATTCCTTAACAAGATGTGACACGCGGCTACTCGGCTGCTAACAGTTTACAAATGTTTAAGAAAAAATTTAACTAGTTTGTCTGCAAATTCTCTGTGAACTTGCTTGGTTATTTTGGCAAAAACACTATCAACGATTGCTAGACGCTATAAAATACAAGCAATTTTTTTATCTTTGGTACTGCTCCCCTTTTGTTCAAATCCTGATGATTACTTTGCCGACACTGCCCATCTGGAAGTGATAGGCACTTTTACAAGATGTCAGTAAGAGCATAATCTGACGATTGCTAGCAGCTAGAAAATATAAGATGATAGAGTAATAGTCTAAGGCATCAGATTAAAAATCTATACCTTTAGCTTAGACGTTCCTTGACTATGCGATCGCCCCGAACCACAGACCCATAAAGTCTTACCATCAAGGAGCAGTTTGGGAGATATACTTGGAAAAACTACGCAAACCACATTAAATTAAGCCTTTTGTTACCCCGTTTAGTTGGGTAATAATGGTTTAAATTGCTACCACAAACCTAACCCATGTCGATTTTGCAGCGCGTTCCTTGGGTTTCCTTGACACTATTATTACTGAGCTACAGTACCCTCGGCTGGGTAATATCCGAGACAAAAGCCTCTTTGTTTGTCTGGGCAATAATTGTGCTTGCTATCTTGCTGTTTGTGGGCAGCTTAACTGTTCCCTGGACAAATATGACGCAAGTTTCTAGTACCTTATTTAAATCTAGTACCAGGACTTTTATATTTTCAGTGTTCGCAGCATTCTTGTTCTTTGTGATGCTGGCCTGGTTCCGTATGTTTCTTGACACCTTGCTGATTATTGCCGCTGCTATCTTAGCGAGAATAGACTTTCAAGCAGCAGGTGTTAAGCAAGGGCAAGCTTTTTGGTTGACATCTCTACTGTCATTAGCAGGTGTCGCATTAGGTGCAGCAATGCAATTGCTATTTGTTCGTTACGTGCTAATCCGTTAATTTGCCTCAGTCAGCAAGTTTGTAGCTAGGGTCTTAGTGGTAATATTTTTTACAACTTTAGATACTAACTAGAAAATGGGGATGGGGCATAGGGCATGGGAAAGAAAGATTTTTATCCTTGGTTGTACCAAAATCGGCGTGAACGGCTGGCTGGAAATTATCAAATATTAATCACACAGTTCATTGATTATAAATTTCAAAAGGGTGGACAATGCCCACCCTTTTTTCTAGCTAGCAGTTGCCTCAGCAGCCACAGCAGGTGCGTAAACACTAACCTTTTTACGGGTTTTACCTTTTCTTTCAAAGGTAACAACTCCATCAATTAAGGCAAACAAAGTATCATCGCTACCAATGCCAACATTGTTACCAGGGTGAAATTTGGTACCGCGTTGACGCACGAGAATGTTGCCCGCCCGGACGACTTGACCGCCGTAGCGTTTTACACCTAGACGTTGAGCATTAGAGTCACGACCGTTGCGTGTACTACCTGTTCCTTTCTTATGAGCCATAATTTCCTTTTGTGACCTAACTGTTATTGATTATTCAGCAGCGGTTTCTTCAGCGGAAGTCTCATCAGCGGAAGCTGCAGCAGCTTTTGCTTCTTCCACCGCTAGGACTGTACCATTGAGGTTAATAGAATTAATCAACAGTCTAGTGATTTCCTGGCGATGTCCGCGTTTTTTGCGGGTTTTCTTTTTCGGCTTCATTTTGTATACCAGGACTTTACGACCTCTGAGATGTCGTAGTACTGTCCCTTCTACAGTCGCCCCTGCAACTAGTGGCTGTCCAATGTTGACTTCGCCATCGTGCTGTATGAGTAAAACCTTGTCTATTGTAACTTTCTCATCAGGTTGGGCAGTCAGTAATTCGATATCGTAAAAGCGACCAGCCTCAACTTTAAGTTGTTTGCCGCCAGTTTCAATAATTGCGTAAGTCATGAAATTGTCCTTGAGGTTGCCGTACAGGTATCTGGCTAATCTCTGTTGTTGAGATGCGATTTAGCGCTTTTGCCAGCTTTTGTAGGATGTCTACCTGATCCGAGCAGGAATTAGACAGACAATCTAAAATCATATTTGATTAACTGCTATTGAGTCAACATCTTGGAGGGATTTTGAATTAAAAGTCTTGTCTGCAAAGGTTGACGGCTAGTTGCTGAGTAGGCGAACAAAAAAATATGAGATTTTTTCCAAAAATTTTGAGTTGATTGTCGAAATCGAGATTGGTGCTGTTGTAGTTAGGTGAGACACAGAACAGCACCGAAAAGTCTGAGTAACAAGATATGTTGCTCAGATTTTCTCTATTTACTAGCACTTCATTTAATTTTTGAAATTTATGTAGAAATTCATGTAGGATGCGTTAGCGATAGCGTAACGCATCTGTAACAATGCTTTTTGTGCTGCGATTTTTCAGAAATTAAATCGGATCTACACAGCACTTTATTTCATTTTTGACTGAATAATAACCTATAAAAATAGTGCATTTTGCCTGCACAATTTATGCAATATTAAATGTGGAAATGATAATTTAACGATTACTAAAGACTAACAAAAAACAACTACCATTTAATAAAGCTGTAATCACTGCACCAATAATTACACCTTTCATCATTGCTAGGCGCTGTTGTCTTCTTAGGACAATACACAAAGGAATTACATATAAAAGCTGCCAGAAAAAAAATCCCCAGCCGCCAATCAGCCAAATACCTAAAAAACTGTAATTGTTATAGCCCCATATTTGACCGACAAGTAATCCTAGCCCAAATATGATGCCAACTGCTATCAAATGCAAACCAAATAAAATTAATATTCCTAAAAAAATCTGTAAACTTTCATTCCTTGGAGACATTAACTTAGTCCTGCAGATAACACCGATTGATGAGATTTACGAATTACGATTATTCACTAAATGGTAGCCAGCGCTGCCTTCACGGTAAAACATATTAAAGGTATCAAATGGGATAATCCTACCATCTGGATGCACAATATGAATACAAGAGCGTTTGACAGAACGGACATCAAAGTTAAAAGCATCAAGAAACTGTACAATCATTACCCGAAATACATTGGAGTAGTTAATACCTTCTGGCACAGCAATCATTGGTAAACAACACAAAAGCTGTTTGAGTGATAAAGCTGCAGATTTGGGTGAATGGCTTGTAGAAAATAATTCAAATATTTGTTTTTTCAGTTCTTCATTTTGTTCATATAGCACGCTATTAGGCATAATTTTTACAAAAAGATCTGGATTAATTAACCCAGTTAAAGGTATTACTTGGCCATTTATCTTTAATGCATAAGCCATCGCTAAACAATCAGGATGGCAGGGAACAGGAAGAATATCTTCAGGTTTAAAATAAGGACTCTGTTCTAAAATAGAACGGCGAACTTCTGTTAAAGTATATCTGTCTTGCTTGGAGTCAAATCCTTCTAATCTTCCCGCTGCTTGTATTGGTTGAAATGTCACGCCTCGAATACATTTCTGCTGCAAAGCATACTCAATAATTTTGCCAATCTCACCATCATTCAGCCCCTTTTTGAGGGTGACAACCAAAGTAGTAGAGATATTATATTCATTAAGATGCTCAATTGCTTTTTCCCTAACAGCCCGTAAATCTGTACCGCGTAACTCTTTTAAAGCTGCTAATTCAAAGCTATCAAATTGCAAATATATTTCAATTCCAGGCATATATTGGCTGAGGCGATCGCAAAAAGATTTATCCTTAGCAATCCTCACACCATTAGTATTGATCATTAAATGCTTAATCGGCTTATTTTTGACAATATCTAAAATTTGAAAAAACTCAGGATGAAGAGTTGGTTCTCCACCACTTAGTTGTACTATCTGCGGTTCTCCTTCATTTGCCACTACCGCATCAATCATCTTTTCTATTTGTGCTAAACTTCGATGTACCCTTGGTTGATGAGATATTTGTGAAAAATCTTCTGCACCTGAATCGGCATAACATATGGGGCAGGAAAGATTGCATTTATCTGTCAGTTCAATTAATGTTAAACAGCTATGCTGTTCATGATCTGGACAAAGTCCACAATCGTAAGGACAACCATATTTTATAGGTGTATTAAACTTTAATGGCATATCTCCAGGTTTAATAAACTCTAAAGATTTTTTATAATATTCAATATCATCCGCGATTAAAACTTCTTCACGTCCGTGCGTAGGACAGTGCTTTACTAAATAAACACAATCATCTTGAAATATAATTTTTGCTTCTACCTTGACTAAGCATTTTGAACAAACACTATTAGTTAAGGCGTAAAATAGATAATTACGAGTAGGCATGATAATTATGAACGATAAATTAAATTATTAAAAGCCTTCAGATCCAAATGTAAATCAGTTGTGAAATTGAAATATCTGAAGAATTGTGCGGCGATAGTACACAATAGTTAATAAACAAGCAACTTGAATCGCACTCAAACCTAAGAATGGATGGAAATTTGGTTTAATGAAATCTACCAGAAAACGAAAGGTAAAATAAGAAAGTAAATAAAATTTAAATAAATCGCCATTTTGATATTGATAGCGACTGCGAAATTGCAAAAATATAACTAGCAAGCTTAAAAATAAAATTTCATATAATTGTGTGGGGTGGCGGAGAATACCATCACCAAAATCTATACCCCAAGGTAATTTCGTAGCGATTCCATAAGTGCGATCGCTTAATCCTGTGAGAAAGCATCCAATTCTACCAATGGCTGTGCCTACAATCAAAGGATAAACAAATACATCACCTGTAGATTGATGAACTCCAATGATTTTTTTGGTGGTTTCTACACCAATTAAGCCCCCTAAAAGTGCGCCAACAACTGTTTTACCTTGCGCTAATAATAATAGGAACTGCTGTTGATTTTGCCACAGCAAACCAATATGTTCTAGCCCTAGTAAAATTTTAGCTCCAATTAAAGCGCCTATCATGCCACCAACAATTACAGAACTACGCTGGCTAGGTGCGATCGCATCTTTACGGACACGAAGTAGTAACAAGCGAAAGGATATAGCATAAGCTAAAGATTCAAACAAAATATGAGGATGAATGCTTAACGAACCTAACCAAATATAAACAGGGAAAGTCAGCATAATTCGTAATTTTTAGTTAGAACCAGTGCTAATACAACTTCCAATAATTTTGGTAAAATCTAAATTCTTCATAACGACACAACAATGTTGTGCCCCTAAGTATCATCGCATTCTTTTTTAGAATTAAATGAGTAAGTTTTATATCAATTACAAGCTTTAAACAAAAAAAATAAATAAAGTGGGTTGACAATAATTTGAAAACTTTTTGATTGAAATTAACTACGAGTTACTAGCGCTTGATACTTCCCATAAGATATTAGGAGTTGGTAATTATTACTCGATTTCCTCACAGCGAATTAATAGCCTTTCCATCGCCTCAGCTAAAGAAATTAAATCTATCCAAGAGGAACCAGTAACTAAATTTTGCGCGTGTGCTAATCGGTTACGTAGCTGTTCGGCAGATTTAAGGAAACGTTCTCCAGAACGCTTTGATTTCAGTTCAAGTTGCTGAAGCAGTTCTGGTTGATTTAAAACTAACTCTCTTTTATCGCAAAATTGCAAATAATCTAACAAATCTGTGGCTTCATTTCGCTCTTGACTTTCGCGCCACAGGCGTTGCGCTACTTGTAATCGTTCAGGTTTCAGAACTTTTTGCCAGGAATCTTGAGGATAGTAAAGCCGCACCAGCCGCAATAAATTCATCTCTAGCAGCGTTACTAAACCAAATAACAGCATTCTTGCAGGTGCTTTTTGTAAATCTCCACAAGTAACAATCCCTGTTACTTGATTGCAGTCAAGCACAAATAATCGCGGAGTTTGTTGGAGTATAGGTAACAATTTCATCAGTGGAGTAGAAATAGCGATCAGTTCTTTAGGATGAAACACTCGTTGATAGTCGCCGCACGTACCAGCTTTGGCTTTTATCAAGCTGCTGCGTTCTACATAACCGCTGATAGTGTCTCCCGACTCCACACCCACAACATCAAAATCCTGTGCTTGCATCCAATGCAGCACCTCTATAACATCATCTGTCGCTGAAACTGCTTTTAAGGGTTCTGCAACGTATTCAATCGTGATGTTGTTCTCAAACAAACTCCGCAAATCTTGAGAACGCGATTTAAGATGTTTCATCTGCGTTTATTAATAAGTCATCCGCAGTATCAGTATTTCATGACAGTCTGCATCGTTTCAGTGCAAACTGTATCCTAACTGTGGATGGCAACCTGCTTACTAATTAAAATATTAGGCGATCGCTTCGATAAATCAAAAATCTCGTATGAGGCTATTATCTTGGTACAGCTAGTACTGGTTGTATGAACTGCGTACACCAGCACCCATGAAAATCTCTTCTTCCAGTCAACAGTCATCCGTCAATCGTTAACACTATTTCCCAGTCAGTATTTTTAAAGAGTGACTGGCAAACTTTTTTAAAATTAAAATAATTTATTTTCCCGCGAGTATCATCATGGGAGAACACGTCCGGTGAACGTCGAATCTGTGAGACAAAAATCATCCCATCAATCAGCAACACCTAATTTTCCATCTACAATTGGCATGGTCAACCTATATTAGCTATTTAACCAGCGCTTTAGGTCTTCTTTAGAAGATACTGTGCATTGACGAAAGTCTAAGGTAAACAAGACAGTTGCTATTGCGGGTGCAGCTATAGAAGGTATATATGAACCTAATTTGATATTCTTAGGATTTAAATCAATGTGGTAAACAATACTCAATATTTAATTAATGAACGTAAATTGAATGCATACGACTAAAACGGCAGTAGCAATGAATATACTATTCACAGATTGCCAGCGTCCGCTCAAATAATTTTAATTTTCACAAAGCCAATTATCAGATTTATGAGCAGTGAGTAAAGCTATAGTGTATTTAGCCATGCCGCAGTGACAGCAGTCCCAAAATAGTATATGAGACTCCTAAAACTTAAAATCCTGGTACAGCAGACAATTTTTGTGCAAAATCCCAACGAGATTGCTGTAATGCGGCTAAGCTGAAATTCTCATGCCCAAGTATTTTAATAATTAGTTGAGACACGCACTCTAACTCGATGACAGGCAAATACTCAAGACATAATGCATTTCTGCGGCTAGTGTCTGGTAATGGAGCACCATCAAGGTCAGAATCCCGCTACTCGCTGCTCCCCAGTAAAGAGATGATAATTGGACGCGACCCTAGCTGCCAAATTGTCTTGGATGCCATGATGTACCGGATGGTATCTCGTCGTCATGCTGTGGTTCGTCCCCTCTCTTCATCTCCAGATAACAAGTTCAGCTGGCTAATTTGTGATTTGAATAGTGCGAATGGCACATATTTAAATGGACAACGTTTACAAGGTTGTCAGGAATTACACTCAGGCGATCGCATTTCTTTGGGTACTGATGGCCCCCAGTTTGTGTTTGAGCATGAGTATATCTCCCAAGCTACAATTATGACCAGGCCGGCAAACCCCCTACCTTCAGCAGGGAGCTTCCCAGGTCAATCAAAATCGGATTCGGTGAGTTTTACTCAACTGTTCCCTATTATTTCCACTGGTAAAGATTTAACTCGTAAAGCTTACCTAGTACCAGGAATTTTGACAGTTGTTTTTGTGGTACTTATGTTTGCTACGGTAGGTCAACCGCAAGCAAATCAAGTTATTGTAGCGAGTTATATAGCTTTTGCTGCCTATTACTTTGTTTACCAACTTTGCGGCAAACAAAAACCTTGGTGGGTACTTTTATCTGTGGCGTTGGGTACGGCACTGATTTTGAAAAGTCCCATGCTGGATTTATTTATCTTTATTTTTCGGGGTATTCTGCCTGGTAGCTTACCTTCCGCCCAAGATTCGATTACTTTCACCGAATTACTAGTGCGAATGTTCTTTGGTGCTGGGTT
The DNA here is from genome assembly GCF_014696315.1 of Calothrix membranacea FACHB-236. GTDB lineage: Bacteria > Cyanobacteriota > Cyanobacteriia > Cyanobacteriales > Nostocaceae > Aulosira > Aulosira membranacea. The sequence continues at coordinate 109,396 of NZ_JACJPX010000007.1, forward strand.
AATGGAGGAGTTACTTAAAGCATTACCTGTATTAGCAGCACTAATTATCGGTATTTTATTGCCCTCACCTTGGCGAGAACGCATCGGTATTTGGGAACCTTTAGATGGGATTCTCTTGGGTACTGCTTCTGCTGTGGGCTTCACCCTGTTAGAAACTCTTGGTCAATATGTGCCTGTGATTACTCAAAATGTTGCTCAACAAGCGGGAGTAGGAACTGGTCAACTAGTAGGATTACAATTACTAATTCCGCGCATTTTAGGCTCTGTCGCCGGACACATGGCTTATAGTGGCTATTTGGGATATTTTATTGGCTTGGCTGTTCTCAAGCCCCGTCTAATTTGGCAAATTCTGCCAATTGGTTATGTTAGCGCTGCTGCACTCCATGCATTGTGGAACGCTACTGGTTCGATTAATGCTTTGCTATTGGTAATTGTAGGGGTGTTGTCTTACGCCTTTTTGATGGCGGCAATTTTGAAGGCACGGGCGCTCTCGCCAACGCGATCGCAGAATTTTGCTACCCGTTTTCTGGGGCCTAGGTAAAAAAATGGGGGTTAGAGATGCAGGGGAACAGGGGATGAGCAAGCGCAGGAAGCAGAGGGAGTAGAGGAGAAATAAAAAATCACTTTTGACTATTGACTGGTGACTAATATTCTCTGTCTTGAGGTAGATAGCGCTGCTTTTATAATCAGCCTATAGTTTTAATTATCTTGGGTTATTAGTGCTTAAAAATAATAAGCAAATAATTATAATACCCGCAATACAAGCGTGTCGAGTGCGGGCAAAGCTAAGAGTCTCCTGAACAGGCTCCCAATTATTGGGATATAAGACTACTAAATTTAGGATTCTGACTGAAAGCTATTTAATTCTGTCAGGGCATAGTAAGAAATCGCTAAACTAACCTTTGCTTGCTCGACTTCCGATAAACTTGTCCAATCGCGCTTGCCAAGCTTCGCGATCATCATTTTTGGGCATTGGGGTTCGCCACTACGCATAGCATAAGCATAAGGACGGGCTAAAACTAAGAGGTCATCCACACCCCAACTTGGTAATACATCCTGAACGCATTGCACCAGTTGCTCGCCAATAGGCTGTTGGGAAGTAAACATCTCAGCCGCTTTTTGGGCAATAGTATTGAGCCAGCTTTGAGGTACAGATGCAGCAAAAGCTTCTTGAAGATTAGCCATCAAAATCTTTCCCAAATGGCTTTTGGAGGCGGAATCAGCACTCTCTGCAGGCCAAAGGTTATCAAGGTGACTATAAAAATCTTGCGATCGCTTGGTAACCTCTTCTTCTTCCCATAAATCATCGCTAAGAAACTGTTGTTCTAGTTCGTTAAAATAAGCTTCTGATTCTGGGTCGGCAGGATTCCAAGGATAAGTTGCATCTGCTGGCTCTAGTAAAGCTGCTAGAAAATCTAATTCCACTTGCGATGGTAAAGAATTGAAGGTGTTTGAATTGTTAATGTTGTTAATCATGTGACGCTCCCGATTGTTTATTTAGCGGTATTGACAGCTACAACTGTCATGATCGCGTTTCCGCAAAAATAAATTGAAATTTGTCTAGAGTAAAAAAAATCTTTTCAGGATGTTGTTAGGCTGTTACAGATTTAAATTGCAAATAGACTGATACTAGTTGTCATTTGTTATCTGTAATTTGTCATTTCTATGAAGAAATTGCTAATTACTAATAACGCTTTTGTTCAGAAACAGAGAATACCTAAGCACATTCACTGATTAAGACTCTTCAATCAGAAACTCCCATGTTTCACCTCTAGAACTACCAAACTTTAACTGCATTCCCGATGTTAGAAGGACTTCCTCGCGGAGGATTTGTTGCCAACCATTAGCACTAAAAACCCAAGTAGTGCCATAGGTAGATAAATCTTGCAAGTAATAAGTTCTTACCGGCGTATTACCAGCGAAAGTATTGCGGCAGATAATTTCCGCATGGCGTTTAGAAACTGAAGGTTCTGGAATAATAATATCGTTGTCTTTTATGCGACCAATGCGAGTGACTCCAGAACGTAACAACCAGGTTTTACCTCCTGGTGAAAGCGATCGCAAAAAAGCTGTAGGTACCGAGGCAATTATACTCGGAATAGTAGTATCTGGTAGCTCTGTAATTCCCTCATCAAAACTTTTAATCAGTTCGCCACAAAAATCTGGATGCTGATAGAGAACTGGTAAAGTCCATGCAGGTTGATTGAACTTATATACTGTTAATAATTCCTGTCTAGCTTCTGCTACAGCCTCATCAATTGGCTTGCGCGATCGCAATGCTTCGGTAAAAGCTTGAATAAAACTGTGGCTTTCTTCGTCAGCAATTTCATCACGCATTCCTAACACTGCTGGTACGCCATGACGAATTAGCACTTCTGCCAAGCTACTAGAAGGTATAGCTTGGTTGTTAGCAGATGCCGGTTGTGCGCCCCAGCAAGCATTAAAAACAGCTAATTTCACACCATTTCTAGTCAATACTTGGGCTAATTCTATGCCATTTAACCTCATCCCCGGTCGTAATAATAGTAAACCGCCATCTGGATCGGGAAAACCATGTCCGGCATAGAAAAAGACGTTGTAAGCTTTAGTTTCCAACTCCTCAATCAACTCTTGGGGGGTGGGTTGCAGCAGCGTATGTACCATGCATGGCGCATATCCTTGAGAATTGCTGCCTAATGGCCCCGCTTTAGTGAGGGTTTGGGTTAAAATGTCTGCTTCTTTTTCCAGATCTAAATCCTGGTCTTCTCCTAAAACCAAGAGAATATTCAAAGCTTGATCTGTTCGCAAATAAGGCAGTGATTCGACTTCACTGGTTGTCCGGCTAAATACTATATCTTGGGAGAGAGACATTGCCGATTGACCCGGCTCGCGTTGCATAATCTCCCAAGGTAAAGCAATCAAATCTGGATCACGAATTTCCAACCGCAAGCGCAAGCGTGTATGCAGTCCCATAGCCATACCTCGGCTGCGTTCTAAACTGCCAAGAATTGGCCCATCAAATAACCAGCGCCACAAACTAATTCCCAGGTATTGCATCAAGCGGCTACTGTAGCCAGCCGTTTGCCCGGAAGGGGATGAAACTATGTTTAATGGTAATGGCGCTGTCTGTGGCAGTGCTGAACGCGAGGAAATACCTAAAGGAGTATGACCAGCAAACATTTCTTGCCATTCTTGCCAAACTTGAGAGAGTTCAGCCGGCCAGATACAGTCATGCAAAACATAGCCACTAGGATAAGGAGCCTTTACAACCCAGATGGCAAAGTTATCAGTGCCGGTGTTGGTTAAACGAGCGATCGCCAGGTTCAGGCATGGCAATGGATTCATTAAACTAAAAGGTAAAAACGAATTATTAATAACAATTTCTCAAGGTAAAGATTGTAGGGCATTGGACATTGGGTATTTGTGATTTCTCCCTATTCTCCTTCTCCCCTTATATACCTAGTATCTAGTCTCTAACCCCTAGTCCCCTAGTCCCTAGCCCTTAACTGTATTATTTCAGTTTTTATGAGTTTATGGGGTGTGGGGCTAAGTTTGATTCCTATCTTTTTGTGGCGTTGTTGCTGGCGGTTGGTTCACGGGTGCTGCTGGTGCTGTGTCCTCACATGGATTGGTTTCGCCTGGTTGTAACACAGTGGCGCTATTTTGGAGTTTGGAGAGTTCAATTCGTAAGGTTTTCTTGAATGGTTGTGATGCAGCCGCGTCTTTTGGGGGAGGGGTTGTGTCTGGATTAGGACATTCTTGGAGAGTTACCAAAGAGTCTTTATTAGCAGAATTAGGAATTGGTTTTTGATCAATAACTTGAAAATAAGTCCCATTGGGAAACTTTTGTTTACTATTGGCTATTTCACGAGTGGTTTCGATTACCCATCCTTGTGAAAGGTTATTAAGGGTGCGCTCTACTGATGATGGTTCTGGAGTAGGCTGCACAGTGGTATCGGGATTAGATGCAACTGGCTGAGTTAAGGGCGATCGCAATCTCATCAAGAAGTAGCCAAATGTACCAGCTGCTGCGATTAATATTAAAGGCACAATCCAGTGTAGAGGTAGTTGAGCAATTTTGGCCCGTGGGTTATCGGGGATTACTTGGGTTTTGGCATTGGAATTGCTTAAGTTGGTTGTTTGTGATGTTCTGCCAGTATCAGAGGCTTTTGTGGGCACATTTTCGGGAATGAAGGGAGTCAGGCTTGACTGTGGTTCTACATATTTGACTTGATAATGTACTAAAGCGATGGTGACATTATCATGTCCATTTTTCGTATTCGCGATTTCTACTAATTTCTCTGCTACCTCTACCACATCGGTTTGCCCTGTAAGTATAGGCAATATTTCTGTTTCCCAGTAATCTTCTACGCGGTCAAAATCACTTAAGCCATCGGATGTGAGGAGAAAAACCGCATCTTCATCCAAAATAAACCGCTGGGAAGTGGGATGTAATGAAGTACTGGGACTCATCCCCAAAGCCTGTACCAGGGAGCCAGAACCGCTCTGTTCGATTGCTTCCCGATAAACAGCATAACCTAAACGCACTTCACGCGAAGCCACATCGTCGTCTAAAGTAACTTGATAACAACCTTGGCGTGTAATCCAGTAGGCACGACTATCACCAACGTGGGTAATGTACATTTCATGGGCCATGGGCAATGCCATTACCAAAGTGGTTCCCATGCGTTTCCGCCCTTGGCGATTTTCGCTGTCGTTACGCTGGCTGATTTTATCATTCACCACTGCTACAGCCGATTCTAGGTCTGTTAGCAGCATTGCCGGGTCTATATGGTCAGAAGGTACTTTAGTTAATTGGTTTACTTGGTTTTGAATGGTTTCAATAGCTAAATTTGATGCGACATTGCCGCCTTCATGCCCACCAATACCATCGCAGACAATCGCTAAAGCTGTTGGCTGTGGCGGTTTACTTACCAACGTGTCAGGCGGGGGATAACAAGCATCTTCATTCCGTTGGCGACTGGGGCCAGTATCAGTTTTGGTAAAAATTTTGATTGTCGGCTTTTGCGATCGCCCTAGTTGAGCTAATCCATAATCTAGGACTGCTATTAATTGTTCCGCCGATCTGATTTCTTCGTTAATTAAAGAACTACTGATTTTGTGAATTAATTCCGCGATCGCAGGTTTTGCCAGCTTTTGTAACTGCTGCCAAAATTCACCTAAGTCAATTAAGGTAGGCGCTGTTGAGTCATCAGCACGTAATTCTAACAAGCGGACTAAGGAGCCTTCTACCCTGATTAAATATGGGTCAAGTAAGCTAGATGCCACATTTTCACTTAAAAGGGGTTGCCACAGATTCGCAAGCTGCCACAGCCAGTTAAGTTGGCGCATAGATGTGGCATCACCCCATGCTGTAATTAAATTTGGGCAAAGTTTAACTTCTTGAGTCGTGCCATCAGTCAGTAGGGGTGGTTTTTCTAAAAGTAAGATGCTATTGGGAGAACGCTCATCTATTGGCGGTATGATGCCATATACCTGCGGTATGTTTAAGCGATAGGGAATTAACCTCAGATATGGTCTGAGTTCTGATAAATTATCTAATTCAGGTGTTTGTGGCGATATCCCTGGTTGGGTATCAAAAACCACGGATTTATCGATGACTAAATAGCGATCGGCTAAAATTTCTCCGGCGGCAAAACTGAGATTGTCTCCCTGAACCCAGAGGTAGCGTTTAGGTAGGGGCGTAGAGCATCGCAAGCAAAATTTATGGCTTATAGGGTTAGGAGCTTGACAAAGTTCATTAGGGCAGTAGAGTGTTGCCGCATCATTTTCCATAGTTTTCTCACCGATCAGCAATTGGCAATTCCTTCAACAGCATTGGCAGCGGTAACTAGACCGCTCAAGTTTCTTGAACCTGACATATCCAACTTTGGATCAATGATTTTAGCTGGCGGATAGCAGCAGGTGCTAATACTTATTGATCTACTTATCCAAAGAACTCACTCCTGAGTCAACCCTACAGCCTCATCATAGCCTCTATTGCTCTATAACTTTCCATTGTCAGCACAGCTTACTCTAACTTTTTCACCAAAACATAACCCTGGCATCACTATATTCTTTGTTAATGAATTATTACATCAAAATAGCCTGATAATGCTGGTATTTCTTTAGTTTATAAGTTACTACGTATCAGTTAACTGTAAATTAAAGAATGTTAGATAGCTAAAATACAGCAGATAACCAAAGTTTAAATTTTGTAAAATATTTAGCTCATCAATTGCTAGTTTGATGCTCCCAATACTTGTATTTGTAGGAGTTCTGGCTAAAGAAGGACAAAATACTTATGCCTATTTTTATTAAAGGGGGAGGAAAGATTTACTCATATCTCAATAATATTCTCTTTCCAGAGTGTTATAAAAATTAATAATTTTGGAAATATTATCGCTATTAATCCCTAAGGTAGTTGCAATTTAAAAAATAAACTATTGCTGTGTATGCAGGGTATCAAGGAGCAGGCAGTGGGGAGGAATAATAGTATTAAGTCCAGAAAACAGGATGATTTATTTCTTTGGCGGGACTAAAATTTCAGGTGATCGCGGATGATTTAGTTAGAGTAATGCTAAAGCTTGCCCCTAAGAGCTAAGACTTATATCTATACACTTAATAATCAGCAATTTGACTTTCTGGTATAGTTTGGCAAAAGTTCCTGGGAAAAGGAAAAAGAGTGAATTCAAATATACACCCCTTTCCTTTTCTCCCTTAAGCAAAAAGTATGCGAGTTAAATCACTAGCACTTAGGTGTTAAGTCTACTTTTTTTCGTCAACTGCTACTTGGGGAAGTCCCATACTGTAGTTATTGACTCGGCTTTGGAGATTGTAGCTGATTTCACCTTTTTGCAAGAGCGATCGCAGATAATGCTCCAAGTCTGAACCAACGCGGCGTAAGTTGTAGTCTGTCAAATCTGCGCCACTAGATGCTTCTACTAATTCATCAAACTTACGATAAATCTTTTGTAGGGCATCTTCATTCCAGTTGAATTCATTGTCTGGGTCTACATCTAACGTTAAGACCTGATTACTGGGAACCAGTTCACCATCTCGGTCGATTTCTGCGGCAAAAATGCGAATATGCCGGGTTGTAGACTTGAGCAGCATCGGGTTGTCCATAAAAGGGTGTAAGATTTGGGTTAATTACACTGAAATCATTGTAGACGTTATGCCCTAGCTTAAAATGCCAGAAATAAAAAGGAATTGCTTCAAGTAGGCAGGCAGAAGCAAAAAGCTTGTGCGTTAGTTATGAAGTTGCTAACAAATAGGCAAGGGAGGTTTGTTCGACTAAGAACGGCAGACAAAATTTCCTCCAGAGAAAATGATGGGGTAGGTGGTTGTCATTTTTCAACAAACTACAACTTTACAGCAGCGATATGTTAATCATATTCAAGTAATACTGTCAAGCTGTTAATACTCATCAGGATTTATCAGGGTTCAGGTGAGGCTACTAGTCAAGTACGTGGGACTTAACCAACCATATGAACATGGCTCAAAATCCGACTTAATCAGAATCTGTGACTTCTATTCTGTGGCACGAGGCTGTAATTACTTTGTTTCCGTGCCTAGAATTTGGATTCAGAACAACAAGAAACCATTAATGACTTTGCTACTCAACATCTTCTAAATTTGAGCCAGAAAAAACGTGCCTCTAGTAAATTTACGTAGTTACGCCACAGCCGTCATGAGGTTTCATAAAAAATCCAAATTTTAGTGTTTTTACGTAAGTAAAATCACCAAAATTTCAGTAAAATCCCAAACTGTTGTTGACGTTCAGATAAAGTTGATGTAAAAACCTTTAAAAAGCTAGAACAACTTCTTACAGAAACTTTATTGTATAGAATCTTAAAAACTGAATAATAGTTATGGCTTACCTGAACCACCTCTGGTCTAGGAGAACTATAACCTACGTAGTCAAAGCCGGAATCGAAAAAGACACAGGAGTTTGAAATGGAAGACAAATGTGATGGATAAAGAATGATTCTTAATTCAAAACTATTTGGATTCAAAAGACAATATAAAGAATTTTGGTGGAGATCTAACTCCTAAACTTCATGACCACTAAGTAAAGGAATCCTCAAATCTATGAACTCTAAAGCTTTACCACGCCAAATAAATAATATTGAAGTAGGTGTTTATGAATGCGAAATACATCTCAAATTCCGATTAGTTGAGGAAAAAAGCCTATTAAGCGATCGCGAACAATTATTGCAAGTGCTGCTAGATGCTTTAACCGAAGGGTCTGATGATTTTTTAGAGACCCTACATGCGTCTGTTAAAGCCCAAGAAGTTTCTGAGTTTAAAGCTTCGCCGCAAATGCGTCGTCAGCTGATGCGCTTACGTAATTTTGCCGATAATAGCCAATGATTATCTGTATTATTTAAGTAGTGAGAAGTTATGAATTGAGCTTCAAATGGTGAATTTGTTTTAAGTTTATCCATCTGCTCTCAAGATTTATGGAGTTGGCTTGTGTAATCTAACCCCAAGGCTAGGAGTTAAACATACTCTCTAAACAGCCTAAGAAGTCTCACAGTAGCCCTCACCCTTTGCACTACGGAAAATACTTGGGTGCCTACTAATGCAGTTCTGCCTCACTAATCAGGGCGGGTTAAAATTGTTCCAAAATTCTCTGTTCTGGGAAATACGTTTAATCAGGGTGTCACTTCAAGTTGGCGAAGTATTAGCTAGCAATCTTTGGCGTTATATACTCTAAACATTTAAAAAATTGTTCAATTAATCACTTATGTTTTGAGCGATTGCAGTAGTTTAAAGTAGTATTTTGCCAGCTTGAAGTTACATTCCGCCCTTCAAACTGGTATAGAAGGACAATTGTCGGTTAAATCATCAGGGATAAATTAATTTTCCAAGAAAATCCAAGGTTAAGAACTAGGGATGAGGAACTAGGATGATAAAAAAACAAAGGAATTAGAGTAGAAAAGAAAATAGGCGTGCTAATGCACCTATATGGCCATGAAAAAGGTCACAGTCTAGATTAATGCAGACTGTTGACTTTTGACTTTTGACCAATGCTCTTTTTACTTTATTGCTAATGTATGCAATTCATGACATTTATTTAGCAAGACCATGTTCTAAGGCAAACCGAACTAACTCTGTACGGCTATTTGTGCCAGTTTTACTAAATAAACGGCTGACATACTTTTCGACGTTACGAACACTAGTCTCTAGACGACGGGCGATTTCTTTGTTCATCAACCCTTCAGCTACCAAATTTAAAACGCTTTGTTCTCTAGGGGTTAGGTCAATTTTAAAAGGTGCTGGTGATTGAGCAATAGCGTTTCTTTGCGTTAATAAAGCCTTAATTTGGGCAATCTGATGGGCTAATTCAGCAATATCCGGGGTCTCACTCTCTTCACCTGTCGCTGGAGTTTTAGCTATGCGACGGGCAAGCAAGTTTTCTACTATGGCAATTAACTCATCTGGATCGAAAGGCTTAGGTAAGTAAGCATCAACACCAGCTTGGTAACCTTGGATGCGATCGCCTGTCATTCCTTTAGCAGTTAAAAATACTACAGGCAAGGCTTGAAACCGGGGGTCTTCTCGCAGTTGTTTTAAAAACTGATACCCGTCCACCTGCGGCATCATGATATCCGAAATCACTAAGTCAGGTGTATTTTGCTGCATCAAATCCCACCCTTCACGGGCGTTACTGGCAACTTGAACGCTGAAACCGCTTTCTTGTAAATAATCTTTTACGGCTTCCCGCAATCCTGGTTCATCATCTACCAGTAACAATTGTGCTGACATTGAAAATTTCCTTGATTCTATCTTTTTCCAATTTAGCGAAACTTGGTAGAGATTGGACACAAGGATGAGAAATAAGGGAGTGGGGATTGGGGAATGGGTAATGGGAGATGAGGAAGATAAGGGAGATGAGGGGAAATAACAAACACCCAAGTACCAATTACCCATTACCAAATGACAAATGACAAACACCTATAACCATTCAATGATTTGGGCTTTTTCTGGTAATTTGGCTTCGGTTTGTCCAGCGTAGCGAGCTTTGGCGGTAAATAAGCCTATAGGAGTACTGCACAAGTCTACAAGAGTAGCTTTGCCTGCGATCGCCTGCAAAATATTTTTGGGTATTTCTTTTAATAACCAGCGTATTAAGCGATAAAAATAGTCTTTGGGTTTTAGCCCTGGCATGAGCTTGACACCGTACAATTCATGTAAGTAGCGATTGGAGCGTCCGTAGCGTCGCCATTGGCTTTGTAGTTCTTTGAGGGTGGTGCGGTGGCGATGCTGAACGATCGCATCTGGGACAAATTCTAAATCCCCAATCTTGGCTAAGAGAATCCGCCAACAAATATCTGCATCGCCGCCAGTAGTGAGATAAGGACGAAATAAACCAACTTTTTCTAAGACGATACGGCGAATGGCTAAATTAGCCGTTTGTCCGTAAGCACAGAAGGGATGGGAAAGAGTATGCTTTTGCGATAGAGTGTTTTGTCTATCAGCATGCTTTTCTAAAAGATTTTTACCTGGCAATGCAGTAATTTCACCAACAGCAATAACTACATCCAGGTTAGTAAAAGGTTTAATTAATAATTCTAGCCACTGTGGTTGTGGACGACAATCAGCATCTGTAAAGGCGATAATTTCGCCTTGGGCGGCTCTAATAGCAGTATTACGGGCAGCATAGGAGCTTTGAATTTGATTTTCGCTTAAGGGGCGAATTGTGAGGGGAGAAAGCTCTGCGGCTGTGTTTAAATAGGTGAGAGTGCGATCGCTACTATTGTTGTCTACCAACAAATACTCTACCCGGTCTTTAGGGTAAGTTTGCGCTAATAAACAAGAAATTAAATCTGGTAAATCTGTCTCACCATTATAAATAGGAACAACCACAGACACCTTAGGCCAAAGGCTGTAGGCAGTGGTTGCATCAACTGGTGGATGATTCATAAATTCAAATTTTGGATATGGGATTAATTAGATTACTAATTAGTATTCCCATTCCAAAATCCGAAAATCAGTGATAGGAGATTGAGATTTAAAACTAAAATTTCAAGTCTCTAGCACGCACGCTCATAGCACCAGTAGGTTGACTAGCTGGAGGTTGAGCAAAGTTAGTATTAGACAGAGCCGCAATTGCACGCGTATATTGTGGATCGTTTGGTGTACCAACTAAATCTGGATTCGATGCTAGCTGACGCTCCTGGGCTTCTGTCAAGTCCAGCTTGATATCAGGTGTAATTCCTTTATGGTTAATATCTGTGCCTTTAGGGGTGTAATAGTGGGCAATAGTCACTGCTAAACCAGAACCATCTGTGAGTTCATGAACTGACTGCACCAAAGCTTTACCAAAGGTTTGACTACCAACTACTACGGCTCGCTTATTATCTTTAAGTGCGCCTGTAAGGATTTCGCTAGCACTAGCTGAATTACCGTCTACCAATACAGCTAAGGGCAGATTTGTGATAGCAGTACGATTAGCTTTAGTATCCTCTGTTCCACCTACACGGTCTACTGTGCGGACAATTCCGCCGTTATCCAGCCACATTCGCGCAATTTCAATGCTGGCTTGCAATAAACCACCAGGATTACCCCGCAAATCTAAAACATAAGCATTAACTTGCTTACTATTTAAATCGCGGATAGCGCGCCGCATTTGATCCGCAGCATGGGAACTAAACTCTCTTAAGCGAATATAACCAACGCGACGGTTACCTTCTTGCTTGACGGTATAACGTACTGTTGGTACTTCAATAGTGGCTCTGGTTAGTTTTAAATCAAAAGCACTTTGCCCTGTGCGTCCCATACGCAAAGTTAAAACAGTACCAGCTTTACCGCGAATTAGCTTAGAAGCATCATCCACTTTCATTTGCTGAGTGGGTTTGCCATTAATAGCTAAAATTTCATCGCCGGCTTTGATACCTGCTCTCAGCGCTGGGGAATTTTCTATAGCTTCTACAACAGTCAGCCGCTTAGTTTTTTCATTCAATTCCATGCGAATACCAATCCCCGAGACTTCCCCTGAGGTTTGGCTGGTTAGGGCTTCATATTGTTTGGGGTCCATAAAACGAGTGTACGGATCTCCCAAAGTTTGCAAAGCTTCGCGAATTGCAACGTATGCTTCTTCACGAGAAGAATAGTTTTTACTTAAAAGGCTCTGTCTAGTAGCTTGCCAATCTTGTTGATTAAATTTACCATCAACATACTCACGATTTACCAATTGCCATACTTGGTCTACTAATGCTTTCGGGCTATCTTGGAGCGCAGCACGAACGCAGCGTGTCCAAGCAGGGCCAAATACGGATACAGTGGCAGTCGTGGCGATCGCTCCACCAATCAAGGCTACTTGGAGCGGCGAGTAACGTTTCGCAGATTGGTTCATGTATATCAGCTGGAATAATTGTGTTGTTGACAGTTTAGCAATCAGGATTTCCAGATTTTTTTAAGTTTTTATACTCATAAGTTCAGCTATCCTTTCTTCATCATTTCTTCTTAAAAGAATGATAAAAATATAGCTTAACTTTTTAACAATCATTTCTTTGTTTGCTAGCTTTCTCCGGAAGATAATCTGGGAGTTATGACACTGTTATTTGCGTCAACTGTACACCCTTGATTACTTTTATAAGATAGCACCTTGCTAGCTTAGTTGCAGGTATTTTAAACATCCACTAACCACGCTTTTCGTAACTGTGTCATGAAACGTAATAGTTCCATCAAATCAAAAATTTCCCACGAGAAAAAAGTTGGAAAACTGTGGCGATTGATACGAAAAGTTGCTTGTGGTGTATGCGTTATCCTGGGTGCATGGTTGATTTGTACCACTATAACCCTAGTTTCTGCATCTTCAAAGCCTGTAGATGCCTTTTTTGTGCTTGGTGGTAGTATTCAACGAGAAATACACGTAGCTAGAGAGGCAAAAAAGTACCCCAATATCCCGATTCTGATCTCTCACGGTTCGCCAGAGCCTTGTGTGTGGTTATTATTTCAGCGAGAGGGTACGGGTTTGGAAAACGTTTGGTTAGAAGATTGTGCAAATTCTACTTGGGAAAATTTTTATTACGGCATTCCGATTCTACGGCGCTGGGGAGTGCATAAGGTAAAACTGATTACATCACCTGGTCATTTACCTAGAGCGCAATGGATGGCGCAGATTCTCTTGGGAGCAAACAGTATTTGGGTAGAGACGGATATTGTTCAGGAGCGAGGTATTCCCGGTAATCGTGAGTTTTGGCAGAAAACTGGATTAGATGTTACCCGTAGTTTGTTATGGGTGGGTTTCAGCCAAATTATTCAGCCGCAATGTTCAAAGGTGACAAGGCTGGCTGATGTGGATATGCAAGCTTGGGAGAGTCAAGGGTTTAGGTGTGAACATCAGGGGATGTTGGGGAGATGAGGGTGCGTTTACAAAAGAGACGGGTATTAAAATAAACCTGAGAAGAATTGCAAGTAAGTTTATGGCAGATATTCAAGTAGCGATTGAGGGTGAGGATGCGATCGCAGCAACGCAGGAGTTGTTGGCGATTCCTGGTATATCTGGTAACTATACGGTAAATACGGAAGCACCGGAACGAGAAACGGTAGTTGCAACGGTGGCGACTATCGTGGGGATTGTTGGGGGTGCGATCGCAATTGCTGAACAAATCCGCAAGTGGTATCAGGAGTATCAAGCGAAACAGTCCGGTAAAAGAATTGAAAAGGTGTTGATTGTAGGGCGCAATGGTAGGCGGTTGTTGTTGAAGAATCCGACGGTGGAGGAGATTCGGCAAATTTTGGAATCGTAAAGGCGGGATGAATCGTAAAGACATGGGGAATCAAGACGCGATGAATCATCAAGACGTGATGGATCAAGACGCGATGAATCAAGCGATGAATCATCAAGACGCGATGAATCGCGTCTCTACAAATTAGGGGACGGGATTGGGGGTGATAGACTTGGGGATAATACTGGATTGTTGGGATTAGGAATGTGCAAATCATCCACCTCGAACTGAAGCATATTGCGGGTGATTACGTAGAGTTACGGTATTTTGTTGATAATCCAAATCAGTATGAAAGGCGTAGAAGCTCTGCTTCTTGTCGTCAGACATCGCTCCCCCTGAAAGAAATCGCTGATTTGATTGAATTGGCAGAGCGAGATTATTATGTTTCGGCGTTACCAGAAGATTATGCGGTAACTGGGCGGCGATTGTATAACTGGTTGGATGGAAGCGATCGCACTTTACAATCCCTATTAGATAACCATCGGCGCGAAGGCGTAGTATTAGCTATAAACACCGAACTTGTAGAGACGCGATTCATCGCGTCTTCACCAAGCGCGTCTCCACAAAGCCCGTCTCTATACCATCTACCTTGGGAAGTTTTGCATGATGGTACTAGCTTCCTGGTGCAACGTGTCCCGGCTATTGTCCCCGTGCGGTGGGTGTCAGATAGCAAGGTAAAAAAATTGACTATTGACGGAGAACCAGAAAACCGAGCGCTCAATGTTTTATTTATGGCGACTTCGCCCTTGAATGTCGAACCTGTGCTGGATTTTGAGGCAGAGGAAGGACGGATTCTTAAAGCGACAGCGCGACAACCTTTAGCCTTGACAGTGGAAGAAAGCGGCTGTTTGTCGGAGTTGGGTTATTTAGTCAGGGCGAACGCATCTAAAGTATACTTGGTGACTACTGAAATTGAGAATCAACGGAAAAATCAGCATTTATCATTTGAACCACTGTCCAAACCTCAAAGCGATCGCTAAAATCTTTGTCAATAAGCATGGCTTAATGCGATTATTTTTGAGCCTATTGAGAATGGTCTAGCCTTATTGACATGATGCGGCCGCCCTAGTTATTTAGTTGATGGTTACGACAGAGATTATTTTGATGTTTTACACCTGACTGGTCATGCTACTTTACAAGATGGACAACCGCGCTTTGTGACAGAAACCCTCACAGGTGAAGCTTACTATGCTAGTGCCGCAGATATCGCCCAAGAATTACAATTTCGACTGCCTAAACTGATTTTCCTGTCTGGTTGTCGCACTGGACAAGCTGGCAATGGAGGTGATGTACCTTCGATGGCGGAAGAATTGCTGCAAGCTGGTGCGAAGGCGGTTTTGGGTTGGGGACAAAAGGTTTTAGATCCAGAAGCGACGGCTGCGGCGGCGGCTTTGTATCAGGAATTAGCGGCGGGGAAGCAAATTGTCGAGGCTGTTGCTAGTACTTACCAAGTATTAATTAAGAATCAAGCGCGGGATTGGCATTTGTTGCGGCTGTATGCAGCAGGTGATTTACCCAGTGCATTAGTTACACCCTTGCGGACTCGTGGACGGAAACCAGCACCACCGCCTTCTGTGACTACCCAGTTTTTAGATTTGGCGGGTAAGGTGAAAGTCCCGACGCGAGAAAGTTTTGTTGGTCGTCGCCGTCAGTTGCAAAATTGTTTAAGGGTACTGACGCAATCTCCCGATGAAATTGGGGTGTTGATTCATGGGATGGGCGGTTTGGGTAAAAGTAGTTTAGCAGCTAGGCTGTGCGACAGATTGCCGAATTTTGAGCGTGTTGTGTGGGTAGGAAGAATTGATGAAGGTAATTTGGTGAATCGGTTGGCGGAACAGTTGGATGATAACGAACAACGTAAAAGCTTACAAAATTACGAAGAAGAATTGAAATTTCGCTTGCGGAGAGTTTTGCAGCAATTGCATGAGGGTGGAAAGTCGTTTTTGTTGGTGCTGGATGACTTTGAGGTGAATTTAGCACCCCGCAATGAGAGTTATGTGTTGCAAGCGGAAGCAGCAGAGGTGTTGAAAGCTGTAGTTTGGGCGATTAGAGAAAATTACACATCCCACCGCATCATTATTACTTGCCGTTACGATTTTGAATTTAGCCAGTTGCAGCATTTCTACAAGCAGCCGTTGGATGGACTGCAAGGCGCAGATTTGCGAAAAAAGTTTAATCGCCTCACAGCTTTTGGTGATAAATCTCAGATTGATGAGGCGTTGAAGTTACAGGCGCAGAAGTTGGCGGATGGGAATCCCCGGTTGTTGGAATGGTTGGATAAGATTCTGCAAAATACAACAGTTGATCGAGCAGCAATTTTGCAGAGGTTAGCAGCAGATCCGGTGGAGTTGCGAGAGCAAGTTTTGGCTGAGGCGCTGCTGCAGCAGATGGATGAAACTATGCGAGAGATGTTGTCACGGGGTTTGGTGTTTGAGTTACCTGTACCAAGGGAAGCGTTAGCCGCAGTTTGTGAGAATATCCCTTGTTTGGAACATTATATTAATCGGGCGGTGGCGTTGGGGTTGTTAGAAGTCAGCCATGATGAGGCGTTGCGTGTGCCGCGTATTTTGCCTGTGCAATTAGCGGGAGATGGGGAGGGTTTGTCTAAGCAAGCGGCTGAGGTGTTGTATCGCCTGTGGTGGGAAGAGGCGGGAACTAGAACAGAGGAACAAGGCTTAGAAATTCATCGGCTGGCGTTGCGAGGGAAGGTAAACAAGATTGCAGTGGAATTGGCAGCGAAGTTGGCAAGGTTTTTGAGCCATCAAAGTCGTTGTCGAAAAGTTGTGCAATTGTGTAAATCAACTCTAGAACTTGTTGAAAATCACTTCATTTTAAATGAGTTAGCTTACTGTGAACAACAACAAGGTGAAGTGAATAAAGCTCAAGAGCATTATCAAAAAGCTCTTGCAATCAGTCAACAAACCGGTGACATCCAAGGTCAGATAGCGACTTTAAACAATTTGGGAACTCTCAATGTTAATAGAGGAGAAATTGGTGAAGCAATCGCTTTTTATCAAAAAGCCCTTGCAATCAGTCAACAAATCGGCGATATCCAAGGTCAGGCGGCGACGTTGAACAACTTGGGAATGCTCAAAGCCAATCGCGGCGAAATCACTGAAGTGATCTCTCTATATCAGCAATCCCTGACTCTTACAGAACAAATTGGCGACATCCAAACTAAGTCAAGAACATTGAACAACTTAGGGGCACTCAAAGCCGATAGAGGAGAAAAAGAGGAAGCCATCACCCTTTATGAACAATCGCTTGTTCTCTCAAAGCAAATCGGCGATGTTCAAGGTCAGGCGATAACGTTGCACGAAATAGGAAGACTCAAAGCCAATAAGGGAGAAATAAACTACGCGATCGCCCTTTTTCAACAATCCTTGGCGCTCAATGAACAAATCGGCAATGTCCAAGGTATGGCAATGACGTTGTGGTGGTTAGGTACTATAGCGGCACAAAAGAGTAATTACAATCAAGCAATAGATTATTTGCAGCCAGCCTTGGAGATATTACAGCGTATCCAATCGCCTCATGCTGAAGCGGTTAGGCAAATGGTAGCGAGAATACAAGGGTTAATTGGTAATTCGTAATTTGTCTTTGCGAACGGAACGAAGTGCAGTGAAGCAATCGCGAGGGCTGGGATTGCTTCTCTTCGAGACGCTAACGCGAACGCTTAGCTCGCAATGACAGCGATAATTCAACTTGATTGTGCTGGGTGCGATCGCCGATTTTGCCTTAAGCTAACTTATCCACCAGCCTTTGATACTCATTAATGAGGCTCGGAAGCTCGTGAATGAAGTTCAGAAGTTCATTAATGAGGCTCGGAAGCTCGTGAATGAAGTTCAGAAGTTCATTAATGAGGCTCGGAAGCTCGTGAATGAGGCTCAGAAGTTCATTAATGAGGCTCGGAAGCTCGTGAATGAGGCTCGGAAGTTCATTAATGAGGCTCAGAAGCTCGTGAATGAGGCTCGGAAGCTCATTAATGAGGCTCGGAAGTTCATTAATGAGCCTTTGATATTTGTTTACCTACTTTTTAGGCTAGTACTTGGGTTATCCTACCTTGCGATCGCCCCAATTCAGCCCGCAGCAAATTCTAAACTAAAGAATCTGGCATCCTCTAGCATCAATTAGCACATCTTATCTTCATCACGTCCGATAAATTTTGTCAATCAATCGCCAGCTTTGTGCATCTAATTATCACTATTTATTGTGATTTTACCCAAATTTGTAATATGCGATCGCCTGTAGTGAAACAGATATTTTGAACAGGATTAAAATGCGATCGTTTTTTGATTGCAAAGATGAATAGCTTTGGTTTTTGTGGAAATAATTCCGCATTTTTTGGGTTGGCGATTAGATAAATGCGAGGCAATAATTACATGATTATAAATTCTTTGCATTAATCAAAGATGTAATCATGAATAATTCTCATCCTCAACCAAATAATAATCAACCTAAATACAACGGTAAATATCGAGTTGATTCTACACGTTTGCCAGCATGGAATTATGCAACTAATGGTGCATATTTTCTGACTATTTGCACGAAGGGTAAACAATGCTTTTTTGGTGAGGTTGTGCAGGGGAAAATGCAGTTATCACAAGTTGGAGAGGTTGCACGAAGGTTGTGGGGTGAGATTCCTCATCAGTTTTCTAATTGTGATATTGATGTGTTTTGCGTTATGCCTAATCATATTCACGGGATTCTTATACTTAATCAAACGCAAATGGAATCGGTGAATTCGGAAGAAGGCGCGATGAATTTGATGAATCTGGAAGAAGACGCGATGAATGCACAGGAAGACGCGATGAATCGCGTCTCTACAAGAGGGGGGGTGACGGGGTTGTTTAATCCGATGTTGTCGAAAAATTCGGTTTCTAAAATTGTGCGGTGGTATAAGGGACGATGTACGTTTGAAATTAATCAAATTTATCAAGGTTTTGGATGGCAAGAACGGTTTTATGATGAAATAATTCGCAATCAATTCGCCTTGGATAAAATTCGACAATATATTATCGATAACCCAATCAATTGGGAACGCGATCGCGAACAACAACCCCATCCCCCCTTGTAGAGACGCGATTCATCGCGTCTTCCTGTGCATTCATCGCGTCTTCTTCTTGAATAATCATCGCGTCTTACTTGCCAATGATTCATCGCTTGCCAATGGATCATCGTTACAATTGGGATATTGATTCTCCAAAGAACTTGCATTGTATATTTGATCCAGCATCGCCCGCACAGATGGCGGCAGGGCTGTAAAGTGAATGTAAAAACTGCCCTCTGCTGTCGGTTTTTCTAACACCTTGCCATAAAAATCTTCCCGTACTTCTTGAGGCAAATTCTCATCCAGCAGAATCAGCTTGAGATTTGTTAGCGGCGGTAATTCGCCATCATGACTGTTGCACTGAATCAGCGCTTCCCGATGAGAAAGTTTGATAATTTGGGCTTCATACCAGCGATCGCCTACGTGTTTGCTTTCTAAGGTGACGTACTGGAGTAAAATCGGCTCTGGTAGTTCGCGGAATTCTTCGGTGGATTTGGAGAGAAATAGGTTATGTTCTCCCCTTATACCGCTAATTTCATACAGATTAATGGGGTCTTTAACTCCTTTCATCTGTACTTGTTGCGTTCCTTCCACCTGCACAATATCTCGCACTTCCGCTAAAACATCTTCGGAGACGATAATTTGTCCGCCAACGCTACAGGATTCTATGCGGTAGGCGAGGTTGATGTGATTCCCTACAACACCATATTTTGTCCGTTTTTCTGAGCCGATATTACCAACGACAACCTCGCCTGTATGGATACCAATCCCCATTTCGATTTCTGGGAAACCCCATGCTTGCATTTGTTGGTTGACGGGAATCATGGCTTGTTGCATGGCTACAGCACAGGCGATCGCTCTTTCTGTATCATTGGCTCTCACGGTAGGCGCACCGAAGAATGTAAGAATCCCATCGCCCATGAATTCATCAATAGTACCTTCGTAGCGGGTAATTACTTCCGCCATATATTGCAGGTAAAAGTTGAGGATAGCGATAACTTGCTCTGGAGATATGCGTTCTGATGTCGCTGTAAAGCCACGCAAATCCGAGACTAGAATAGTGATTTTCTGTCGCTTACCGCCTAACTCTAACCCTTGGGGACTTTCTAAGAGATTGCTAACAATCTCATCACTGAGGTAGCGTCCAAAAATTTTCCGAATCAGGGCATTTTTATTTTTCAATTCGCCGTTAATTTTGGCGAGTGCTTGAGTGCGATCGCGTACTTTTTCTTCTAAAGTGGCAAACAATTCTTTTAGCTGTTTCGCCATGCTGGTGAAGGATTCAGCCAATTCGCTAATTTCATACGAGCCATCAACTGCTAGTTTTTGCTCCCAGTTTCCATCTGCTAGTCCTTTAGCAGCAGTATTCAAACGTTGAATCGGCTTGACAATCCACAGGGATGTTTGCAGTCCCACCACCGTTGCAACGATCAGCGATAGCAGACACAAAACAACTGTCATGCGAGTGTTTTCGTGAATGCGCTTCATGAAATCTGCTTCTGGTACAACCACCGCAATTAAAACATCTAGCCCCCTACTATCTTTTAATGACGTAACCTGGAGAAATTGCCGTTCTCCTTGGATTTCAAAGTCTAGTAGTTGACTGCTGTGAATTTTGCTAAAGTTCCCAAATTTTCGCTCTAGATGTTTGGCACTTTGTTGGATAAGATAATTTTGGCTCTCAGAAGCTTTAATTCGTTGCGTCTGGTTAGTCCGATTGCGATAGCTAGGATCGGGAGTAGATGTAGCCACTAGCAATCCCGAACGTTCCATAATAAACGTCTGTCCAGATGTACCAATCTTGAGACTTTGTAGAAATGTGTTCACCTCAGAAAAAATAAAATCACTACCCAGAACCCCTTTGAGTTTTCCTTGCTTGTCATAGATGGGTTGAGCTGCGGTAATTGCCAGTCCTCCTGTACTAAAGTCGGGATAGATTGTACTCCAAATAGGTTTACCCGCAGCCACAGCTTCCTTGTACCAAGGGCGTTGTCTGGCATCAAAATTAGGAAGAGACTGGATGCGCTTTGTGCGATCGCCCTGTGCATTGGTTGCAAAGTATTGGTTGTATCCAGTAGTGCGATCGCGTTCCATTACTTGCAAGTCACCACTGGCTAAACGTCTGGCTCCTAAATATTCACCTGTAACATTTCCGTAAAAGTTGTAGGTAATCACCGGAAATGTACGGATTTGCTGCCAAAAATACTTCTGCTTATATTGAGTATTGTGTTTATCTAACTCCCCTAATTCAATGGCATTGGCATTTAGCCGATTAATCAGATGGGGTGTTTCTATATACACTAGTAGCTTATCCTTAACCCTGCCAGTCACCTCATCCCGGAGTTTGGTAGCGACTTCGTTGACTGCCCTTTGCCCATTGCGAAAGGAGAAATATCCAGTTAGTCCGACAGCAGTAATCACCTGGAGTAGTGTGGATACAACAAAAATGACACGTAACGGCATTTTTCTATACATAAAACCAATTCTTAATTCGTAATTTTTAATTAATAAAGTCAGATTTTATCGGGTTTTGCCACATTTGAATCTGTTACTGAATCTTGGAGAATTGGTATATTTTGATGCGTAATTTTGCACCAGTAAGTATCCTCCAGGTGAATATTCCTTTCTTTCAGGATTCCCAGATTAGGAGGTGATATTGCAGCAGATTGCAGAGGAGGCAGTCCCGATGAAACAAGTTTCATAGCCAAGTATGAAAGTGGAACTGGGATTTTACTCAGTACTCAGCACTCAGCACTCAGCACTTTCAAGTCAGAGGGGTTTGGGGGATGAGGGGGATGAGGAGGAGTATGAAATAACCAACACCCAACACCAATTACCAATTACCAATTACCAATTACCAATTACCAATTACCAATTACCAATTACCAACGCCCCATGCCCCATGCCCAATGCCCCATGCCCCATTCCCTTACTGAGTATTCACCATCGCCACAATTGTAGATAAAGGCACTTCGGCAAAATACTCGCGTTGAAATTGTTCTTCGCGGACTGCTGCTAAAAATTTGCTTGCAGCAGCATCAGCTTGAGTTTCGGAGATATTTTTGGGTTCTGGGATAATTCGCAAATAATTATCTTGGCGTTGCACTGTGAATCCCAAATATTTTAAAGCTCTGATGCCTAAGAGTAAGGCTTGGTTACTGATGCCCAGTTTCTCTAACAGTTGTACCCGGGTAACTGGTTGATTAGTGCGACTGAGATATTTAGCAATCCCGATGAGAGTAAGCCAAATTTGGTTTGGTGATTGTTGGTTGGGTTTACTCCAGGCGATCGCTAGTTGTTGATTATTGTACAAACATCGCTTCCACCAGGCACGTAAATCATCCCAGCTTGTCGGACATTCTTCTAGGATGAGTGCTGAGTTGTGAGTGCTGAGTGCTGAGTGTTCTTGATTGCGCCAGTCTAGGATTAGTTCTGTGTTGTGCGCTGTGAATACTGAGTTAGCACTGGGGCGAACGGCGATTAATCTGATTTCGTAGCGTTTTTTAAAGGTGTTGTAATCTAGTTCCGCTATGCAATCACATCTACCTATGGGTAATTCATCTTTGTAGTGTCCCCACCAAATACCAGGGAAAGCATTTCTTGTGGAATCATCCCGTATATCAAAATCGGTTTTTATATACTGTACTTTTTTACCTTGGGAATCTTGTTGATTGCGATGCCAAGCATTGTCAAACCAGCAATTTTGAATCAACAGTTTTGGTACGGGATTACCCATTCCACAAGGTTCTAGTATTTTCAGTTCTAAAAATAAATCTTTCCCTAAGTCTGCAACTGTTACCACTATGTCTGCTTGCACTGTGGCTGTGAGGGTTTTACCACCCAAGGATTGCCGTAACCTTTGGTTAATTGCCTCTGAAAATAAGGGAATATTCTCCACCAACATACTCAACCCAGCCGCAAAGGGATGTCCGCCAAAGCGATGTAATAAATGTGCTTGGTCTTTGACTAATTGGTATAAATCGACAGAATTTATCGAACGGGCAGAACCTCTAGCTAAAGGGAGTGCTGAGTTCTGAGTGCTGAGTTCTGAGTTAGAAGATGAAGCAGCCAATTCTCCCTCTGCTTCCTCTGCTTCCTCTGCTACTTCTGTACTTAACAAAATGGTGGGGCGACCTGTTTCTTGTGCTACTTGTCCGGCTACTAAGCCCAAAACGCCTACTGGCCATTGGGCATCTGCGAGGACGATCACACTTGTGGTAGATAAATCTAATTGAGTTAGTTTTTGGGCAACTTGGGTTTGTACGTCTTTTTGTAAAGATTTACGGCGGGCGTTGGCTAGTTCGGTGTCTTCTGCGAGTTCGTTGCAGCGTTTAATATCGCGGCTAGTGAGTAGTTCTACACAAAAGCTAGCATCACCTTGGATGCGGCTAACTGCATTGATACGCGGCCCTAAACCAAAGGAAATATCTGTAGGGCGATCGCCACTTTTCTGACACAATTCTAATAATCGCCCTACCCCTGGTCGTCGCCTGGCTGCTGGTGGCTGTTTAAAGTCTTCCTGTAAGCGTTGAATGCCCAACTGCGCCAAATAACGACAATCTCCACTTAACTGTACTAAGTCGGCAATTAACCCCACAGCCACTAAATCTAGTAAATCTGTTAACGGATGTTTTGGTACATCAGGCAGAGTTTGATACAGTGCTTCTACTAACTTGTAAGCTACTGCCACCCCAGACAAATTATACAAGGAATGGTCATTTGGTAAATTGCGCGGATTGATAATTGCAATAACTGGTGGGCGTTCTGCTGGTAATGTGTGATGGTCTGTAACTATGACATCAATACCCAGCTTTTGAGCATAAATAATTTCATCAATATTTGTGCTGCCAGTATCGCAGGTAACAATTAATGTACAGTCTTGTTTTGCTAAGTTATCGATACCTGCATAGTTCAACCCGTGGGATTCTTTCAGGCGATTAGGAATGTAGTAACTTAACTGCGAATTCTGAACGAAAAACTCTCCCAAACCATCCCACAACACAGATGTAGAAGTAATTCCATCTGCATCAAAGTCCCCCCAAATCGCAATTTTCTCATCAGCATTGCGTGCTAGTTGCAATCTTGCCACAGCGCGATGCATTTCTTCCCCAAACTCAAATGGGCTAGCTGGCTGATAAGTTTTATAGTTAACGAAACCTTCTAATTGCTTGGTGTCACGAATACCACGTTGCCATAATAATTGCGCTGCATAAACTCCACTTGATGCAGGCGTATACTTTTTCACAGCTTGGATAAACCACTCTGGCAGTTGTTCAGTTGCGGCTAGAGTCCATTGCATAGTTGGGGATTGGGGACTGGGGATTGGGGATGAGGAAGATGAGGAGGATGAGGGAGATGGGGGGACAAGGGGAAATAACTATTACCAATTACCAATTACCCATTACCAAATGACAAATGACCAATGACAAATGACCAATAACTACTCATCATTCAACTTTAAATCTATTTGCGGTTCGGTGACTAAGGGATTAAGGACGACTTCGTTGGCGAAACCATCAGGCTTACGGGCGCGAATTGCAGCTGGACGCGATCGCCTATAACCTGCTCTTTCAGCTTTTTGATGTTCATAATCAATTAGTCTGCCATAGTATGGATGCTTACTTAAATTCATTGACAAGAAAATATGCTGGCGGTTGTTTCCAAATCCTTTGCGGTTGAAAAATTTCACGGCTGGAGTATTGGTAGGATCTGTATCTACTAGCATGAACCTTGCGCCATCTTCAATCATGCGGGCGACAGCTTTATCAACTAACTTGTCTGCAACTCCCCGACGCTGAAAATTCGGGCTAACTCCTAACCAGAGAATGTATCCGTAAGTCCATGAGGCTTTGGTGATGATGGTTCCTAAAATAAAGCCGGCTAATTCACCATCGATTTCTGCAACCAAGCAGTATTCAGGATCTGTGTTGTAAAGTCCGATGACTTCCCACTCATCCCAAGTTCTATATAAATAAGGATATAAATCGCTGGTAAATAGTTCTTCTCCCAAATGGTAAACCGGCGCTATATCGTCAATTCCTAATTCACGGACGTAAACCGTGTCTATGTCATCAACGTTTGTCATAACTTTTAAGTATATATTCTGCTTTCATCTTAGCGAGAGTAATAAAAGTCAAGAGTCAAAAGTCCAAAGAGGTAGGATGCGTTAGCCTTGGCGTAACGCATCACACATTTCTATTGTTTGTTGACTCTTGAATTTCAAAGCGCTACTTCTTCTATACTGGCAATATCTGGTAAGGAATTACCTTCGCTTTCTTCTTCACTAGCCTGGATGCGATCGCAGCGAGTACCAAATTGACAATATCCGCAAGCTTTGTTTCCGTGTGGTAGTTGGGGAAATTGTTCTTTATTTTGATAACGTTCTAGCCAATAACTTAAATCGTTTAACAGTTCATTCAGTTCTTTTGCTGTTCGCTGGTGCTGGGCAGTACTGTAATTAAATTTAATATTCTGTGGTTTACCTTCAGATTGGACAAACCAATAAGTCATAGAGATATTTTCTGGCAAATACTCACTAGTTTCTGCCAAAACATACAAATAAAGCCGAGTTTGCCAGTTCTGCTCTAACTTACGTTTATGTAATGGTTTAGGATAAGTTTTCCAGTCGAGAATCTGCGCTTTTTCTTTATCGGCAATTAATAAATCATATACAACAGTCAGCAAATAATTTTGTACTTGTAGAGTGCGGTAGTGTTCGCTTTCACGAAAAGTTTGACTACCCGCAGAAGGTGTCAGAATTTCTGGTGCAGTTTCCGTAAAAGCTGACATCCAATTTTGTAATTGGCTATCGGCTTGCAAAATACTATTAATTGGCAAACCCATTTCTCGTTGCTGCATCAGCAAGTGAAAACGACTACCTAAAGTTTGCCGTTCTTCGTGTTCTGGATCTGAGGGAGAATTGAGATTTTCTAGATAGGTATGTTGAAACTGACGGGGACAACGTTCTAGTAAATTCAGTTGTCCTTGGGAAATACGTAATAGTTGAGTGGGAGTTGACAGCATGTTTCTATTTTAGAATCACACGCATCTGTCATCTAAACGGCACGTGTACTTAGACAAAAGTAAAAGGTAAAAGGCAAAAGGATAAATTTTGTGATCGCTCCTTTTTCCTTTCACCTTTTTATGTACCTGATGCTTATTTAATGTTAGCCTTTGCGTCCCTCACTGCGGCAAAGAAAAATAATCCTGTGAGAGGAATACTCAATACTAAGATGATCGTCGTGGCTTGAACGCCTAAGTCTGGTTGTCCGTAACTCAGTTCAAAAATCGAACCAACAGCCGCGATCGCTGCTACACAAGAACCAGCTAGAAATAATCCGCTTTTTGGAGTTAAATACACTACTAAACCACCCTATGCTACTGGTTTCACCGCCTGATACGAGAAGCCATTTTTAGATAGTTCCTGGGCCAAAGTCAAGGAATTATCTACACGATCTACGAATACCACGCCATTGAGGTGATCCATTTCGTGCTGAATACAGCGCGCTAGTAAGTCAGTAGCTTTTAATGTCTTAGGACGACCATTTTCATCTTTATAGGCAATTTCCACCACTTCTGGACGCTTGACATCCATATAAACATTAGGGATGCTCAAACATCCTTCTTGAGCAACGCAGATTTCTTTGCTTACCTGTTTGATGGTGGGGTTAATTAATACCAATGGCGGATTGGCTGGATTATCTGGTTCTAAGTCGATGACAATTAGTTGTTTATGAATCCCAACCTGGGGTGCAGCCAAACCAATGCCATCTTTGCTGTACATAGTTTGCAGCATTTCGCGGATTATTTGGCGCAGTTCATCATCTACTTTGGCAATGCGCTTTGCTGGCTGACGAAGAACGCGATCGCCTAAATAGTGAAGTTGCAAGGGCGGATTTTTTAACTTTTTTTTCTCGACAGCAATTTCGGAGGGCATGATTCCTTATGGCTTGATTGTGAAAATTCTCTCTAGTTTAATTCTATCAATCTCTTAATGGCTGACATTCTGCTAACTCTGCTGTCTATATTAGTAAACACACAAATTCTGCACAGTCGAGTATAAATGTGATGTTATCTCGTGCCATGAATTAAGTATTTTTGTCAGGGTGTGACCTTCAGTTATTGGGGTAATAATGTGTGTGGAAATTTTTAACTAAACTCGACTACCTCCTCAAAGAAACCTTTCTCGGCTTGCTGCGCGGAGGCTGGATGAATTGGGCAGCAGTCAGTACTGTAACCGTATTATTATTTTTATTCGGGATGAGTTTGCAAACCTCCTGGCAAGTAGAGAAACTACTTTACCAGTTTGGTAGCCAAATGGAGGTTTCAGTTTATCTAGATTCGGGGATATCTGCCGCCAACCTAGAACCACTAGTGAAACATATACCAGAAGTGGTAGGTACGCAAGTAATTACCAAAGAAGAAGCTTGGACTAAGTTAGTGAAAGAACTAGGAATTTCTGATATTGAAGGTGCAAACCAGCAGCTAGCAGAGAATCCCTTAGTTGATGAGATTAAAGTCAAAGCACGTAACTCGGAAGTTGTGCCTAATTTAGCAACTAATTTAGCTAAATTACCAGGAGTAAGTACAGTGCAGTATGTCGATGAAGTCCTTAAACGTATTGCCCAGTTACATCAAGGTTTAAACTGGATTACCTTAACAATTACCATCATCCTCACCTTAACTGCGATCGCTGTCACTAGCATTACCATTCGCCTCATTGTGATGGCGCGACGACAGGAAATTGAAATCATGCAGTTAGTCGGTGCAACTACAGCTTGGATTTACCTGCCGTTTATTTTACAGGGTATAGCCTTTGGCGTATTTGGAGGTGTGATCGCTTGGAGTTTGATTACTGTGATTCAACAATTTATCAGCAACTTGCTAGCTAACCAGCCTGAGTTTATTCAATTTATTAGCCACGGCTTGCAACTTACTCCAGTACAAATCTTATTATTACCCTTAATTCTTGTAAGTTTTGGTGCAGCTGTAGGATTAATAGGTAGTTTATTTGCTGTACGGCGTTTTGCTAGAGGTTAGGCATTTGTCATTTGTGATTTGTCATTAGGTAATGGGTAATTGCTAATTGCTAATTGGCTGATGATTTCTCCTTTTCCCCAATCCCCAATCCCCAGTCCCCATTACCCCTTATCCCCAGAGGGGGCCCCGAGTTCCCCAATCCCCAATCCCTAGTCCCCAAATTCTTATGACATCTAAATGGGAAAGATTACTGCTAAACATTGGTGAATGGCATGGTTCATTTACCAGTTTCTCTGCCCAAGGTGAACTGCTGCAAGATATCAAAAGTGTCGTTTCTCTAGAAGGTTTAAATAATAACCAGACAATTCGCCAAATTGTGAGCCTTCAAGGACAAGAAGATTTAGTTCTCGAATATAGCTCTTTGTCTAAAAGTATTTTATTGTTTGAAAATGGAGCCTTTTCGCAAGGTTCAATTCAATTTGGCCCCTTTAGTGAATTTGGTGCGGAATTGGGTTTGATTTATGAAAATCGTCGATTGCGGCTAGTTCAGTTATTTGATAAAAACAGTCAACTAAATAAACTCACATTGATACCAGAACATTTAGCTGGTACTGAAGCACTAGAGAGCCAGAATCTACAAATAGAGGACTTGTTAGGAGAATGGCGAGGAGAAGCAACAACAATCTATACAGATTTTCGCCCTGCTAATACTGTCTCCACAACCCTAAAATTACAACTTGATGATGCTGGGCGATTTATTCAAACTCTTTCTTTTGGACAACACATAATTACTTCTAGCGCCACTATTAAAGGGTCGATAATCCACTTCGATCAAGACCCACAAAAGCAGATGCAAGTATTATTGCTACCTCACGGTGCTTCTGCAACTTCGCCACTAAAGATAAATTTACGTCAAAGTTTTATTTTAGAGGTGGGTTGGTTAATTAAGCCAAATCTCCGCCAACGCATGATTCGCAGCTACAGCGACAAAGGCGAATGGGTAAGCCTCACTTTAGTGACTGAAGAAAGAGTCTAACAACGGAAGATTTAAATTAAAATCCTGCTTCACTCTCCCAAGATTCTCTTGTCAACAGCCATTCAGTTTGACTCCAGCCACGCTCGCTAGGAATTGTGCCGATTATTACAAATCCATATCGCAGCGCTAAACGTGCGATCCGCAAATTTGCACTGACAGTAATACCGCGAATTTCTTTTAAACCTAGATTCTGGAATCCAAAATCAATCATCGCTTTCGCCACTTCAATTGCGTATGCATAACGCCCCCAGAATTTAGGTGCTAATTCTATCCCTAACTCCGCCTGTTCTGAACTGTGATTTTCTCGGCGCAGTCCACAACAACCGATTAATTCTTGGGAGTTGAAACGTTCCACAATAGCAAACTGATAATTGATCCGCGGACGCTCATTTGCCCACTGACGAAACAAGCTCAGAAGCTCACGCGTATAATTTGGTGCTATTTCTTCTGGCGAACAGAATTCAGCATACCTTGGATCGGTATGATAGGCGAAAAATGCAGGCTCATCTTCTGTAATAAAGTCTCGTAGAAGAAATCTTTTAGTGACAATTTCCATAGCCACTGAGTCCACCTTGATAATTCAAGTGCTAGCAAAAGGCGATCGCACCTACAGATACAGAACTGTTCGCAGCCCTTCATCTACTTCTATGTGTAAATGCTCTTTTTTATACTAAACTACAGGGACTTTGCAATGCTTTGTGTAGTAAGGCTTGATATTCTTCATCATTAATGCGGTAAGCACCAAATCGTTCTAAATGCGGATTCATCATTTGTGCATCAAACAGCACAAATTTATTATGGCGTAATCTCTCTACTAATTTCACCATAGCTACCTTTGAGCCTTCGGGAATGCGATAAAACATTGATTCGCCAATAAAAGCACCAGCGATCGCAATTCCTAAAATTCCCCCTGCAAGTTCGTCTCCTTGCCAAGTTTCAAAACTAAAAGCGTAACCATTTTGATACAAAAGCCAATAAATCTTTTCTAATTCCGGCGAAATCCATGTTGTTTCACGGTTAGCGCAACCAGCCACTACCGCTTTAAAATCACGGTTAATTGCCACTGTAAACCGTTCTTGATTCAAAACACGCCGCAAAGACTTAGGATAGCGAAATCTTTCATCTAAGGGAATTAATGTGCGATCGCGACTACCATACCAGCCCAAGCCTTGACTGTCGTCAGCCATGAGAAAATAGCCTTGAGCATAACCCTGAATAATAGCAGCGATATCATATTCCATAGTGAAGATCACAATTCAAAAATTCATATTCAGAACGCTATTCGATGTTAACAGTCATCCTTTGCGTTCCTTTGCGTCCCTCTGCGTTTAAAAAAAATGACAGAACCAATTCCACCTATCACCCTACCACCCTCAGAAAATCCCCAGCTTGAAGGCGAATGGTTACAACAACGCCTGCTGCGGTGGCTGGATGCAGAATTTCTGCCAGAAATTGTCAATCAAAAGATTGCTCAACGCGCCGCCCAGATTTTTATGCGCCAACGCATGGAAGGAGAAAACGACCTTGGTTCTCTGGTAATTGCCATTGTCACAGAGATGCAAGCGTTTGATTTTTCTAAAAGCTTTTATGGAGAGTTTGCGATCGCTAACGCTGTCAGCGATCTACTCTTAGAAAGTTTGGGAATCGATCGGTGTTGTGGTCAATAAAGAAAGTCCACGGTCAAAAGTCCACAGTCAAAAGTTTTCTCTTGACTCTTGACTCTTGACTCTTGACTCTTGACTCTTGACTCTTGACTCTTGACTACCAGCTAGACTTAACCACTCCGGGTAAAAGTCCTTCGTGCGCCCATTCCCGCAGAACGTTCCGAGATAGCCCAAAGTCGCGATAAACGCCTCTGGGACGACCTGTTACCCAGCAACGATTGCGGCGACGGCTAGGTGCGCTGTTACGGGGTAGTTGTTGAATTTTGCGGTGAATTTCCAGCTTATCAAGGGGAGATTCGGCGTTTTGGAAGTCTAGTTGTAACGCTTCTCGCTTCTCAGCATACTTTTCTACCAACTTGGCGCGTTTTTTCTCGCGCTCAATCATGCTCTTCTTTGCCATACTTTCTCGAATTTATTTAAAGACAGCATTTCCCATTCTACAGTTAGCACAGGCATTTGGCTTTTCTAGCAATAGGGCTGCTATTATAGCTTAACCTAAGGCCGCTGGCTTATTTGCGTCTGGGCATAAATCTGCTAATTCACAAGCGATACATACAGGGGAACGGGCTTTACAGATGGCACGTCCGTGATAAATTAGCCGAATTGACCAATTCTCCCAATCTTGTTGAGGCAATAATTTCATTAAATCTTGCTCAATGCGGACAGGGTCTGTATGTTTTGTTAAACCTAGGTGATTGCTCAGCCGCTTAACGTGAGTATCGACCGTCACCCCAGCATTAATGCCATAAGCATGAGCCAAAACTACATTAGCCGTCTTCCGCGCTACACCAGGAAGTTTTAACAGTTGCTCCATTTGGTTAGGAACAACAGAGTTAAACTCAGTGACAATCATTCTACAGGCGGCTTGAATATTTTTAGCCTTATTGCGATAAAACCCTGTAGAACGTACCAAATCTTCTAACTCTGCTAAGTCAGCATTAGCTAAACTCGCAGCATCGGGAAACCGAGTAAATAAAGCTGGTGTGACTTTATTTACTCGCTCATCTGTACACTGTGCGGAGAGAATTGTTGCTACTAAAAGTTGTACAGGTGTTGAGTAGTTCAAAGAGCAAGTTGCATCTGGGTAAAGATGCTTCAGGCGATTTAAAATTTCTAGCGCCCGTTGCTTCTTAGATAAGGCTTTACGCGTAATGGTCACTGGAACAGTTTTTGTACCCACTCCAACTGGATTGTTAATTGGGTAGTTTCTTTGACAATTAGAAAAATACCTAGTCCTAACAGTAGCACCAAACCAGTTTGCATAACACTTTCTTGAATGCGGCTAGGTAAAGGCTTACCGCGCACACCTTCAATCAACAAAAACGCCAACTGTCCACCATCTAAAGCAGGTAGAGGCAAAATGTTGATAATTGCTAAGTTAATACTGATCAGTGCTGCAAAAAAGAACAAACTACCAGTATCATTTTGGGCAATATTAGCGCCAATTTCCACAATTTTAATCGGCCCAGCTACTTGGCTAGCGGTTTCGCCAAAGTTGGTAATCAGTTGTCCAAACCCTTTGAATGTCATCACCACAATGCGTTGAAATTCAGTAGCACCAACACTCAACGCTTCGATGGGATTAGCAACACGGCGACGCTCAACTTTACCATTGGGAGAAAGTCCAATGCCAATTGTCCCGCCGCTAGGTTTGGCATCTGGAGTGACATTGACAGTCACCTTTTCATCGCCACGGGCAATTTCTAACTGAACTGATTTACCTGCACTAGTTTTAATTAATTCTCTAAAAGCGTCTATTTCTTGTAAAGAAGTACCAAATTGTCTTTGATTAGCCGCTACGATAACATCTCCTGGTTTAATTCCCGCGTTCGCTGCTACAGAACTAACTTCTGGTGCTAGCTGTTGAATTAATACACCAGGTTGGCTAGCTTGTCCCACACCAACAACACTCACCTGCCCTACTAACAGCAAATAGGCGAATATTAAATTGGCAATGACACCTGCACTAATCACGATCGCCCGATCTAATATAGGACGATTACGCAGCAGATTCGGGTCATTGGGGGGAATATCGCTATCTGGATCGTCATCGGGAAAGCCGACAAAGCCACCTAAAGGAAAAGCGCGGATAGCATATTCGGTTTCTGAACCTTGATATTTCCAAAGAACCGGGCCAAAACCTAACGAAAACCGATTAACATGAATGCCCTGAGAACGTGCTGCAATGAAATGTCCTAGTTCGTGTACCAAGATCAAAACAGCCAAAACTGCGATCGCTGCTAAAACTGACATAGATCAAACAAGATATTAAGCTATATACCTATCTCCATTCTAAAATGTGTCACTGGTTAGCATTGGCAGTAAATCGTCTGAATTGAACATTTTCCGTCTCGCGACACCAGCTATTAGTCATTGGTTATAAGCCATTAGAAATTTCCTCCGCAGAAATTATCCTACTCTGCGGAGGAAGTAAAACTCGCTAGGGCGTGTTATTTAGATAAAAATGTCTAATTTTCAGCCATTTATCAAATTATCTGCCGCAATGCACCGCCTAAACTTGGTGTACTAATGACAAATGACAAAGCGCAAAGTCTGAGCGCCGGCTTCCGGCGATCGGAACTTTGTAAGAATGACAAATAACTACAACACCTCACGCCCTAAATAAGGTTGCAGCACTTCTGGTATGCTTACTGTCCCATCTGGTTGTTGGTAATTCTCCAAAATTGCTGCCATTGTCCTCCCTACAGCCAAACCTGAACCATTCAATGTGTGGACGTACTGAGTACCTTTTTTCCCTGCTTCTTTAAAGCGAATATCAGCCCGCCTTGCTTGGAAGTCAATAAAATTGGAACAGCTGGAAATCTCCCGATATTTGCCAGAAGAAGGTAACCAAACCTCTAAATCGTAGGTTTTAGTTGAAGAGAATCCCAAATCTCCACTACATAAATTAATCACTCGGTAAGGTAATTTCAAAGCTTGTAAAATCGCTTCTGCATTTCCCACCAGTTTTTCTAGTTCATCAAAAGAAGTGCTGGGATGAACAAATTTCACCAATTCCACTTTATTGAATTGATGCAGGCGAATTAATCCCCGCATATCTCGCCCATAACTTCCAGCTTCCCGACGAAAACAGGGAGTGTAAGCGCAATGGTAAATAGGCAATTCTTCTGCAGTAAGAATTTCTCCTCGGTAGAGGTTAGTAACTGGAACTTCTGCTGTGGGAATTAACCACAAGTCGTCATCAGCACATTTAAAGCTTTCTTCCGCAAACTTTGGTAACTGACCAGTGGCTGTCAGAGATTCGGTATTGACCAAAATTGGTGGGCTGACTTCAACATAACCAGCCTCAGTCTGACGCGCCAGCATAAATTGAATTAATGCCCTCTCCAGCGCTGCGCCAGCACCTATTAAGTTCACAAAGCGACTTTGGGCAACTTTAACAGCCCTCGCCACATTCAGAATACCCAGCTTTTCACCAATTTCCCAATGAGGCAAAATATTCTCATTTTGCGGAATATACTCATCTCCCCAACGCCGGACTTCTACATTCTCTTCTTCACTTTTGCCAATGGGTGTGGAGTCGCTAGGCAAATTAGGGAGTGCAAGTACTAGTTGCTCAATTTCAGCTTTTAGGGCTTTTTCTTGCGGTTCAAGTTCGCTCAATTGACTTTTGATAGCGTTCCCCTCATCCCGCAAAGATTGAATTTCTGGAGACTGAGGATTGCTTCCAGATTTAATCTTTTGCCCAACTATTTTACCAACTTCGTTGCTACGGGCTTGGAGTTGATTACGCATAACTTCCAGTTCCCGTTGTTTTTGATCTAACTGCAATATTGCTTGAATATCGTATTTACCACTACGACTATTCAAGCGTTCTTCAACTAGTTGGGGATTTTCCCTTATTTGCTTAATATCCAGCACAGATTTTTCTTTTATTTTTTGCCTAGTATCTTCTGCCAACACATCAGCATATCCTGATTTTGGTGCGACATAACAGGATTTGCAATACAAAATTTAATTAAATTGGGGACTAGGGATTGGAGACTGGGTATGAGGAGGATGGGGGAGAAATAACAAATGTCTACTCCCAATTACCAATTACCAATTACCATTCCCCCATGCCCCATGCCCAATCCCCTATGCCCTATTTTAAGGTTTATTAATCCGATTCAGCAGCCAAAGTGAGGCTAATAGCCCACCAAAGTGAGCCATAACTGTGTTGGTGTTGGCTTGGACAACGAACATATCCAAACCGCTGATAAATGGTTGGTTACCTTGAGGAGAAAATAAAAATTGAGTTTGAGTAATCGCCCTGGCTGCGAGCGTCCCGACGATCGCCTGTGCGCCTAACAAAGTTAGTAATATTCCTCCTAAACTCACCATTACCCCTAAGCGTAAAACTTGTATAGTTTCGCTTTTACGAGGTCGATTGTTGGGATTAGCCGATAGTAGTTGAGCGCCTAGTCTGGTATAACGGAAAGCTAAATAAATGCCTACACCTAAGGCTACTAATCCACAAATTGCCAGAAAAATACCAAATCCTGCTCCGGCATTATTACCTGAGCTACCAGGCCTTTGGCTAGAAATGGCAAATAGTAACAGAATTACACCAGAAACTACGCCCAGTACTAACTGTATCCAAAAACTAATCCAACCTGTCAGCCGGAACTTTTGGCCAATTGCCCGAATGTTAGAAGACGATGTTGCGTCAGGGTTTTGTGACATACTGGTAACGAATTATCTAGGCGCTGCATAAACATTGGGGATAGGGCATGGGGCATAGGGCATTGGGTAATCGGTAATTGGTAATGGTAATTTCTCCTCTGCTTCCTTATCCCCAGTTCCCAGTCCCCAACCCCATATTCTAAGGTCTGCACTGGTAAATTTATTGTAAAAAAAGTGTTTATTAACTTTTTACAGACAAAACTGCATTTTACCTGTAAAATTTCTTCGATGGCATCTTATTGCTACAGCAGTTCTAACCAGCTCGGCATCACTTGACACCAAGATGTTGGCTTTGCCAATATCTTAAATTGCTCCTCACCACACCGTCTTGAGCTTGGGTAGGAACGCAAAATCCTGCGTTCCTGAACTCACACACTCGACCCACAACTGTCAAGAACGTGGGCTACCGTTTAATGTTTACGCTTTGGAAATTTTGTCTAGGTAGCTTTAGATACTGATACAAGTGCCGGAGTATCAGTATATACTGACTACAAGCATTGTAGATCTCACCTTAAGGCATTTTTAAGCCATCCACTAACCATGAAACTTGAGGATATATATCATTTTTTTGAAAATCCTCCGCCAACTTACCTCTGTCAGGAACTAGCAGTTTGTTACATTCTGTACGTTTTACTACAAGGTGAATCATACGGAACCGAGTTGATCCAGCGATTGGAGACTGAATATCCCACCTATCGGCTTTCGGATACCGTACTGTACAGTGCAATTAAATTCCTCGAAGACCAAAGGGCAATAACTGGGTATTGGAAGAAGCTTGAAGGGCGGGGCCGCCCAAGGCGGATGTATCAAGTTTCTCCAGAATGGCAAGTTCAATCACAAGAATTAGCCCAACTTTGGCTAGAGTACATCAATCCGAGAACAAAGTAACGAATAATTAATATTGAGAATGAAATGAATAAGTCTCCTCCAATCAAATAGTACCTTTTTTAGTTATGGATACTGCTATTCTGCCATCTACGTTCTTACTAACCTTGTTGTTATCGGTTGGGCTGTTTTTCTTTATCCGTGCTTCTACTAAAGAACGCACCCAGACAGCGCAACTGATATCTGAGCAAGACGAAGCTAGTTTAATGCCTCAATTACAAGAGTATTTTCGCTCCCGGTCTTATCGAGTGGCAGCGATAGACCGAGAAAAAAACCAAGTGACCTTTGAAGGGTTTGTGCAACCAAGCTGGTTTTTAGCGGTGTTTTTGACGCTGTTAGCAGCTATTGGTTTACTTTGTTTATCACTAGTTTTGGCAATACTGTTTCCGAGTCTTGGCACTCTGTTTCTGGGGTTAATTCTGCTATCCCCTTTGAGTGGTATTTTTTATTGGCAAAAAGCTGGAAGACTTGAGAAGGTGTCGCTCAAACTGGAAACTTTCCCGAATCAGCAACACTCCTCAAGTATAATCACCGTAATGGGCCATCGTGACGAACTCACAGAGTTGCAGAAGGCACTACAGTTAAAACCTTTTAAATAAATTTTGATTTTTTGGGAATTTCTTGCACATCACAAAAATATGAGATGCTGCATTATCTCCAAATTTTTCCGGAAAAAGAGTCTTAAGAGTTGAAAGTACAAGCTAGACGTTATGAGTATTCCCTACGAGGTGGATCGTAGGGAATATTCTATATCTTTTTACAGAGCGTCCTGAGCAATCTACCGAATGAACGCACAATTTCGCTCCCGCTTGTAGATACTTTTTGTTCTATGCTGGCTTCTTTCTACATCATGAGATTATCAACCAACCCATGCAAACAAGTATGGTTTGAAAATCTCTACTGGCAAATCTAGCTACAAACTTAAAATAAAATGGAATTTTTGCATAACCAGAGCAATTTTGCCAGTTAAATGATTGTCAGAAGTTGCATAAAATGCGTAAGATAACCACTGATAGTTTAGCGACCAGCTAAAGCCAACGCTTCCTGACCAGTAGGAGATTCTAAAGTCCTAAGGCTGGGAAACAAGAAATGGTTTTCTTCTACGTATTGAGCACCAAACAAACCTTTTTCTGCCCAGAAATAACGGTCTGTAGTGTGTTCATTACGTTTTACTAGTAGCAATGCAGGTGGCGCGATACCTTCAGCTTGAATAAATTTTCTTGCTGCTGTCACAGGCTTTTCTTCGCCACTCTCGATGCTATATTGAGGCACATGTTCTAGGATTCGCCGCCCTTCTTGGCGACGACGACTTTTCCGCTTCCGTCTCCTTGCCAACCTATTTTCCTCCTCTTTCAAGCTATAGATTGTAGTGATAGCTACAAAATCCGTCGTAATTATATAGGTTCTAGTTCAAAAAATCAACCGTTTTTAAGGCTTTGATACAACTCAATTAATGTGTGGAAAGCTAGACAAATCAAAATTAGGGAAATATATAATTCCCTGAACCAAACCATTAGTAAGAAGATTTAGTTAAGCTTTATTAAATGAGCGAGGAACAAATTCCCCTCTTCTTTAATTTACCCTTAAATTCTATAATCTTGAGCAAAATCTGAAAAATGTTAATGTCTGCCAGTTCTGATTTTGTTGCTCTATGCCGAGAGCAAATAGCATTGTTAACCCAAGGGCTAGGAGCATCGTTAAGTGTTGTCTACTTAACACAAGAATTGGTGGGGTCTCCTACAGGTGAGGCAAAACTGATTCCTGTAGTGGTATATCCGGAGACGGCTATATTAACCCAAGGTGAGGAGACTGCTGAGGTGAAAACACCTAAGCACATGAAAATCAGGAATGTTTTAGCTTTACCGCAATATCAGGGACAAACATTGCCGGATGATGGGGAATCATCAAATTCGCCACAGGAATCTGAAACATCAGAGGAATACCTACTTAGTGAAAACCAAATTGTTTTACCCTTAAGCCATGAGGGTGTGATGATGGGGTTACTCGTGACGGGTAGAGAAGACCGGGCCTGGAATGAACAAGAGCAAAGCCAAATCCAAAGCATAGCTCAAAGCCTAGCGATCGCTTGTATTTTAGATCAACGTCGGGCTTGGTTACAGCAGCAATTGCAACAACAACAGATTTTGCAAGAACAGCAGCGCGATTTGTTAGATAATCTCTTGCACCAGTTTCGTAACCCCTTAACAGCAATTAGAACCTTTGGCAAACTGCTAATGAAACGCTTGCGCGCTGGCGACCCGAACCGCGATGTAGCTGGTAACATCATCCGAGAAAGCGATCGCCTGCAAGAATTATTACTACAGTTCGATCAAGTCGTTGATTTATCAGAAGCAGATTTAGCACCTCTTCCGCTTCCAGAAACTCAAGTAGTAGAAGCTACTCTGCAAAAAGAATCAACGAAGCCACCCTTGTTATTACCAGGAACAGGAGAAAAAGAAGCTGATTGCGCTTTAGCAGACTTATTAACGCCATTATTAGTATCAGCTAAAGCAATTGCTCAAGAAAGAAATTTACAACTGATTACTAAAATTCCCCGAAATTTGCCCTTAGTCCGTGCCAACACTAAAGCATTACGAGAAGTATTGAATAACATCATCGATAATGCATTGAAATACACGCCAGCAGGTGGCAAGATTTTCATTCAAGTAGGGCAAGAAAAAGATGATTTACAAGGAATTGCCATTAGTGATACCGGGCCAGGGATTCCATCAGAAGATTTAGCACATATTGGCGAACGCCATTACCGAGGCGTACAGGCGCAAACAGATATCCCTGGTACAGGTTTAGGATTAGCGATCGCCAAACAGTTGATCGAACAAATGCAGGGTAAAATCGAAGTTTTTAGCCCTGCAATTAATTCCACAATCGCCTCACCCAAAGCACCGGGGACGACGTTTATTATTTGGTTACCTGAAGTTAGAGATTAGTCATTTGTTTTTTGTCCTTTGTCATTTGTGAATCACCAATGACTAATGACCAATGACCAATGACCAATGACCAATGACCAATAACTATTTGAGCGATACCAACAAGTTTTGATTGATGGTCATTTGTAGGTCGGTGTCGGGGTCGATGGCGATTAGGTCTACACTGTTCTTACCGAAGAACAAACCAATCAAAGCACCGATACCAGCGCCACCGAGAACTTCTTCTGTAGCGATCGCGCGATCGCCTGTAACTGCAGATACAGCAGCGGCGGCTCCAGCGCCTAGGACGGTATCTTTAATTATGCTTCCTGTGCTAGTCCCCTTGTTAACAGTTTCTGTCTTACTA
The DNA here is from genome assembly GCF_014696315.1 of Calothrix membranacea FACHB-236. Classification (GTDB taxonomy): domain Bacteria; phylum Cyanobacteriota; class Cyanobacteriia; order Cyanobacteriales; family Nostocaceae; genus Aulosira; species Aulosira membranacea. The sequence goes on from NZ_JACJPX010000007.1 coordinate 148,711, forward strand.
ATGACCTCAGAGGTGGCACTAACTTGATATTCTTGGCCATTGGTCAATACTAGTTTTTGGGCAACGAATTGAGAACCGCCTTGTGCTGGTTTGAGTTGACCAACAACCTGGCTACCAGCTGGAATTACTACAGCGCCGTCTTGGGTGATGACGTTTTGGGCTACGGTCAGAGTTAGAGGTGCAGTCTCAGTTTTGGTAACAAGAATTTTTTCTGCTTGATCATACTTCACAGGAATAGCAGTTCCTTGAGGAATGGTGACTGCTACAGGTGTGGGTGTGGTAGATTGAGCCGCCACAATATAAGGCGAGTTAACAGCAGAGGCTTGATTGGAACTAACCAACGCTTGATAGATAAAAGCTGCTACCTGTGCTCTTGTAGCGGTATTAGTAGGATTAAGGAACTTCACATTGGGATAGTTCACTACAATTTGTTTTTCTGTAGCAGCTGCGATCGGACTCCGAGCATAGTCAGCAATGTTAGAAGCATCGTTGAAATATTGCAGAGTGCTTTCAATATTGCTACTAGGACTATATTCCAAACCGTTGGCGAGGGAAACTAGAACCTGTTGGCGAGGAATTGCTTGGTTAGGTTCAAAGCGGTTACCGGGATATCCTGACAAGAAACCAATGGTATAAGCTTGCTGAATAGCACTAGATGCCCAATAGTTGCTGGGTACATCTGTAAAGTTAATTGCTTGCCGTTGTGGAGATTTTTGGAAAGCTTTGTTAACCATAGCAGCAAATTGTGCCCGGGTAACTGGTTCTTCTGGACGGAAACTACCATCAGGAAACCCAGCAATTACTCCTCTTTGTGATAATTGTTGAATAAATTGTGCTGCCCAATAATTAGAATTAACATCAGAAAAAGTAGTTTGAGCAAAGGAAGGAGCAGCTGTAATTAAAGGTGCTACAGTACCGACTGTAATACTCAAAGCCATCAATGCAGCTGTTCCGGATTGCCAACGATTTAAAGCAAACATAGAGTTTTAGTCCAATAAAATTTATTTTTTCTTCTGTTACTTACTTAGACAATTGATAGATGCTAATGTTCCTAATTATTCTGCCTTTTTATAAAACCGTGACTTAAGTCACAATTCGTTATTAAAGCATCTATATAAAGTTAAAAACTGCAATACCAATAGTTTGATTTAATGGTTGAGCTAACCAAACCTTAAGGTATAGTATTGAGTTTTGATTTTTTATATTCAAGGCAAAATAAAGTTATCCGGATGAAATAGAATTAGCCGGATAAAAGAGCTATTAAAAATTAAGCGATCGCACACATATAAAAAAGTGGCGATCGCAGATTAGGGATGATTAAATTCAATACTGAAAGCTAGTTGAGTTTAGTAGCGTGATAGTAGCAATCTAGAGTTCAATGTGATGTCTAAATCCTCTTCAGGACGCAAGACGAAAACATCGGCTTGCTTTTTGCGTAACAGTACACTGGCTCCAGCACCAGCCGCCGCACCAATAAGAGGTTCTAAAACTTCAATTTTGCGGTTACCTGTAACTAATGAAATTAAAGTTGCAGCACCAGCACCAATAGCGGCATCTGTTAAGATATTACCTGTATCACTTCCTTGAGAGATTCTTTCAACTTGAGAATATGTGCGAGAATTAGCACTAATCTGTTGACGACGACCAGAAGCAAATACTAATTCTTGAGCGATAAATCTGACACCTTGTCTATTGTTATTATTATTTCTGTCGTTAGAATAAACGCTACCAAGGTTTACAGGTTCTAGTCTACCAACAACATCAGTTCCTCGAGGAATTAATACATTCCTGTTATTATCAACAATATCGCTGGCGATTTTGAGTGTTAGATCCATTCTTTCGCCAGGCTTAACAATTACTTTCTCTTTTTCGTAACTAACAGGAAGAGTTACATTAGCAGGAATAGTAACTGTTCGGGATTGGTTAATATTATATTGGGCACTAGCAGGAGCAGAGGCAAATAAAGGAGCGATCGCACCTGTAGTAATTGCCATTGCCATGAGTGCAGCAGTTCCAGTTTTCCAACGATAAAGGCGTGTCATACTAGGGGTTTCCGTTTAAGTCTGAGAGATTTTTAATGACGCATATTTACTGAATTTGTTTCAGCATATTTTGAAACCTGTCTATAGGGATATGCCGTAGGTAAAGTAGTTCTAAGACGCGGAGTAGTTGCGATCACTATTCGGCAGTTATATGCTGCTAATACGCGCCTATTAATTAGTTCGCTATATATATATGATATATGACGGCAAACGTGGTCAGATTGTTCCTGAAGGTTGATATCTGTCGAAAAGACTGGCAATTACAAAAATATTCAAATCGTAGAAAATATATAAATACTGTATTTGATAAAGACATTTGGCGATGTCTTATTTTCATAATATCTCTATAGGACTCATATTTTATTTTTGAAGTTTACGTAGTAGGATGATTTAGCGATAGAGTAACGCATTCGTGCTGAGATTTTTTCCGAAATCAAATCTGATTCATAAATATTTTACTTATAATAGTGAATTTGTTGATTGAAATAAATATTTGTGGCTGCATAGTACTATGGCAAGACTCGAATTTAAAAATCATCAAGTCTGGCGAGATTTAACTGAAATATTAGAAAGTTTAGATGCTAAAGTTCTTGTTCAAGAACATCTTGCACAATGTGATTATAAAATCTGTGGATATTGGGATGAACAAGATGAATATTATGAAACAATTACCTTGCCTCGTACCCTAGAAACAGAATTAGTTAGCAGTTATATCGGTGTTTCTCATAAAGAAAGATTTTTAGAACTCAAGTTTTGCCTTATAGCTGATGTCATACCAGCAGGAAATAATAACAGGCAAAAGATTGGTGAGTTAGTTCTTGTTTACAATGAGAATTTAGAATTTGTTAATGAAAATTGGCTCTTAGATATTGATTCTTCGATGCTGGAGATAAATTGAACCTCACTCAATACGGTTCGGTTAAGAATTTTTCGTCATAATTTCGGGGTTATGGAGACGCGATAAATCGCGTCTCTACAAGATTTAAAGGTCAATCGATTTGTTTTATCCGAACTGTATTGGAACCTAACTCACTACTTCTCTCAATATACAAGGGTGCGTTAGTAGCAACTTAACGCAACTGTGGCAACGCACTGGCTTTGCTACATGGTATTGAGATTTTTTCAAAAATCAAATCTGAATTCCTCTACTCCAGTAATCAGTAATGCATTTTATACTGGCAATTGAGTTTGGGGTAAAAGCATGAGGGGAAGAGTTCAAGGTTTCCTCCCTTTTCCCTTTCACCTTTCCCCCTTCACCAACTTCTATTAACCCCACATCTATATATAGTGACTTGTCTGGGTTGGGAGGTTTTAAGATTAATTACAAAATCCCATGCTCTGACTATTGTGAGAAAACCTTGGCAGAAAAAATTGTCTCTTAGTCGTCTTTATTAGACTTGACAATGTGAAAAAACTAGCTACTCAATCTGGGAGCTTACGATTTTTTTGTCGTCAAGGGAAAATATTTTAGTCAACTCTCACCATACTGCTAAGGCTAACTGAATTTGCAGTTGCGACTCCACTGGTACCCATGCATAGCCGACGCAAGCAGAGGTTTATTTGATTTTTCTGGGTAAATATGAAATGCTTTAGCCAGTTCTCGCTAGCCAAACTAGGCGATGATAATTTGCTGTTACCTGGCGATTTCTTTGACTGTCGAACAAGTCAAAAATCAAAAACCTCTACTTTCTCAACTAGTAAATATGCTTACTTAGCTTTTTTCTTAGCTAACAGGGGTAAAGATGGACGCATCTTCAAAGGAGTTTAATTTTTCTTTGAGGGTTACAAAAATCCTTTAGCCAACAACAAAAAACTGCTGATTATGATGTTAAATTTTGTAAAATAGAAGTCTTCAAGGCTAGAATACACATATATAGATAGTTAAACTAACAAGAAGTGCATCTTTACTGTTAATTATTAAAAAGTAAATGTGGCCCAATAGCCTCAATGATCCCAATACAACTAATTCTCAAAAATTTTCTCAGTTACCGTGATGCAACTTTAGATTTTCGCGGTTTACATACAGCTTGTATTTGTGGTTCCAATGGTGCGGGTAAATCTTCCCTTCTGGAAGCAATCACTTGGGCTATTTGGGGTGAAAGCCGCGCCGCTGCTGAAGATGATGTTATTCATACAGGCTCTAAAGAAGTTCGGGTTGATTTCACTTTCCAAAGTAACCAACAAAAATATCGAGTGATTCGCACCCGCGTGCGGAGTGGAACTAGTGTTTTAGAATTCCAAATCGAAACGCCTAATGGTTTTCGTCCTCTGACTGGCAAAGGAGTGAGGGCAACCCAAGATTTGATTTTAGAACATATCAAGCTGGATTACGATACTTTTATTAATTCTGCTTACTTACGTCAAGGGCGGGCGGATGAATTCATGCTGAAGCGCCCGACAGAACGCAAAGAAATTTTAGCGGAGTTATTAAAGCTGAATCAGTATGATGATTTGGAAGAACGAGCTAAGGAATCATCCCGTCAGTTTAAAGCCCGGGTGGAGGAATTGGAACGTTCTTTAGAGTCAATTAAAATTCAGTTACAACAACGAGAAACCACGCAAGCGCAAAAAGTTGAGTTAGAAGCAGAACTCAATCAACTGCAACAAGTGCAAGCTTTTGAAACGATTCAATTACAAAGTTTGCAGGTTGTACAGCACCAACGCCAAACAAAAGTAGAACAACTAAATTTTGTAAGACAACAATACCAAAATCTGACTCAAGATTGCGATCGCCTACAACAAGAGCAGTTAGTTGTTAAAAGTCAAATTACGGAATTAGAAAAGATATTAAGCCAAGAAGCAGAAATTAAAGCCGGATATCTTCAATATCAAACATTACAATCTCAAGAAGAAGCTTTTGCTAACAAATTCGCGGAATTTACCCGCGCGCAACAAAGCCGTCAACAAAAGCAACAGCAGCTGACTAAACAAATTAATGAAATAGAACGCCAACTCCAACAAGCGCAAGCTCAATTAGAAGCTTTACAGCAACAAGAACGGGAAATTCAGCAAACCCTTACCAAATCTGGTGAGGTAGAAGCTGGGTTAGCGCAACTCACCGCCGCGCGTCAACGAGTAGCGCATTTCGAGCAGTTGCAAATGCAAGTCTCTCCCTTATTACAGCAACGCGCCACTTTACAAAGCCAAATAGATAGATTCCATGCGGGTTTGGTGGCGCGCTTAGAACAGCTAGTAACCACAGAAAATCAACTCCAACGCCAGCAACATCGCCAACCGCAACTGCAACAAGCGGTGATGGATGTGGCGATTCAAATTGAAGAATTGGAGAAAAAGCGGGTTTATTTGCAACGTGTACAGGAAAAAGGACAAGAAAGACGACATTTTATTGAACGGCTACAAGCGCACCAAAGAGATTATGAAAAACTCTTAGGAGAATTAGAGCAAAAACTGCAAATGCTCCAAACTCCGAATGCGCTTTGTCCCTTGTGCGAACGTCCGCTTGATGAGCATCACTGGAATCGAGTAGTATCTAAAACCGAAGAGGAATTAAAAGATACACAGGGGCAATTTTGGGTAGTCCGCGAACAAATGGCTGTCTCTGATAGAGAGATTCAAGTACTTAGGCAAGAATACAGAGATATTTATCAACAATTAGCAAGTTATGATACCTTGCGCGAACAACGGGGACAGTTAGCCGCCCAGTTGGAAGCTACTAGCGATGTGCAACAACAGTTACAACAAATTGCTGCGGAAAAACAGCATTTAGAGCGATCGCTCCAATTAGGTGATTACGCCCCCGACAAGCAAGCCGAACTACAGCAGCTAGACCAATATCTGCAAAAACTCAATTACAATGAGCAAGACCATGCACTAGCCCGTAGCGAAGTCGAGCGTTGGCGCTGGGCAGAAATTAAACAAGGGCAGATTAAAGACGCAATCAAGCGGCAAACGCAACTAGCAGCACGTAAGCCAGAATTAGAAGCCGCTATCGCCCAATTACAAACCAGAATCCAGCAAGAGCAAGTAAATTCTGAGTGCGCCCAACAAATAGCCGCCCTCGATCGCTATATTACAGAACTCGGCTATAGCCCCGAGCAGCACAATCAATTGCGGTTGGCTGTCAAGCAAAATCAAGCTTGGCAATTGCGCTATCAGCAAATGCAGTCAGCCCAACAACAGTATCCTCAACTGCTGACGCGATCGCAAGAATTAGCAGCAGCCAAAACTGCGAGATTGGCAGAGCGGCAAACTCTGGCTAGCCAAATTGACAGCATTAGCGAGCAATTGGCAGAAACTGCCAACCCAACTGCCCAAATTCAAACCTTAGAACAGCAACTTCAAATTCGCAGACGACAACTCGACGAACAAATTGCCAAGTTAGGGCGTTTAGAACAATTGGCGGTACAGCTAGAATCGCAGCAAATTCAATACGAACAGCAGCAACAGCAATTACAAGCCACCAAACAGCAACAACGCGTCTATCAGGAATTAGCGCAAGCTTTTGGTAAAAATGGCATCCAAGCACTGATGATTGAAAACGTGCTGCCGCAGTTGGAAGCCGAGACAAATCAGTTACTTTCACGCCTCAGCGCCAATCAGTTGCACGTGCAATTTATTACCCAGAAAGCCGGACGCAATGGGAAATCAACTAAGAAGAATGTCAAACTAATAGACACCTTAGATATTTTAATTGCTGATGCCAGAGGCACAAGATCCTATGAAACCTACTCTGGTGGCGAAGCCTTTAGAATTAACTTTGCCATTCGTCTCGCCCTAGCCAAACTCCTAGCGCAAAGGGCGGGAGCAGCATTGCAATTGTTGATTGTTGATGAAGGATTTGGTACACAGGATGCCGAAGGATGCGATCGCCTAATTGCAGCCATCAATGCGATCGCCTCCGATTTCGCCTGTATCCTCACCGTCACCCATATGCCCCACTTGAAAGAGGCTTTCCAAGCACGGATTGAAGTTGATAAAAATCAAGAAGGCTCGCACGTGCAGATTTTGACTTGATGAGTGGGGAATGAGTAAGGCAGGGGAGCAGGGAGCAGGGAGCAGGGAGCAGGGGAGAAATTACCATTACCAATTACCCATTCATGCCCAATGCCCATTTCATACCAAATTAAAAAGAGAATGCGACAGATACACAGCCATAAACCTTGTCCTATCTGGATTCTTAATTTTGAATTTTGAATTTTGAATTTTGAATTGGTATCACATCCTTTCCGCCACCTGTTTGAGACGAATCAATTGCGCTTGCATATCTTGTTTTGTCCAAGCGGCGGCGAAGGTATTGAAACCCCAACTGACTAAGGGGTTGGGGATGTCGAATTCAAAACGATTTATTAGCTGGGTTCCCTTTTCTATGGGTTGACATTCCCAGCGATCGCGTCCTTGGAAAAATCCTTTAAATTCCCAAACCACTAAACCCGGTTGTCGTTGTGCGACAACCGTTTTTAATGTGGGTTGAATTACCGGAATTTGGATGATGAAACGGCTTTGACTACCAACATCAGTACTCCAGACTTCGCCCACAGGTTCGCAACGTAAAACCGGATTTAACCAACGATGCATGAGAGTTAAATCGGTAATACAATGCTCCACTACCGTAGCTGGGGCATTAATTTGAATCGATTGTTCCAGAACTTGGGGCATATGGTTGATGCAGCTTTTGCAATTAGAGTAACTCAAAATGGGCATTGGGGGTTGGGGATTGGGGACTGGGGATTGGGGATTGGGAAAAAGCAGGGGAGCAGGGAGCAGGGAGCAGGGGGAAAATAACAAACACCAATTACCAATTACCAATTACCAATTACCCATTACCAAATGACAAATGACCAATAACAAACCCTGAAGATTAAAAATTACTCCGGATACCAATGTCAAAGATACTTTTACTGGTACATTGTTAGGCAAAATACTCGTGAACTTACGGGGATAAAGGATTGAGTAAAACAATCCCTGTCAGAACACTTTAAGTGTTTTGGCTGAACAATCAACTTTTAATTCCGGAAAACCATGAATACAACTTGGCAAGGAATAACCCAGGTAATAGATATTGGTTTATCAATCAGGGTGCAGCAGTTTTTAGCACAATCACCAAGCCTAACACCACCTCAATCGGCGGTTAACCAAGGATTTGGTGAGGTGCAAGGAATTTTCGACCAGATAATTCTGTTTACTCCCCGGTTGCTAGGGGCTGCAGCAATTCTGTTAATTGGTTGGCTAATTGCTGCGATTATTGCCGCAGTGACCAGGGGAATCCTCAATCGCACTGATATAGATAACCGCATTGCTTCAGGAGTAACGGGCCGTCAGAATGTTCCCAATGTGGAAAAGTTAATCTCCGGCTTAGTTTTTTGGAGTATTATTCTGTTGACAGCGGTGGCTGTCTTACAGACTTTAGGGTTAGAGGTAGCCTCTCGACCATTAAATAATTTTGTCGATCAGCTTGCAGGCTTTTTGCCAAAGTTGTTTGGTGCTGCAATTCTTCTGGGCGTTGCTTGGTTATTAGCTACCGTTGTGAAGCTGGTGACGATCAGGGGACTGCAAGTGTTGAGGTTTGATGAGCGTTTGAATCAACAAGCGCAGGACGCTGACTCTACACCAGGACTGAATCAGTTATCTGTCACAGAGACCATTGGTAATGCTCTGTACTGGTTCATCTTTTTACTATTTCTTGTCCCAGTTTTAGATACTTTGGGGCTAAGGGAAGCATTACAACCAGTCAAAGCTCTGATTACAGAGATTCTTTCCATCCTGCCCAATATATTAGCTGCAACATTAATTGCGGCAGTTGGCTGGTTTGTGGCAAGTCTCATTCGCCGGGTTGTTACCAATTTATTGATTACAACTGGAATCGATCATTTGGGCAGTCGTTTTGGACTTTCCCCCAATGTAGGAGCGCAACCACTGTCGAATATTCTCGGCACTGTGGTTTATATTTTGATTTTGATTCCTGTTGCGATCGCCGCACTGAATGCTTTGAAAATTGATGCGATTTCAGTCCCTGCGATCGCCATGTTACAGCAAATTCTCAATGCTTTACCTGCAATTTTTACAGCCTTAGGCATTCTGATTATTGGCTATTTCCTGGGGCGCTTTGCCTCTGAGATAGTAACAAGTATCCTTACTAATTTCGGCTTTAACAACATTTTTACGGTGCTGGGTCTGCCATCACCTAGACCAACAGCCGTTTATACTGAAGCAGGCGCACCAGTATCTACACCCACTCGTACCCCATCAGAAATTGTCGGTATTATTGTCTTTGTCGGCATCTTACTCTTTGCGACGGTAGCTGCTGTCAATATCCTCAATATTCCCGCGCTCACAGCATTAGTTTCTGGAATCCTAATTATATTCGGCAGAATTTTGTCGGGATTAGTGGTGTTTGGCATTGGGCTATTCTTAGCAAATCTGGCTTTTAGCATCATTGCCAGTTCTGAAAGTGCCCAAGCAAGGATTTTAGGACAAGTAGCACGGATTGCCATCATTACTTTAGTCTCAGCAATGGCACTGCGACAAATTGGTGTAGCTAGTGACATTGTAAATTTAGCATTTGGGCTATTACTCGGTGCGATCGCAGTGGCGATTGCCCTAGCTTTTGGTCTTGGTGGTCGAGATGTTGCTCGCGAACAAGTTAAAGAGTGGTTAGACTCTTTTAAAAGTAAGGGTTAATCAATGTTTTTCTAGGCAGTTTGTCTGTAAATCTCGGCACTTGCTGCTAAAAACACCAAAATTTGAGAAAATATCTCGGCAACTCGCCTTGAGATGTTAAAAGTTAAAGCTTTGAACTTGGATGTTTAACCATAGAAGTTGGCATTCCGAGTTCAAAGCTTCAATTTTGCAGTTCTAATCTCGACATTACGAGTTCTAATCTCGACATTCCGAGTTCCAATCTCGACATTCCGAGTTCCAAGCTCGACATTCCGAGTTCCAAGCTCGACATTCCGAGTTCCAAGCTCGACATTCCGAGTCCCAATCTCGACATTCCGAGTTCCAAGCTCGACATTCCGAGTTCCAAGCTCGACATTCCGAGTTTCCATAAAAAAGTAATGAGTAATGAGCAAGCATTCTCACCCATTACCCATTACCCATTACCCATTACCCATTACTCATTACCCAACCCAATTATCGACTCACTGAGTTAGATACATCTCTACCTGCTCTAGCTGCGCTGTCTTTTACACCGCCAGCAGTTTCCTTAGCACCTTCTACATAGCCGGAACCAAATTCTTTCAAAGCTTCTCCTGATTGTTGACCAATCCGTTGCAGTCGCTCACCAGGATTACCTTCTGTCTCGCGAGATTCACGATTCCATTGTCCTATTGTTTTAGGTCTTTGAGCATCATTTTGTTCTATACTTTCCCGAACTTGCTGGCGTAACTGTGAATTACTGCGTCCAGAATCAACATTTGTGGTCAGCACAATCAAACCAACTACAGCTACAGCCAAAAAGCGCTTTACCTGAAGTCCCTGAAACAGAGAACTAATTTTTGCGATCGCGTTAGAAATCCAATTTGTCATGCCAATACTCCATTGGTGCGTTCTTTATTTTTTTTCCGACCTTCGCAATATCATTGGCTCACTCTAAATTCAGTTAATGACATGAAAAATACGCTGAGTTTCTATGTGCCATTAACTTAAAACTTAAGTAAGTTTAGAGATTAAGTAATGCAATCTGTTGCAATACTGCCTATTTTGAAGGAACTTATCTGTTTTGATTACAAATCCCAGACTAACTGTAAAAAAATAATAATTCCTCTAACAAAAGTCAGAGGTTGCTTCTAAATCAGCAATACTTATTTAAGTCTGTGGTATGGCAAATATCTTCGTAGGTAATTTAATAAAGCAAAATAATTTTAATTTTCACTCACATGATTATAGGACTTACGCAAGTGTCACATTTTTTTCGTTGAGGCTGTCAAGAGTCAAGAGTCAAAAGTCCAAAAAACCTGAATTTTTGACCCTTGACCCTTGACTGTTGACTCTTAAACCAAAAGATTGGTGTACCAGTTGCGTAAGTCCTGGATTAATTTTTATCGAGCCTCTGTTTATTAAACAAGATAAAAGCTACAAAGGTATATCTGGGTAGTAAAATACAGGTTATTCTAGCTTCTGCAATTTGTCTATTAAAGTAAAACTCAAAAAATATATCTCTAGGCTTATTCCTCAAGAAATATGAAGTATCTAGTTGGCATAATCATATTATTGTTGATTACTGGCATTGCAATACTTAATGCAACAATTAGAAGAAAATTATTGCAAGAATCTCATCAGCAATCACTAAAAGTATTATTTGTTGGTAATAGTTATACCTATTACAATGAGCTTCCTAAGTTAGTGCAAAATCTAGCTCTAAACGCAAAAGCAGCTAGAAAATTTGAAACTCAAATGGTGACAGTTGGAGGAGCTACATTAGAACAGCTTTGGCAACAGGGTAAAGCACTCAAAAAGATTAGAAGTGGTAAATGGGACTATGTTGTATTGCAAGAACAGAGTACTTTACCTATCACTAATTCAAAGTTAATGTACGAATATGCTCGATTATTTAACGAAGAAATCAAGAAAATTAATGCTCAAACTGTGTTTTACCTAACTTGGGCAAGACAGAATAAGCCCGAAACACAACAATCACTAAACGATTCATATATGACAATTGCTCAAGAACTAAATGCAATCGTCGCCCCAGTGGGAATAGTTTGGCAAAAAATTCGAGAACAAAATCAAAATTTAATGCTTTACGATCCAGATAATAGCCATCCTAGCCCAATTGGATCGTATGTAGCAGCTTGCGTCTTTTATGCAACTATTTATAGTCAAAATCCTGAAGGCTTAAACTATCCAAATAACGAAAATGCCTCGAATAATACACCAGAAAATAATAAGACACAATTAGAAGAATTAAACCAGACAGATATTTGCATGATTCAACGTTTGGCTTGGGACGTGGTTAGCCAAACACCATCATAAACCTTACTTTAGCGAGGTTTCGATCCCCGACTTTTTGAAAAAGTCGGGGATCTGGGCAGCAACTTTTGCTTAAGTAAGTGCCTTTCTAATGTAAGGTGTGTTAGGCGCATATTTTCGATATTATTTGTTACCAAATAACTATCCTAGCGCCTAACGCACCGCCGCATCGATGGTGCGTTACGGCTAAATTTCATTGTCTCTGTGTCTCAAATCCTTTCATAGCCGTAACACACCCTACTGAAGATTTATTTAAGGCGGTGCGTTACGGCTAAATTTAATTGTCTCTGTGTCCCAAATATTTTCGTAGCCGTAACACACCCTACATTTTATAAATGGTCTTTAAGCAAATCTGTTTTAGGGTTGATGATATTTTGAGTTTTAAATTTTGAATTTTTAATTCACTCTTTGGGGGTACAAGCTCGCTTTCCCTTGGGCAGAAGATTTTGGTGTTCATAACTATTAATATCTTTGCTTGATTATGCTGTTTTCTGTATGCGATTGTTCTTGATTTATCGCTATAGGAATATGCAGTTTTATCACTTCTGCCGGGTTAAGTAATTGGGAGACTTAAAGTTATGCGCTGGGAATTTGGGCGAAGAAGTACGAATGTTGAGGACAGGCGAGGAACTAGGATTTCGGCTCCTGTGGTGGGAGGTGGTATTGGAGCAGTTATTTTATCTGTGATAGTTGCTTTGTTGGGTGGCGATCCTAGTGTGATTTGGGAGCAAACACAACAACCGAGCGATCGCCCTAACTCCCAAACTCCCCAAACCCAAAGTTCCGCAAATAGCGATCGCATGGCTGATTTTGTTTCCGTTGTTCTCGCAGATACAGAAGATACATGGAGTAGCTTGTTTCAGCAACAAGGAAAAACTTATAGAGAACCGACTTTAGTTCTATATTCAGATGCAGTGAAATCGGCTTGCGGTTTTACGCGATCGGCTGTTGGGCCTTTCTATTGTCCTAGCGATCAAAAGCTCTATATCGATTTAAGCTTTTATGAGGATCTGAAAAATCGCTACCAAGCACCAGGAGATTTCGCCCAAGCTTATGTAGTTGCTCATGAAGTTGGACACCATGTGCAGAATCTCATGGGAATTTCTCAACAGGTGCAATCGTTGCAACGTCAAGCAGATCAAGTAGAAGCTAATCAACTTTCAGTGCGCCAAGAATTACAAGCTGATTGTTTTGCTGGTGTTTGGGCGTATCATGCTGATCGCTCACGGCAAATTCTCGAAACAGGCGATATTGAAGAAGCGCTCAATGCTGCAAGCAGTATTGGAGACGATCGCTTACAAAGTCAAGCCAAAGGATACGTAATTCCTGAATCTTTCACTCATGGTAGTTCAGCCCAAAGAGTCCGTTGGTTTAAACAGGGTATTCAAACAGGTAATCCCGAACAATGTAATACTTTTACAGCTACAAATCTCTAAAATTTTGGGAATAATACGAATTTTCAGCCAAAAACCAATAAAATTGACTTTTCTGAATTACAAATTAGTAACTATATAAATATACTCACTTCTGCTGTTATTCCAATTAGGAATCAGATGTGAGTTATTTTTTTATATGAATTTATTATTTATAGTTATTTCCTAGTCAAGACTAATTAACATCAAGGTAGTTACGAACCCTGCTAACTACTATATTTGGCTACTAACGCAATTCGTCGTATTCTGGTGTTTCTACACGTCTTGTTTCGGAACGGGGAGGCAAAAACTCCGCACGACGAACAGGAACTAAAGGAGGTGTAGGGCCTTGATAGGGATGAATTACTTGTACAGTGCGGGCTGAACGCTGTTTTGGAGAAAATAAAGCCAAGACCCCAGCTACCACAACACCACCACCAATAGTGAGAGTCATACCTCCCACAGCCCAAACTATGGGCGAAGACCACCAAGGATTTTGCGGTTGTAAAGCTGCTCTTTGATTATTTTGTTGAGCAAATAACTGCTGCTGTTGTTGTTGCTGGTTGTAAGTTTGGAATTGCCATTGCAGTTGTTGATTTTGGGTTCTCAACTGCTCGTTATCTCTTTTTAAAGCCGCTACTTCTGACTTTAGAGACTCAAAATCTGCTCGCTGGTCGGAATTAGGGCCAGTTGGCGGTTGATTTGGATACACTGGCTGTCCAGGGTAATACTGTGGCGGCATTACTTGAGGTTGTACTACAGTAGCTGGCATTTGCGGAGCTACAGCAGCAAAGTTAGGTTGTAGTGAATTACCACCTGCTCCTTTGAGCAATACGAGAGCTGCCAGCCCAGCCACAGCAACTCCGCCGATAAATGCCATACTTTCACTCATCGCCTCTGCCCCTTAACTGCGACTGAACTATAACCATTTTTAACTTACTCACACTCACACTCATACTTGCTCTTGTACTTTACTTCACATAATAATCACAGTTACAGCAATTATCTTAGCTGTTTTTTTACAGCATGATATCTACTGAATAATATTCAAGATTATACCTGTTAAATTGTCTACCAGCTAAGGGCACAAAAAACTACACTGTTATATATTTTTAATCTACTTTTTCTGTCTGAGCAAGATGAGTATTTGTACTAGTTGCTATTTGTTTTGATAGCTGCATTGAGATTTTGGCAAAATTCTGCGATCGCACTCAATCCTTGGGCTGGTGTACCTTCTGCTAACCGTTTTACAAAAGCACTACCCACAATTACAGCATCGGCTCCCCAATCTTTTACCTGACGCGCTTGTTCTACTTGGGAAATACCAAAGCCTACGCCAATAGGCTTATCTGTAACATTACGAATTTGGTTTAGTAAATCCGACACTCGTGTTTCCATCTGGGAGCGTATACCTGTGACACCTGTGACACTTACTAAATAGATAAATCCTTGTGAAGAACGAGCGATCGCTTCTATGCGTTCTGCCGAACTTGTTGGTGCGACTAACAAAGTTAAGTCAATGCCAATTTCACTGGCTGGTTTAAGTAAACCTGAAGCTTCTTCCAGAGGTAAATCAGGTACCACCAAACCGGCTACTCCAGCAGCAGCCACTTGCTGGAGAAATTTATCAATCCCCCTATGCAAAATTGGGTTGTAGTAAGAAAACAGAATAATTGGCGCTTTTAAATCGGGAGTCGTTGCTTGTAACATTTCCAGCACCCGATCTAATGTGGTTCCTTTTTCCAAAGCGCGGGTAGCAGCCGCTTGAATTACAGGCCCATCTGCCAAAGGATCTGAATAGGGAACCCCTAGTTCAATCATATCTGCCCCACTGCGATCGAGAGCCCGCAATGCTGCTGCTGTTGTTTCTAAATCTGGATCGCCAGCTGTGATAAACGGAATCAAAGCAGTTTCTTTATTGCGTCCAAGAGTTTCAAAGCAGTCAGAAATGGCAGTCATTGGTCAAGATTCAAGAGTCAGTTGTCATATAGTATCAAACAACGGACAACGAACAAACGACCAATCAGAACTTAGAGTGAATCAGTAGCCATCAACATAACTATATTAAAAAGGGAAAAGGAGAATGGGTGAAGGTAAAAACCTTTATCCATTCTCCTTTTCCCTAGAAAACTTAACCTAAATAGGCTAAAGCGCGCCTACTTACACCTGAGTTTGTTTTTCTTGTTCGATCTCAGCTTGAATCTTGGCTAATTCTTCGGGAGTTAATTCGTCCAGGCGCTTTTGGAAAAAGGCTTGTTCATAATCTTCCCTTTGTTGGTGGTAGGTCATTTTTTTACCCACCGCACGGAAAATATAGGTAGCTAACCAGCCCAGCAATCCACTGATTAGCAAGACTTGGCTCCATATACCAGCTTTTTGACTATCTAACCCTACTAGCTGCAAGCCGATATATCCTACACCTCCAGCAACAAAAAAGCCCAAGCCAATTCCTATAGCATCAATGCGTCGCATGAGATTTATGACCTACCAATATTGTTAAACTTCAATTTTTCGTGGCTGGGGTCGAATATTTACAAATGGTGATAGAACCAACAACCCCGGAAAGAAAAAGAACACCAAAAAGTACATGAAGGTGCGCTCTACAGAACTAGCCACATACCAGCGCAGCTTTAAGTAAAATAAAACAGCTACTGGGAGGACTAACAAGTAAGCTCCAGCTAAAGTCAGATACAGCAGGGCTACAATCATAATTCTTTCTCTAAGATAGACAAGAACGTTCAGGACATCTATTTCTCATCATAGGCTGAATGGCTGAACTCAGGGAAGTGGGGATTGGGGATTGGGGATTGGGGATTGGGGATTGGGGATTGGGGATTGGGGATTGGGGATTGGGGATTGGGAAGATGAGGGAAAATAACAAACACTAAACGTCAAATTTAAATTTTTGCTTGCAATTTTGTATGACTGAATGTTAAACTAGGAAAGGCTTGTGGCAAAAGAATACTTGCGTAACCCAAACTTAATAGGCGCTGCCTAGTTAAAGTGAGGGTAACAAAAGTACTTCCAAAGCTAAAGAGCGATCGCATAATTTTATTGATGTTCATGCAGTAAAATGTTTTGCGAAGCTACCAAGCTGGTAAAATTGCTGATTGTGAACAAAATTTTTTAAAATTTTAGTTGCACAAAAACGCAATTAATGGTGGAATGTATGAGGAGGTTTTTTAATCCTCTGAAATACAACTAGCCCCTAGTAAAAAATAGGGGGGTGTGGCGGAATGGTAGACGCTACGGACTTAGTTAACTGAGCCTTGATAGAGAAATCTTTCAAGTGTCAGCTCTCAAACTCAGGGAAACCTACATCTGTTTACAGACATGGCAATCCTGAGCCAAGCCCAAAGATTTATGTTATTTAAACATTAATTTTCGGGAAGGTGCAGAGACTCGACGGGAGCTACCCTAACGTTAAGTCGAGGGTAAAGGGAGAGTCCAATTCTCAAAACCTAAAGTTGTAAAAACTGTTAGGCAGTAGCGAAAGCTGCGGGAGGATGAAAATCCGTTGATCGTAAAAGGTCGTGTGGGTTCAAGTCCCACCACCCCCATAAAAAACTGAAAAGCTAAATTAGCCTCAAAGTATGAGCGTTGCTCAAACACTTGCTAGCTCTGTATATATGAGAGTTGATAAGTTACTCTTCCTCTCTAATATAAAGTATTTTTTGGCAAATTAAGCACAGAGATAAAAGCGCACAGCTAGCTGTGTCGCTTTTATAATAAAATCAATTGTATATCAACTTGGCATAGCCTCTCATAGAGAAGTTACAATCTGCTGTAAATCAAGAGTGCTATTCAGCCAAAGTACGTAAAGTTTTCTTTGGAGAAAGCTGAAAGCGAAAAGCGTTTAAACTTTCCCGTATTAATTAAGCGAATTTCCGCCAAACTACTGAGAAAAAGTTAATTTTTCATATTACACTGAATAAATTTATTAGTATTTTTACCGAATTTTAGGTAAAAAATTACCGAATTTACGAATTATTGATTGATACTCTGGGTTGCCGAGGTTAAGCTGATAACAATATTATCAGCAACGGCTTGGTTATTAAAAACAGGTATGGCAATTAATGGTTTAGACATTAGTCAGGAAGAGCAAAATACTGTTAAGCAGAAGTCTCAACCGATGAATCTGCAAATTGCACAAGAAAGGCTATACAGCTTTCTCATAGCAATAGTACAAAAATGGCAAGGAGATGATGTTTTACAAGAGTTTAAAAGTTTATTTATAGATTTTAAAGATTCGGCTAATTTAGCTAAATCTACGGGGCTATATAGAATTTCTTTCATGAAGAAAGAAAAAGATTTTAATTATACAATTAAGCGGTGTTTTTACATATTAGTAAATAATTGGGAAGCCCAAAGGCGATATCAATATATTCATGATTTGATTAAATTATTTGATGATTATAAAGATAAAAACCTAACTAATGAACCTGAAGATATAATACACAAAATTTGGTTAAAGAATTTCATTAATAGTCAAGACTACAAAAATATCAAGTTATTAACTGAAAAATATAAAAAACAAGTAAATAATTCAGCAACCAAAACCAATTGGGCTAATCGCTACACTTCTTATTTATTATCAGCGCAAGCTTTCGACGAAAAGAGGCCCAAAGAGCAACAAGAGGTAGCCAGAAAGCTGTCTAGACAAATGAAAGACAAATTTAAATTTGAATTAGCAATGTATATTGCTCGTTCTCAGTCTTCAGCTTCTAGTAGATCGCGTTACCAAAATCCTAGCCTTTTAGGTGATAATGTTTTGCGAATAATTAAAATTATTCTAGTTAAAAAAGGTAGATTCAGCTATGAAAATGTTGCTAATATATTTATCAAACAAACCGAAAATCAAAAGTTGAAAGACTTTAAAAAAAGTCTGCAAAGTTATTTATTTTTTACTGTAGAATCCCAAGGTTGTATAGTTACTTTGATGGAGCAGTTATCAGAAACTCTATCTGAGTGGAAGATAGAAGCTGATGAGAAAATTGTAACTCCTAATTTATTTCTCAGAGTTTGCACGCGCTTGATTGATTGTCTGATTATAGAAAATGGCAAAGAACCGTCAGCCTTATTTAATTTATTGCTTTCTCAAGGACATCCTCTGACATTAGTAATTCTATTATTAAAAATAATATTAATTTGTGAAAACGCACGGAGCCATTTAGAAATTAAAATTGCTAATTTAATTAGATACTATGAAAATTTTCCAGAAGAGGATTGTGAAAAGCTGATTAATTTTATGGAATTTTTTAATATTACTTTTGCTATTTATGCCGAAAATGTAGAATACAACTTAATAAAAATCAACGAAAATTCTCCAGACGTGCAAAAATTTAATCAGGAAAACATAGATGAGTATCGAGTATTTTCCCAATCGAGGATAGATGAATAAAAAATTACTCATTAAGCATATAAAAAAGATAATAAGTAACTCGGTGGAAATAAACCAAACTATGTTAAAAAATGTAAATAGCCTTGAAATCCTTACCAATGACCAATGACCTAGACGCTTTAGCGGCTTCCCGCAGGGTAGGACAAAGCGCAAAGTCGAGCCAGTCGTGTGGGCGGGTCTCCCGACTTGAACGAACTGGCGTTGAGCGGAGGTTTCCTCCGTACACCGAAGGGGTTGCCGCAGGCATCAGAACTTTGTAAGAATGACAGCCCTGTCCAGTTATCTTTAATTGCACCGCCCTACTTATTTAGCCAGGTATTCATCCAGCCAAGCTAGGGCAGCACCACTGGTTTCAGCAATAATACTAATTAAACGATAGAGAGCGATCGCACTAATAACGACAGCCGCAGGAAAATGATTTTGCAAAAGCGCGATCGCAGTTGCTTCAAATACACCCAATCCTCCAGGCGCGCCAGGAACAACAAACCCCAGTAGCCAAGCTAAACTAAACGCCCCTAGCAATAAAGGAATTTGATCCGCACTCAAAGGCCCCAAGGCAAATAGAGTTAAGATAAACCCAGCCCCACGCAGCCCTAAAAAGCCCAACTCTCCTAATAAAGGGCGTATAGGGTAGCGTTCAATACGGAAATTGCTGCTGGAGTCGCTAGCCTGTCGATCCAGCTTTTTGGCTTTCAATTTATGTACAAAATTAATGGCTGGGTTCAAAAACCACGGATGAAGCGCACAAAGCACCACAGCCAAGCACAGAAATTGCAATATTAACAACAAAATATTAGTATTGGCAGCAGTCAATTGTGTACCAAATACAAGTACGATAATTAAAGCAGCCGCAGCCATAAGGAGTGGTTCTAGTACGACACTTAAAGTCGCAGCCCCAGTAGAACCTGTAGCATTTTTTGCCGCTACAATTCTTCCGTAGTGATGCCAAATATTACCAGGTAAATATTTAGCGATGTTTGTTTTGAGATATACCTGAATTAATTGAATGGATACTACAGGTTGGTTTAATTCTTTGAGAACCCAAGTCCATATCCAGCCAGCCCAGGTATGTGCAAGTAAAGTTACACCAGTAGCGATCGCTAAAATTGACCATCCAGGCCCGTCAATCTCGATGTTTGTGACTTCTTGCCAGTGATCTTTTAAGGCTTTCCCTAAAAAAACTAGTGTTCCGCCTAAAATTATCCAACGTAAAATTTTTTTCCACATTCCAGCAATTTAACAGTTAAATACCCTCAGGCTGAACATCACAAATCTTATGTTACATCAGCTGATTAACATTATGGTTGAGTGCAGGTCAAAAACTGAAAACTGTGGAACTTAGGTTAACAAACGGAATATAACATCAAATTTATTATTTGACTTGAGCTACATTTAATTCAGTTAACTAAACGTCAATAACCTAGTCATGCCCGGAAAAACAAAAGATTATTTTACTAATTATCTTTAACAAATCTAGAATATTTAATATTCTTTAACAAGCTTTTATTAGTAAGTATAAATTGAAAATCAAATTTAAAAGCAAAAGCATATCCTATGCTGAATAGCTTAATAATAGGTACCATCAGGATTGCAAGCTAATTATCTTAGATAATCTCTCTCCATAGTTAGATAAAAATAGTGTATTCGTCACTATCAAAATGTGACCTACGCTAGAGGAAAAGCATTTTTAAAGTTTCTATTGTTGATAATTGTTGAACACAACATTAGTCAACTAAAAACAAGCACAAATTTCGCTGGCAAACAAATTATGTTCAGCGCAAATCGGCTTGCTTACAGTTGCAAGGAGGATTTAGTGAATCGGTTGACAGCTTTATGGAAAAAACTACGACTGCGCCAAATTTTAACTATCTGCGTGGCTAGTCTATTTTTGATAGTTAGTACTGCTTGTAGTGGAGCAAATGCAAAAGGTGCAAATCCTCAAAATCCAGCTGTACAAGCTGGTGGTGCAAACAATCCATATAAAAACGGTGGAGATAAATATACAAAATATAGAATGTCCACCGATCCTAAAGTTACTAATTCTAGCAGCCGGAATGAGCGTGACCAAGCTAGCTTAGAACTAACATCAGGACTGTTAATTGCCACTAATCAAGAATCCAAAATACTTTATCCTGGTGCAGAAACACCAGCAGGTAGAGCGATAAAAGAAGGTGAATTACCGCTGATTACCGAAAAGAATTTTCAACAACCCGAACCAGGTGGTTTAATTCAGCGTGAACCAAGTGTAGGTACTCGCGTTCAAGAACGTATTGATACTGTCAAAGAAACTGTAAAAGAAGCTTCTGGCTTTTTGAAAGAGAAAGCAGATGAAGCAAGTGCGAGACCTGAATTACAAAAAGATCCAGCAGTAGGCAGATAAGAAATTTATTTGCTGACTGAGGTTGAGTATTGGAATTACAGTCCAAGAATTTAGTCAAAAAATCTAAGGAGTAACATAATGAAAAAATTCACAGCTTGGCTACAAAACTTTCGTCCGGTAAAAATTGTCGGAGTTTTCTTAGCAGGAATCCTCCTATTAGTAACACAAGCTTGTAACCGTCCTACAATAGCTGGACAGCCAGCACAACCAGGTTCTCAACCACCCAATGCTGAACGCTACGATCCCACAAAAAGTTATAATCTCTCCTCTCCTCAAGGTGGTATGAATAACTTTAGTGATGTAGATCCCCGCGCACGTGGAGATGAAAAAGCAGCAGAAGCAAGAGCTAAAGGTTTGCGAGATAATGCTCAAAGAAACGTCGATGAAAAAGGCATTGATAGCCCAGGACAATATGTAGAAAACTATCGTCAAGGAACACCCTTTGGTCAAAGAGTGAAAAACTTGGGTGATGATATTGGTAGTTCTGCTTCAGAAGTAGGCGAAGGTGTCGCTAAGGGAACCAAGCGCGGTCTTGAAAATATCAAAGAAAACACTCAGAATGCGGCTGAAGGCTTAGGCAAAAATGCCCAACGTACAGGTGATGATGTGAAAACAAATCTGCAACGCTCAGCCGAAGATGCAGGTGATGCTGTAAATAGAGCACTGAGATAAATTCATCAAAATCACTCATCGGTTAAATGAAATTCAGGGTGGGCGAAATGCTTGCCCTATTTTTTATGTTTGCAATAAATATTGCTGAAATTTAGGGAAAAGGTCAAAGGGTAAGGGTCAAAGGAAAAACCGTTAACCTTTTCCCTGTTGCTTGATTATTTACTTAAACAACTTAACTTGTTGTTTGTAGATACCAACTTTGCAGCGCTAGCCGTTGCATTTCGCGCCAGGGAATATTATGCTTGCGTGCTAATTCTGCACAATCTTCGTATTCTGGTTGGACGTTAGCGAGAACACCTTTACCTTGCCAAGCTACCTTAATGCGGACTTTGCCATATTCAGTTTCTACTTGGTGAATTTCTCTTTGTAAAATTGCTCGTTGCTGAGTTGTGCGGCGAATTCCTAAAGTAGTGGTTTCACGAAATAAAACTGCTTCACAATTTAGTAAATTTTCAGGGTGACAAATTACAGTGAGCAATATTCCCGGACGAGATTTTTTCATCCCTATAGATTGAGTGAAGACATCCACTGCACCTGCGGCAAATAATGCTTCAAATACATAGCCAATTGCTTGGGGATTTAAGTCATCAATTTGGGTTTCTAGTACCGAAATGGTTTCGAGAGTAGGGCTAGTATCCTCGTAATTGCTAATATCTGCCTGTAAACTGCTGCTTTCACCCAGCCACATGCGTAGTATATTGGGGATGGGCAAATTTATCGAACCTGCTCCCAATCCTACCTGTTTGATGGTGATTGGTGGTGGTGAACCGAAGTCTCTTGCCAAAGTAGTGGCGATCGCAGCTCCTGTAGGTGTTACTAATTCTCGTTCAATTCCATTGCTATAAACTGGACAACCCCGCATTTCCCACAATTTCAACACAGCGGGTACTGGTACTGCCATTTGTCCATGCGCTGCACGCACTGTGCCTCCGCCCGTGGGAAACGCTGAACAGTAAAGTAAAGGCCATCCTGCGCGATCGCTCCCAACGCCTAACCAATCTAATCCCAAACAAGTGCCAACAATATCCACAATTGCATCCACGGCACCCACCTCATGAAAATGAACTTTTTCTGGGGCGATGCCGTGTACAGCCCCTTCTGCCACTGCCAGTTGGCGAAATACAGCTAAACTCCAAGCTTCTGCTCTTTGTGGCAATTCTGCTTGCAAAATCATGCTTTCTATTTCTGGCAGATGTCGTCCATGATGATGACTATGTTCGTGATCATGGTGTGCGTGAGTATGTACTAAATCTACATGGACTTTAGTTGCTTGCTGACCATGATGCTGAACTAATTCAGCTCTTAATTGGTACTCTTGTGCTATCCCTAATTTGTTGAGTTTTTCACTTAAATACTCCAAGGGAACACCCAGACTTACCAAGGCCCCTAAACACATATCACCGGAAATTCCCGATGGACATTGAAGATAAACAAGTGTGGTCATATATAAAATTACTAATCAGTACATAGTAATCAGTTAACAGTACAAATTACAAAAGCTGATAACTCACAACTGACAACTGAATAACTTTAGAGGATGTTTTAGCAGTTTTAAATATAGTTATCTTTACTGCCTACCTTAGTATTCAATTTTATATTTTCCTGGCAATGTACAACCCTCAATTTTCCTTCCTAAACTTTTTATGGCAAAAATTTTCACAGTCCATCCTGATAATCCTCAAATCCGCCGAATAGAGGAAATAAAATCGGCACTCTCTAGCGGCGCAGTAATGCTCTACCCTACTGATACAGTCTATGCAATTGGTTGTGATTTAAATGCTAAATCGGCGGTGGAACGAGTACGGCAAATTAAGCAGCTAGCGAATGACAAACCACTGACATTTTTATGTCCTTCACTGTCAAATGTGGCAACTTATGCGTTCGTAAGTGATACAGGCTATCGAATTATGAAGCGCCTGATTCCAGGGCCATACACATTTTTGTTACCTGCTACAAAGTTAGTACCACGCCTAGCGCAGAATCCCAAGCGTAAAACTACTGGCATACGAGTACCAGACCATACTGTATGTTTAGCATTACTGACAGCACTGGGCAATCCCATTATTTCTACTTCAGCTCATCTGCCGCCAGATGAGGATGATGATGGGATAGTTGAAGCTAACGCCAATTCTAATTTGTCTCAGGTGGAATTATTTGACCGTTTGGATAGCTTGGTAGATATTATTGTAGACACTGGCGAAGAACCCACATATGAAGTGTCAACAATATTAGATCTAACTGGAGATCAGCCAATGATTACACGACAAGGGTTAGGTTGGGAAGCAGCAGCAGCATGGGTTTAGAGAGTATAATTCACAGCCTGATTCGTCGATTTCGGAAAATCTAATTAAAAAAGCTCCAGTTTAACAATTGTCCTAAATACAGGGTGAGGAACGGCTAGAAGCAGCTGACGGCAAAGTTCGGCGCAGCAAGAGTTTTGGCTGATTTTAGAACATGGTAAATCCCCCTGTGCTACTAGTCATGAGGTTGCTTTTGAAAAAACCGACACAATACCTTCCCTGTAACTTTTTCAGATTGCCTACAGTCATATATGTGAGCACTGCTCACAGGGAGTCTTGATGATGAATGCCAAAATGTTCACCAATCAAGAAACAACTCAGGTGCTGAAACGACATTGTTATAAGGTGCAATACCATTTCCTGGAAAAAGTTATGAAAGCTAACCTTGCTAATCTACCAACTTCTACATCCGCTTTTGACTTCCAAGCTGCAACTAACGAAGTAACAGCCAGTAATATTAATACTTTGATGCAACTGCTAGTTGAAGAAATCCAAGCTCAAGTTAAAGCTGCACCTGGGTGTGTGCAAGCGGTAGCGAAACGCATAGCAAAGGAAGTGGAACGCATTTGTGATAAAAGCGCCCGCATCCAGACCTCAGGAGAAATCCAAGCTTGGCAGCTAACTTTAGCGAGACATCGTTTGCAAAAATGTCTGCGTTACTACCAACTGGGATCGCGCAGAGGTCGGGTAGAATTACATAGCAGTCTAGGTGCTATGGTTTACCGTCATGTGACTATTTCCGGCTCAGATATGGGATTTCAGGGTCGTTACAACCTGATTGAAGATTTTCTGCAAGCCTTTTATATCGAAGCTATCAAAGCTTTCCGCCGGGAAAATGAACTAGCTGAAGATTACACACCACGCACTCAGTTACAATTAGCGGAATACATGGCATTTACAGAACAGTATGCCAAGCGCCGCATCAATTTACCTGGTAGCGCTAGTCAGCAGTTAATTATCTTACGTGCCCAAGGTTTTGCCCGTCGCCAGCCCCAAGAAACTACCGTAGATATTGAAATGGCGGTAGAGTCTGCCAAGAGTGAAGAAGGCGAAGCCTACCAGCGTAACTCGGCTGTACAACAGCTGAGATCCCAGATGATCGCCCAAACTAACTTCGATCCCTCAGAAGAATCAGAACGCGATCGCGTTATTACTGAGTTAATTAATTATCTCGAATCTCAAGGTCAATCTGACTGTGTAGACTACCTCACATTAAAACTACAAGACCTGTCTGCACCGGAAATTGACCAAATTCTCGGTCTCACCAGCCGTCAGCGCGATTATCTGCAACAACGCTTTAAATATCATGTAGAAAAATTTGCCAAGCAACATCACTGGCAATTGGTACATCAATGGTTAGGTGCTGGTTTAGAGCATAGATTGGGCTTATCTGCTCAACAGTGGCAAACCTTTTTAGGTCTACTGACTGAACAGCAACAGCAAATTTTGCAGTTAAAAACCGCCAGACACAGTGACCAAGCGATCGCTAAAACACTCAAATGTACCCCCAAACAGCTGCAAAAGCGTTGGACTCAACTGTTAGACCTAGCATGGGCTATCCGTAACGGCAATCTGGAAGTTCAAACAGGCTGATGAGGTGTAAGATTCAACTTTAAAATTCAAAATTCAAATGTACAAACTAGTACAGAAAGCCTGAATTATGAAAAGTAAAAACTGAATCAAGATGCCCAAATTGTAGGCTGTTTCTAGATTTTCAATTTTATTTTGATTTTACCTGTCATTTATTAAGTAAGTGTTCAGGACATTTGCAAGTCGGCATTTTCAGATTTTCAGCTATCTTGTTTGTTATTTTTAAACAAACAGTTAATAATTTATTAAAGTCGCATTTTGACATTATTAAATACAATAAATTAACCTCCATCTTCTCTCGTAACCATAGAGAGAAATGGGGGTTAATTAAGTTTGGATTGATTTTCCCTAATATTTAGAGCTAATGTAATTTTAATTTTTATGATTGCAGTGGGAATTATGCCCTCTCTACAAGGCTTTACTGATACCAATTAAAATAATATTTGCGACACATCAATATATTCTAGAGGGCAAGGCATTGCCTTACCCCTACTACAATCTGTCAAATTCTTTTTTCAAATTGGTATGATATTTTATCGTTATCCTAACCACTCAGGATTTTTAGCTGTACTATCAAACTGATTACTGGTCTTAAATAGTTCGTACTGACCTTTTGCTGCTACTTCACGAGTACGATTCAGCAATTCTCTAACTTGTTCTTGGCTCATGGGTTTAAAGGTGCGTACTGCCTCAAATGCTTGGTTAAGAATTTCCATACTTTCCATGCCTGTAATCACAGTTGATGTAGGCAAATTCATCGCATAGTGAAGGCATTCGATGGGTTTCACAGTGTTGCTCTTAAGAATTATTTGGTCGCCCATTGATTTCATCCCCAGCACACCAATACTATCTTTTACAAGTCTTGGTAAAACTTGCCGTTCAAAACTTCGGAAATGAGCATCCATGACGTTTAATGGCATCTGAACTGTGTCAAAACGGAAGTTATTTTGAGCAGCAACGTCTAGCATTCTCGAGTGGATTAATGGGTCTTTGTGTCCGGTAAAGCCGATGTAGCGAATTTTTCCGGCTTTTTGCGCTTCTAACACTGCCTCCATTGCACCCCCAGAAGCGAAGATGCGATCGGGATCTTCCATGCGAATAATTTCATGATGCTGTAGCAAATCAATCCGATCCGTCTGCAACCGTTTTAAGGAATCGTTAATTTGCTTAGTAGCAGCATCTTTAGTACGTCCGTCAATTTTAGTCATGAGAAATGCCTTTTGACGGTAACCGTCTTGGAGGGCTTTACCCATGCGAATTTCGCTGTCTCCGTTATGGTAGTCCCAGCTGTTATCCATAAAATTGATGCCACGGTCAATCGCAGTGCGGATGAGACGGATACCTTCTTGCTCATCTTTGGGTCGCCCAATATGGTGACCGCCTAAGCCAATTACAGAAACTTTTTCGCCAGTGCGGCCCAAGGTTCTGTAGATCATTTCGCCGCTTTTGGTTTGAGTGGGAGCAGGTGTATTTTGGGCTGAGGCTTTTGAAAATAATGCTTCTCCACCTGCTAACCCGGCTGCAATCAAACCAGAAGTAGAAACTACTTTTAATAAATCCCGTCTGCTAATATCCACTATTTTTCTTACCCAAACTCTTTCAAGCTCGCTCTGATAGCATCACACCCTAATAAACAGCGTGCATCTAACTGTTGAGAGATAACAGCAGTTACGGAGAGGTATATTGGCTCTCATAGACCTGTTACTAGCTTGTCCTCAACTTGATTAGGAAGCGTATTGACAATGTAAATACATTTGCTTATTCTTTCATTTATGGATGTCTACTACATATTGAATGGCATCACTTTTGTGTGGAACGAGGAAAAAGCTCGACAAAATCCTAGCAAACATAATGGGATAAAATTCCAACAGGCTTCGGAAGCATTTTTCGATCCATTTTTGAAAGTAGTTGATGCCAGCCGGAATGATGAAATAAGAGATGCAATTATCGGATTGGATACACGATGGAATCTTTTATTTGTTGTTCACATTGAGTTTGAAGACGAGGTAATCCGAATTATTTCAGCTCGTAAAGCTACACGACAGGAGCGAGATTACTATGAAAATTGAAAAATTAAAGCAACGCTTAAACAAAAACCGCCCCATGACTACGGTAACAATTCGGATGCCAGAAGACTTAGTAGAAGACCTGAAAAGAATCGCACCAATACTAGGTTTTTCTGGCTACCAACCATTAATCCGTGCGTATATTGGGCAGGGAATCCGTGCAGACTTAGAAAGATTAGATAACAATACAGTTACTGCGTTAATTGCAAGTTTAAAACGGCGTGGTGTCAGCGATGATGTAATTAATGAAGCACTCACTGATATTGTGAATAATCATTAGTCCCTATTCATAGTAATGGCATCAACAAACGAGATATTCTCACAGCTAACTTAAACCACAAAGGCTTTCTTTTATAGTCCGAAAAATCAACTGCAACAGAAACAGCCAAATCATCCTTTAACATTTTCTCTACACTGGCTACAAATTGAGTTGCAGCGACAAAACCCATGACTTCAAAGTTGAGGAAAAATGAACGATTATCTAAGTTAACTGTTCCTACCCCTGCCATATCATCATCGATGAGGATGATTTTCTGATGCATGAATCCATGTTTGTAGCGATAAAGTTTTATCCCAAACGCAGCCATTTCGTTATAGTAGGAAAAAGAACAGAGATAAACAAATAAGTGATCGGGGCGATTGGGCAAGAGTATTCGCACATCGACACCTCGCATTGTAGCGAGTTTCAATGCTGTTAAAGTAGCCTCATCTGGGACAAAATAAGGAGTAGCAATCCATAGGCGATTTTGAGCTTCATTGATGGCATTGACAAAGAAAAGATTACAGGCTTTTAAATGATCTGCGGGGCCTGTAGGCAGTACAAATGCACTTTGATTCAGTTCGCGATTAGGTTTAATCTCCCAATTAACATCAAGTAGTTGACGAGTTGCCCAGTACCAATCTTGCAGAAAAGATGCTTGCAAACTTTGGACGGTCGGGCCTTCTAGTTTCATGTGAGTATCTCTCCAAGGACTGAGGCGGGGATTTTTTCCTAAATATTCGTCACCAATATTTAAGCCACCGAGAAATCCTATTTCTCCATCTACTACTATGATTTTGCGGTGGTTACGAAAGTTGAGTTGGAAGCGATTACCTTTACCTTTGGTGGTGTGGAAAGCACTAACTTGAATACCAGATTTTCTTAGACATTGGAGATAAGACCGAGATAATTTGTTAGAACCGATTTCATCATAGAGAAAGTAAATGTTTACTCCTTGCTGGGCTTTCTCAATTAATGCTTCTTTAAACTCTTTACCTGCTTCGTCATCATTAACGATGTAAGATTGCAGCAAAATATAATTGGTGGCGAAGGCGATCGCACTCAACATTGCTTCATA
This sequence comes from Calothrix membranacea FACHB-236, assembly GCF_014696315.1. Classification (GTDB taxonomy): domain Bacteria; phylum Cyanobacteriota; class Cyanobacteriia; order Cyanobacteriales; family Nostocaceae; genus Aulosira; species Aulosira membranacea. The sequence continues at coordinate 177,841 of NZ_JACJPX010000007.1, forward strand.
AGTTCTTTTACCATCAATCAGCAATTCGGCTGCGTTACCTGATGTAAAAGGAATCCCTGTAAATGTCTCGGCTAATGGCTGCAAAGTCGCTATTTTGTCTGATAGCGGGACTTTAAATTTGGCAATATCATTGTAGGTTTGACTAGCTAGCTTATGGTGCTGTGCATAAACTAAGCGCAAGGCTTCTCCATATCCATGAAATTTAGTTCTACCCAAAATCCAATACAAGGGAATAGCTAGCCAAGGAAAAGTAACTAAAGAAATTCCCCAGGCGATCGCTCCTTGAGAAGAACGAACATTCATGACTGCATGAGCTGCATGGGCGATTCCTAAAGCATGAACCACGACTGTAGCTGCACTAAAAATAGTTATAGCACCAGTATCTATAATCATTCCCAATTTATATTAAGTATTTTAATTAAACCTCATCCATCTTGAAAACTGGAGTTTTTGCAGAAAACATATTACTGTAGATAAGTGGGTGTGGTAGAAAATAAACAGGAATGCTCAAAGTAGAATG
>NZ_JACJPX010000070.1 GCF_014696315.1 Calothrix membranacea FACHB-236
AGGGGGATGAGGGGGATGAGGGGGATGAGGGAGCAGGGGAACAGGGGAGAAATAGCCAATTACCAATTACCAATGCCCCATGCCCCATGCCCCATGCCCCATCCATAACTGATTTTGCTAGTACTGCACATATTGCAAGGCTGCTAAATTTACCTGTGGTGTTGGTAATTGATTGCAGTCGCTTATCAGGTTCTGTGGCGGCGATCGCTCATGGTTATTGCTCTTTTGATCCGAGAATTAAAATAGCGGGTTTAGTACTCAATCGCGTAGGCAGCGATCGCCATCTTTCTCTACTCAAAGACGCTCTAGAATCATTACAATTACCCATTCTTGGGATACTGCGTCGTCAAGATAATATCACCATTCCTGATCGCCATTTAGGTTTAGTACCCACAGCAGAACTCCCAGAATTAGATGCTGTGATCAATCGGCTGGCTGATTTAGGTGACACTTGCTTTGACTGGGAAAGGTTATTACCTATGTTGGGGATTGGGGACTGGGAACTGGGGACTGGGAACAAGGAGAAAAATTTTACAGCAGTTTCTCCCTCATCTCCCTTATCCTCCTCATCCCCCTCATCCTCACTCAAAATTGCAGTAGCACGCGATCGCGCTTTTAATTTTTACTATCAAGATAATCTCGATTTATTGCAAGAGTTGGGTGCAGAACTGGTTTTTTGGAGTCCGTTGGCAGATTCTGAATTACCAAAAGATGTGCAGGGTATTTATTTTGGTGGCGGTTTCCCTGAGGTTTTTGCACAGCAACTAGCAGAAAATATTAGCGCTCGTGATGCTGTAAAAACAGCAATTATGCAAGGAATACCTGTAATTGCTGAGTGTGGGGGATTAATGTATTTGTGTGAGCAAATTATTGATTTTGCAGGTGAATCTTGGCCAATGGTAGGAATTTTACCAACATCTGCAACGATGGATAAACGCTTAACTTTAGGATACCGTCGTGCTGTAGCTTTGCAAGATAATCTGTTAGTAAAAACAGGGAAAACTGTTTATGGACATGAGTTTCATCGTTCTCATTTGACTTTGAATAATCCTCAACCTCTATGGGAAACTTATCGCTATGATTGTGATGAAAATATGGGTTATGAAGGATGGAATTCACCTATCAACGTTTATGCTTCTTATGTTCATTTACACTGGGGGGCAAGTTTAGAAATTCCCCAGTCTTTTATTAAAGAATGTCTGAAATTAACAACATCATCAACGTCAATTTATGCTGAGAGATCCAATTGGTAAATTAATTCATCAGAAAGTTTACCTTTGATAAACTCTGCATTATTTTTGACTTTGTACAATTTAAAACCCAGCCTCTCAAGTACTTTACGAGAGGCAAGGTTGTGTTGATTTACTGATGCGTGCAGCGATAAAAAGTGAAAGCGTCGTTGTGTTTCTTCAATAGCTAAAGAACAGTAATCACTGGCGTAGCCTTGGTTTTGATAACCCACAAATGTCATAAAGCCAATTTCTGCATATTTATCTTCAAAAATCCCTATTTCCACCATACCTACATATTGGTTTTGAGCATTAATAGCAGCCCATTTGAGCCAAATCATAGTTGGGTTATCGGGTGATTTTTCTAGCGCTGCAAACTGAAATTTTCTCCTAATTTCTATGAGGCTAGGAACTGAATCTTCAATATATTCATACAAAAGTGGATTGCTTATAAAAGAGTAAAGGTTATCAGCGTGCTGTTCCGTTACTTTTTCTAAGCGCAAGATTACCGAATCAGTTGGCATGAATTTTTTGCTTTTCTGTAAATTCTGTATGTTAAACTCTAGATGCTGCGTGACGATGACAGCAGAAAATACACTCTTGTCTATTAGAAGAAGTATAAAAGCTGAATTGTAAAAATTATACTAATTAAAAATTTAAAATTATTTTCTGTTCTATATTAAAAATCACCTCTAACAAACACCAAACACCAAACACCGAATAACTAATACTAATATTTTCATTTCTCATTGAGTTTGCGAATTAGACGCGATAACTCACGAATGATATTTACAGCAATTTCGGGAGTTTCTTCAATGGCATCATAGAGTTGTTCTTGGGTGAGTTCCAAACACTCGCAGGGTTCTAAAGTGGTGGCTGAGGCGGAACGGGGTTGTGTATCAAAAACTGCCATTTCGCCAAAGTACTTGCCTTTGTCTACCTCTGCCAACTTTTTATCACCGATGTGAACTTTGACACGGCCAGATACTACAATATAGAGCGATCGCCCTTCTTCTCCTTGCCTAAAAATGGCATGATTTGAGGGAAAGGATAGCTCGTTCATCACGGAAGCAAGCCGCACAATAAAATCATCCCGCAATTCTTTAAAAATCGGGACTCGCCGCACAAATAATAAACGGTCAACGCTGGTTAGCATGATTGCGAGTTAAAAATCAAACATTATTGTAGGTCATCTTTAACCGTTAGCTAGTAGGATAACACTTGCCAAAGCTTGCCAGCATAAATCTGCTTGAGTACCGCATAACTATATTTAATAACGCTAAAGAGGCAAGTTAAAGAGAAAACCTTTGCCCTTAGCCCTTTCACCCTATCTCCCTACAAAAGTTTACATATTATCAGTGCGATCGCGCTTAATTACTTACGTAGCAATCATAATTACTGTAACGAAGTACTAGGATCAGTTAAAGGCATCAATGAACTAGGTGGCTAGTAAGCTTTGCTTCGTCAGCAGAAAGTCATTGATAACTGTAATTTAGAAAAGGTTGGCTGCTAAGGAATGTTGTGGAAATGGGGCGTTCGCCTATTAATATTCTTCCTAGGGCTGTGGCTACTCGTAGTTCTGGGTTCCCGTTTACCAGTCGAAATTTTCTGGTTTCAGGAAGTCGGCTACCTCCAAGTATTTCTGCTCAGGCTGGTTACTAGGGCTACTATATGGGTATTTGTAGTTGGGATAACTGCTGTTTACCTCCTAGTAAACCTCTTGTTGGCAGAACGTCTCAAGTATCCTCAGCCTGTGACGAGTCAGCCAGTTAGCAGTGAGTTCGCAAGGTTTCTCAATCCTCAGTACGATCCTCGTAATTTAGCTCGTAGTTTCGATCCTCGACGCTTTCCCGCCATCAGATTGCACTGGCTGCTACCTTTAGCTTTAGGCTTCAGCTTGTTGCTAACATTAATGCTGGCTTACTACGGTGAAATTGCCCTTTCTTATTGGAATCCAGAATTTAGTAAGACTAGTTTACTGGTGAGCGATCGCTTTCAATTAGAGTCAATTTGGCAGTTGGTAAGGCGAATATTTTCCCAAATTTGGTATCTCAGCTTGGTTTTGGGAATTGCGATCGCTATTTTAATTTATCCCCGATGGTCGCTGAGGGCGATCGCTATGGTTATGAGTCTGCTCTTTGGGCAGATAATTTACCAAAATTGGGGCAAGATACTGCAATATCTCTTTCGTACTGCCTTTAACGACACCGACCCTTTATTTGTTAAAGATATCAGCTTTTATATATTTTCCCTCCCTGTCTTGGAATTGCTAGGACTGTGGCTAATGGGATTATTCCTTTACGGTTTAATAGCTGTTACTCTTACCTACCTCCTATCCGGCGACAGTCTCAGTCAAGGCATTTTTCCTGGGTTTTCGTCACAACAGCAACGCCATTTATACGGTTTGGGTGGTGCATTGATGGTGGCTGTTGCCCTAGGTTATTTGTTAAGTCGTTATGAATTGCTATATTCCAAGCGTGGGGTAAGTTATGGTGCCAGCTACACCGATGTCATGGCACAGTTGCCAGTTTACAATGCTTTATGCGCTCTAGCGGTAGCGATCGCCTTTTACTTATTGTGGCGAACAATTTTTTGGAGGCCGAAATCTCCTCATCGTCGTTTAGCGTTTTATGGATTAGGAGTTTATTTCGTGCTAGCAGTAGTAGGTGGTTGGCTTGTACCTACTGCGGTGCAATATTTAATAGTTCAGCCTAATGAATTGCAACGGGAACAACCTTACATTCGGCGTACTATTGCCTCGACTCGTCAAGCCTTCGATTTAGAAGCAATTGATGCCAAAAATTTCAACCCCCAAGGTCAATTAACAGAAGCTGATCTCAAAGCCAATGACTTAACAATTCGGAATATTCGTCTTTGGGATGAGCGCCCACTATTAGAAACCAACCGTCAGTTGCAGCAAATTCGACCTTACTATCGGTTTCCAGGTGCTGATATTGACCGCTACACCTTAGAAACAGAAGCCACCAGCAACCGTCCCGCAGCACCAAACCAACAATCAGCATCTGAAAATGCTGCAACTACAGAACGGAGACAAGTATTAATTGCAGCCAGGGAATTAGACTACAGTGCAGTTCCTCAGGAAGCTCAAACCTGGGTGAACCGCCATCTGATTTATACCCACGGTTTTGGTTTTACTATGAGTCCTGTAAACGTAGTTGGCCCTGGTGGATTACCAGAGTATTTTGTCAAAGATATTAGCGGTGATAGCAGTGCCCTCACTACTGCCAATCAAGGCATTCGCAACAGTATTCCCATTGGGCAACCCCGGATTTATTACGGTGAAATTACGAATAACTATGTAATAACTGGGACTAAAGTTAGAGAACTAGATTATCCTAGCGGCAGTGACAATGTTTACCATACTTACGATGGACGAGGTGGTATCTCTATTGGAGCAATGTGGCGACGGTGGTTATTTGCAGCCTATTTAAAAGACTGGCAAATGGCGATAACCAGAGACTTTTTACCAGAAACAAAAGTTTTATTACGCCGAAATGTTAAACAAAGAATTCAAGCGATCGCACCTTTTTTAAAATATGACAGTGACCCTTATTTAGTTGCCGCTGATGCCAGTCTTGATCAGAGCAATCAAGATTACTCAACAAACCAAAATTATCTTTACTGGATGGTTGATGCTTACACAACCAGTAGTCACTATCCCTATTCCGAGCCGGATAAAGATGGCATTAACTATATTCGCAACTCCGTCAAAGTAGTAGTAGATGCTTATAACGGCACTGTTAACTTTTATGTTGCCGATCGCAATGACCCAATAATTACCACCTGGCGGAAAATCTTTCCCAAATTATTTAAACCTCTGAGTGCAATGCCGAAAACACTCAGCAACCATATCCGCTATCCCGTTGATTATTTCAATATTCAGGCTGAACGTTTGATGACATACCACATGACAGATACTCAGGTATTTTACAACCGGGAAGACCAATGGCAGATTCCTAACGAAATTTATGGTAATAAAGCTCGTCCAGTAGAACCTTACTATTTAATTACTAGCCTACCAACGGTACCCTTTGAAGAATTTATCTTGCTTTTACCCTATACTCCCAAGCAAAGAACGAATTTAATCGCTTGGCTAGCAGCGCGATCGGATGGTCAAAATTACGGTAAATTGTTACTTTACGTATTTCCCAAAGAAAGACTGATTTACGGGCCAGAACAAATCGAAGCCAGAATTAACCAAGATCCTGTAATTTCTCAGCAAATTTCTTTATGGAATCGCCAAGGTTCTCGAGCTATTCAAGGCAATCTCTTAGTAATACCAATAGAAGAATCTCTGCTTTATGTCGAGCCAATTTATTTAGAAGCTACACAAAATAGTTTGCCTACTTTAGTGAGGGTAGTTGTAGCTTATGAAAACCGAATTGTCATGGCACAAACTTTAGAACAAGCATTACAAGCCATTTTTCAACCACAAGTAACACCACCACCAGCCATTATCCGTCCTGTAGAAGAAGCTTCTCCATCGAGTTAACTATTCACGAAATGTCCCAAGCTTGGGATAGGAACAGTAGTAACGTCACAGTTGTCCTATTCTGGAGATGGGTAATAGTGTTGTGGGTGAGAATGTGTTTTTCAGCGTTGTTATACCGACTTACAATCGCAAACCAATTTTAGAAAAGTGTCTGCGCGCCTTAGAAGTGCAGGATTTGGGTGAGTCAACCCCGATTACAGGTTATGAAGTTGTTTTAGTAGATGATGGTTCTACTGATGGCACTTTAGAATGGTTAGCTGCACATAAAGAACAGTTTCCCCATGTGCGATGGTTTGAGCAAGACCATCAAGGCCCGGCTGCGGCGCGGAATTTGGGCGTAGAAAAAGCACAGGGAGACACAATTATCTTTATTGACAGCGATTTAGTAGTGCTGTCCAACTTCTTACAGGCTCATGCTGACGCGCTGGTACAAGGACAAAAGAGATTGGGAAGCGATCGCTTTTTTACCTACGGCGCAGTTATTAATACTGCTAATTTTGATCATCCCACTTCTGAACCTTATAAAGTCACAGATTTTTCCGCAGCTTTTTTCGCTACAGGTAATGTGGCAATTCCTAAACATTGGTTAGAGAAAGTAGGACTTTTTGACACTAGATTTCAACTCTATGGATGGGAAGATTTAGAACTTGGTGTCAGGCTAAAAAATCTCGGTTTACAACTAATTAAATGTCCAGCAGCAGTAGGCTATCATTGGCATCCAGCATTTAGATTAGAGCAAATTCCTAACTTAATTGATAAAGAAATTCAACGCGGACGTATGGGAGTTTTGTTTTATCAAAAGCACCCCACTTGGGAAGTGCGGATGATGATTCAAATGACTTGGATACATCGTTTGCTGTGGGGTATTCTTTCCCTCAATGGCGCACTAAATGAACGCACAATGGCACCATTTTTACAATGGCTAATTAATTTAGGTAAACCCCAATTAGCTTTAGAAGTTGCCCGAATTTTTCTCAATTGGTACAACGTCAAAGGCGTTTACGAAGCCTACGCCCAAGTGAAGCATTCGTAAAACTGTGATAATTGGGCATTGGGAAAAAGGAAAAGGAGCAGGGAGCAGGGGGCAGAGGGGAGAAAGAAACCACACTGAACATTGAGATTTTAGACTGTAGAGGTATTATTGCTCAGATTTTGATTGTCAATAAGTTTAGGAGCAAGTTACCCTAGCAAATTAGGAGGCTGACTAGCACTGGCTTTAAGGCTGTTGCAGCACTCCCCCTTGCTCCCTGCTCCCTTGCCTTATTGACTTACCCCTGATCCCAAATGTGCTACCCTAGTATGGTTCATTAATCTCGCACATCCAGGAATTCGGGTGTTTCCCTATTGGGAGATACGCCTGGGTGGAGGTTTAACCCGAATCGGAGTTAGAAATATATGCCAGTCGTTTCATTGGCTCAAATGATGGAGTCAGGGGTTCACTTCGGTCATCAGACCCGGCGTTGGAACCCTAAAATGTCTCCTTACATTTATACTTCCCGCAATGGTGTACACATTATCGACTTGGTGCAAACTGCCCAGTTGATGGAAGATGCATATGCTTATATGCGTACACAAGCTGAACAAGGGAAAAAATTCTTGTTTGTTGGCACTAAGCGGCAAGCTGCGGGTATTATTGCCCAAGAAGCCAGCCGTTGCGGTTCCCACTACATTAACCAACGTTGGTTGGGTGGAATGCTGACCAACTGGACAACTATTAAAACCAGAGTAGACCGCCTCAAAGATTTAGAGCGCCGCGAAGAAACCGGAGCATTGGACTTGTTGCCCAAAAAAGAAGCTTCAATGTTGCGCCGGGAAATGGCGAAGCTACAAAAATATTTGGGCGGGATTAAAACCATGCGGAAAGTTCCCGATGTTGTGGTGATTGTAGACCAACGGCGGGAATATAACGCAGTTCAAGAGTGCCAAAAATTGGGAATTCCGATTGTATCAATGCTAGATACAAACTGTGACCCCGATGTCGTAGATATTCCCATCCCTGCAAATGACGACGCGATCAGATCCATTAAGCTGATCGTCGGCAAATTGGCGGATGCGATTTATGAAGGTCGTCATGGTCAGCTTGATGCAGAAGATGACTATGAAGATTACGAAGGTGGTGAGGAAGATTACGACTATGAAGAAACTGAGCTAACAGGCTCATATGCTAGCGAAGAAGACGAAGAAGAATAGGTAAAGGGAAAGGATGAAGTATGAAGAATAAAATTTCAGACTTCATACTTCAAACTTCATACTTTCTTCAGCGCTGAGTAAGATAGAAATACTCAACACCAGTTAGCGATTACAACTCGAGGTCAAGTAGGAATTGAGGGCAACATGGCGGAAATATCTGCAAAACTAGTCCAAGAGCTACGCCAAAAAACCAACGCTGGCATGATGGACTGCAAAAAAGCACTAAAAGAAAATGATGGTGACATTGACAAAGCCATAGATTGGTTACGTCAAAAGGGCATCACTTCAGCTGGTAAAAAAAGCGATCGCGTTGCAGCAGAAGGTCTAGTAGACACCTATATCCAGCCTGGATCTCAGGTAGGTGTACTCATAGAAGTTAACTGCCAAACCGACTTCGTTGCCCGTAACGAGTCTTTTAAGGCTTTAGTTAAAAATCTGGCAAAGCAAGCAGCATCAGCTGATAGCGTTGAAGCTTTATTGGCTCAACCCTACATTGAAAATACAAGTGCAACTGTAGATGAATCCATCAAGCAATTAATTGCTCAACTTGGTGAAAATATTCAGGTGCGCCGCTTTGTCAATTTTTCATTAGCAGCAGGCAAAGCAGGTATAGTAGACAGCTATATTCACACTGGTGGTCGAGTTGGTGTGTTAGTTGAGATAGAATCCGAAACTGATGCAGCCGTGGGCAATGAAGATTTCCAAGCTTTAGCACGGAATAGCGCTATGCAAGTAGCTGCTTGCCCCAATGTCGAGTATGTCAGTGTAGACGAAATACCCGCTGAAGTTGCTGAGAAAGAAAAAGAAGTGGAAATGGGGCGGGATGACTTATCCAACAAGCCACAGAACATCAAAGAAAAGATTGTTCAAGGACGGATTGAAAAACGTCTTAAGGAATTGGCTTTGCTGGATCAGCCCTTCATTCGCGATCAAAGCATTTCAGTAGAAGACTTGGTGAAGCAAGTTAAGTCTAAAGTCGGCCAAGACATCACAATCAAACGCTTTGTGCGCTATGTCTTAGGTGAAGGCATTGAAAAACAAGAAAGCAACTTTGCTGAAGAAGTCGCTGCACAAATGGGCGTTAAGTCATAATTTTGTCATTTGTCATTCATCATTTGTCATTTGACTCAGGATGAATGACAGATGACTTTTGATCAAAACAGGTCAGGCAAAGTTTGCTGGCCTGTATTTTATTTTTTATACCTTTGAACTGGGGCAGTGAATTGTGAGTTGGGTTTGGGAAAAGGGAAAAGGTTAAAGGTATTTTATTTCCCTTTGCCCCTTCCCCTTTTCCCCTTTAACCGACAATTTTATTTACAGCAGATTTGCTATACTTTCGAGAAAATCTTCAATACTAAAAATATTTCATTTAAAATATATTCGTACATTTGTACCATAATCGGGATTAGATGGGCAATTAAGAAAAGATATGGCTAGAGCAATCGAGCGAATTGATCGGGATATTGCGTTGCTGAAAGAAGCGATCGCAGCGATCGCCACAGAACTGCAAAAATCTTATGCTATTTACTTAGGCCTTTTAGGGCAAGCTGTTCGTCAGCAGTTGATTTTGGCAACTTATCACCTGTGTACCCAGGGTTATCCCGAAAAGTTCTTGAGCTTGTCATTGAATCAACGGCACAATTTGCAACAAGCCATCCGCAAGTTGGGTAAACAAGCAGCTGAGCATTTGCTGACTATTATCAGTAATCAGGAACCGCAGAATGTGGTAGTGGAAGATGAGGGCGATGAGGTAGATGAAGGGGATGAGGTAGATGAAGGGGATGAGATAGATGAAGGGGATGAGATAGATGAGGGGGATGAGGTAGATGAAGGGGATGAGGTAGATGAGGGTGTTAATAGCAATGCTAGATCCCAAATCTCTACTTTGAAATTGACCGACCCTTCTAATCCAATGCAGTTACTAGCATGGCAACAAAGCCTAGAGAAGCTAACCCAATATACACTCAAAAAAGTTTCTCATGATGCTAATGCTGCCCTGCAAAAAGTCAATATTTTACCCAACAAAATACCTGAACCGATTTTAGAAGTAGCTGCGGCTGCATCAGAAGCCTCTGCCGAAGTTATGCCTGGGCCACCTAACATATTAAATGTGGTAATTGAAATCCCAAATGAGCAGGATGTAGAGGAATCTAGCCTGACAAAAGTTATGGCTATTAACCTCCGGCTGGGAGAAATTGAATTTGCTGATGCTAAACTCTCGTCTGCACGCCGACAAATTCGCAACACATTAATTCAGCTAAAGAAACTAGGACAGGATTATCAAAAGAAGCAGCGAGAACGCTTAATTGCCGAAGCAGAAGCTGCATGGCGTGCAATTTGGGATGATGATTAGTTTATCATTTGTCATTTGTCATTTGTGATTTGTGAATAACTAGTACACCTCGGCGCAAATAAGCATACCATTCTAAACTCACGAAACGCTTACGCTGTATTCATTTTGAATTTTGAATTTTGAATTTTGAATTCCGCCTTGCGGTACTAGTGTCTTGCCCGATGCCCGATGCCCAATGCCCCATGCCCCATGCCCCATGACTAACGAGACACCCGATTGGATAAGATTGCAAAAAGCCTTGGCTGTAGAAGCGGAACACGGTTTTACAGATTTGATGGGTAGGCAATATCGCTTTAGTGAATTTCTCAGTCTGACTCTGGGGAAGTTTCCTATAGGGTTACCCTCAACTGAACGCCGTCGCTGGCAAGAATTAGCACTGCAATTTGCTAAATATTCTCATTTGGGGTTGGAAGATAGGCAACATTTGGTAGCAGAAACTCGCAGGTATCTGTATCAATTACAGCAAGATGGGGGGGAGCAGCAAAAGAACGGGGTAGCAGAAGCACAGGCGAGAAATTATCAATCCAAAAAACAACAGATCACAACCCCGATTGTGGCTGAGGTAAGCCGGAGGCTTGCGCCCAAAATTGACCAAAAACTCAGCGATTTACCAGAAATTGGCATCAGAAAAGCTGACAATTTGGCGCGTTTGGGTGTGTATACTGTACGCGACTTACTTTATTACTACCCCCGCGATCATATTGACTATGCACGTCAGGTAAATATCCGCGAGTTACAGGCGGGTGAAACGGTGACAATAGTTGCAACCGTGAAGCGCTGCAACTGTTTTAATAGTCCGAAAAATCAGAAATTATCTATTTTAGAACTGATACTGAAGGATAACACCGGACAAATCAAAGTCAGTCGCTTTTCGGCGGGTGCAAGGTTCACTAGTCGCGCTTGGCAAGAAAGTTTAAAACGGCGTTATCCGGTGGGTAGTGTGATTGCAGCTTGCGGATTGGTGAAAGCTAGTAAATACGGCTTGACGCTGGATAATCCCGAATTAGAAGTATTGGCAAATCCTGGTGATACGATTGATTCGTTGACAATTGGGCGGGTTGTGCCAATTTATGCCTTAACTGAGGGTATAGCGGCGAATATGGTCAGACAAGCAGTCATAGCTGCTTTACCCGCTGCGGCAAATCTCAAAGACCCATTACCCAGTGGTTTGCGAGAGAAGTATGGTTTGATCGAATTGAAAGATGCGATCGCTAATATTCACTTTCCCCCAGATAGCGCTTCTCTACAAGTTGCCCGTCGTCGTTTGGTTTTTGACGAGTTTTTCTATTTGCAATTAAGTTTACTGCAACGACAACACCAAGCAAGGCAAATCCAAACTAGCGCTATTCTGGCTCCCAAAGGTCAGTTATTAGAAAAATTCTACGAAATACTGCCATTTAAGCTTACTGGCGCACAGCAGCGAGTGATTAACGATATTCTTAATGACTTACAACAACCTGCACCCATGAATCGCTTAGTGCAAGGTGATGTAGGTTCTGGGAAAACTGTGGTGGCTGTGGTGGCTATTTTAGCAGCGATTCAATCTGGCTACCAAGCAGCGCTGATGGCTCCTACTGAGGTTTTAGCAGAACAGCATTACCGCAAGTTAGTGAGTTGGTTTAACCTGCTGCATTTACCAGTAGAATTACTTACAGGTTCGACAAAAACTGTTAAACGGCGACAAATTCATGCCCAGCTAGAAACGGGAGAATTACCCCTATTAGTTGGCACTCATGCCTTGATTCAAGACCCAGTAAACTTCAGGCAGTTGGGGTTAGCAGTAATTGATGAGCAGCATCGCTTTGGTGTGCAGCAACGGGCAAGGTTGCAACAAAAAGGTGAACAACCCCATGTATTAACTATGACAGCAACCCCCATTCCCCGCACATTGGCATTGACCATACACGGGGATATGAATGTCAGCCAGATTGATGAGTTACCACCAGGACGGCAAAAGATTCAAACTACAATGCTGACAGGTCAGCAACGCAGCCATGCTTACGACTTGATGCGGCGAGAAATTGCCCAAGGAAGGCAAGTTTATGTGATTTTGCCTTTGGTGGAAGAATCAGAAAAGCTAGATTTGCGTTCCGCTGTTGATGAGCATCAAAAGCTACAGGAAAGCATTTTTCCAGATTTTCAAGTCGGGTTGCTGCATGGCCGCATGACTTCCGCCGAGAAGGATGAAGCAATTAGCAAATTTCGCGAGAACAAGACGCAAATTTTGGTTTCAACTACCGTTGTCGAAGTGGGCGTAGATGTGCCTAATGCTACGGTAATGCTCATCGAAAATGCAGAGCGATTTGGTTTATCACAACTGCATCAATTGCGGGGACGGGTTGGGCGTGGTGCGGCGCAGTCTTACTGTTTGTTAATGAGTAGTTCTAGAAGCCCTGACGCACAACAAAGGCTGAAAGTGATGGAACAATCTCAGGATGGCTTTTTTATCTCGGAAATGGATATGCGTTTTCGCGGCCCTGGGGAAGTTTTGGGAACTCGTCAATCTGGTGTGCCTGATTTTACTCTAGCTAGTTTGGTAGAAGATGAGGAAGTTTTGCTGTTAGCGCGACAAGCAGCGGAGAAAGTGATTGAGATAGATGCAACGTTAGAGCGTTGGTATTTGATGAAGGAAGAGTTGAAATATCGGTATGAAAGGTTGATGGGTGGGGCGATAATGACTTGATTTTTAACTGCAGATGAACGATTAACTCAACTGGCGGCGGAATTGATTGATGCTGATGGATAAGAGTAATGTAGCGAAGAGAAAAAGTGCGATCGCATTCCACCAAAGTACTTCTAATCCTACACCTTTGAGCAGTATGCCTCGCACAATTTCTATATAATGGCGCAAGGGGTCTAGTAGAGATACATACTTAAAGAAAATGGGCATACTTTCTATCGGGGAAATAGCACCAGAAAGTTGAATCAAGGGTAAATTGATAAAAAACGATGTCAGCACAACTTGCTGCTGAGTACGGCAAACTGTAGCTAGCATTATTCCAATACCAATTCCGACAAATAAATATAATCCTGATAGAGTTAAAAATAGGAAAAGATTACCACGAAAAGGTACGCTAAATACTAATCTTCCTATACTTAAAGCTAAAAATACATCGCCCATCAACAATATAAATAGGGGGACAATTTTAGCCAGTAAAATTTCCCAGGCTTCTGCAGGAGTCATCAATAATTGTTCTAGTGTTCCTGTATCTTTTTCTCTCACAACTGTGATTGAAGAGACTAAAGAACTAATTAGGGTTAAAACTAATCCTAAAACTCCTGGGATGAAAAACCAACTACTTTTTAATCCCGGATTATAAAGAAAAGTGGTTTGGGGAGTAATTAATGGTGGGGCTTGATTAGATGATAAACGACGGCTAAATTGATTGATCATCTGATTGAGATAACCTTGCGCGATACCTGCTGTATTTGCATCAACTGCGTCAATTAAAATTTGCACTTCTCCAGATTTATCTTCTGATAAATTACGTTTAAAATCTGGGGGGATGATTAAACCTGCTGTGATTTTACCTTGGCGTACTTGTTCGCCTAAATCTTGAGTATTGTATAGATATTTTTCTAATATAAAGACTTTATTAACTGTTAAAACGGAAACTAATTCTCTACTTTCATAAGTGTTTGCATAATCAACTACTCCTAACTTCAGATAATGCACATCTGGATTGAGGGCAAAGCCATAAAGTAGCATTTGGATTGTTGGAGGGATAATTAATAATACTAATGTTTCTCGACTCCGTAATATTTGGCGAAATTCTTTAGTTGCTAAACTCCAGAATCGGCTGTTAAATAAGGTTTGAATCCATTTCATAAATTACGATATAGCAGACTTTATTAGTTAATCTGAAAGTTGCATTCGCTTTAAAACGCGACGTGCAGCGTTAAATAGTAATAATCCTAAAATAATTAGCATTACTATGGAAAACCAAACACCTACCCAGCCAGTACCGCGCACGTAGGCATCACGGGTAATTGTAATATAGTACCTAGCGGGAATGATTGCAGAAAATAGTGAGAGGGGAAAGGGTATATTACTGAGAGGATAAATGAATCCTGATAGTAGTAAAGCTGTCAAGAAGCCTAATAACGCTACAGCTTGAACCGCAGAATTTTGATTAGGGACTCGCACGCCAATTAATAAACCAAACATGACACTATCTATTAAAAATAGTAGTGTTCCTATTAATAAAGAAGTTGGTTCTACTACCCAAGATAATTGCCAAATCATGGCACTGATCAGCATAGTAACTATGGCTATGCAGATACCAATTAGTAGGTAAGCTAAACCTTTGCCTAAAAGTAATTCTTCGGCAGTGAGACTGGATGCATAAACTTGTAAGATTGTGCCTTTTTCTTTTTCGCGTACCATAGCAACTGCTGTTAATAATGAGGGATAAATCCAAAAAATAACGGCATAAATACCAGGTACGATGTACAAAGATTCTTTTCTTCCTGGATTGAACCAAAGGCGGATATGAGCAATGATTCTATCAAAGGAAGATTGTAACCCTGAATCTCTTAAAAAAAATCTTGTTGTCGCTTGAATAATATTTTTGATAATCCGCGCATTATTAACATCAGTTCCATCTACTAAGACTTGAATATCAGTACTTAAGCCGGATTTGATCCGTCGGCTAAAATCTGGAGGAATGACGACAGCAGCTTTCGCCAATCCTTTATCAATAGCTGTTTGAGGATTAGAAATTTCAGCTTGTGATTTTTCTGAAGAATTGAAAAGAGGAAATCGATAATTATGAATTGCTTCAAATTGATTCGTAGCAAATAAGCGCTCAATATAGCTACGGCTGAGAGGACTGTTATCAAAATCTTGGATAAATAAGGGAATATTTTTCGATTCCAGACGAATCACAAAACCAAAAATAATTAAGGTGATTAATGGTAAGAGAAATGCCAACGCTAAAGAAAGGCGATCGCGCTTAAATTGTGCTAACTCTTTGCGACATTGGGAAAGGATTCTTTTCATTTGTCATTTGTCATTTGTCATTTGTCATTGGTTATTTGTCTCCCTCATCTCCCTCATCTCCCTCATCTTCCTCATCCCCCCAGTCCCCAGTCCCCAATCCCTAATCCCCAATCCCCCCTATGCGCTGTACTATGCCAATGAAAGCATCTTCGAGGGAGAAGGGGATGGAACGCAGGGAATGAATATTGATACTATTATTTTCGAGAGTTGAGCGAATATGGGGAATTTCTGAGTCGGGATGGTCGAGAACTAGGTGGAGGCGATCGCCAAAAATTGAGACTCGCCATGCTGCTAATTGTGTTTTCAGTAAATTAGAGGCTGTTTGCGTTTTATCTGTGACTATCTCGATTAATTGTCCTGGTTGAGCTGCTTTGATTTCGCTGGGTGAACCTTGAACTACTACTTCACCTGCTACCATAAAGCCCATACGGTTACATTGTTCGGCTTCTTCTAAATAATGGGTTGTCACTAGTACTGCTGTCCCGGATCTGGCAAACTCATTAATTAAGCGCCAAAATTGACGACGCGCTAAGGGGTCAACTCCTGATGTCGGTTCGTCTAAAAAGAGAATTTCTGGTTCATGCATTACGGAAGCACCAAAGGCGACGCGCTGCTTCCATCCCCCTGGAAGTTGTCCGGTAAGCATATTTTCTCTACCCACTAAGCCACAAGTCGCCAATACCCAATCTATTTTTCTGCGGCGTAATCTTCTGGGTACGCCGTACACTCCACAATAAAATTCCAGATTTTGGATAATAGTTAAATCATCGTAGAGTGTAAATTTTTGGCTCATGTAACCAATGCGTTGTCGTAAAGCACTGCTACGTAAATTTTGAGTTTGTCCCGCTAAGGTAATATTTCCTGATGTTGGTTCCAATAAGCCGCAGAGGATTTTAATTGTAGTTGTTTTACCAGCCCCATTTGCTCCTAATAACCCGTAAATTTCACCATAGCGAATTTCTAAATCTACACCTTTAACTGCTTGAAAATCTCCAAAGACTTTTCTTAAATTATTCGCACCAATCGCCACAGAATCAAAATCGTTTACCCTCTCCCCAGTCACCAGTCCCCAGCCCCCAGTCACTTTTTTAGTACGAGGAAAAGGAATAAATTCTGGGTCGTTTCCAGATGCACGTAAACGGGTGACAAAAACATTTTCTAGGGTTGCATCTGCGGCTTGAATATTGTCTAGTTGTAATTTGTTTTGGGTAAAAATTTTCTCAACGGCGGCTTTAGCTGTAACTATGTTTTTTGCTAAAACATCTAACCTATCGCCAAAAGTTTGAATATCGACAATTGATGTTTGTGTATTTTGGCTAGCTTCATGCAATACTTTCTCTGCGGCTTCTATATGATTAGTGCGAACTTCTAAACGTTGTAAACCTAAACTTTCACGCAACTGGGAAAGCGTACCAATTTGCTGAATTTCTCCCTCATACATTAAAGCAATGCGATCGCATCTCTCGGCTTCATCGAGATAAGGTGTTGCAACCACTACAGTCACACCTTCTGCAGCAATCGCCGCTAAAACATCCCAAAATTCCCGCCGTGATACTGGATCAACACCAGTCGTCGGTTCATCTAACAATAAAATTTCTGGTTGAGAAATCAACGCACAGCACAAAGCCAACTTCTGCTTCATCCCACCGGAGAGACGACCAGCCAAGCGATCGCCAAATTTCTCCAAACTCATCAATCGCAGGTATTTCTGGCGACGCTGTACAAAAACACTCTCAGGAACTTCACGCAAACCAGCGCTATAACGGAGATTTTCATCAATGCTGAGGTCAAGATACAAAGAAAATTGCTGTGTCAGGTAACCAATAGATAAACGTGCATCACGGGGAAGTTTACCTAAAATCTGAATATTTCCAGCCGATGCTTCCATTACTCCACCTAAAATGTGGAATGTCGTAGTTTTTCCCGCACCATCAGGGCCAATTAAGCCAAAAATCTCTCCCTGCTTGACAGCAAAATCAATCCCCTTCACGGCAACTAATTTACCGTAGCGTTTTTGTAAAGCCTCCACTTCAATTACGACACATTTGTCATTTGTCATTGGTCATTTGTCGTTTGTCATTGGTCATTAGAGTCCATCATTGTAGAGACGCGATTCATCGCGTCTTTACTCAAGCGAAAAGGTGCAACTGTTAGGTTCAAAGGTGCAATTTCCGAGTAAAAAGCTGCAAGTTCCAAGCAAAAAGGTGCAACTGTGGGGTTCAAAGCTGCAACTTCCAAGCAAAAAGCCGCAAGTTCCAAGTAAAAAGGTGTAACTGTCAGGCTCAAAAGTACAACCTCCGAGCAAAAAGCCGCAATTGCCAGGTGCAAAGGTGCAACTTCCGAGCAAAAAGCCGCAACTGTCAGCCTCAAAAGCTCACTTGTCAAGCTCAAAGGCTCAAACTACATCCTCCCTACCTCACAAATTCTCTTCCTTTTGTCTTTCTTCTCCCCCTGCTCCCTGCTCCCTGCTCCCTATCCTGTTCACTTCTCCGCCTCCGACGCAATATCAATCTCCGCATCTGCCGGCATTCCAGGTTTAGCAAATCCTTCGGGGTTATCGATGGTAATTTTCACACCAAAGACTTGTTTAACTCGGTCTTGTTGGAAATAAATATTCTCAGGGGTAAAAGAGGCTTGGGTATCAATAGCAGCAACTTTGGCACTCAGGGGTTTTTTGAGTGATGAGTCTAGAAATATCTTGGCTTCTTGACCGACGCGCACTTTCCCAATATCGCCTTGGGGAATAAAAGCACGGAGATAGACTGTTTTGGGATCAATTATTGTCAGGAGATTTTTGCCAGTGGTTACAACTGCACCAGGTTCTACACTCCGGCTGACAACTACGCCGTTAATTGGACTAATGACGTTGAGGTCGGCAATTTTGGCTTTCATTTCCTGCTGAGAAGCTTTAGCATTGGCGACATCAGCTTGTGCGGCGGCGAGTTTCAAGCGAGTTTGCTGCAATTGCGTGTTTAAGCTATTGAGTTGAGTACTGCGAATGGAGGGGTTATACCCTGAACTTTGAGCTTGGGTTAATTGTCCTTGAGCTGAATTGACTAATTTGCGGAAAGAATCGACAGCCGCTTGACGGGATCTGACGTTAGCTAAGGCAGTTTCCCAGCTAGTTTGCGCTTGATCGTATTGTTGCCTAGTGACAGCTCCCTGATTTACCAATCTAGCGTAGCGATCGCGGTTCATTTGCGCCAATTTCAACTCAGATTTGGCTTGTTCGACATTTGCGATCGCTTGATTTAGCTGCGCCTGGCTGGAAGCTACTGATGATTCCGCCTGAAAAATCCGACCTCTAGCATCTCCCAAAGCCTGTTTTAAGGTCAATTGATTTTCTACAATTTGACTTTCTAAAATACTAATTTGTAAGCGTGCTTGTTCTTCTTGCTTTTGCATAGCATCCACACGCGCCAATGCACCTTTCAGTTGAGCTTGTATCTCTGCGTCGTCTAGCTTGACAATAACTTGATCCTTACGGACTTCATCACCTTCGCGCACCGCTACAAAATCAATTCGTCCTGGTACTTTAGCGCCAATATCAGTTTCATAACCTTCAATCCGACCATTTACCCGTAGTGGCTTCGCTTCTGAATTGGATGAAACCAAATAGGAGGTGAACACCCCAATACATGTGAGTAATAAGCCTAAAGGTATCAACAACCGAGGAGAAAGTTTGTGTTTGCCTTTAGCTGCTGTACCAGTGTCAAAAGGTTCTTGAGGGGGTGAGAGTGGCTGAGCCATATATTTTAGGGTTCACAATGATATAAAAAGAGAAATGACCGTTCTGTCTGCACACAGGTTATAGCAAGTTTTTATCACATCCGGCTAATACACGTGCCGATGATAGTTTGACATATTACCAACTCAAGCACCCAAATTATTCATCATTTGACATCTGAGATATTTTCTTCAATAGAGAAAAGTGCAAATCTCTCAATCAAGCTCAATTACAACTTTGCCAAAGTGTGAAGCACTTTTAAGATAACGGTAAGCTTCCTGAGCTTGGGTAAAAGGGAAAATTCTATCAATCACTGGCTGTAATTGCGAATCTTGTATTACCTGATTCATCGCCTCAAACATTTTGCGACTGCCAACATAAATACCTTGCAGTGTTATGCTCTTGAAAAGTATAGGCATAGGGTCAATTTCATTTCCTCTGCCTGAGAGTAAGCCAATTAAGCTGACACGTCCCCCTACCCTAACAGCTTGCAAAGATTTAGGTAATGTACCAGCACCACCTACTTCTACTACATGATCTACACCTATGCGATCGGTCATTGCAAAGACTTGCTTTTCCCAATCTGGGGTTGCTTTATAGTTGATGGTTTGATCTGCACCCAAAACTAAAGCCTGTGCTAACTTATGATCGCTGCTGGAACTAAGGATTACTTTCGCACCAAATATTTTGGCAAACTGCAGCGCAAAAATCGATACTCCACCTGTACCCAGCAATAATACAGTATTACCTTCGGTGATATTGCCTTTAGTAACTAGGGCGTGCCAAGCTGTGACTGCGGCACAGGGTAAAGTTGCACCTTGAATATAAGATATATGATTAGGTAATATTACTAAACCATCTTGGTTTAAAACCACATACTCAGACAGCATTCCATCAATACCACCGCCTAAGTCAGATTTCATTTTTTCTCTGGTTAAAGCGCCAGAAATCCAATCTTGGAAGAAGATACCCGCGACGCGATCGCCTACTTTGACTCTTGTTACCCCTTCTCCGATGGCTACCACTTCCCCCGCACCATCAGACATGGGAACCAGAGGATATTTCACCCCCGCACCATAAGCACCCTCAGCCACCAGCAAATCACGGTAATTTAAGGCTGTGGCTTTGATTTTAATTAAAACTTGTCCCTTACCTGGTTGGGGTTCTGGGCGATCAATTAACGTCAGTGCATCAATCCCCGCATTACTTTGAAGTACGTAGGCTTTCATCAAATTCCTCCTAGACGAAAATCACAAAAAACTCAAACTCAGGTAATTTTGTATAACAAAAATAGCAGTAAAAATTAGCCCCAATCCCTAACCTCTAACTCCTAACTCTAAAAGTTCTGTGGTGGCTGATAACAATTTTCCTAGTT
This sequence comes from Calothrix membranacea FACHB-236, assembly GCF_014696315.1. GTDB lineage: Bacteria > Cyanobacteriota > Cyanobacteriia > Cyanobacteriales > Nostocaceae > Aulosira > Aulosira membranacea. The sequence goes on from NZ_JACJPX010000070.1 coordinate 20,390, forward strand.
CAACTGGCTTCGCTAAGTGCATTTGAAACCCTGCAGCCAGTGCTTGTTTTTGGTTCATTTCTCCGGCAAAAGCAGTGAGTGCGATCGCGGGGATTTTTCCTCCTTTTTCTGGAGGCATAGTGCGAATTAAACGTATTAGCATATAGCCATCTATGCCTGGCATGGCAATATCACTTAAAAGTAAATCTGGTGGTGACTGGGCAATTATTTCTAAAGCTTCTCCAGCGGAATTTACTGCTGTTACTGATGCTCCTAAATTTTCGAGCATAATTGCGAGAAATTCACCTGTATCTCTGTCATCATCTACTACTAAAATATGTAGTCCTAATAAACTACTATAATTCTGGAGCTTTTCACATTTTTTAACTATTTTTGGTTGTTCAGGCATTAATGGTAAATTAATAGTAAATATTGCACCTTTGCCTTCTCCTAAGCTTGCCACGCCCACAGATCCACCATGCAGTTCTGTGAGATTCTTCACAATCGCTAACCCCAAACCCAAGCCCCCAAATTCTCTGGTGATTGTGCCATCACCTTGGCGGAAATATTCAAATACATGGGGTAAAAACTCCTGAATAATACCTTTACCATTATCTTTAACTTGAATTACAGCATCAGTATCTACCTGTTCTAGTCGTACTTCTATTTCTCCTCCTGGTGGTGTAAATTTTACGGCGTTAGAAAGCAGATTCCAGACAATTTGCTGTAGACGAGCGCCATCACCAGCCACCAGCCCAATATTTTCATTAAAAAACGTTTTAACTTGAATATTTTTAGCTTCTAATGCTAAATGCATTGTTTCCAAAGCCGCCGTAATAGTATTAACTAAATTGACAGGCTGGATATTTAACACCATTTTCCCTTGTTGAATCCGGGAAACATCTAACAAGTCTTCAATTAATTGAATTTGTAACTTAGCATTGCGTTCAATAATGTCTAGACCTTGCAGCAGCTTTTCTCCCTGATATTTGTACATTTTAATTAATGATGCCCAACCTAAAATCGGGTTGAGGGGAGTACGTAATTCGTGAGAAAGTACAGCTAAAAATTCATCCTTAAGTCGGTTTGCCTTTTCAGCATCAGCGCGTGCAGCCTGTTCTCTTGTGAGTAAATGTTCGCGTTCAACTTCTGCTTGTTTGCGCCTTGTGATGTTTCTAAAAAATATACCCAAACCATCTTCCGATGGATAAGCATGGGCTTCAAACCACTTATTATCAGCTTCGCAAAAAGCCTCAAAATGTACAGGTACGCCATCATTTAAAGCTCGACGATATTCCCACTCAAAGGTTGTATTTTCAGCACCAGGCCACTGTCGCCAAAAATTTTTACCTAAGAGTTTTTCTGAGCCTAAACCAGTAATGTTGACGGCTTGTTGATTAACATAAGTAATTTGCCAGTCATGATTTACAGCAATAAATGCATCAGTCATGCTTTCGAGAATATTAGCTAGACGTTGACGCAGGGAATGTTCGCGCTTGAGTAATTCATCTTTTTCTTGATTCGATTCTTCCAATCGAACATTAGTTTCTACCAGCGAATCATTTAGTTGAATGAGTTTTTCTGTGAGGGCTGCACGGGCTTGATATTCACCAAGTCTGACTCTTTCTACAGCTAAAGCTATGTGACTTTTTGCCCTTTCTGTAATTGCAGTCCCCACAAGTAAGCCAACAGCACACTGCACTAATAAACTTAGTTTGTGAACATGTAAAACTTCTGGTGGTACAGGAAACTGGGACATTAAGGTAGCATTAGGGTAGACAATTAAATAACAAAATAAAGTTACCAATACGCAGAAAGTAGAGATTAACATTCCACTGGTAACACCAAAGCGACTTGCTGCCCATAAAACAGGAACAAAGCTCAAAAATGATAGTTGTTGGAACTTAAAGCTGGTTTGATGAGTTTGGGTAACAGTGAGAATTGCGATCGCTACACACAATAAAATAATGATGCCAATTTCCAGGCTATATTGCCGAGATTGCTGGAAATTGACGGCATTTAAGCTAGAATCTGAGGCTTCTAAATTGGCTAGCCACCCTCTAGATTGCAGGTATGGAGTTAGCACTAATAGAGCCGTAGGCGTAATAGCCATAACTCCAATAGCATTACCCAACCACCAATGAGGGATATTTTGAGCCAGGGTAGCCGCCGGCATTTTTCCTACAGCTACCCAAGCTAAATTACCAACCACAGCTAAGGAAGCAGAGGCGGCTATTGGTACAGTAAATGTAAAAATTGCTGCATCTTTGAGGCTATTTAATTTCAGCGAACCTTGGTTGAAGCGACGATAGAGTAACCAAGCAACAGTTGGTTCGATTACATCAACCAAACTAATTAGCTGTTCCCAACCATCCAAGCCCCAAAATCTTGACATCAACAATGATGCCACCCCTGTGAGTAAGATACCATAGGGGGCGAACCAAAAAGTGAGAGCGATCGCCACTCCTGATGGCGGAAACCATAAGGATATTCCTGGCTGAATTTGGTAGATGAGGGCCATTTTATGAGCCAAGATTAAGGCTAATAACCCTACAAATGTCATTACAAGCCTTCTGTACATAGGCTTAAGAAACCAATTTCCTGATTTTTAACGAAAAAGCGGGAGAATCTAGAATCTTTAGATAAGAGGTTGGATAGCGGTTCTCATCCTAGTAAGGTACAAGCATGAATAATTAACCGCAGATAACCGCAGATGGAAACAGATAAATTTGTACCCTAGTAGATTAGGAAACGCTATATATCCATAAATATATGGAAAAGAAAGAAAAATTTAAATATATGGTGCTTGTTTGAAACCCCATAGCGAACAATAGGAATTTTTCTTCCCCCTTTTATCTTGAACTTTTTACCTCTTATCTCAACCGTCGCTGCAACCATAAAGCGAGTAACGGTAAAGCCAGCCGATAACCCTGTTCTGCATTGTAAATTAAACCCTTGTGCTGTAAACCAGTTAAAGCACCTTGAAGACTACCACCTCTTGATAATCCATGTTTTTGTATATACTCTTTACTTTGCGGTTTTTCTGTAGGATCTAAAGCTAAACATTCCAGCAAGTGTACCTGATTTGCTGGCAGTAGCATCAGTAAAGATTCAAAAATAATCGATAAATCTTTGAGTAATGCTTCGATAGCTTGTTGCACCTCTTCTTCAGTAATTAATCCATCAGAGCGGCACAAAGTTTGCAGACGGCGAATTAACGCCATTGCATCGCCTATATGTCCCTGTACTGCTTCTAGGAAAAGTTGTAATGCTTGAGAGCGAGAATCAAATTTTAGTTCTTGCGTATGTAAAATCTCTCTCGCCCAAACTGCTAAAACATCTTTACTTAAGGGAGGTAACTGCACAGTTTCTAAAGCATAGTCAGTCTCATCTGTTTGCTGGCTTGTCTCAGCAATAGTAGCAATGAGAACATAACTGACTTCAGATTGCGCCTTAATTTCTCCTCTAAATGTCGTTTCCCATAAATTATTTCTATCCCAAGAACGGATATGAGGAAAACTGTGCAAAATTAGCACTACCCGTTGCTGTAAATCTACTGCAATGATTTGTGGTAGTGCTAGTAAAATTTCAAATGCTTGCCATAGCTGCTTTGGGTTGAGAGAAGGCAACAATTTGAGTTTACCTTCAGGATTGCCAACAAAAAACTCATGAGCATTTTGAGCAACCCAGTCTTGGATTTTTTCAGGTTGCCAATTTTGGCTAATTGCTTCAGCTAACAATTGTACAAATCGCTGCCCATCTATGGCGCGGATACAATCTATCTCCAGCACAATCGCACCCACTTCTTGCGCTGCACCTCGCACCAAGGTTCGTCTTCCACTCCCCGGTACGCCTGTTATCAGCAAATCACCATCCCGCGCCAGCACTTCTACTATGTGCTGAAATTCTGCCGAACGTCCAATTAATTGCAAAGGAGTAGACAAATCCAAAATGTACCCGCCTTCTAAGTTCCCACCTGTAACGCCCAGCATACTAAGTTGTGCTGGTAGTGGGCAAGCGTAGAGGTTGGGGACTGAGGACTGGGCGAAGCAGGGGTGCAGGAAGCAAGGGAGAAATGACAAACACCAAACACCCAATTAATAGTAGGGCGGACATTTAGAGATAATTTATAAAGTAAACCTTAAATTGTAGGATGCGTTAGCAGAAAGTACGGCATCGATAAAGATGGTGCGTTACGGCTAAATTTCATTGTCTCTAAGTCCGAAATCCTTGCACAGCCGTAACACAATGCCACTTGCTACAACGCGGGGAACCCGCGCAACGCAGTGGCTCCCCTACTTAATATTTACTTTATAAATAGCCTCTTACCACCCGATTTTTTATCTAATTAAAACATGGATTTTAAAAGGTTATTTACTCGCATAAAACTTTAATTAGTAAATTAGTATCTTGGCAAGAAACGTTTTAGCCTGTGTGGAATTTCTCCAGGATTTCGATAACCTAAACCAAGTACCCTAATTGTGTATGGAAGATGTCCTTCAGGAGCATCAAGACTAAAAATAGCGTCTTCGTATTTACGCCATTCAGTGTTTACAAGATTTACCAACCAGCCAACACGATGCCCGAAAAGTTTATAATCTTCAATAACATTACAAAAAGAATGTGTCGAGTTAATAAATATCTTTAAATAATTAAGTATAATTTCGGTTGCTGTTGACAGTGAAGATTACTAAAAGTTACCTAATTATATGGCGCGATCGCCTGGATTTGATATGATGGGTCATCCGTTAATGCACTCTCTATTAATGATGCTCATCTATGCGCCTGTCAGCAGTACTTAATCTTCCTCGGTTTCTGAAGTTAATCATCAATTTAGTAGTCTTAGCTGCACTGTTATTCATCTGTCAGCAAGTTTGGGCGCAAGAGTGGCTACCTGTGCGAGGTGGTATCCCTTTTGGGATCAGTGGAATCGCGCTAATTCAGCAACAAAGTAATTCTCTAGATTTCCTCATTGTTCATGATAATAAAAAACCTGGTCAAGGTCGTCTAGCAATTATTAATATTAAAGGTAAAAATCAACCGGAATATTTAGCTTTGAACTGGCCAAGTAAACTATTACCAGAAGATTTAGAAGCTTTAACATCTATTCCAGGTACTAATAATACTTCATTTATCGCTCTAGCCAGTACTGGTAAAGCTTATTATTTTAAATTAGATGCTGATAAAAAAACTATCTCTGTTATTAAAGAATTTAATTTACCACCATTCCCAAAGGGCAGCAATTTTGAGGCATTTTCTCTACAAGATATAGATGATAAATTAATTGCGGTTTGGGCGCATCGGGGAGAAGCAGAACAACCAGCAACTATTTATTGGGGATTGCTGGATTTAATTAAATATCAAATTATTCCCACAGGTTCTAGCAATTTTACAGTTCCATTTCCATCTGGAAATGTTCGCCATATTTCTGATATTAAAATAGATTCGGCGGGAGTTGTCTTTATTAGCGCAGCCAGCGACCCTGGAGACAATGGGCCGTTTCAATCGGCTGTATATGTTGCTGGTTCTCTGGGATATCGTAATAACAAATTAGTATTTAGACAAAACTCGCAACTTGTACCGCTTTACCGTAATAATTACCACAAAATTGAAGGGATAGAACTTGTTCCTGGTGTTAATGGTGGTGTAATTGTTGGTACTGATGATGAAAATTTTGGTTCTGCTGTGTATGTTGTTGGTGGAGAATAAAAACCGCCGATAAACGCCGATAAATCATCTGCGTTCATCAGCGTTTAAAATAATTCGTCTTTTAATTATGAATTACGAATTACTTATACCAATTTAACAATGTCAAGTTGCACATATTTAGATCCCCCTAAATCCCCCTTAAAAAGGGGGACTTTGATTCTTTTCCCCCTTTTTTAAGGGGGGTTAGGGGGGATCGAATTCTATGCAGCTTCATAAAAATTGGTATTACACATTGAATCTGAATAACATCACATCGCCTTCTTTGACGATATATTCTTTGCCTTCACTTCTCACTAAACCTTTTTCTTTCGCCGCATTCATCGAACCAGTTGTTACTAAATCATCATAAGCAACTGTTTCAGCCCGAATAAATCCCCGTTCAAAATCAGAGTGAATGACACCTGCTGCTTGGGGTGCAGACATTCCGGCGTGAATTGTCCAAGCACGAGTTTCTTTAGGGCCACTGGTGAAATATGTCCGCAAGCCTAACAGAGTATAAGTAGCACGAATTAAAGATTTTAAACCGCCTTCTTCTACTCCTAAAGATGCTAGAAAATCAGCTTTATCTTCTTCTGGTAATTCCACCAATTCGGCTTCTACTTGTGCAGAAACTATGACGACTTGGGCATTTTCTGGCGCTGCTATTTGCCGCACTTTCTCCACAAAATCATTGCCAGTTGCTAAGTCATCTTCAGAGACATTGGCGGCGTAAATAATTGGTTTATTCGTCAGCAGTCCTAGTCCTTTAATAATTTCTGCTTCTTCTTCAGTTAAACTGACTTGTCTGACTGATTTACCTTCATTTAAAGCCGCAGCTAATTTTTCTAAAACTGTGATTTCAAATTGTGCATCTTTGCTAGTCCTTGCTTGTTTGCGAGTGCGGTCAATGCGGCGCTCAATTTGTGCTAAATCTGATAAACCAAGCTCTAAATTAATGATTTCAATATCCCGTGCTGGGTCAACTGAACCTGCGACGTGAATAATATCATCATTTTCAAAACAACGCACCACATGAACAATTGCATCTACTTCCCGAATGTGGGAGAGAAATTGATTCCCTAATCCCTCACCCTGGCTTGCACCTTTAACCAAACCGGCAATATCCACAAACTCAATACGCGCTGGGATAATTTGTGCTGAACCGGCAATGTTCGAGAGAACATTTAAGCGCTCATCCGGTACTGCGACAACGCCGACATTTGGTTCAATGGTGCAAAAAGGGAAGTTAGCAGCTTCGGCTTTGGCGTTAGCAACTACAGCATTAAATAAAGTAGATTTTCCGACGTTGGGTAGTCCGACAATTCCGGCTCGTAGCATCTTAAGATTCTAGATTTTGGCTTACATTACCAAGATAATCTAAACAGGTTCAGGAATTGTTTGAGGTATTGGTTCGGGAACTGTTTGCGGAATCGGCGCTGGTACAGGCTGAGGTATAGGTGCTGGTACAGGTTCGGGTACTGGCCCTGGTACAGGCTGGGGAATGGTTGGCCCTGGTGAAGGTTGAGGACTGGGTAGGGGATTGGGAACTGGATTAGGAATTCCCGGTTCTGGGATAGAAATAGCTTGAGGTTGAATCATGAAAAGTCTCAATTAACTTATCCGACTTTCCCAACCTAAATGACAACATTAGCTGCTGACATCTCCCTAAATAGCTAAGTCGGCGTAGTCAAAAGTAACTAGTACCGCTGCGCGGAAGTCAAAAGTCAAAAGTCAAAAGGTTCATATATCAAGACTTTTGACAATTTGAAAGGGTAGCTTTATTTACGCCGCAGTGTACTAGTACAGCATGGCGGAATTCAAAATTCAAGCAGGAATATTGTATAAACAACGTAAAAACGGCAACTGTATCGTTTCACTGATAGTTACCGTTGTTAAATATTCTATGTATGCAACCAGTATAAGGCTGAAAAAATTAAGGTAGGGTGAGAAATAACCCACCCTAAACATTATTTACTTTGCAGTGCTTTCAGCTGGTGCGCCAATCATTTTTGCAGCATTTTCTTCGCTTTCAAGAATACCGAATTCAATCAACAATTCTTCTAGTTCTTCCATTTCAATTGGTGTAGGAATTTGAAGATTCTGGTTGTTGATGATTTTGTTAGCTAATGTGCGGTATTCGTTAGACTGGTTGCTGTCAGGAGCGTACTCGTTAACAGTCATCCGACGCAACTCAGCGTGTTGAACAATATTGTCGCGAGGTACGTAGTGAATCATTTGGGTATTCAAACGTTTTGCCAGAGTTTCAATCAATTCGATTTCTCTGTCAACGTTCCGGCTGTTACAAATCAAACCACCCAAACGTACACCACCAGTGTGTGCATATTTCAAAATACCACGAGCGATGTTGTTAGCAGCATACATCGCCATCATTTCACCAGAGGTAACGATGTAGATTTCTTGTGCTTTGTTTTCACGGATAGGCATAGCAAAACCACCGCAAACAACGTCGCCTAATACGTCGTAAGAGACAAAGTCAACATCTTGGTAAGCACCGTTTTCTTCCAAGAAGTTAATGGCGGTGATGATACCACGACCAGCACAACCTACACCGGGTTCTGGGCCGCCTGACTCTACGCATTTTACACCACGAAAGCCAGTCAGCATGACTTCTTCAAGTTCGAGGTCTTCTACAGCACCACGTTCAGCAGCCAAGTGAAGAACGGTGGTTTGAGCTTTAGAGTGCAACATCAAACGAGTTGAGTCTGCTTTAGGGTCGCAACCTACAATCAGGATGCGTTGGCCCATTTCTGCCATAGCAGCCAGAGTGTTTTGAGAGGTAGTAGACTTACCAATACCGCCTTTACCGTAGAAAGCTATTTGTCTGATTTTGCTATCGATAGACATGGTTGGTGTTTTCCTAGAATTAATTGGTCGATGGGAGTGAAAGGCTAACTGGGACTAAACGCTTGGTAGTTTTGGCATATAGTTTTTGCCAAGCAACACACCAGGCAAATAATAGTAAAGGTTGCAAAGAGGAAGATTTGATGTGTGTTTAAGGACTATTGCAAAGATGGCTCTTGCGAGCTAGCGATAGAGATATTTGTAAGGATTTCCTATCAGGAGAATCTTGGCATCAGCATTCTAGGTTGTTGTAACTAAACCGTCATCACTGGTTCATGCATTCAGAGTTTTGAGATTAGCAATTTCAACCTCTACAGGGTTTTTGCCCTGCACCCAACCAACCAAAATTGCAGTTTGCTCTTAATGTTTGTTACAAATTTTCTATGTTGCTTATGCCATAATTGCCCGATTTTCTATCCTAAAATAACGAGCGATCGCTTTTTAGTATTTTTTGCAATTATCCCAAAAAAATAACTTCATCCTATTGCTACTAATGCAGGAAAATAACTCCCCAATTACAAGGTAAGTTTCTGCATTAAAAACCTTTAACACTATGGTTTAGGCAGTATATTGGTGAATTTTGACAATCTAGTTAAATTCCTAAATTTATTGGAACAGTATCTACTCCGCTGGAAGTTTTAATTTTCCCAGTAAGCAAATCTTAGAACATATTTTTCTAAGTTAAGTAACCATTCTAATTTCTTTCGGATTGCCAGGATGTACTAAGAGTCTTTCTCCCGAGACTCTAAGAGGAATTGGTTCTGGCTTTTTAACTAACTAGTATAGCCAAACATTACTTGGCTATTACCTAAGCAAGCTATGATTGACTTCAAGCCATTACTAAGGTGATTATCTTGATGTTCTGGCTATTATTATCGTTACTAAAAAACCATAACGATATTGAAGCGGACTTACCAGAGCAAAAGGACTTTATCGAGTTACCTCAATATTGTCTTGAAGTCTTTTTGCATTCTTACTTTTTGATTCCTGTTTTTACATTAACACAGATTTACTAATTTATTTTTCCCCAATCAAATTATTTTTCAATTTTTAAATTATTGCTTATATCTAACTAATTTATATTTTATTAACCTGATTTCTATCTATAAAGTATTAGTTTTAGCAATTTTTATTAGGGGAATGCTTTAGTATCGCGCGCACGTCAACTGAAAGGTCTACTTAAGAAAAGTGATATATAACACCTAATACATACATAACTTATATAGTGCAGTTTCGAGATTGTCCAACTAAAATATCGGGATCAATCAAAAACTTACCTTTGTAAAATATGTGACTCAAACTTTAGAAAGATATTCTGTAGAGTAATGGAATATCGTGTTAAGGTTGAAGATGAGAATAAAATAGTATACAAGTTTTGCATCTATTACTAACAAGCTTTTAATTTTTCTTATTGACAAGATTGTTTTTCCTTCTCTACGCCAGTGAGTTCAAGAATTAAATTCTATTGATTTCTATAGCCATAAATCTGCGAACTCACCAATGTGAGGAGACAAAAATTTAAGATGATTTTTACTTAATCCTTTAATGTCAGATATTTATGGAATCTAAAAAATACAAAATTGAATACAAGTTTCATTCCATTCACATTGAAGAGGAGTTATTAAGCAGAAAAGCTTATTACTATAAAATTTTTGGGGAATTATGCCATAACGGCGGATTCGTCAATTCAATTGCTGAGGCAGAAAAAGAAGCAAAAGATAAGATTGACGAAAAATTTCATCTCATCGAGAAAAAAGCTGCATTGCACAGATATTGTGTAATGCGTGATTTTGAAAGTTTTGTGGAATTGCTCAACCAACAACAAGAAATCTCGAAAGAGGTAGCTTATCAAGTAGCTTCTCAACTTGCTTTAGCTTCAACTTTAAAGTCTTTTACCAAGGAATCTATAAGCCTTGATACTAATAGCTCAGTAGATGGTAATAGAGATGCAAGTATAGAAAACTTGCAGTAATAATCAATTATGGTTGTGTTTGAAGGTAGCCACTAAAATGCCGGCTCCATCACCTTTCCCTTTGTAAGCAAGCCAGCTTCCAAAGTCCATAAATTATTACATAAGGCAAAATCTGGCACTTTGAATTCAAATGGATGGGGTGGTGGTTGTAATAGGGAAGGTGCAACTTGATTCTGTGCTTCAACTAAGCTGACTATCCAAGGCAGAAAATCTAAAATTTCTTTTGGCAAGATAGTTAATTCAAAGTCCCACAGCAGATTTAGCCCTCGGGATTTTTGCAACTTTTTTCCCATCATGAATTGAAGAGCGCTTTTGTTAATAGCTAATCGTAGAATAAACGGGCGCAATGGATTAAATTCATCTGGTGCTGTATAAGCGTAGATGTTGACATAATTTATTTGTTCCCTATCATCTATCCAAGATGCAATAGGTGAGTTACTACTATAAGATGTGCTAGTAATTCTCACTGGAGTTTTCATAGCAGCAGCGAACAGAGAGTAAAATTCACTCCTGAGTTCGTTAACAATGTGTTTGGCTTCTGGGGTCATGTTTACTACACCTAAATTATTGTGTAGATTGTATGTATAAGAGAATTTTTAAGGATAAAGGAATTATGCTGAGTACCTCCCAAAAGGATGGGAGAACTAGGAATTACCAGCAAAAGAATCTAAATAAGCTCAGAGATAGCACTGCTGAATTTCTCGTAAGGAGAAACTCCAACAATAGTTTCTACTAACTCACCATCTTTGAAAATTAAAACTGCTGGTATACCGCGAAGACCAAATTTTTTGAACAATGGTTTGTTGCTATCCACGTCTACTTTAACAACTTTAACGCTACCTTGATACTCTTGGGCAATTTGCTCCATTAATGGGGCAATAATACGACAAGGGCCACACCAAGTAGCAGTAAAGTCAACTACAAGAATTTTTTCTTCACTTAAAAGCGTTTCAAATTCACTTTCTTGGATATAAGAGACTAAATCTGTATTCGTGGACATTTTGGAATTCCTCAATATTAAACTAAAACTTCAAAAAAATAGTTATCGGCAACCTTATAGGCAAGGAATATTCAATATTTTACCGACAAATTGAGTCAAAAATTTTCTTTATTAAAAAGCAATACGCTTGGGTTAAGCTGATTAGCGATTGATTTATCACTTGTTGAAAAAGCCAAAGTTTGGGGGATTCTCCCCCAAACCCCCGATTGGGTGACGGTTGCGTCCCCCAAACCCCCTCCAAAATGATTGTTCTGTTTTTTGTTAGGGACTTGCAGAAAATAAATTATCCCATTTTCATAGCGGTAAATTTTTTCTCCTCTGCTTCCTCTGCTGACACAGCAATGGAATATTTTTTTAGTTGGAAGTCCCTTAGTTAACTAGTACCGCATGGCGTAAATAAACAGACCATACCCTATGGGAAGCCCTTCTCTTTCAGAGACGCTAACGCGAACGGGTGGGCGGGTTTATCGACTTGAGTAAACTTTTCTTGGCGTAGCCTCTCCCTTTGGGAGAAGACGAATTTTGAATTCCGCCTTGCGGTACTAGTTTTTTGGTTTTGTTATCAATTAATTTTTTGAACTGAACTGTATTTTATTAAAGGGCTGATAATCAATACTACTCGGTTCAGCGTTTTGAACTCAAAATAGCTTTGGGAAAAAGGTTAAAGGTTAAGGGTGAAAGGTTATTTCTTGACCTTTTCCCATTCCCCTTTTTCCCCTTAACCGAAAAGTATTGGGCTGATAATTGGTTTGGCAAAGTTAGCAATATATGCTTGCTTTGGTAGCCAAAATTGTTTAATAAAAAGGCTCAGGCATAATCGCCTGAGCCGCTAATACATCAAGTTAATTAATTGATCTAACGGGTTAGGTCAAGTAGCTAAATTACCGAAGCTTAATAACGGTTGCGTGCACCGTAATTACCACGGTTACCACCACCACCACCAAATGAGCTTCCTCTATCTTCTCTGGGCTTAGCTTTATTGACTTTTAAGTCTCTTCCCATCCACTCAGCACCATCAAGAGCCTCAATAGCAGCATTTTCTTCTGCATCTGTACCCATTTCGACAAAACCAAAGCCGCGCACACGGCCTGTTTCACGATCCGTAGGTAACTGAACCCGTTTTACAGAACCATATTCTGCAAAAACTGCATTCAGGCCGGATTCGGTAACTTCGTAAGAAAGATTGCCTACATAAACTGACATAGATTGTCTCCGAAATTGTAAATATGTAGAGATTTAGATTTCGGAGAAAAGTTTGTAAATATCAAAAACAAAAAGCCTGTCAATACTAAAAACAAAAGCTGTTAACCGAATTAATTCTCATCTCTCATTATGGCATATAAATTTAGTTTTAGGTGAAGGATGGAAAAATAATATAGCAATCTAAATTCATTCTCCATTCCAAATAGGGTGTGTTACGCGATCGCATAACGCACCCTATCGGACTGACACGAATAATTTTGTGCATGATGTTTCTAGTTAAAACGGCGCTAAAGCGCAACTACGGACATTGTCTAATGCAACATCTTAGCTGTGTCAATCTACTACAGGTATGACTTTTAGTTCAATGATGGGAAAAACAATATTAGCTTACTAATTCAACTAAAGCTTCCCTCTGAAACCTGACTACGCATGAGACTAAGCAGCCGCGGTAATGTCCACTGGTGAATACTGAGAGTGTGACATTAGACTGGCCTAGATCTAAAATTTGTTTTACTTTACAAAGTTGCCGTTTATTTTTGCAGTATGCAAATATGCGATCTCCAGCTTTGACATCCAACGCTTTAATTTTCAATTTCTACTCACTACTATAGTTATTGCTCTAACCCATCATATTTATGGTGATGTTTTTGTCCTGCTTTTGCTAGGAATTTCTTTTGTTTTTTATGTATCTACAACAATAATGGCAATACTTCAGCACCATATCTACAATAAGACAAGGTTAAGCTACGTCTACAATGGTTTTAGCTCTATTAATTTTTAGGCTATAACCCATCCATTCTGTACCTCTTAATCCATTAATGGCTGCTACTTCGTCGGTATCTGTGTCCATTTCTACAACAGCAAATCCTCTCTTCTCACCTGATTTTTGGTTTGTAGATACTAGTATCCTTTTAACAGACCCATACATTAAAAAGACTTGTCTAATATCCTCATCTTCAATTTCATGGGATAGATTGCCAATATAAACTGACATAGAATATCTCCGAATTAACACAATGTAGAGATTTAGTTTTGGAGAGGTATCTCTATAGTCACTTGACCAAAAATATTTCTCAATAATTTAATAGTAACATGGTTTTAAATTTCAAACCTACTTAAATCACTACGAGTATTAAACAGCTTGATTTTCCATCTGAAAATTTTATCAGGGAAAATAAACATTTAATTTTTTTGAGAAGAAGCAATTGATAGCTAACTCAGTCCGGAGAAATTTGCAATTTATGCAATAGTTGCTTAATCTTGGATTTTGGATGTAGATATTTAACTAGAAACAGCCGCAATTTGGAGTTGAACCCACAATTCTTGACTCCTAAAAGTTTCTTCTTTATATATCTTTGTATTTCTTGATATTTTTTCTGGGATTCGACAGTTGATTGACATCAGTAGGGAATGCGATCGCATCCCCAGCAAGTTCACATTTTCTTTTAGTAACGCACCATCTTTGTCGATGCTTACGCTATCGCTAACCCATCCTACAATTTAAGGTTTACTGAAAGGTAATCTCGGCCTCACAACCTCGGCCTCACAACAATTTAATTAGCAAAAGCAAATATTGCTTTCTTAAAATCTCCTTTTGCTTTCTCAAAAGCTGTTTGTGCTTTCTCATTTCAGTGTATTTAGCAAGCCAAAGCAGATATTGCTTTCTCACAAGCTGCTTTGGCTTTCTCATTTCGGTGTATTTAGCAAACCAAAGCAAATATTGTTTTCTCAAAAGTTGCTTTTGCGGGTTAATTTGCGTAATTTCTTCCAAAAATCGCAGAATTACTATGTAGCTAAATTTATTTGAGATTTGCCAAAATTCTCTCAGGCTGATCGATAGGAAATTTTTTTAAGGTAAAGAAGATTAAATCAGTTAATCAGTCAACGGTAAACAGTCAAAAACCTGATGGAGTAATTATGCAATTAAACCTGTATTTTTACTTAATTGTTAACTGAGAACCAAATTAGAAGGTGCATCTTAAATATGGCTAGAAGACAAAGAACTTCCGATGTGTTAATTAAAGCAGTGCGTCGTGCGGCTGGCATTAAACCAATTGATCCACATTTAGACGCAGGTAATGGATTGACTTTATTTGCCTATTCCAACCTGATCGAGACAATGCGAGAGCAAGAAAATAAATACAACAGTGCGCTTGCTAATTTGGATAGGTTGTATACTGAAATGCTGGCAACCGAGCGTCAACTGGCAGACATGACCGAACACATGCTGATGGGTGTTGCAACTAAATATGGCAAGAGCAGTGTAGAGTATGGTATGGCGGGAGGAGTTCCGAAAAACCAACGCCGCAAGGGACTGCGAGGCGAATCTGCAATTGAGCCAACTGGGGAAGAAGCAATTATTGCCAGTGTGAATGGCAATGGCAAGGTTAAAAGTCAAAAATTATGATGATTTTTGGTGGTGCGTTGCGCTGTGCGACAACGCACCCTACGTTGAAGTTTCTTTTGTTGCAGAGATTTAGGGAGTTCTAGAGAAAAAATTATCAAATTTATTTAGATGATATTTTTCCCCTGCCCCCTGCTCCCTGCCCCCTTGCCAATAAAGCGATAGTATATTGGGAAGTTCCTTACGCCCTTTGTGCGCCTGGTTGACCGTTTTGCACTACAAAGGAAGCTAGGGTACTAATAACAGCGGTAGGACTAGTAATAGTTGAGACTACCCGGTAATCGCTTTGCCAAAGTTTTGGAGTGAGTTTGCAACGAACGTAGCCGCGGGATGCACCATCAAAGAATTTGGTGTGGGGATTGTCGATTAATGCGGCTTGAACTGGGGCGATAAATTGGGCGGGGAAGTCAGAGGAAATAGAAGTTCCAACGAATTCTGTACCAACTGTAATGGAAGCGGGGTTGTTGAAGTCGGTTTTGAGGTCATGCACCCAACTAGAGTGGATATCACCAGTAATTACTACTGGGTTGGAAGGTTGACGTTGTTGCAGAAAGTTTAATAGCCGATTGCGCGCTGCTACGTAACCATCCCACTGATCGACGTTGAATAATCCGATGTCTGGGCTGGGATCAAAATCATATTCAGCTAGCATGGTTTGTTGTGCAATTACATTCCAGCGCGATCGCGATTTATCTAATCCCTGGAATAACCACTTTTCTTGTTCTTTCCCTGTCATCGTCGCATTGGCATCGAAAGCTTGAACACAACGGGGTTTAAGTCCATCATTACAAGGCTGATCGGTGCGATACTGGCGGGTATCTAAGACGTTAAACTCCGCTAAATCACCGTAAGTAAAACGGCGATAAAGTTGCATATTTGACTTGGTGGGTAGGGAAGACTCACGCAATGGCATATGTTCGTAGTATGCTTGATAAGCATAGGCTCGCCTCGTGATAAATGCTTCCAGGCTTTGATTTTCTTCTGGGATTAAATTAGCGTAGTTGTTTTCGACTTCATGATCATCCCAAGTTACTATCCAAGGAAAAGCCGCATGAGCAGCTTGCAAATTGGGGTCTGTTTTATATAAAGCGTGACGGTTGCGATAGTCAGCAAGGGAGAAGATTTCAGCACTATTATGCTGGCGTGGGCCTCCGGGTTGTGGGCCGTATTCGTAAATATAATCACCAAGATGAACTACTAAGTCAAGTTCTTCTTTAGCTAAATGTTGAAATGCTGTATAGTAGCCGTTTTGCCAGTCTTGGCAAGAAACAAAAGCGAAGTTGAGTTGCTTGGTAGAACGATGGAATGCGCTAGCTGTACGAGTCCGCCCAATGGGGCTAAGTTCATTACCTACTCTAAATTGATACCAGTACCAACGCTCAGGCTCTAAACCACGCACATCAATATGTACTGAGTGTGCTAGTTCTGGAGTTGCTATGGCTTTGCCTTTTTGGACAACTTTTCTCATATTTTCATCCAGAGCAACTTCCCAACGCACTACAATGTTTGCCATCGGCATTCCACCACCGTTCAGCGGATCGGGAGCTAGTCGCGTCCATAAAACAACACCATCTGGTAAAGGATCGCCAGAGGCGACACCAAGACTGAAGGGATAACCAGAAAACTTAGTTTTTGCGATCGCTGGACTCCATTGGCTAGTCATCGCCAACCCTGTCAAGAATCCTGCACCTAGCAAAAAACTCCGCCGTCTGCAACGATTGTTTAGCAGTTGATTGCAATGCATGAATTCCATATTCACTCCTCGTCAGAAAGTTTCTCGGCTTTAACAGCCTGTGTTAGGCAACACCAAGAACTTACCGACCTACAATCAAGCCGCGATTAAGATATTGTTAACTTTTCTTTTTGGGCATGGGGGATAGGGCATAGGGCATGGGGAAGAGTTACCAATGCCTCATCAGCTAATACGCGTCTAAATTGCACAACTACTAATAAGGGCTGTTGACTGTTGACTGTTGACTGTTAACGGTTAACAGCACCGCCGAAGTAAGGGGGAGAATAACCTCGCCCACCCACTGATAAAAGTTTCCCTTCGCTTGCAATACTACTCCGTTAAGCGTTTTTAACTCAAAATTTGTTTTGGGGAAAAGGGAAAAGGTTAAGGGTTAAAGGTTTTTTCTTTACCTTTTCCCATTCCCCTTTTTCCCCTTAACCGACAAGTATTGCAACACATCATACAAAATACAAAATGCTTAATCGCGACGCATAGCTAGTAACTCTTGGGGAGAGGCTAAGAGTTTAATTTTGGCTTCTACAATTTGGCGTTGTTGATTGAGAATAAATAACCAAGTAACATTAACACCACACCAGGATGTGAAGGCTTTTCCTGCTACTTGGACTTGAATTTGCTCGTTTGGCAAAATCTCAATAATTCCTTGCTGCGGTTCGGCTTTAATACCTTGAGCTTCTTGTTTTAAATAAGTTGCGATCGCATCTGGCCCCACAAAACCAGATTCAAAGGGTGGGTACATAATACCATCTTCAGCAAACAAGGCAGCTGTTGCCGCAAAATCTCCAGCGTTCAAAGCTTGAAAGTAATTGAGAATGCTGGGTTCTGTAATTCCCTCAATGGAGAATTCTTCGATTTGGGTTGTTGCTTTCAATTCAGCAGCTGTCATAAAATTACCTTGGTTTAGGCTAGCTGAACATCAATATTCATAGCAAAAGCAGCTAAAAGAAAGCTGCTTTTGGTATATATTTCTGGCTTTTGCCTAAGTATTTCTTTAGATGGAGTCCAACAATGCGTAATTACGAATTACGCATTACGAATTAATAAACCGCAAATAAAAGTTACAAATGATATGGATAGTAAATTAAATACCTATGTATTGACCGTGTAGATTAGAATTGGAGTGCCGCCGATTGGGCAAATTTAGATAAGAGAAATGAATAACTCTGGCATAACCACGAGTGATGTGGTAAAGAAAAAAGCGCAGGAGTTGGGATTTCATAAAGTAGGAATTGCGGCTGTAGATGGGGTAGATGAAACAGCCGCGCAGCATTTGCAAGCCTGGTTAGCGCTGGGTTATCACGCCGAAATGGCATGGATGGCTAACCCCAAGCGTCAGGATATTCGCTTAGTCATGCCAGAAGCGCGATCGCTGATTTGTGTGGCGCTAAATTACTACACACCACATCAACGTCCCCCTGGAAAGGAATATGCCAAGATTTCTCGCTATGGTTGGGGACGAGATTATCACAAGGTAATGCATAAGAAACTTAAGGCACTAAATAATTGGGTACAATCACTGAGTGAAAATACTCAAGCTCGTTATTATGCGGATACAGGCCCAGTACAAGATAAATTATGGGCGCAAAAATCTGGTATTGGGTGGATTGCCAAGAATGGCAATGTAATTACCAGGGAATATGGTTCTTGGGTATTTTTAGGAGAGATTATCACCAATCTGGAACTAGAGTGCGATCGCCCAGCTACAGAACATTGTGGCACCTGTACGCGCTGTCTAGAAGCTTGCCCTACTGGTGCAATTACTCAACCTTATGTAGTAGATGCTAATCGCTGCATTGCGTATCATACAATTGAAAATCGGGCAGAACAATTACCAGCAAAGGTTCAATCCCACTTACAAGGCTGGGTTGCAGGGTGTGATATCTGCCAAGATGTTTGTCCGTGGAATCAACGTTTTGCAAAAAGCACAGATGTGACAGAATTTAATCCTTATCCTGGGAATCTGGCACCGAAGCTGATAGAATTAGCAGAAATCTCAGATGAGGAGTGGGAGCAACAATTTACAGCCTCAGCCTTGCGACGGATTAAACCAGAAATGTTAAGACGTAATGCCCGTGCTAATCTAGACGCATCAAGGCAACAGAATGACGCAGACAGTGATTATTTTTGATTTTGATGGCACGATTGCAGATACAGTAGACGCTCTCGTAAGCATTGCTAATCGTTTGGCTGTAGAATTTGGTTATGTCCAAATTAGCCAGCAGGAGCTAGCTCTCCTGAAAAACTTAACATCTAGGGAAATTATTAAATACTCAGGTATCTCTGTATTTAAAATACCTTTTTTGGTCAAGAAAGTTAAAGGAGAATTAAAAAATAAGATTCACGAATTTAAACCTATTCCCGGCATCAAAGAAGCCTTAATACAATTAAAATCTCAAGGTTATCATTTAGGAATTATTACTTCTAATTCTAAAGATAATGTGACCGAATTCCTCAAAATTAATGAGCTAGACAATTTATTTGATTTTATCTACTCAGGGGTCACAATTTTTGGTAAAAAGACTATTATTAATAATGTTTTAAAGCAAAGGCAGCTAAAACCGCAAGAAGTGATTTATGTTGGTGACGAAACTAGAGATATAGAAGCTTCTAAGAAAGCAAATATTCAAGTAATCGCAGTCACCTGGGGTTTTAATTCCCGAGAAATTTTAGCCAAACAAAAACCAGATTTTTTAATTCACCATCCTAGTGAGCTTTTGACGGTGATAAATAGGAATAATTCGTAATTCGTAGTGTGTAATTCGTCGTTAAAGATGTTACCACCACAATAGAAACAGCACAAAGTAAATTGGAAAGTTAATGTAGTTGTAGGTAACATGGCTGTACCTACAGAAATACACTGCATATTCGTAATTACATTCTGTAAATAACACCAACCATTATGGTGCAGCCTTTATAGGTCTAGTGTTTTAATATTTGTAATTACGAATTACGAATTACGAATTACGAATTATCAACTTTTTGATTGACCTTTTTCAAAAGCTTTTTGCACTAGATCATCATCGATATTAGCAACACCTTCATTTCTAGAACCTGCAACATCCTTAGCCATATCTGCAAAATCATCAGGATTACCAGTTGCTTGGGTTTCGAGTCTAGTTTCTTTTGGCTTGGAAACTTCATGTTGAGGCGCTGTTGCTGCTTCAGCTGCTTTTGCACCTTCACCTGTACGATCAATTTCACTTACACTCAGTTTTTGTGCAGCAGCATAATCAGCTTCAAAATCTACTTGAGGCGCTTTTTCTTCGCCAGCAGCTATGTTTTCTGCTGCTAACTGTGCGTCATGGGTAGGTGCTTCATTAACATTAGGCTTTACTTCATCAGGCATAATTGACTCCTAGGTATTTTTTCGCTTGCTGTGGTCATCGTATCAAAGCGCTATGTAAAATCATTGGCCCCCTGGGAGATATTCTTACTTCTATTAAAAGATAGATAAAAACTGCAAATTGCAATAAATAAATCTCCTTCTCTTGGAAGTAGATTATTATTCTGAAACTCTGTTAACCCTTAGTTTGATATGTGAAATTGCCTTGGAGATAAATAATGACTGCTAGCCAAGATAAAAGCGTTCCTCAAGCTCTAAATAATGAAACTCAAAAAGCTGTAGAAGCTTTTAATAAATTAGATACCGATGCTAAATTAGCATGGTTTTATTTAGTTTATGAAAAGATGGGAGATTCAATTACTCCAGCTGCACCTGCTGCTGCAGAACCAAATTTAGCACCAATTTTGCTAGGAGATTATTTAGAATTATCAGATGACGAACAATTGGCAATTATGCGCCAAATTGTTAATGGTGAAGCTAGCGATTATTCTCGTGCCTATGGTGCTTTAAAAGAAAATAATCAGCTGTTAGTTTGGTATGCTTGGGCTGTAGCAATGGGGGATAAAGTAGTCGATTTACCCGATGATTACGAAACTACAGATACAATTGACAATTTACTTTCTCAACTCGAGGGATTAGAGTTTGAGCAACAAATGTCTGTGCTGCGAACAATTGTAGGAAACATGGGCTACAGTGATGTGCAACCTGTAGAAACCCAAGCACAAACTGGTAAAACCTCAAGTTTGTAAGCTGATATTTGTCATTCGTCATTTGTCATTCGTCATTTGTGAAAGCAATTGACAGATGACAAATCAATATGTGTTTTAACGTAACTAGTACAGCAGGGCGTAAATAAACAGACCATTCAAAATCCGCAAAACGCTTACTGTGTCTTAATTTTGAATTTTGAATTTTGAATTTTGAATTCCGCCTTGCGGTACTAGTCCCTAAGACACCGCCATCTGGGTTAAATCCGCTGGGGTGAGGTGAGAGTGAATAACTTCACCGTCGCGGAACCAAACTATGCGCGCAGTTTGACGCGCCACATCTGGTTCATGGGTAACCATGACAACTGTAATTCCGCTGGCGTTTAACTCGCTAAAGATATCCATAACTTCTTGGGTAGTGCGAGAATCGAGTGCGCCAGTGGGTTCATCTGCTAACAGAACGACGGGACGGTTGACAATGGCGCGTGCGATCGCTACTCTTTGTTGTTGTCCGCCTGATAGTTGTGTGGGTTTGTTATTGAGACGCTTTTCTAAGCCTACTTTAATCAAAGCTTCCATAGCGCGATCGCGTCTTTCTTGAGCATTAATTCCCGCATAAGCCATTGGTAACATGACATTTTCTAGGGCTGTCAGTTGGGGTAATAAGTGGAATTGTTGGAAGACAAACCCTAGTTTAATATTGCGAATATGCGCCAATGCTTTATCATTCATTTGCGCCACATCGACGTTATCTAAATAGTAGCTACCAGAGGTAGGACGATCTAGACAGCCAATAATATTCATGGCTGTAGATTTACCGGAGCCAGAAGGCCCCATAATTGAACAATATTCCCCTTCATCGATAGCCAAATTCACATTATTAAGTGCTTTGACTTCCGTTTCGCCGCTACCGTAGATTTTAAATATATTTTCTAATCTAATAATTGAAGATTTGTTATTTGCCATTTGTGATTTCTTTTATGCTTCTCATCCTTCTTCTAGGATAGTATTTGCATTTACTGATTAACCAAGCAAGACAGTAAATAAGCTGTTACGCATTTAAACCCGGATTTCTCACAAGTGAGGAAAAATCACTTGGATAAGGAAAATTTAGGATCAAGGAATTGATACAACATCAAATTGCCCGATTAAGCAGTAACAGCTA
>NZ_JACJPX010000071.1 GCF_014696315.1 Calothrix membranacea FACHB-236
ATTTGCTTCGATGTGATCCAGTACGGAACTCATAATTCTGGTGTAAAAAAACATCTATTATATTCTTTTAGCACATAACATTACTATTTCGGAGATGTCTACTCCATTGCGTGACCTTGCAGATCAACTTTGGGCAGTACATAGCAACGCCTACGACTATGCAGCAGCTGTAGTGGATCTTCCAGAAGCAGTCAGAGCCTATCGCGATGTGTTCACTTCAACTGTATATGAAACCTTGCACCCAGTTGTACGCGTCCATCCCGAATCTGGTGAACGGGGATTATTTATTGGTGGTTTTGTGCGCCGCATTCGGGGTTTATCACAAAACGAATCCGACGAAATCATCAAATTATTGCAAGCTTATGTGACTCGCCCAGAAAATACAGTGCGTTGGCGTTGGCGAGTTGGTGACGTAGCTTTCTGGGACAACCGCGCTACTCAACATTATGCGATCGCAGATTACGGCGATCAACCCCGCCACGTTCAGCGAATCACCATCGTTGGCGATATCCCAGTTGGTATTGATGGTAAACAAAGTGAAGCCATCAAAGGTGATTCTTCTGTATATAACCGCCGCGAACCAGCACTGGCATAGGGCTAGTGAGCAGAGGGAGAAGAGAGGCAGAGAGAGGGGCAGAGGGAGAGTCTTTCTGTGTTTTCCTCCTCTGCATCCCTGCTTCCTTGTTTGCAATGCCAAAATAAACGAATTTCTTATTTAGATAATAATGACTACAAAAAAGAAACAATTGAGACTGGGTGCATTTTTACATCCGACTGGACATCATATTGCGGCTTGGCGACATCCTGCAGCGCAAGCGAATCCTCTGAACTTCAAGCATTACAAGCAGTTGGTACAGATAGCCGAACGGGGAAAATTTGATATGATTTTCCTGGCGGATGGGGTAGCAGTGCGGGATCACAGTTCTGATGTTGAAGGTTGGAGCCGTAACGGGAAGCTTGTACATTTTGAACCTCTGACGCTGCTGTCGGCTTTGTCTGCGGTGACAGAAAATATTGGCTTAGTCGCGACAGCCTCCACAACTTACAACGAACCTTTTCACATCGCCCGCAAGTTTGCTTCCTTAGATTATTTAAGTGGCGGTCGGGCTGGCTGGAATGTTGTCACTTCTGGAACGGAAGCTGAAGCTAAGAACTTTAACAGAGAAAAGCATTTAGAACACGCCACACGCTACGAACGTGCCCAGGAATTTGTCGAGGTTGTCACCAAACTGTGGGACAGTTGGGAAGATGATGCCTTTATCCGCGATCAAGAATCAGGCGTTTACTTTGAAGCTGACAAACTGCACATTCCGCAGCACAAAGGCAAACATTTCTCAGTACGTGGCCCCCTAAATGTTGCTCGTCCGGTGCAAGGATATCCGGTAATAGTGCAAGCTGGTTCTTCGGAAGCTGGTCAAGAACTCGCAGCCCAAACTGCAGAGGTGATATTTACTGCCCAGCAAACTCTCAAAGAAGCACAGGAATTTTATGCCAGCGTCAAGGGCAGATTGGCTAAATATGGGCGTTCCCCTGAGCATCTCAAGATTATGCCAGGGATATTCCCGGTAATTGGTAGTACTGAGCAAGAAGCCAAAGAAAAGTACGACCAACTTCAGGAATTAGTCCATCCGCTAGTAGGTTTGGGATTACTGGGATGGGTATATGGTGGTAAGGATTTATCCGGATATCCTTTAGATGGCCCAGCACCAGAATTTCCTGATGATACTAACGGTAGTAAGAGCCGCTTGAAGCTGGTATCTGATTTGGCAAATCGAGAGAACTTGACACTCAGAGAATTGTACTTGGCGATCGCAGGTGCAAGAGGGCATAGAACTATCTGGGGTACACCACAGCAAATTGCTGACCAGTTGGAAGAATGGTTTGTCAATGATGGGGCTGATGGTTTCAATATTATGCCGCCTTATTTACCTGGTGGTTTAGAAGAGTTTGTTGATTTGGTGATTCCCGAATTACAACGCCGGGGTTTGTTCCGCACAGAGTACGAAGGGCAAACCCTACGGGAGAATTTGGGACTACCAAGGCCAGCCAACCAGTTCAACAATCTTGCTAATTCTGCTGAATTAGCAGGTGTATCTGTATAGAGAAGAATATGAGTCAGAAAAAACAACTGAGATTAGGTGCATTCTTACCAGACGCAGGCCATCACGTCGCAGCTTGGCGACATCCCGAAGCCCAAGCAGACGGAGGGCTGAATATTCAGCATTACACCCAGCTTGCACAGACAGCAGAACGGGGTAAATTTGATATGGTATTCCTCGCAGATGGTTTAGCCGTCTGGGATCGAGGACAGGGAAAAGAAGCTTTTAGTCGTTCGGGACAATTCAGCGTCCACTTTGAACCACTCACTTTATTGTCGGCTTTGTCTGTGGTGACAAAGAAAATCGGGTTGGTAGCAACGGCATCAACTACCTATGAAGAACCTTTTCACCTCGCCCGTAAGTTCGCATCGCTAGATTATCTCAGTGGTGGGCGTGCTGGGTGGAATGTCGTTACCTCCTCCGCCGAAGCTGCAGCCAAGAACTTTAGCCAGGAAGAACATTTACAACACGCACTGCGCTATGAAAGAGCCACAGAATTTTTAGAGGTTGTCACCAAGCTGTGGGATAGTTGGGAAGATGATGCTTTAATTCGTGACAAAGAATCAGGCCTTTATTTCCATCCTGATAAACTACA
Source organism: Calothrix membranacea FACHB-236 (assembly GCF_014696315.1). Lineage (GTDB taxonomy): Bacteria > Cyanobacteriota > Cyanobacteriia > Cyanobacteriales > Nostocaceae > Aulosira > Aulosira membranacea. Next base: position 2,695 of record NZ_JACJPX010000071.1, read on the forward strand.
CATCCCCAACCATAAAGGTAAACATTTCTCAGTGCGCGGCCCGTTGAATGTCGCCCGCCCCATCCAAGGATACCCGGTGATTGTGCAAGCAGGTTCTTCGGAAGCTGGGCAAGAACTGGCTGCACGTACCGCAGAAGTAATATTTACTGCCCAGCAAACTCTCAAAGAAGCACAAGCTTTCTATGCAAGTGTCAAGGGAAGACTGGCAAAATACGGACGTTCTTCTGAAAATCTCAAGATTATGCCTGGTGTCTTTCCGATAATTGGTAGCACTGAGCAAGAAGCGAAGGAGAAATACCAGCAGCTTCAGGATTTGATTCATCCCTCTGTGGGATTAGGTCTGCTTTCCGGACTAACTGGACATGATTTATCGTCATATCCCTTAGACGGGCCGTTACCAGATTTACTAGATACGAACGGCGGTAAAAGCCGTTTGCAGCTAATTAAAGACCTGGCCCAAAGAGAAAATTTAACCATCCGCCAACTATATTTATGGATTGCGGGCGCACGGGGACACCGGACAATTTTAGGAACACCAGAGCAAATTGCCGATCAATTAGAAGAATGGTTTTTAAATGATGGCGCTGATGGCTTCAATATTATGCCGCCTTGGTTACCTGGTGGTTTAGATGAATTTGTTGATTTTGTCATCCCCGAATTGCAACGCCGAGGTTTATTCCGCACTGAATACGAAGGGCAAACTCTGCGTGAGCATCTTGGTTTACCTCGTCCGGTAAATCAGTTCACTGCAAATGCAGCTGCTCGAGAATTAGCCAGTGTTTTGACTTAATATCTTTGGCTGTGTTAAAGCACAAGAGTAGCTGCTAAGGAAACTTTTTACCTTGTTGGGCATCCTGACAGTTCTTCTATCCTCCTTCTTTTTGTCATTTCACAACGTTACCGTCCGAGTTTTATTTTCAGAACATCTCGTACTGAGTTTATTTTTACTCGGAGGTTACGTTAAACCAGATTTACAAAGTTCATTTTTACTGATGTTTATGCGGATGCTGCTAGTGGTTCCACTAATGGCATCTGTATCATTCAAGCTATATCCATCTGCTTCTCAAGAATTCCTCAGCTTATTCAGACGAGAACGCCGAGATGTGATGCTGCAAGCCTTGGGCTGTGGAGTACTCATGTTTTTGTACATTACCTCGCTGTACATTGGCATTGGCTTGATACCTACAGGAATTGCACTCACCATATTTTTTACCTATCCGGTGTTTACAGCCCTGCTTTCTTGGAAATTTTTTGGCGATCGCCCCACATCCTTTAGTTGGCTAGTCATGGGTATTATTCTCGTAGGCAGCGTTCTCACGGTTCCCCAATCTTCTGCTAGCAACAGCAGTAATACCATTGCGATCGGCATTTGCGCCAGCCTGATTGCGGGAATTTTTAACGCTTTCTATAACGTCCTCGCCCAAAAATGTTTGCAGAAATTCCATCCAGTTCCCTTTACCTGGATTAGTTTTGCCTCAACTCTAGTGCTTTCTGGATTGAGTTTACTCTTATTTCCCCTTCCCAGCGCCCAGCTTGACTGGACACCTATGTGGATTGGTAGTATTTTTTCGGGTTTAGTCAGTTTTCTCGGTCATACTCTCAATAATTTAGGAATTCGCACCATTGGCGCAACTACCGCCTCTATTATTGGCGCTAGTAGTCCAGCTATGACAGCCTTAGTTGCATGGGCAACAATTAGCGAAACTTTAAACCTAATCCAATGTGTGGGGATTGGTATCGTCACATTGGGTATCGCTTTGTTGAGCCGAGAAAAGTTTATGCGCCAATGATAGGACAAGGGGACAAGAGGATAAGGGAGAATAGCAATTGCCTATTACCCATTACCAATTACCCATTCTCTATGCCCAATATCCTATTTGATTTAGATGGAACTTTAAGCGATGCCAAGCCTGGTATTACTCGTAGCATTCAGTATGCACTCTCAGAACTTGGTTACACTCCACCAGATGTTGATGAGTTGAGTTGGTATATCGGCCCGCCAATTACAGAGACTTTTTCGCTGTTATTGAAAACGACCGATGAGACGTTGCTGGCACAGGCTATTTCACTGTACCGCGATCGCTTTTCCACGATTGGATTGTTTGAAAATATTCTTTATCCGCAAATTCCCGAAACCCTCAAAACCCTTCGCACTCATGGTTATAAAACCTTTATCGCCACTTCTAAACCTTACATTTATACCATCCGTATTATTGAACATTTTGCCTTATCACCTTTGTTTGATGGGATTTACGGTAGTGAACTAGATGGAACCCGCAGTGTTAAAGGCGACTTAATTGGGCATATTTTACAAAGAGAAAATCTTTCACCCTCTACTGTGTTTATGGTAGGCGATCGCAAACACGACATGATCGGAGCCAAGCATAATCAAGTTGCAGCAATTGGGGTTACCTATGGCTACGGAACTGAGGAAGAACTGAAAACTCATGGTGCTGACTGGATTGCTCATTCTCCAGAAGATATTCCCAAATTGATAATTCCTAATTTTTAACTCAAAATCATGCCACCATCTTTAACTATTCTCCATAGCTTACTTCTATTCAGTACCGCTTTCATTGCAGGCGGACTGAATGCTGTAGCAGGTGGTGGAAGTTTCATCACGTTTCCAGCGCTGATTTTTACAGGTGTACCGCCAATCGCAGCGAATGCTACAAATAATACCGCTCTTTGGGTAGGTGCTGTGGCCAGTGCTGGAGCCTACCGTAAAGATTTAGGCATCAAGAGGCAAGTTTTTTTGCTTTTATGTGGCATAAGTTTACTCGGTGGAATTATTGGCTCTTTAGCCTTGTTATATACATCGGCAGATGTGTTTACAAAGCTCATCCCCTATCTATTACTATCAGCAACCCTAGTATTTACCTTTGGTGACGCTCTCAGAGGATGGTTGCAGCTTCAAAGTGAGAAGTCAACACCAGAGTCTGTACCTATATTTAACCTAGCCTTGGCGCAATTAGCTATAGCTATCTACGGTGGTTTCTTCGGCGCAGGTTTAGGAATTTTAATGTTAGCAACCCTATCATTTTTAGGTATCAAAAATATTCATACAATCAATGCCTTTAAAGCATTTTTAGGAAGTTGTATTAATGGAATTGCAATTATCCCATTTATTTTTGCAGGCGTAATTGTTTGGCAGCAGGCGATTTTAATGGCTGTGGCTGGTTCTTTGGGTGGATATTTAAGCGCCCATTATGCACGTAGACTTAAACCCCAATTAATTCGGAAATTTGTCATCTTTGTTGCCTTCAGTATGACTATCTACTTTTTTGTTCATGGCTAGGAGTGATGTATGGCGACAGACAGCAAAAATCTATGCTTCGTGTTTTTTTTCATCCTATGAATTTTCGCCTGTTTTACATAGGTCATTTTGTGACAAAATAATTCGGAGTTCGTAAATTATTAACAACAATGACTACAGTAAATGACCCTGCTGTTATAGCTGAAGTAACTGATTTATACCTTAAATACGAAGAAGCTTTGGCTAATAATAATTTAGAGGTAATGGATAGTTTATTTTGGGATGCACCAGAAGTAGTGCGCTTTGGTGTAACAGAAAATCTCTATGGTAGTGAAGAGATTCGCAATTTTCGCGCCTCTCGACCAAACCCAAAAATTGAACGGGAAATTTCTAATCTTAAAGTTGTAACCTTTGGCAAAGATACAGCAACTGTAACTTTAGAATTTCGCCGCATTATCAATGGTGTAGAACGTTTTGGGAGACAAAGCCAGACTTGGTATAGATTTCCGCAAGGATGGAAGATAGTTTCTGCTCATGTTTCATTGTTACCAGTATGATTAACATTATCGAATTCGTACCGAAGCAAAAAGAGGTTTAAATGTGGATTCCTTAAATTGGAAGATATTAAAGTCTCAATATTTAGTCAAAGATAAATGGCTTACAGTCCGTGCTGATACTTGTCAAACGCCGGATGGACAAATCGTAGAGCCTTTTTATGTTTTTGAATATTCAACATGGGTGAATGTTGTCGCATTAACCAAAAATCAGGAAGTTGTGTTAGTTGAACAATATCGCCACGGTATTCAACAAACAGTTTTAGAATTACCTGGTGGTTGTATGGAACCAGAAGATATTTCCCCACTAGTAGCAGCAAAACGCGAATTATTAGAGGAATCAGGATATTCAAGCGACAATTTTCTTGAGACAGGAGTAATTTCACCGAATCCAGCAACTCATAATAACTCGATCCATTGCTTTTTAGCCACAAATGTAGAGCTTGTAGCCGATTTAAAGTTAGATCCAACCGAAATCATAAATGTAAAACTATTACCATTAGATAATTTAATTCAAAATATCGATAACGGCATTCTGCTGCAATCATTTCATATCAGTTCATTATTGTTTGCTTTAAATAAACTAGGTAAACTGCAATTTAATTAATCAAGATACAACTCAAATTCGATTCAATTTATGCCTCATTCCTTACACCTACATTAACAATAGGTTATCAAAATGCCAGATAAATGGAATCCAGAGCAATATGAACGATTTCAAGCCGAAAGAAGTCGCCCTTTTTACGACTTAGTAAATTTGTTAAATCCCCAAGAAAATTTACGAGTTTTAGATTTAGGATGTGGAACCGGAAAGTTAACCAAGTATCTGCATGAAAAATTAGCAGCTAAAGAAACTTTGGGAATTGATGCATCTGAAAAAATGTTATCTGTAGCGAGTCAATTTGCAGGTAATGGATTGCGGTTTGAGCAAGGAAGAATTGAAGATAACCCAGGAGAAGGTAAATTTGATGTTGTGTTTTCTAACGCTGCTTTACAGTGGGTAACGGAACACGAAACATTATTTACTAAATTACGAGACAAATTGCAACCCAGCGGACAATTAGCAATACAAATTCCGGCAATGGATGATGAGCCAGTGCATCAATTAGCTGTAGAGACAGCAAAGGAATTCAGTCAAGAATTAAAGGGATACGTGCGACGCTTAGAAGTACTTTCTCCAGCAGCTTATGCTAAGCTACTTTATAAGTTAGGCTTTATTAAACAACAAGTAAATTTACAAATTTACGGGCATTTGTTACCATCACGAGAAGCTGTAGTGGAATGGTATCGGGGAACGTTACTCACCGCTTATGAAACACAGCTAGATACCCAAACTTATGAGCGATTTGTAGCCAGGTATCAACAAAAATTATTCGGCATTTTACCTGATGAGCGTCCATTCTTTTTCCCCTACAAGCGAATTTTAATTTGGGGACTTAATCCATGATGACATTACCTATATTCCCTCTAACACTCATCAGTCATTTAGATTGAGCAAAGACAAATTAAAATTGTACAGACGCGATTAATCGCGTCTCTAACAAAGAACAAATATATGACTACAACTGTTTCATTTGATCGAGTTTCTAATATTTACGATGCTACCAGAGGATTTCCCCCAGGAATCTCTGAGCAAGTGACAGATTTTATCCTCAATTTAGTTTCCCCAACAGCAGATACCAAATTTTATGAAACGGGTATTGGTACTGGCAGAATGGCTGTTCCAATTGCGAAAAAAGGCTATTCTTACACTGGTATAGATGTCTCAGAAAAGATGTTGGCTGAACTGCAGCGAAAACTAGAAGGTGTGTCTCATAAACTCACTGCAATTACAGGAGATGCTACAGCTTTACCTTTTGATAGTGACTCTTTTGATGTAGCTTTGGTTGTTCATGTTTTTCATCTAATTGCTGCTTGGAAACAAGCGCTAGCAGAAATCCGTCGCGTGCTGAAATCAGGTGGTATTTTGCTTTATACTCATGGTCAGACTAACTCTGCTAGTCCTGCTTTAGAAGCAAATGCGTTGAGAGGAGAATTTACTGAGCATTGGAGAGGTATTTTAGATAGCTATGGTCATCCTTTACCGCGTTACGGTGCGACGGAAGAAGAGGTTTTAGCAGAGTTAGAATCACAAGGTGCAACTTTAGAAACTGAAATTGCAGCCCAATGGCGAGTTGAAAATACTGTAGGTCAATTAATAGAAAACCAAGAAAATAAAATCCAAAGTGCAGCTTGGAGTATCCCAGATGATATCTTTCCTCGTGCTATTCAGGATTTGCGAAACTGGGCTTTAGAACGCTATGGTTCATTTGATTATATTTTGCCCGAAGAACGTCAATTTAAGATTGTTGTAGTACGCAATTGGGCTTAAATTAAATCGGTGATTTTTGGAGGGTGGGTAATGCCCACCTCTGATGATTAAAAATTAAGATATTAGCTCTGATATTTTATTTATTTTAAAGCTTAAATCAGTCATGAGCGCTATTGAAACAAATCCTTCTACCTCAATAGGAATTGTATTGTTCCCTAATGTAACGCAGTTAGATTTTACAGGGCCATACGAAGTTTTTGCCAAATTACCCAATACAAGTTTATATCTGCTAGCGGAAACTCTAGAACCTATCCGCAGCGATCGCGGTTTGACGTTTTTACCTGACACCACTTTTGCTCAATCTCCACCTTTAGATGTGTTGTTTGTCCCCGGAGGGCCAGGTATTGATGCCAAACTAGAAGATAGAAATTTTCTCGATTTCCTGAAAACTCAAGCACAAACAGCCCGCTACATAACATCTGTTTGCACTGGTTCTCTGCTGCTAGGTGCGGCTGGGTTACTCCAAGGCTATTGCGCCACTACTCACTGGCTATCCCTGGATTTATTGGGGTTATTCGGCGTTGAGGTAGTACAACAACGAGTTGTCATCGATCGCGATCGCATTACAGGCGGTGGTGTCACATCAGGAATTGATTTTGCGTTAGTGATAGCTGCGGAATTATTCGGTGATGTAATAGCCCAATCAATTCAACTAGGAATAGAATACAATCCCCAAGCTCCCTTTAACAGTGGTTCTCCCCACACTGCGCCGGAGGCTGTGATTAACAACGTCAAAGCTGCTAGCCAAAATCGCCAAGATACACGTCGGCAAATCATTCAAAAGATAGTTGCCCAATTGTAAAGTCTCTAATCTTATAATTAGTCAATTATTTCACAATTTTTTCGGCAATTAAATTTAGAAAAATATGTGTTTGAAAACACTGTATTCTTAGCTTTATTACCAACTTATTTGAAAAATTAGATCCCCGACTTCTTTGAGAAGTCGGGGATCTTGACACCGATATTACCAACTTATTTGTTACCAGCATTATCTAAAATTTTACTAAAAATATTGGTATAAAATGTTGCTATTTTTAAGAATTAATAAGTAAGAAAATAATTAATAAATCAACTCATAAAATACTAAATATCAGTCTTTTAAAAATTAAATTGTGGATATTTTGCAGATAATTCTGCTGGCTGGAATATTTTTCTTTGCCAGCATTCTTAGCGTGATTGCTGGTAGCACATCGCTGATTACTGTGCCTGTAATGTTGGAATTTGGCATAGAACCCCGAACTGCGATCGCTACCAATATGTTTGCATTAACTTTAATGAGTATAGGCGGGACACTACCTTTCATTGGCAAAAAAGTAATTAGCCCTAAACGCTTACCATTACTAACATTATTAACTATATTAGGGTCATTTTTAGGAGCATTATTGGTACTGATTTTGCCATCTAAATCAATGCCATTGATAATTTCTGTATCAATGATAGTAGTAGCTATATTATCAGTGTTTAATCGTCATGCTGGAGTCACACCCTCTCAAGTAATACCTCCACGGATTGCATAAATTGCAGGCTATGTAGTGACGTTTATCCTTGGTATTTATGGAGGTTTTTTTAGTGGTGGTTATGTAACTCTACTCACAGCAGCTTATGTTATGCTGTTTCGGATGACATTTGTAGAAGCGATCGCAACTACTAAATTTATCAATATATTTTCTTCCTTAATCGCCACCATCATTTTTTTTACAACAAGGGATAGTAAATTACGATTTAGGAATAATTCTTGGCACTACAATGTTTATAGGTGGCATAATTGGCGGACGTTTAACTCTCAAATTGAGTAATGTCTGGTTACAACGTATTTATTTAATAGTAGTAGGTATCCTAGCTTTTGTCACATTGCGGAAATCTCAATCACAAAATCACTCAGCAATTACAATTAATTTATTAACACCTTCAGCTTAAAATGTAACATTATACAACCAAACATCCTGGAGAGGAATTCCGCATTTCTGACAAGCACCAAACGTCCAAAAATTCAAGGTGCATTAGCCTACCCTGCGGGAACGCTAAAAGCGAACGGCATAACACACCCTACCTCGATTTAATTACGAATTCTCAATTTATGTTCTCGTTCCTTCTCCGATTTTTTGAATTGCCTTTTGTGCGTAGATACTAACTTCCCGATCAGGATCATCTAGTGCTTGTTGTAGGGCGTTGATAGCTTCAGTTTTACCAAAATTACCCAGAGCGATTGCGCGGAGCGCAGTGCCTAAGGCAATCGCAGCGTCTTTTCTCACATCCGAATATTCATCTGTTAACGCTTCAATAAGTGCAGGTAAAGACTGTGCATCAGGTATTTTCTGTAATACTTGAATAGCAAATTTTCTTACCTGCCAATGTTCATCTTTAACGGCAATTAATACATGAGGAATAACTTTGGCATCAGCATAAAGCGCTAGAGATTTGGCAGCATTGCGGCGTACTTGCCAATCGGTATCATTAGTTAATGCATTACCAAGTAAATCTACTATCTCTGCATCTGCCAAATGCCCTAACGTCAGCGCCGCCGCACGACGTACATTGTCATCGCGATCGCTCATTAAAGATAAAGCTGGCGGGCATATCTGCACTTGATTGAGATAGCTAAGAGTAGTCACAGCCGCTTCTCGTAGTTGGGGATGTTCCGAGTTAAAGAAGGATAGCACCGCCGGGAGAGACTGAGCATCATGTATCTTTCGCAACAGAATTAACACATTCAGTTGGAGGTTAATATCCGGTTGCTGTAAAGCATCTAGCAACAGCAGCAAATCTTCTGAAGATACCAACTCACCCAAAGCCGATAGCGCCTCACTGCGAACTTCTGCATCTGGTGAAGCTAAACATGGTAATAAAGCCGGAACAGTGGCGGGATTAGCAATTTCCCAGAGTGCGGTGACAGCGATTTTTTGCACGGCTGTGCTTTCATCTTGTAAAGCAACAATTAGCGCATCAATTGCCGTCTCATCCCCCAAGTGTTGCAGGGTTTTTACCGCCACTAAGCGATCGCTAACATCAGGCGATCGCAACATTTCCAACCATTCATTTAATTCAGACTCTATATTTGTTGACATTGAAGAAATAATTATTAAGTAGAGCGCGATCGCCTTTTAAGTGAGTGAACCACTAATCATACTGTAGGGTAGGCATTACTATTAACAATTGGGCATTGTGTCCCAATTTTTTTGGAACTATATCTTTACCTTAATAAGAAAGGAATTTGCACCTTAATGGCATTTGTTGGACATTCCCTTTCGCAAGGAAGACAAAACCAGCATTCGTCATATTTCATATATGCTTTGCCAGTTTCCGGATTTTTGGCTAGTACATCCAGTGGACAAACTTCAATACAAACTCTACATTTTTCTAAACATTTAGACTCGTCCACAATCACGGGAACATCTACTCTTTGATTAATTAAAGCCATGTGATACCTCTGTAATTGTTAGTAGATTTTTCTTCTCAGCAATGCCCACCCTACAGCAAGACTAATATTTCACGAAGAATTTATGTATGATATTTTTAGTTAACAATCTTTGCTTTAAAAAAACGATAACCTGCATCAATTTCTGTAACCTGACGAATATCTCCATACTTTGCATCCCATTCCCCACTACTTAAATCTGCTGCAAGAGATTTAACACCAGATGCAATTAAATCAGCATTACCTAAAGCAAAAGAAGATATTCCAGCGCGCACTTCTGCTTGAAGATATAACTCAGGTCGTCTCCAAGCAGCTGCAGCAAATAAATCAGATAAATTGTAGGGTAACATCAAAGGTATGACTTCAATTCTCCTTTGAGTATTCTGCTCAATTAAACTGGTAATTTCATGCAGTGGGAGAAATTTTAATGCATCTTCCCACATCCAAGGGAAATAATCATATAACCATATTCTTTGAGCAAATCTAATATCAAAACTTAGCAATATAATTGGCCCATCCCGAATAATCCGGTGCATTTCTTGAAAGGCTTTATCTAAATCCGAAAAATGATGAATTGTCAGAATACTAATCACTCCATCAACAGATTTATCGGCTAAAGGTAAAGCTTCTGCATAGCCATTAAACCATTGCACTTGTGGATGTGCTAATGCTTGTTGGCGCATTATCAATGATGGTTCAACCGCATAAACAGAAAATCCTCGATTAGCTAGCGCCTGTGAATAACCACCAGTTCCCGCGCCAATATCAGCAATCAGACTACCTGGTGGTAAATTGAGTAAGTCGATTATCTTCTGCACAATGCGATAGTCAGGGATGCGAGTTGTTGTATATTGTTGACCAATGGAATCATAAAGAGGCATTTGCACATTTCTCATTAATCATTAAAGAAAAGGTTTATCTGCGGTTAATTATTCATTAACTTATTTAACTGCTACATCATAAACCTCTCTACCTAAATCCACATCCACAATATAAGGTTCAACATCACGCTTAAATAACACCATTTCCCCCGCTGCATTCTTCTTCAAATTTACATGACAAAACCACTCTTGATTATTCTTCTCAGGAAAATCTAAGTGATAATGATAAAGCCCCCAACGGCTTTCTCGTCGATATAAAGATGCTCTTGCAGCCATCTCCGCACAATCTCTAATAAAATGCACCTCCATACAGCGCATCAGTTCATGCGGATCGCGCGCTCCCATTTGCGCCAAAGCGTCATGATAACGCACAAAACTATTCAGCCCAATTTCCATTTTGTAATTTGATTTTGGCGGTTGTAAATAATCGTTTACTAGTCGCCGTAACTTATATTCAACCTGAGTATGGGGAATGCCATTAGGCTGATTTAATGGTGCATAAATTCTCACTTTTTCTGCATCTAAAAATTCAGTATCAGGTTCTAAATGTTCCAAATCTTTGATGTAATCAATTGCATGAGTTCCTGCCAAACGCCCATATACAAATGCCCCAATCATATAGTTATGAGGAACACTCGCCATATCTCCAGCCGCATACAATCCTGGTACAGTAGTTTCTGCTTTTTCATTCACCCACACACCAGAAGCACTATGTCCACTACACAACCCAATTTCCGAGATATTCATCTCAATTCCATGAGTGCGGTAGTTTTCGCCTCTACCCTCGTGAAATCTTCCCCGGCTTGGTCTTTCATTTGACCATAAAATAGACTCAATTTCCGAAATTGTATCTTCATCCAAATGCGTCATTTTTAACTGAATTGGCCCTTTACCAGAGTTCAATTCTTTCCAAATTTCTAGCATCATTTGCCCACTCCAATAATCACAATTAATGAAGCGGTGTCCTTCTGCGTTGGCAGTATATGCGCCAAAAGGCCCAGCAACATAAGCGCAAGCAGGGCCGTTGTAGTCTTTAATTAAGGGATTAATTTGGAAGCATTCAATGTTACTTAATTCTGCGCCTGCATGGTAAGCCATTGAGTAACCATCACCCGCATTCGTGGGGTTTTCGTAAGTCCCGTAGAGGTAGCCTGATGCAGGTAATCCCAACCTTCCGCAAGCACCAGTGCAAAGAATGACGGCTTTAGCTTGGATAACAACAAAATCACCACCACGTACATCAAACCCAACCGCACCGATCGCCCTTCCTTCTCTTACCAAAACCCTAGTCGCCATAACGCGGTTGGTAACATTAACTTTATGGCGCTTCACCTGTCGGGTAAGAATGGTTTTTAAATCTTTGCCTTCAGGCATAGGCAATACATATTTGCCTACCCTATGCACTTGCTTAACATCGTAATTGCCTTGGGGGTCTTTTTGGAACTTCACACCCCAACTTTCTAGTTCTTGAATAGTTTCATAGCCTAGCAAGGCGGTTTGATAGACAGCTTTTTGATGGAGAATCCCATCATTCGCAATGGTGACTTCGCGTACATACTGTTCTGGCGTAGAGTATCCAGGGATAACAGCTGTATTTACGCCATCCATTCCCATTGCGATCGCACCACTCCGCCGAATATTAGCCTTCTCCAAAATCAGGACATCTGCCGCCGGATTAGCCTGTTTCGCCTTAATTCCCGCCATCGTCCCCGCCGTACCACCGCCAATCACTAGTACATCGGTTTTTATCAATTGTGTAGTTATTTCCATCTAATCACCTGAGTTGAGAATGGGGATTGGGGACTGGGGACTGGGGATTGGGGATTGGGGATTGGGGACTGGGGACTGGAGGATTGAGGGACAATGAGATAAATTTCCATTACCAATTACCAATTACCAATTACCCATACCCCATTTCCTAATTCCGCCAAACTATGTCCTTAACATTAATTTGCTTCGGTATAAGTTTGATTTTGTAGAATGCATCCGCAATCTCTTGCTGTTTTGCAATTACTTCATCGGTAAGTGTCAGCACACCATAATCGCGCCGCTTTTCTGCTACCTCTAAAACAGCTGCATCAATACCCAATGTAGGCGAGAGGAATTTCGCCACTTCACTAGGATTATTCTTGGCCCAGTCACTAGTCTTTTTCACTTCATCTAAAACTATTTTCAAAGTATCTGTATGAGCATCTACAAAAGATTTAGCAGCCAAATAATAACCACGATTCGGCGCTAATCCGGTTGCGTCGGTTAAAGTGCGTGCGCCTGTGGCTTTTTCTGCTAAAGCTAAATAAGGGTCCCAAATTGCCCAAGCATCAACGTTTTTACCTTCAAACGCAGCACGTCCATCAGCAGGTTGGAGGGTAACTGCTTGGATGTCAGTATATTGCAATCCGGCTTTTTCTAGAGCTTTCACTACTAGGTAGTTCGTGTTAGAACCTTTGGCGAAAGCCACTTTTTTACCTTTGAGATCCGCCACTGTTTTAATCGGAGAATCTTTGTGAACAAGGATGGCTTCAGCTTTCGTACTCCAAGGATCGTAAGCTACATAAACTAAAGGCATACCTGCAGCTTGGGCAAATATTGGTGGTGATTCTCCTGTGTAGCCGAAGTCTATACTACCGGAGTTGATAGCTTCTAACATTGGTGGGCCTGATGGAAATTCACTCCAGGTAACAGAAGCACCCGCAGCTGCCAAAGCCTTTTCTAAATCTCCTCTGGTTTTCAATGCGCTTAAAATAGTTCCCGCTTTCTGAAATCCGATTCTAACTGCATTACTACTAACTGCTGGACTTTGATTAGGTGTTGATGTTGCCTGTTCTGTGGGTGTTGTTGTTGCTTGCTGCGTTGTGCTGGAAGAACAAGCGGAAACAAATAAAACTAAACCAAGACCCACTGCAAACAATAAAGAAAAAAGCCGGATTCTTCTGTGCTGAAAGTTCTGGAAAAAGCGGAGAAAAATGTTTAATATTCGAGATAGAAAGCACTGGGACAACATAAATACTTTGCTTCTAATGGTAAACACCTATGCAACACCAGATAATCAACAGCCATTTGACTGTTTAATAGTGGATTTGAGTGATAAAAATATCACCAAAATAACAATCTGTCTCTTAGATATTGCTAAGAAACCTGGAAAAATATTGCTTACTTTTGCAAGCGATGGAATGATTTAAAAATAATACTACGGTATATTTACCAAAATACAGTAAATTGCGGTAAAATTTCTCAGGAGATGTAAAGCTGGTAATGACCAAGCAAATTCTAGAACAACAAATTGCCTACTATAGTGCTAGAGCCAACGAATATGATCAATGGTTCTATCGCCTTGGTCGTTATGATCGTGGAGAGGAAATCAATCAGCGTTGGTTTCAAGAAGTTGATATTGTCAAACAAGCCTTACATCAAATTGGACAATTCGATAAAATTTTAGAACTAGCTTGCGGAACAGGAATTTGGACGCAAGAACTGTTAAAAAATGGCAATAAAATTACTGCAATTGATGCTTCAGAAGAAGTAATTGCGATTAATCGGAGCAAGTTAAATTCACAAAACATAGAATATCAGCAAATAGATTTATTTACATGGGAACCTAATGCTGAATATGATTTAGTATTTTTCTCTTTCTGGTTATCTCATGTGCCACCAGAATTATTAGAATCATTTTTAGTCAAAGTATATAAATCTGTACGTCTCGGCGGACAAGTATTTATTATTGATTCACGCTTTGAACCGACATCTACAGCGAATAACCATATTCTTAATGATGACGGTAATATTTACAAAAGCCGTAAATTAAATGATGGGAAAGAATTCCAAATTGTGAAAATTTTTTATCAACCAGATGCACTACACAAACATCTAGCACAAGTTGGTTTTAAGGCGGATGTAAAACTTACAGAGCATTATTTTATCTATGCTCATGCTACAAAGTTATAGAATTAATTTGTGAAGATATACAGTTATTCTCACCTGTTTAGCTTTTCTAATAGACTAACTTTAAGCTGACCATCATTAATAGAGAGTAAATAATAAATCGCAATGGTTTCTGCGGCGCAATTTGACAAACTTTAGCCCCAATTAATACTCCTGGTACAGAACCAAACCATATAGGTAATACTAAATTCCAATCGACAGTTCCTAAGGTGAGATGTCCTAAGGCAGTGAAGAGTAAGAGAATTGCTGCTTGGGAAATATCTGTACCAACTAACTTCCTAGCATCTAAGCGGAAAAATGCAATTAGTACTAAAGCAAACATCGAACCAGAAGCGACACTTGTGAGACTGACAATACAGCCTAACAATGCTCCTATGCTGACAGTCTGTAAACGCCCTAGTTGAGTGTTCAAGTCAAATTTGGGCAGTTCGGGTAATTTGACCTGTGGAAAGAAAGTCAACAGCAGCATTTGCAGCAACGCCAAAAATGTAACTAACAAAATTGTGGCACCCAGCAAGTGCAGCATGAATTCATTGAGGTTATTCTCGGCCCGCATTTTAATCAGGTGCAATATCCCCACCCCAAACAGAGAACCAGGAACACTTCCCAAAGCCAGCCATTTTACCACTTCAGCATCTAGGGTTTGTTGCTGCCAGTGTTTGATTCCACCTACGACTTTCATTAACGTCGCCGCTACAACATCAGAACTGACTGCTACAGCAGGTGGGACTTGAAAAACAAATATCAACATCGGCGTGATGAGAGAAGCACCGCCAATTCCTGTCAGACCTACAAAAATACCAACTAAAAAGCTGAATAAAGGCAATAAGAAAAAATCCATATTCCTGTCCTTGAGTGGGGTTTTATCAATCCGGTTTTCTTTAGCTGAAACTAAAAGATTGGTTGTAACGCTCTTGTGTAGAGCTTTTCGGGCAACTGTAGTTTTTAAGCAACACCAGGTACATAATTACAAAGAGCTAATAGCCGACGTATTTACCGTATTTTAAAGCTAAAATATAGTAAAAGTCTATATTTTTGTGAAGCAATACCAAAACTTTGTATTATTTAATATGAGTATTCAAAGCTAGTTTTTCAGGCAAACTAATTTAAATCAATGTTTACAATGCAGTATTCTGAAAAATAGCAGTATCTCATAATACTACATTAATCCTAGCAAAATACAGGACTTAATCTTACAGAGCAAGGAGAATTCTTAGCGAGCAGAGGAAACAGCCCCAGTGAACAATTTCACCGTCAAACAGAGGAAAAGGGGCAGGGGGTAAGACCAGGACGAATCTCAATACTCCTCGGTTAAGGATTTTCAAGTTGGAATTTGGTGTGGGGAAAAGGTGAAAGGGGAAGGGTTAAAGATTTTTTCTTGCCCCTTTTCCCCTTCCCCTTTTGCCCTAGCGAGGTAAAGGGGAAGGTTTTTGTCCCTTACCCTTTACCCTTTAACCTTTACCCAACCTCCACCTAACATTTTTGGGTTGGCAGACTCCTCTACCATTAGGCTCTGGACTTTTTTGATATTTTCTTTTAAAGTACGGTTAGTTGATGGAATTACTGTACAACAATGACTGAAATCCAAAATAGTGAGCAAGAGTTGTCGTCACAAAATCTAGAAAATGTACCTAAAACACTATTGCAAAAGGTTAGAGGTGGATTTTTATTAGTAATTGGATATTTATTATCACCCTTATGTTGGTGGAATGATTTGGTATTCAATTTACCAATAGCTTATGTTTTTGGTTATGTTTGTAGCCTTGTCTCTTCTAAATTAATGATGCCAGGAATTATTATTGGTTACTGGCTATCAAATATTGTTGGGATTCTGCTAATGCAAGCCGGCGCATTAGATATGTTGCAAAAACAAAACCAAGAACGCAATCTAAAAAAGGAACTCTTGACAGGCTTAGTTTCGTCAACTGCTTATACATTCTTGATTGTGTTATTGATTCAATTTAAAGTTATCGATACTCCTAATTTCTTCTCTGGTAGTTAACAGAAAAACCCAGTATTATCAACTGGGTTTTTCATGATTATATCTAAACTAAAGCTCATCTAAAATGAGAAATGGAGTTTTTTAAAAGCTAACAAGGAAGAATGTAAATTTTAGAAAGAAAACCTGATTATGAAAAAATAATGGGTTTCAAATTAGACTCAGTTTATAGATTATTTTAATTTTAAAAGCTCAGTGGGATTTAAAAACTTAGGTGTATCCTTAGTCATAATTAAAGGTAATTTACCGTCCCATCTTTGGATTGCTTGTCTCTCCAATATCTCATTGGTTAAAGTCTCATGTAGCAATCTATTGATTTCTGCTTCGCCTTTTGCCAAATTAACCTTGGCTTCTGCCTCTTTGGCTGCTTTTAGTGCTAAAAAGTCCGCTTTCTTAGCTTCTTGTTCTGCAATTTGTTTAGCCTCAACTGCTTCATTAAATTTATCAGAAAAATTGACATGAACAAGTGAGATATCATCAACTGCAATATGGTAGCCATGCAATCTTGTAGTTAATGCATCATCCACTCCCGATTTAACTTCTCCCCTTTTAGTAACTATTTCTTCTGCCGTATACTTTGCTACAACTGCTTTCAAAACTTCTTCTACGGCTGGATTAATAATTTTTTCAACTACATCTTTTTCATCACCAATCTCTTGAAAAGTTATATAGGTTTCTTCTGGGATAATGTGCCAGTTTAAGGCTACATCTGTGAAAACATCTTGTAAGTCTTTAGAAGAAGCTTCCGCAGATATTTCTTGTTTTTGAATTCTGACGTTAATTTTTTTTACAGTATTAACAATAGGGATGATTAAATGTATACCTTCTTGTAGAACAGTTGCTTCCACTCTCCCAAATTGCATTAATACACCCCGTTCTCCGGGATTTACTATCACAAAAGGGGTTAGTATGATTGTGATTAAACATAAAATTGCAGTTATTTTACCAGCCTTATTAGTTATTTTAATTTGTTTCATATCGCTCAATACATATCTCAGTTGAGAAATAGCTTTTTGTCGGGTAAACTATACTCCATAATTAAGTGTAGAGAAAAGTATAAAAAATTAAAAGCAGGTTGGATTGTTAGATAATTTATGGGTTCAATATAGGTTTGGTTTAATATTTTTACAATAGAAGGTATTTATAATAATACGTCTTTGCGGTTAAATATTTTTAAACCACAAAGACGCTGAGATTATTAGATTTATAAGTGTAACGGGATAAATCTATTTTTGAGATGCACCAACTGCGGTAGGTTCACCAAGCACTTTACTAAATCTTTCGATGTAGAAGCTGACAGGATTTTCTACGGCTCGAATGGATTCGCGATCGCGCAGTGTGTTCCACCATTGTTGGATACGTGGTGTTTCTGCTGGTAAGCTAAATTTGCGGAAGTGTTCGAGAATTGGTAAGCGCTCAAACCAGGGATAGAAGCTGATATCCACTAAACTTACTTTGTTTCCTAACCAGTAAGGGCCATTACCAGACAGCTTTCCTAATCCTTCTTGCTCAATATATAAGAGGGATTCGATAAACTCTCTGCGTCCTTGTTCTTGTTCGGTGCTATCTTTACCACGTAGGAATTTGTTAAATGCAGGGACAAAGCGGGTATTGGCATAGTCGATCCAAATACGAGCGATCGCTTTTGCTCCTGGTTCGCGGGGTAATAAAGCAGGCTCAGGAAAGACTTCTTCTAGATATTCATCGATGATGGCAGACTCATAGATATTGATATCTCCATGTGCGATCGCAGGGACTTTACCATAGCGCGAAATCTGCGTGTAGCCTTCAGGCTTATTTTGTAGGTCGATTTCAATCGGTGTAAATTCAATTCCTTTTTCTAGCAAAACAACACGGGTTCTTTGGGAGAAAGTCGAGGCTTTGGCGAAGTAAAGCTTGAGGTTACTCATGAACTGCTTTCCTTGTGTTGTAGGTAATTCAGTATTGGGGATGATGAGTTGTGAGATGACTTTGGCTAGTATATATACCAGCTACAGAACAAAGTCCGGTTAATCGCTCGTCTTACCGTATAATATTTATATCATGTTGTCAATACCAGCAAAAGCCTTGTCAGGCTAATGAAAATGCTTAGGAGATAAATTTAGGTTACCTAAAAATTAGTAATTAACAAATTTAGAACCACGTATACTTTGTTTACTGAAGACTTGTATTGTCGAGAGGGTTATGCAATACTGCTAAATAATCAACGGTAAATTGGTCGATAAACAGTATTTAAAATTTCTGATGCACAGATTAGCAACAAGATATTGCTGGTGCAAAAAATTATTGTGTTGAAAAAGTGTGCCTCCAATTAATTCTCTTAGTATCTATAGAGTGTAGACAAATAGGCACTTATGGTCATTTGTCTGTTAGAGGCTTAGTCAAATATTGAGAAATTTCTTGTACGAGGTCATCATTCTGAGCAAACGCCATCTTTACAGTATTGCTTGCAGATGTCAGACTTCATCCTCACAAATTCAATGATGTAACTGTGGAGAAACTATCGTGACAATTGCTCTTGAACGTCCCACGAAAAAGACTCGGTCAGCACAAATTCGGGAACAACTAGGTTATCCCATCATTGATACTGATGTACATACTCAAGAATTTGAGCCGGCTTTTCTGGATTATTTAGAGCAGGTAGGCGGTTCTAAAATTGTTGATAGCTTTAGAGAACATTTACCTGGTGCTGGTCGTTTTCGTTGGTTCCAACAATCTTGGGAAGAACGCCATAGATACCGGACTGCGCGCCCACCTTTCTGGGGTCGTCCCACAAAAAATACCTTAGATTTAGCAACAATTACCCTACCAAAGCTGTTACACGAACGCTTGCAAGAAGCGGGAACAGACTTTGCTGTGTTGTATCCTAACTTGGCAACCCTCGCACCACAAATCAAGAACGACGAAATGCGGCGGGCGGTTTGTCGGGCAGCGAACCTCTATCATGCAGATATCTTCCGTCCTTATAGCGATCGCATTACCCCCATTGCCACAATTCCTCTCAACACACCAGAAGAAGGGATTGAGGAATTAGAATATGCAATCAAAGAACTGGGGCTGAAAACAATTCAAATTCCTGGTTACGTCACTCGTGTAATTCCTGGCTTCGAGAAATATCCCGAAGAAGTGCAACGGGAAGCAACTTGGATTGATACCTTTGCTTTAGATAGTGCTTACGATTACGATCCCTTCTGGGCGAAGTGCGTTGAGTTAAAAGTTGTCCCCACCACTCATGCTTCTGGTATGGGTTGGACTTCACGTCGCTCAATTTCCAATTATCAATACAACCACATTGGACACTTTGCCTCCGCAGGTGAAGCATTCTGCAAAGCCTTGTTCTTTGGTGGAGTTACCCATCGTTTCCCCACCCTCAAATTTGCCTTCCTCGAAGGTGGTTCCGCTTGGGGTGCTAGCCTCTACACAGATATCATCTGGCATTGGGAAACTCGTAATCCAGAGATTTTACAGAATAACAACCCTGCTAATATCGATAGAGAAGGATTAGCAGAACTCTTCCGCACTTACGGTGGGGCAGAATTCCAAGGTCGTGCGGAGCAATTTGGTAGCGGTTTGGGCTTCCACGGACAACATCTCTCGCCTCCAAATCCCGGCGAATTAGATGAATTTGCGGCAGCTGGAATTACCAAAGCCGAAGATGTGCGCGATCGCTTCTTGAATCACTTCTACTTCGGTACAGAATCCGACGACACCCGGGCCGCTTACGCCTTCCATCAAAAAGCTAACCCCTTTGGGGACAGAGTCAAAGCCTTCCTCGGTTCCGATTCTGGTCACTGGGATGTGCCTGATATTACAGCCGTTGTATCTAACGCTTACAGCTTTGTCGAACGCGGCATTTTCAGTGAAGAAGACCTGCGCTACTTCTTGTCTATCCATCCTTTAGAGTTGTACACCAGTCTCAACCGTGACTTCTTCAAGGGTACAGCAATAGAAAAAGAAGCAGAAGAATATTTGAATAGGGCATAGGGAATAGGGCATGGGGCATTGGGCATGGGGCATAACCTTGCCTCCCTCATCCCCAATCCCAGCCTCACTTGCTTGCCAAAAAACAAGCTGAAAATTTTTTACAGAAAACCTATGGTTGCTACAGTTAAACCTGCATATATCAATATCTTTCGCCGCTTTACACTGCTTGTAGTGCCTGGATTGTTAACTCTGGCAACTTCATTAACTTTAGTTAGTTGTACGCAACAAAGCCAAAAAGCAGATAATCAGTCTCCTGCTAGTAATGTAGCGGATGCTAATACTTCAAAAATTAAAACCAAGGTACTCCGTATGGGGTATCAACAAGCTGGCGACTTGGTAAGGGTAACTAAAGTATTAGAAAAGCGGCTAGAACCCTTGGGTGTCAAGGTGGAATGGGCACAATTTGCCCAGGGGCCGCAGCTGATGGAAGCGATGAATGTCGGCAAGATAGACTTAGGTTCTGTAGGTGAAACTCCTCCGATTTTTGCCCAAGCTGCTGGCGCTCAGATTGCTTATATTGTTGGTCGAAGACGTACAGAAAATACTGGTAAAGGTAGTGCGATCGCAGTGCCACCAGATTCTCCAATTAAGAGTATCAAAGATATTAAAGGACAAAAAGTTGTCTTCCAAAAAGCTTCTGCATCTCATTATTTCATCCTCCGAGCTTTGGAAGAAGCAGGCTTAAAATATAGTGATATTCAAGTTTTGAGCATACCAAATGTAGAAGCTGCAAGTGCTTTTTTGGAAGGTAAAATTCCCGTTTGGGTAACTGGTGATCCTCATCTAGCGCGCGCTGAAAAATTAGGTAAAGCAAGGGTAATTAAGAATAGCCAAGGACTTGATTCACCTGGTGGATACTATATTGGTTCCAAGCAGTTTGCAATTGATAATCCAGAACTGCTGAGGATTGTGATTGAGGAGATTGATAAAATTGAGCGCTGGGCTGAATCAAATCCCCAGGAAACTGCCAAGCTGATTTTACCATTTCAAAAACTCCCTCCAGATGTGATGGACTTGGTAATTAGCCGTCGGAGTTTTGGATTAAGAGCTATTTCGCCAGATTTAATTAGCGAACAACAAAGAGTAGCAGATTACTTTCATAAAAATGGCCTGATTCCTAAACCAATCAATATCAAAGAAGCGACCCTTACAGATGAACAGTATGCTGCAATTACTCCACCAACAATTAGTCAGAAATAGTCTGGGGATTAGGGATTGGGGACTGGGAAAATAATTTTTGACTTTTGAATACAGACGCGATTAATCGCGTCTCTACAACTTTTGACTCAAAATATTTACTTTAAATCTCAAGGAGTTCTATATCTATGGCGCTGACAGCATCAACAATGCTACCTTTAGGTACTTTAGCACCGGATTTTCATTTACCAGATGTGGTTACTGGTGAAACAATTTTACTCTCTACCTTTGCTGATAAAAAAGCGTTGCTGGTGATATTTCTTAGTCGCCATTGCCCTTTTGTGCAGCATATTAAATGGGAATTAGCAAAATTGGGTAAAGATTATCGCGATCGCAATTTAGGAATTGTGGCGATTAGCGCTAATGATGTCACTACTCACCCTGATGATGCGCCGGAATTACTCAAAGCTTTTGCCCAAGAATTGGATTTATCTTATCCTCTGCTTTACGACGAATCACAGCAAGCAGCGAAAAATTTCTTTGCTGCTTGCACTCCTGACTTTTTCCTTTTTGATAGCGAACGCAAGCTAGCTTATCGCGGACAATTAGATGATAGCCGTCCTAAAAACGATAAGCCTGTAACTGGTGCTGATTTACGCAGGGCTATTGAAGATGTGTTGCGCGTAGACGCGAAGCGGCTTGTCCCCGGACATCGCATAATTACTTGGGAACAAAAGCCAAGTATTGGTTGCAATATTAAATGGAAGCTAGGTAACGAACCTGCCTATTATAAAGTACCAGCAGTTGCAGTATAAAGTTTATGTTTGACATCAACTAGTGTCTCTAGAAATAAGGTTTAAAGAGGTGCGGAAGTGCACCTTTTTTATTACTGCATTGTTCTACTTAGGGACTTCCAGAAAATAAATTATCCAAATATAGTCCGAGAATATCCTTAGTCATTGGTCATTGGTAAGGATTTCAAGCCTATTTACGTTCTTTAACATAGTTTGGTTTATTTCCACTGACTTACTTAAATTTATTTATGCCTAGGATGAAAATATGTTAGCGAATATTTAATCTCTCACAAGGGCTGTTGGTAATTTTAGTAATCGCTCTCCGGCTTTTGCTAAGGTTGCTCGTTGTTTGCTAAAACAAAATCTAATAAAATTTTTACCTAATTCTGAGTGCGAGAAAAAGCTAGAACCAGGAACTACTGCTACACCAATTTCTTTAATTAAATATGTAGCAAATTCTACATCATTTGAATAACCAAACTTAGAAATATCTGCAAATACATAGTAAGCTCCTGGCGGCACAAAATAAGGAATTCCTACTGTATCTAAAATTTGCAGAATCTGATTACGTTTTTGTTGATATAACTTGGCTAATTCTTGATAGTAGCTAACAGGAAGTTTCATTGCTGCTACACCAGCCCTTTGCAAAGGTGCAGGTGCACCAACTGTTAGAAAATCATGCACTTTACGAATTGCACTTGTTAATTCTGGATTAGCTAAAATATAGCCAACCCGCCAACCAGTGACACTATAGGTTTTAGAAAGGCCATTAATAGTAACTGTTCTTTCTGCCATTCCTGGTAAAGTGGCCATTGCAATATGCTGTGTGTTGTCATAAAGAATATGTTCGTAAATTTCATCTGTGAATACCAACACATCCCACTTCTGACAAAGTTCTGCAATTAAAGTTAGTTCTTCACGAGTAAATACTTTTCCTGTAGGGTTATGGGGCGTATTAATAATAATGGCTTTTGTGCGTTCATTGAATGCCTGACGTAGTTCTGCTGCGTCAAATGTCCACTCAGGCGGATGTAAGGATACATAACGAGGAGTTGCACTAGCTAAAATTGCATCGGGGCCATAGTTTTCATAATAAGGTTCAAAAACTATGACTTCATCACCGGGGTTCAAGGTAGCTAACATCACTGCAGCCATTGCTTCTGTGGAACCGCAAGTAACAGTGATTTGTCTTTCTGGATCGATATTTAAATCTAAATACCATTTAACTTTCTCTGCGATCGCATGACGAAAAGCTTTATCCCCCCAAGTAATGGCATATTGGTTAATATCTTCCTCAATAGCCTCAATTGCTGCTCGTTTTAACTCAGGTGGACAAGGAAAATCAGGAAATCCTTGCGCCAAATTCACGGCATCATATTGTAATGCAACTCTCGTCATTTCGCGAATGACTGACTCTGTGAACTGGTTTGCCTTATCTGAAATTCTTTGCTTTCCTACCTGAGTCACTTCTATTCCTCTAGATAATTGAGTAAAGTCATTTAAGCCGATAGATTTACAGTATATTTTACCAAATAACTAGGATGCGTTAATAACGCATCCTACTTTATGAACAATTAAGAAGTTGATAAATTCTATTTATCGTTTAGAAAAAAAATAGTATTTGCTTGCCTTGGCTAGTAAACCATAAGATTAAATCCATAGATAGCCGAGCTAGCTGGTTGTACTCACAAAACATCTAGATGTGATTGCGTAGGCGTAGCCCGTCGTAGACATCGCCGTCAATAAATTCAAGATTTGATTTCACAATCTGCTGAACTATTTTGACTTCTTCTCTCAGCAGAGCAGAAATAGTTGCACATCATTAAACTATTGCAGGTAAAGATTTATGAGTTGGCTGATTGGGACATCACTTATCGGTATATCTGCGGCTATTGCCACTACATTTGATGACAATATATACTTAACAGCTTTTTTTGGCAAAGTTAATCATACCTTCCGTCCTAAGCATATTATTCTGGGTGAATTTGTTGGCTTTACAGTATTAGTGATTGCTAGTCTTCCGGGATTCTTTGGTGGTTTAGTTCTACCAGAAGCTTGGGTAGGATTGCTAGGTATTCTCCCGATTACTATTGGTATTAGTAATCTCATGAGCCGTGAAGATGACGGAGAAACTGTACAAGATGTCTCATTAGACTTTGGTCATGCAGTCCAATCTCGAAGGCAGAAAAAATCATTAATAGCAACTCTACGTGACCCCCAAACATACCGTGTGTCTGCTGTGACGATTGCCAATGGTGGAAACAATATTGGTATCTATGTGCCCTTATTTGCTAGCACTAATCTTCCCAGTTTAGGAGTGATTTTGTGTGTGTGTTATTTAACAGTTGGGCTGTGGTGTTTGCTTTCTTATAACTTGACTCGTAATCCTTGGATGGCTCCTATTCTTAACCGCTATGGTCGGAAAATCTTTCCTTTTGTATTGATTTGGCTAGGTATCTCTATTATGTCTAAGAGTGGGACGTTTCAATTAATACCTAGTCTCGCAACGCTTTTTCACTAAAATTTTGACGCTCATATAGAGCGTCTTTCGGACACTTTTAGTAACATAAAAAATATCAATTATTAAATTAGCAATTTATTACAAGGTGAGCCTGTAGAACATTCAAGTATTAATTTTGATGCAAATAACTCAAATTATCATGAGGGGAAAAAGATGAAGAAAGCAAATTCTCAAAATATGAATTCCTGGATTTTAACAGTTTTATTAATAGCATTTGTAACTGTCTTTTCATTGTTTGATCAACCTAACGCTCTAGCACAAACAGAAACACAAGCTATACCTGCTATTCCTACGCAATCAGTACCAGCACCCATGACATCTCCCACAATTTGGGCAGTAGATTCTGTAGCAGCCAATGTGAGACGTTTATTAACAACTAATGAATGTGCGGGATGCAATTTAATTGGCGCACAATTAGAAAGAGCAAATTTACAAGCAGCTAATTTGGAAGGTGCAAATCTCCAAGATGCAGAACTAGAAAAGGCGAATTTGCAAGGAACTAATTTACAAACAGCTAATTTGCAAGGAGTAGATTTAAGTAAAGCAAATATAGTAGGTGCGAATTTGCAAGGTGCAAATCTATTTGACGCTGATTTAGAGGGTGCAAATCTCCAAGGAGTAAACTTACAAGGCGCAAATTTACAAAAGGCTGATTTGCAAAAAACCAATCTTCTAACTGCGAATATTCAAGGCGCAAACTTGTTAGGTGCTGATTTAGAAGGTGCAGCGATACCCCCAGGAATGATGGGCAATAATTACTAATTCGTAATTCGTAATTCGTAATTCAATAAGCACGTGGGATGCGTTATAACGCATCCTACTTGACATTAAATTTGAATTGGTATTAGATGATGGCTCAAATTTGATAATCTAACCTCACTAAAACTTTGCCTCCGCGTTGGTTGGCGGGTACGGCTTCCGACATCTTTTGCGGATAAGGAAGGTTCAAATTGTTCATCAGTTCAATAAATTGGCTGCGGGTGCGTCCCAAAAACCGGGGATTCCAGCGTTTTTCTTCACCAATTGTCGATACTGTTCTACCTTGATAGTCGTGTCCGGGAAATACCCATGTGTCATCTGGTAAGGTAAATAGCTTTTGGGTGACGACATCATACAATAACCCAGGATTACCGTTTTGGAAGTCGGTACGACCACAACCCCCTATAAATAAAGCATCTCCAGTTAACAAGTAAGTACCGTTAACGAGGTAAGCCATATGAGAATCGGTATGTCCGGGAGTAGCGATCGCTTGAATTTGTACAGAACCTAATTGTAAAATCTCACCATCAGCAATATAGCGATCGCTCGGCACAGTCTTATCTGGTGAAACACTCCAACAACCTGTAAATTGTCTTAGCTGAGCTGTTCCGGTAATATGGTCTGCATGAATATGGGTTTCTAAGCAGTAAAGTAAAGTCAAATCCAGTTTTTGCAAAACTTGCAAGTCGCGTTCTACCTGTTCTAGTACCGGATCTACCAAAATTGCGGCTTTGGTTTGGGGATCAGCAATTAGGTATGTATAGGTACATGATTCTCGATCAAACAGTTGACGAAATAGCATGGCAGGTTTGGGGAAATCGCTCAATGGATGGAGAGCGAACCAATCTCTTTCCATAGCGTAGGATCTAGGATTGAGAGATTTCAGTAACTCTTGAGCCAAAGCTGCTGCTTGAGAGCGAATTTCTGGAACAGCTGTAGTTTCCCAAAGGTCGCCTTTGCGTGGTGTTCCTAGAGTATAAAGTATGTCGGAAACTTTTCCTTGAGCATTAATTACCGCACCGTTGGCGGCTGTATCAATCCCCATTGATAACGCATGAGGGTGAATCAATCCTTGTGCTTGTAAGCTGGTAACCAGTAGATTTTCTAACCTCTTATAGTTGCAATTTGAACCCGTGCAATTAACAATTCGGTTCACCTGCAAAACAATCTCTGCTTGGGTTCGCCGTTCACAAATTTTCACTTCAATTGCATTGTCCACTTCCTGACAACTCTGAATCCGCCCACCATAATAATTTAGTTGACCAGATTGGAGTGTGCTATCTAATAGTTCAGCAATTTCTCCTGCAATTCGGTGGCGATAAACTTCCCAGTAAGCTTTGATATGGCGGAGAAAGCGCTGCTGTTCTGCAAATGGTAGTGTTTGCCAAAGTTGTTGAGTAAGTGGACGCATAGCATCAATTACCGTGCGCCAATCATAACCGTAAATAGCTGCTGTTTTAATTTCTCGGCGTACTAAGCGCAGTAATCCCCGCGCAGTTTTTGGTGCAGTTTGCAAGTCCAGATATTCAGGATAATAAATTGTAGCTTGGTGGCTTTGAGGGGTTAATCCATGACGAGAAACAGCATGAATTTTTCCCCGGAATCCTTGCTGATTTAAAGCCACAACTGCATCAACCATTGTTAACCCAGTTCCTACTAACAGAATAGAATCATCTGGGCGCAGATTGCTAATTGCATCAGTTGACCAAGCATCTTTAACATTGGGATGATTATTTCCTAGCGCTGCAATAGATTTTGGTAATGAAGCTGGAAAATTCCCCAAAGCGAGTACAACTTTTTGCACGTGCAGAGATTTACCGCTACTTAGTTGGATTTCGGTGTTATAGGTGGTGGTTTCAATAGCGATCGCTTCATCGTAAATTCTCTCTAAGCTTACATGAGTTGGGGCATTGGCTTCAGCTTCATTTAAAATCCCCTGTATATACTCTCCATACACCTGACGCGGTGCAAATGTCGATGCAGTAGCGTCGGTATATCCATTTTTATGCAGCCAGGTTAAGAAGTGTTTGGGTTTATCTGCAAAAGCACTCATCTTTCCGGCTGGTACGTTCAGCAAATGTCCTGCAACTGGCGTACTATATGCGACTCCTTTACCAATTTCTGTTCTCCGTTCAATTAACTTAATGGAAATTGGTATGGTTGCATTTCGCAAAATATGGGCTGCAACAAGAGAACCACTAAACCCACCCCCAATAATTGCGATCGCCGCAGGAGAAACAGTTAGGTTCAAAATATAGTTGTACATAATATCTATGAAATAGACTTGTTGCTACATATTTATAAATTTAGGATAGTTAAATTCCCTTGTATATCTGTTTTTTAGAGTAAGTATATTAAGGAAATATAAACACCACTTATACTGGGGAAAAAGGTGTCATTTTATATAAAACTATAATTTTTCAGTTGAGATATTCTATATTGATAAATTACTGACCCTGAAAATTCCATTAAATAAGTAATTAGGGTTTTTCGGCTATACTTTCTCATCAAAGACGATGGACATAGGAGGCTTTTTAACTAAGCAGGTATTAACTGATTTTGACGTAAAATTTTTTCAATGCAATTGTCAACATTTACTGACAAAAATGCTACTTCAATCTCTGGGAAAGGAAAAAATGATTCAAGGTATCAGCCACATTACATTTATAGTCAGAGATTTAGACAAGATGAGCAAGTTTCTTATAAATATATTTGATGCTCAAGAAGTCTATGCAAGTGGAGAGGCAACTTTCTCTATCGCCAAAGAAAAATTTTTCCTGATCAATGGCTTGTGGATTGCGATTATGGAGGGTGAGCCTTTAGCAGAAAAAACCTATAACCATTTAGCTTTTAAAATAGCTGCAGAAGACTATGAACTCTATGCTGCAAGAGTGAAGAGTTTAGGAGTTGATGTCAAAGAAGATAGAAAGCGTGTTGAAGGTGAAGGACATTCTCTATATTTTTATGACTACGATAATCATTTATTTGAGTTACACACAGGTACTTTAAATCAGCGCTTGCAAAAATATTTAACCACAAAATAAATGCTATGCGATCGCACTACACATACTGAAGTTTTTTCACT
Organism: Calothrix membranacea FACHB-236; assembly: GCF_014696315.1. GTDB lineage: Bacteria > Cyanobacteriota > Cyanobacteriia > Cyanobacteriales > Nostocaceae > Aulosira > Aulosira membranacea. The sequence goes on from NZ_JACJPX010000071.1 coordinate 31,390, forward strand.
AATCAAATCTCATTCCTATATGTAGGGTGGAATGTTATACCATTTTGGATTTTAGATTTTGCGGAAAGTTGAGCCAGTGCGTTGCGGAGGTTCCCTCCGTTGTAGCAACTGGCGTTGCGTGGGCGGGTTCCCCGACTTGAGCAAACTTTCCTTGGCTTAGCCTCTCCCTTTGGGAGAAGACGGATTGTGAAAGAGTGATTGACTCGGCTTTTTAAAGATCCATCTGTCGCAATCATTTTTCAAATTGGTATTACTTACTTGAACAAGATTTAGATACCCGACTTTTTCAAAAAGTCGGGTATCTGGGCAGCAATATTCCGATAGTTAAACTTTTCCTTTTCTGCCTATTTCTTGATAATTTACCATTCCTGTAATGTTGGTCGAATGAGAATTTCATTAACATTCACACGGGGTGGCTGCGTTACTGCGTAAACAATCGCAGCTGCAATATCTTCACTTTCTAAAGGTGTCACAGAACGACGGCGCGCTTCGCTTTGTTGTTTAAAAACCGGGTCGGTAATATGATCATTTATCTCCGTATTTACTAACCCAGGCTCAATAACTGTGACACGGATATTTTGCTTACAAACTTCCTGCCGCAAGGATTCTGAAAACCCGTTTACACCCCATTTAGTTGCATTATATACACCAATTCCAACCCTTGCAGTGCGCCCCGCAACGGATGAAATATTGACGATATGTCCTGCACCTTGAGCTTTCAAAATGGGTAATACTGCATGGGTGACATACAACAACCCCAAGAGATTGAGATTAATCATCTCTTTCCATTCTGAGGTATTACCACCATCAATAGCACCAATAACCGCAATACCTGCATTATTGACGAGGATATCTATATGACCGAATTCAGTTTTTGTTTTGTCAACTAAATTCTGTACTTGAGACTCGTCTGTTACATCAGTAATAATGGGTAAAGCCTTGCCTCCACTAGTAGCAATTTTTTCTGCCAGGGCATTTAAGCGATCGCCTCTGCGAGCAGCCAGAACCACTACTGCACCTTCTGCTGCTAGTGCTAAGGCGGTGGCTTCACCAATACCAGAAGATGCTCCGGTAACAATTGCCACTTTGCCGTCTAATTTACCTGTCATGATTGGTTAACGTTTGATTGCTAATGTGAGTCCATCTGCTATTGAAATCAAGCTTAGATCTATCCGCTCGTCTTGATGCAGTTTGCTATTAAATTCTCGGATAGCATTAGTAGCTGGGTCTTGAATATCTAATTGTGCTGCGCGTCCAGACCACAGCACGTTATCAACAGCAATTAACCCACCTGGGCGAATTAACTTTAGCACTCGCTCGTAGTATGCATAATAGTTTTCCTTATCGGCATCAATAAAAGCAAAATCAAAGGTTTCTGCCTGATTTTCTACCAATAATTTATCTAAAGTCTCGATAGCTGGAGCAAGATTCAAGTCAATTTTGTCTGCTACTCCTGCTGCTTGCCAATAACGACGCGCGATGCTTGTGAATTCTTCACTAACATCACAAGCGATGATTTTACCCTCTGGTGGTAAGGCTAAAGCCACGCTGAGAGAACTATAACCTGTAAAAACGCCTAACTCTAAAGTTTTCTTGGCTCCAATGAGTTTGACTAAAAAACCGAGAAACTGTCCTTGTTCTGGCGCTACCTGCATATTTGCTCTAGGATGACGTGTCGTCTCTTCCCGCAGTTTGAAGAGTAATTCTGGCTCTCGCAAAGAGATAGACAACAGATATTGGTAAAGTTCGTTTGGTAGATGCAGGGTTTTAATGGGAGGCATAGGGATTAGGAATTTTAGATTTTAGATTTTAGATTTTGGATTGAAACGCAATCCAAAATTGAATTGCCCTATAGGCTATCAAGAATATTGAGTAATAATTGGTAACTCTTGATTTAGTACCCAATTACCAATGTGATTAAGTTTGTAATCAACTGGATCGTGGAGGGTAAAGGTACGCAGGTCACGCCAGTAGCGATCAAAGCCGTATTTAGTAGCTGTGGATCTGGTTCCGGTGACTTCAAAGATGCCGTTTGTGATGTTTAATCCCACACGGGTAACTAAGGCTTTGGCGGAGAAGACTGCAATTGCCACTTCTCCCCGTTCCTCAAAAGTCAAATCAGCACCTTTATCCCAAGCTTTTTGTACTTGGGCGGCGGTGCGATCGCTCAACGCAATGGCGGCTTGCAGTTCTGCCCAAAATTCGCCATAATGCCGCAAAATATACGGGTCTTTGCTGGCGCTGTCTACTCCAGAGGTAATCCAAGCTCTAGTTTGAGTTTTGGTGTATTCTTTAGCCGCAGCTAATGCGCCTTCGGCAATCCCTAAATATATGTAGGTTTTGGTTAATTGAGCGATGATTCCCAAAAATGTACCAAAAGCACTATCAGTAGGATGAGGATATCCCAGGATTTCATCTTTTTTTACCAATACATCATGAAAGGTGAATGTGTCGCTATCTGTGCGACGTTGTCCGATGTTATCCCAATCTTGGTTAGAAACTACTCCTGGTCTGTCTTTAGGAATGACAAACAACCAGGGGACTTCTACACCATCTTGGAGGGCAGAGAAGACCCGCAAATCTGCGATCGCTACACCAGTACCAAAGCTTTTTACTCCATCAACCCGAAAATTTTCGCCTTCAGGAGTAATTTTTAGCCTGGTATCGCGTGTATTAATAGCATTGGCCCAAAAGAGATTTTTTTCGGCTGTTTCGCGATAATATCTTTCTTTTTGCTCTGCTGTACCAGAAACATGAGCTAAAGCTGTCAAATTCAGGTGATTACCATACAACTGTCCAATAGAACCATCTGCTGTTGAAAGTTGTTGAATCACTTTAAAAGCTTCTGCCCAAGTTGCGCCAGTACCACCATATTCTTGAGGTACGACTAAAGGTAATAAGCCACTTTCCCGCAGCCGTTGAATTTCTACATCTGGAAGTCCCGCTTTTTGGTCTCTTTGGACTGCGGTAGCCGCCAGTTCTGCAGCTACAGAAGATGCTATTCCAATCCAATCTTGAGATTCTTCTTTAGCTAATAGTTGTACCATCGCCCCTCTTAATTAAGAATTACGAATTGTTCTAAGCTGCTTCCGAATCAAGGGCATAATCAGACGCGCGATCGCTTTCTTGTCTGGTCATTACCCGTTGTAAAATCTTCTCAACCGTCTTGGCAAACTCTGCATCTCCCCGTGAACGAGGACGTGGAAAATCAATCTTCACATCTAGACCAATTTGACCATCTTCAATCAAAACTACTCGGTCTGCTAACACTACAGCTTCTTCTACATCATGAGTAATTAACAGGGCTGTAAATTGCTGCTCCTGCCATAGATTTTCTAATAATTGCTGCATTTCAATGCGGGTTAAGGCATCCAACGCCCCTAGAGGCTCATCTAGCAGCAATAGCGAAGGTTTGCTAGTTAAGGCTCTCGCTAACGCCACCCGTTGGCGCTGTCCCCCAGAGAGGACGGATGGCCACTCATTAGCGCGGTCTTCTAATCCCACCGCCCGCAGCACTTGTAAAGCTGTCTGCCTCACATAAGCTTTAGAGTTAGAACCCAGTAAGCCTAGTTCCACATTTGCTATGACTCGTTGCCAAGGCAAAAGTCGCGGATCTTGAAACATCATACGGATGGTGGGATTAATCTGCTGGTGAGATTGTTGGTCATTTAAAAATACACCACCTGCACTTGCTGCATCTAAGCCGGCAATTAGCCGCAGCATTGTACTTTTGCCGCATCCACTACGACCAACAATAGCCACAAATTCGCCTGGCTTAATTTCTAAATCAATATTTTGTAGAACTGTTTTTGTCCCAAAAGACTTGCTTAGTTCTTTCAACATCAAGTGCATTCCGCGTGTTGCCAATGCCATGCGATAAAACCTCCTAATCTATGAGTGATTGTCTGTAAATATAAATGTAGAAATTGTGCTTACTGCTATCTTGAAATCTCTACTCATTAGCCATCAATGTTGCATTTTTTGCGCTCTCAGATATATCTCTGAATAGAGATAACTATATAAACTACACAGTCTCAAGCAATCACAATCGGCATTGTCACCCTGAGTTGTAAAAATGAGCTTTTGACCTACCATCCTGAGCTAAGGAATATTAATCTTTGGCATTTTTGCCATGAGATTTTATGCAAATTTACGCAATCTAATTAAAAGTACAGTAATTTGGTAGATTTTAAGTATTTTATTAAAGAAAGTTTCACATATTGAAAAACAAAAAGCAAGGATTTTTGGTCAAGAGTCTAAAGCCATAAATTATTTCCCCTTCACCCATTACCCATTACCCATGACCCATTCCCCAATTCCCAACCCCCACAGACTGACAATTACAAATTTTCTTTACTTCACCCATTGCTTTTGTCAGCTATTTGTGAAATTATTATATACCAATACTACGGTAAATTGGTCAAAAAACCGGAGTTTATTTTAATCAAACAGCAGAAAGTTCAAATTCCTGTCTCGCTGAAATTTCAGCAGAATTAGCCTCTAGTATAAGAGGGTGTAGAAATATGCCTCAGCCACGATACGGGATTTGGATTCCCGTTTACGGCAATTGTGGCGCGATGAACCACCCGTATGAACCCCGTGATGCTAGCTACAACAGAGCCAAGCAACTCATCCAACTAGCAGAAGCCTATGGGTTCACCACCACTCTCATCGCTGAACACATTATCAATCCGAGAAATCAAGAATTAGATCAGCTAGAGACTTGGACAACCGCAGCCGCCCTAGCAGAAGCAACTAAATCTATAGAAATTATCGCCGCCATTAAACCTTTGCTATTTCATCCAGTAGTTTTGGCAAAGATGGCATTAAATATTGATGCCATTAGTGGCGGACGGTTTGCAATTAATTTAATCAGCGCCTGGTTTATGCCGGAATTGCAAAAATCCGGCATACCTTTCCTACCTCATGATGAACGCTATCGCTATTCCCAGCAGTGGATGGAAGTAGTCAAAGCTTTGTGGAGTGGCGAAAAAGTTAATTACGACAGCGAATATTTTCAAATTAGTGATTTATGCTTGCGTCCGCGTCCCATAGCGCAACCGCATCCCCTTGTATATCTGGGAGGAGAATCGGATGCAGCCAAGAATCTGGCAATGGAAACAGCTGATGTATTCTTTCTCAATGGTCGCCCCTTAAATGTCATCAGGGAAACTATTGCTGATGTGAGAAAGCGGGAACGGAAAAAACCTCATCCTCTGCGGTTTGCAATGTCAGCTTTTGTCATTGCGCGGCCTACTGATGCAGAAGCCCAAGCCGAATATGAATACCTGCGAGAACTCGCCCAACAAGACGACAGAACCGAACTGATAAAAGGCGTAGAACCAGATGTGGTGATGTTCAAGAATATGGCGAAATATCCAGGGGTGGGAAGTAATGGCGGAACAGCGGCGGGGTTAGTTGGTAGTTATGACAACGTAGCTGCGAGAATTGCAGATTTTGTAGCAGTTGGTGTAGATACTTTCATGCTGCAATTCCAACCGTTTCCCCCAGAAATGAAACGTTTTGCTGAAGAAGTAATGCCACGAGTGCGATCGCGAGAACTAGTAGCTTAACCTGCAATAATCAAGGAAGGCTTTATGACTGCAACCTTAACTCGCCCAGCTTGGACAACTGATTTTGAAATTGAAACCATCGATAAAATCATTGCCAAACACGCCCCAAACTTTCCCACCACTCGCGTTCAAGAACCGCGACAACTAACCACAGCAGAAGAGTTTGAGAAGTTCTATCGCTTCCGCATTGGTGGTGCAGCCCACGACTTGTATATTGTTCAAGTTTGTAGCAAGATTATTGACCAAATACCCGACCCAGACTTGCAACTATTTTTAAGTCGTCAAATTGGTGATGATGGCGCACACGCCCAATTTACTCGTCAGCGAGTTTGGGAATTATCAGGAGAAGATCCCACAGAAAAAATTGTTCAGGAAGTACAAAATCACTGGGAATTCATGGGCGATTTACCAATTCGTAATTGGTTGGGTTTCATAGCCTTTGAATTACATTATGAACTGCATATAGTCGCCCAGCTAATTTTAAACAGTCGTACCACAAAAATTGTCGATCCAGTAACTTCTAAATTTGCCAGTCAGACAATTTTACCTGATGAAGCCGTCCACCGTTTTGGAGTTTTAGCTTGGTGGCAAAGTAAATATAATAAAGCCTCACAAACAGAGAAATCAGAAATTGCAGCCCAGTTATTAGAACTAGATGAAGAAGGACAACGGCGACGCAATCCTTATTTGCAAAAGCATTGGCAAATTGTCCACGATGCGACTGGTGCAGAAATTGCAGGAATCGGAGTAATTTATGATGCTTGGCGACGGGAAGTGTTGTCTTACTTTCTGGATATTCCCATTGCCGAACTTCCTCAGCTTGTGAGTGTGAGCGAGTGACGCATACTGTTTTAAAATGTGTTCTCTTTGTTGTTCCCCCTAATTTTAGGGGGATTTCTCAAAATCTGTAATTAAGAAAAAACAATACATTTTGTAGGGTGTGTTGTCGCGTAGCGCAACGCACCGTCTGAGATTGCCATCAGCTAAAAAATACATTCTATAAATATTGTATTTAATATTCAATCTTTAACCAATAATATTTTTTCAAAAAAATCTCATGCTAAGGACTACCTATGTTCAGTAAACTCACAAATAAACTCTTCCCTTGGATTAACCAGAGAATCTTACGCAGAATATATAAGCCTAAAATAAATAATTTTCTTCTGTTATTTATGATTGGCTTGGGATTAAGTCTAACTCTCGCATCTTGTACCCCGCATAACTCTACCAACTCTGCCAATGCTGCAAAACAAGAACCACAAAAAAGCCAGTTAACAGTGCTAAAAATGGGTCATCAAAAAGGGATGGCACTTTTAAATATTCTAAAAGCACAGGGAAGTTTAGAAAAGCGCTTACAACCTCAAGGTATATCTGTGACATGGAGCGAATTTTCTTCTACTGCGCCACTTTTAGAAGGGATGGGTGTCGGTAGTATTGTTTTTGGTGGTGGTGGCGGTACAGGAAGCGTATTTGCACAAGCTAGCGATAAACCATTTGTGAGAGTAGCTGCTGGAATTGGTAGTACCAGAGGTTCAGCTATTTTGGTGAAAGAAGATTCACCTATTAAAACGCTGTCGGATTTGAAAGGTAAAAAAGTTGCTTTTGCTAAAGGTTCAGGACAGCACTATATTATAGTACGTGCCTTAGAGAAGGTAGGATTAAAATTTACTGATATCCAACCTTTGTATTTGACTCCAGCAGAAGCCTTACCAGCATTTGAACGTGGTGATATTGATGCATGGTTGATTTGGGACCCTTACACAGCACAAGCTGAACAAAAGCTGCGTACTCGTTTGTTAGCAGATAATTCTGCAGTATTTGGCGATCAAGCTGCCTTAGAAAGCCCTTCATTCTATTATGCTGCTCCCGATTTTGTGCGCGACCATCCTGATATTGTCAAGATAATTTTACAAGAATTAGAAAAAGCAGGTTCTTGGTCAAAAAATAATTACAAAGATTCTGCCAAATTGCTTTCTAAAGTCTACAAAATTGACGAACCAACAATGGAAATTGTGGAAAAGCGAGGAGGCGATCGCAGTGTCTTACCTGTAACTGATGAAGTGCTTTCAGGCTTGCAGCGGATGGCGGATACCTTCTATGAACTAAAGATTATTCCGAAAAAGATAGATGTCAAGGACAAAAATTATAACTGGGTTCCCGACCAGAAATGGTGAGTTTATCATTGGTCATTTGTGTTGAGATTTATCTATTCATTAAAGTCGGATTTTGTCAATATTTAAGAGAGGCGATCGCATGAATATTAAACGTCGATTCTTTGTTATAGCAGCTGCATCTTTTATAGCTACAGTAACTAGTTGTAGTTCACCCCAAAATAACGGTACAACGACGACAGCAAATAATCCTACTGCAACAACTGCTGCAAATACTGTTGCAACCGGAGCAAAAGAGAAAATCAAAGTGGGAGTTTCACCTGTTCCGGCTGGAGAGATTTTAGAATTTGTGAAAAAAAATCTTGCGCCAGAAGCAGGATTAGATATTGAAATTGTCACTTTTAACGACCCCGTGCAAAATAATACTGCGTTAAAAGATGGACAAATCGATGCCAATTACTTCCAACATATTCCCTATATGGAAGATTATGACAAGCGCAAAAACCTCAAAATGTATGCTTTTACTCCTCAAATTCATTTAAATCCTGTAGGGATATTTTCTACCAAACATAAATCTTTAGCAGAAGTTCCTAATAAAGCTTTAGTGACAATTCCTGATGATGTTAGTAACGCTCATCGTGCCTTAAAAGTATTAGAAGAAGCGAAGCTAATTAAACTCAAATCCAACGCTCAACCAGCCAGTCCCAAAGATATTATTGAAAATCCGAAAAATTTGCAAATCAAAGAGATACCCGGAGCGCAAGCAATTCCTACTCTTCCTGATGTAGATTTAGCGGGAATCACAGGTAACTGGGTTGTGCAATCTGGGATGAAAACAGATAAAGATGCTTTAGCACTAGAGTCTGCACAAAATCCACTTTATGCGGTGACTGTAACTACATTAGCAGGAAAAGAAAACAATCCGAGAATTCAAAAACTGCATAAATTGCTACGCGATGACAAAGTAAAGCAATTTATCCAAGATAAATATCAAGGGGCTGTACTTCCTATTCCTTAAAAACTCTTTTCTCTTTGCCCTCTTCGCGCCTTAGCGGTTCGTTTTTTATTTTTATTAAACACATTGTAAACAGAAGATATTCAGCTCACGCAAAGGCGCAAAGAATAGAAAAATTGAACTTATATCTATGGAGAAATTTGTAAATGATAGAGTTTATTGATATCCGCAAAATCTACCACCAAGGCGAACATAAAATAGTAGCTTTAGATGGTGTAAATCTGCATGTTAAAGCAGGTGAAATCTTTGGCGTATTAGGACAAAGTGGCGCAGGTAAAAGTACTTTAATTCGCTGCGTTAATCAATTGGAAAAACCTACATCTGGTTACGTAAGAGTTAATGGACAAGAAATCACATCTCTTAGCGGTATAGCTTTGCGTCAAGCACGCCAGCGTATAGGAATGATTTTTCAACATTTTAATTTACTCAGTTGTAGAACTGTAGCTGAAAATATCGCTTTCCCTTTGGAGGTGATTGGTTATAGCAAATTGCGACGCAAAGCCAAAGTCGAAGAATTACTTTCGTTAGTAGGGTTGGAAGGTAAAGCCAATGCTTACCCCGCACAACTTTCTGGGGGACAAAAGCAACGGGTGGGAATTGCGCGCGCCTTAGCGGGAGAACCAAATGTATTACTTTCCGATGAAGCAACATCAGCCCTCGATCCCCAAACGACACGCTCAATTTTAGAACTATTGCGTGACCTGAATAAACGCATGGGACTGACAATTTTGTTGATTACCCATGAAATGGGTGTAGTCAAACAAATCTGCGATAGCGTGGCGATACTTCATGCTGGTAAGGTTGTAGAACAAGGTAGCGTTAGCGATTTAGCAGCACAACCTGATTCTTTATTAGCTAGAGAGTTTTTCCCCCGTTCTCATAACTATATACCTCGTCCTGGAACAGTTTTAGCAACAGTGGCATTTGCTGACGAAAGCGCGAGAAATTCTATATTTACTACCTTGGCGCGTCGTTTTGATGTTGATGTGAATATCCTTAATGGTAGCGTGGAAACTGTAGGCGATCGCCGTGTCGGTCAGTTTCAAGTTGAACTTGCAGGAATTAAGGTAACGCAAGCTTTGGAATACTTACATAACTCAGAATATGCAGTTGAGGTGCATTAATGCAAGGATGGGAATTAATTAACAGTTTATTGCTTGCAACTCAAGAGACTTTTTACATGGTGGGAGTCTCCGCCGTTGTCGCCATACTTTTGGGTTTACCTGTGGGTTTATTGTTAGTAATGACTAGCCCTGGTAATGTTCTTTATGCTCCCCAACTCAACAAAATATTAAGTGCAATAGTTAATACTGGGCGTTCTTTTCCATTTATTATTTTACTTGTAGTTCTTACGCCTTTAACGCGATTAATTGTTGGTACTTCTATCGGTAGTACTGCTGCACTTGTTCCCCTAACTCTTGCAGCGATTCCCTTCTTTGGAAGGATTGCGGAAACTAGCATTCTCGAAGTTGATAAAGGGTTAATAGAAGCAGCAGAAGCAATGGGCTGTAACTATTGGCAAATTGTTTTGAAAGTTTTGATTCCGGAAGCGTTACCTTCGATTGTTTTGGGAGTAACAATTCTCATTGTGAGTCTCTTGAATTCTTCTGCAATGGCTGGGGCTGTTGGTGGTGGTGGTTTGGGAAATTTAGCTATTCAATATGGCTATCAAAGGTTTGATGTGGGAGTTATGTTTGCCACAATTATTGTGCTGATTTTGTTGGTGCAGATAATCCAGTTTTTAGGAGACTTATTAGCACGACAGTTGCGGAAGAAATAATTTTTTAACGCCAAGAGGCGCAAAGAGATACTTTGCTAACTTATCTGCACCTCTGCGTGAGGTTTAATTTATTGCCAATTTGAAATTTGTTTATGAAGAAGCAGCATTTACTTCCCTTCTCAAAAACTAATCGCCGTTTCTTCCTGACAGCAGGAAGTGCATTTACCGCTTCACTTCTTTTTGCAGGTTGTAGTCGAATTTCTGGAACTGTCGCTAAGGCTGAAGAAGAGGAGACAATTAAAGTTGGGGTTACTGGGATAGTTTCAGAAGATATTTTGAAATTTATTAACAAGAATCTCGCGCCTCAAGAAAAGTTAAAAATTGAGGTGGTGAAATTTAATGACTGGATACAACCTAATACAGCATTAAGAGATAAGGTAATTGATGCCAATTTCTTTCAGCATAAACCTTTTATGAATAATGCTGTTAAAGAACTCAAGATTAATTTAAACCTCATCCATCTTGAAAACTGGAGTTTTTGCAGAAAACATATTACTGTAGATAAGTGGGTGTGGTAGAAAATAAACAGGAATGCTCAAAGTAGAATG
>NZ_JACJPX010000072.1 GCF_014696315.1 Calothrix membranacea FACHB-236
TGATGCTATCGGGGTCATGTTGAAACTGCTGGAATACTTGTGCAATATAGATTTTCCCAGTTTCTGACTCCGATTTTCTCATTCTTTGTGAGAAATCCGGGCTTGGCATTCTGTGGCATTTCCTAATAATCCTTTTCTGCAAAAATCGCAAAATCTTTGGCGTGCATCGGTAAACTGGCGAACAGCTACAGCTTATGATGCAACTAAAGCAATTATCGCTGGCTTACAGCAAAATATTACACGTGACGGATTACCACAAGTACTGCACAGCCCAAATTTTGCAGTTGATGGTGCGACAGGTAAGATTCAGTTTTCATCAAATGGCGATCGCATTAATAACCCCATATTTTTAGTCAAAGTTCAACAAAAACCTGGTAAAAATGAATATGAATTTGTACCTGTTCAACCTTAATTGATGTGAGTTGTATTATTACTTTAAAATCTGAGAGCAAAAGTCAATTAAAAATGAGCTACAAATTATTCTTCACCCAAGTTTTAAAATTACGCATAGCCTGACTTCTGCCAACAGTTACACATTGCTGCACATACTCATTCACCAATTCAATAATTGGAATACCAGAAAAATTAGGACTTGACTGAGATTTTATATATTTACCTTCTACTAATAAAAATATTTCTAAGCCTTGTTGAGTATATCGCCAAAGTTCAGGAACTCCCAATATTTCATAGTTATTAAATTTTGTGCGGGAAGTAATATCAATTTCTATAGCTAAATCTGGTGGTGGATCTACAGTTAAATCAATCCGATTTTTACCTATGACAGCAGCTTGATTTTGAATATAAAAAGAGGTATCTGGTTCTACAGCTTGCTGCATTCGCTCATTTTTTAGTGTTGTAGAACCAAAAGGTTCAAAATCAATTTGGAGTTCTTCTAGTAAGAATTTGACTAAATCACCAATCAATTCCTTATCTTTTTCATGTTCGGGTAGAGGAACCATAATTTCTAACCAGCCATGACTATAGGAAATACGTGCAGCACGGCGTTCTCCCATTTCTGCCATAATATTTTCTAACTGCTGCCAACTAACATCTTTGAGCAACATTTGTTGACCTGGCTTGACGATAATTTGTTGCAGTTCTAAAAGCATATCGCCTCGGAAAGTGGGTGGGTTTTAAGATATAAAGGTGGGCATTTTCTCATTTTCGCTCAACTCTAATTTTAAAGTTGTTAGCCGTACCCACCCTATCAATATTGCGAATGGTGCAAAATGTACGAATTTCTAATCCAAATTTTGTAAACCCATTGCAATTTTACTGTGTTTTTCGATTTGCCCCATGACTTGTTTTGCCCGTTGAATTACCACAGCTGGTAAACCCGCCAGTCTTCCCGCTTCAATACCGTAAGATTTATCAGCGCCCCCTGGTTGTACTTGGTGTAAAAAGATAATTTGGTCGGGTAATTCTTTGACTGTTACTTGATAATTAGCCACATTTGCTAACATTCCCGCCAGTTCGTTTAACTCGTGGTAATGGGTAGCAAAAATTGTCCTAGCTTTGATATCTGTTGCTAAGTACTCAGCTACCGCCCAAGCGATAGATAGCCCATCAAAAGTTGCAGTTCCGCGACCAATTTCATCTAAAAGGACGAGCGATCGCGATGTGGCATGATTGAGAATATTCGCGGTTTCGTTCATCTCTACCATAAAGGTAGATTGACCTGTAGCTAAATCATCAACTGCACCCACACGGGTAAAAATGCGATCGCAAACTCCCAACTTGGCAAATCTCGCTGGGACAAAACTGCCTGTTTGCGCCATTAACTGAATTAAGCCTACCTGACGCAAATAACAACTCTTACCGCTAGCATTCGGCCCAGTCAGGATAATGAGATCTGGGTTGTCATTTGTCATTTGTCCTTTGTCATCTGTAGCTGACTGGTGACCTAACTGTGTGGAGTTGGGGACAAAGAAACCCGAAGGTATAGACTGTTCGACTACCGGATGTCGGCCATCGACAATTTGAATTTCTCGCCCAGGAACCATTTGCGGGCGACAATAACCTTGATTTACCGCCAACTCAGCTAAACCACACAACACATCTACCGCCGCCACAGCGCGCGACAGATTGCGAATTACCTCCGCCTGTTCGCCCACTTCTTCCCGCAAGGCGACAAAAATCTCATATTCCAACTGATTTAAATCATCACGAGCGGAAAGAATTCGGGCTTCCCGTTCTTTTAACTCTGGTGTGATGTAACGTTCCTCATTTGTTAGCGTTTGTTTGCGGATGTAATTACTAGGAACTTGGTCAGATTTCGCACGAGAAATACTAATGTAGTAACCAAAGGTTTTATTAAATCCTACCTTTAAAGTGGGGATGCCTGTTCTCGCCCTCTCGTCAACTTCTAAATTAGCAATCCACTGCTGATCTGCTTCTACAGTGGCTTTGCTCTCATCTAATAAATTATTCACACCAGAGCGAATTAAACCACCTTCTTTAATATGTATAGGTGGTGACTCAACAATATGAGCGTGTAATTTTTGTGCCAACTCTTCTAATTTTGCTGGTACTTTCTGCAAAGCCCTTAAGAAGGGAGAATGAGCTTCACTGACTAACTCTGATAATTCTGGTAGGCGAGAGAGAGAATCTGCCAAAGCGACTAAATCTTTCGCATTCGCAGTCCCAGAACCAGCCCTACCTGTTAGGCGTTCCAAGTCATAAATTTGCCGGAGTAACTGCCGCAAATCTTGACGTAAAGCCGTATTTTCTACTAATTCTTGAATGGTATCTTGCCTGGCTTGAATGCCTTTAATATCGATAAGTGGTTGGAGTAACCACCGCCGCAAAGCCCGCCCGCCCATTGCAGTGTTAGTTCTATCTAACGCCCAAAGTAGGGAACCGTGAAAAGTCCCATCACGAACGGTTTGGGTAATTTCTAAGTTACGTCGGGTTTGATGGTCAACAATAAGATAATCGGTAACCGTATAGGTGCGTAATAACTGCAGCGGAACGGAGTTTTCTTTTTGCGTATCTGCTAAATATTCTAAAAGACCGCCCGCCGCCCGCACAGCTAAGGGCAAATGTTCGCAACCCAGACCTTCGAGCGATCGCACTTTGAATTTCTGCAATAATCTACTTCTAGCTTCTCCCGCAGAAAATGGCACTTGCGATCGCAAACTATAACAAAACGCTGGCGGTAAACATTGCGGCAAATGGGGCGAAGTTTCTCCCGGACGTAATATGCTACCTAAATCTGGAGCATTGGTAGGAAACAGCACTTCGGAAGGCTGTAAACGCATCAATTCTTGGGTGAGGTGTTCTAAATCACTTCCTTGAGTTGTGACAAATTCCCCCGTTGATATATCTGCATAGGCTAAACCCCAATGATTAGCCGCAATTACCACAGCCGCCAGGTAATTATTGCGACTTGCTTTTAACATTCCTTCTTCTAGCAACGTCCCAGGGGTCAGGATGCGTGTCACCTCACGCCGTACCAAACCCACAGCTTCCGAAGCATCTTCCACTTGGTCACAGATGACCACAGCGTAGCCTTTCTCTACCAGTTGGGTAGTGTAGCGTTCCCAAGCATGGTGGGGTACACCAGTCATCGCCACCCGTCCAACTTCACCACCATGCTTGCTAGTCAGAACTAGTTCTAGTTCGCGAGATACAGTAACAGCATCTTGGAAAAAAGTTTCAAAGAAATCCCCTACGCGATACAGCAGCAGCGCATGAGGATACTTATCCTTCATCTCTACATAATGCTGATACATCTTACTCAGCTTGCTGCGGTCTACCAGTCGCGTGTCCGAGTGAGGCGCAGTTGGATGATTGGATTCCGTTGGCTGAAATTCAGAATCAAAAGCTGTCATAAATACTAGGAGTTACGCACGGCAAAGCCACAACATCCGATGATAACGTGATTGATACTTGAATTGCGATCGCTCCAGGTTTTTTTATGCTTCTGTGACCGGAAGAAGCAGGGGGAAAAGGAGCCGGGAGCAGGGGGAGCAAGCCGTTTCCTCCAACGCGAGGCGGAGCGGAACATGTGTCATTGGTGTCAACTTAAGACACAGATAGCTTATTTGCTAGGCTTTCATACTCGCATGGAAATGAATTCCAATTTTTATTTGTTAGTCGCTGAAATTATTTGTAAATTTTGCTTTTCTCCTATCTATTATCAACCAGAATAAATAATTTAATCACTAATTTAATCTTCATATTTTTTACTACAATTAACAATCTTTTTCTCTATTTTTAGAGTACAGCATTTTGCAACTAAATGATATCAATTCAACAAAAGAATGCGACAGATTGTAGGGGCACGGCACTGCCGTGCCCTCTCGAATATATTGATATGTTGCAAACATTATTTGAATTGATATGAGATACACCACTAGTACAGAACGGCGTAAATAAACAGACCATTCAAAATCAACAAAAAGCTTACTCTGTCTTAATTTTGAATTTTGAATTTTGCGTTCGCGTAGCGTGTCGTTGGCGCAGCCTCTCGTAGAGAAGACAAAAGTTGCGTGCGGGGGGAACCCCCGCACGCAACTTTTCAAGACGAATTTTGAATTCCGCCTTGCGGTACTAGCGAGTTAAAGATCACAATTCTTTTTCTCCCTCCTGCCTTATACCTCACAAATAGTGAATTTTTACCTCACGTTCTAGAAATATGCTGTATATGGTAATACCATAACCGCAATAATTTCCTCACAGTCTTGTGATTTTATCTCAGAATTAGGGAAACATAAGTTGTAAGGTCTGATTAACTTTGCAATTGTGGCAATGCTTGTTTGGGGTGTGATACCAATTCCGCTAGATGAAAGATAATTCATCTGTGCAAAACATTAAAACCTGTTCCCCTGTTTTTCTTTGGTCTTAATGGTAAGTCTTTAAATAGAAAAGATATTACCAAAAAATTGTACTTCAACGATAAAGGATTGAAAGTATGCTGGCGATGCATAGCATGAAAATTGCTAATGAGTTGAACTTACAATTAAATTCAACTTTGAAAGAATTACCACTGTGGTCAGTTTACGTTGAGGTAACGCGTACAGTAAACGATTTAACTACTCTATTTAAAGAAGAACCTTTATTACCAGGAATTATCATCACCAGAAATGAAAAATATATCGGGATGATTTCGCGGCAAAGATTTTTTGAGCATATGAGCCGCCCCTATAGTTTATCCCTATTTGCTGCTCGCCCTGCCGAACATCTGGTTAATTTTCTTCAGCCAGAAATATGCATACTTCCTGAAGATACGCTGATTGTAGAAGCGAATCAGATCGCATTACAAAGAAAGCCCCAACTAGTTTATGAGCCCATTCTAATAGAAAGTAAACCTGGGAATTATCAACTATTGGACTTTCATCAGTTACTTGTAGCTCATTCCCAAATTCATGTTTTAACCCTTGCTCAACTTCAGCAAGTAGAGGCAGAATCTAAAACTACTAAAGCGGGCTTCCACAATCTTAAACAGAACTATACAAGATTACTACAAAATGAAAAAATGGCAGCACTAGGACAACTGGTGGCTGGAATTGCCCATGAAATTAATAACCCAGTTAGCTTTATTGCTGGTAATCTTGTTTATGCCATTAACTACAGTCAAGATTTACTAGATTTAATTAACCTATACCAACAATATTATCCCGAACCCGTAGCAGAAATTCAAACTGCGATCGCTGATATTGAACTAGATTTTTTAAGTGCTGATTTTCTGCAATTACTTAATTCTATGAAAGTGGGTACAGACCGTATTCAAGAAATAGTATTAGCTTTACGCAACTTCTCTCGACTCGATGAATCTGAAAGGAAAAAAGTAAATATTCATGCAGGTATTGATAGTACTCTATTAGTCTTGCAAAGCCGCCTCAAAAATCACCAAACAGAGCAAATAATCACCATTATTAAAGAATATGGCGATTTACCATTGATAGAATGCTATCCTGGGCTAATAAATCAAGTATTTATGAATATTCTTACTAATGCAATTGATGCTATATTTGAATGTTTTAATTTTTCAGATAGAAGTTGTAAAATACATGAATCTTCTCCTAAATATCCCCTAATTCATATTCAAACTGAATTAATTAATGACACACAAATAGTTATTCGTATTGCTGATAATGGTTCAGGAATTCCTAAAAATATCCAAAAACAATTATTTGACCCTTTTTTTACAACTAAACCTGTTGGTAAAGGTACCGGATTGGGACTATCTATCAGCTACCAAATTGTTGTTGAAAAACATGGTGGTCAACTGCAATATAAGTCTACATTTGGCGAAGGTACAGAGTTTATAATTACTATTCCTATAGAACTTAATGGGTGACCATCCAAGCAATTTTAGATTTATGATTTTGGATTAAAAATCATAAATCCCATTGGAATATCCCAAATTATTTACTGGTTACATAGACTACATCTATGCTTTGAGTAATATCATGTGCGGTGGATATTGTACCTCATGCAATTGCAAGATGCTGTAAATAGGCTGGAATGTCACTTACTTTAGCGAGATTTAAATCCCCGACTTTTTGAAAAAGTCGGGGATCTGGGCAGCAACTTTTGCTGAAGTAAGTGCTATTTGTAGATAGAGTGTTTGATTAAAGTAGAGTTCCGTTTTGCTAATACCCTTGAGCCTGTTATAGTAATACTAAATTTTGTATAAAAAATCTCATATTTCTTGTCTGTTATCTATACTATTTAGTAGTTATTTTTGAAACACAGTTAGGTTGGCGTTGTCTCTAGCTATTTTAAATTTTTTGTGACAAAATTTAATTTTTCATTGCCTAACTGAAGGAGTATGTTAACAAATCAAATATATTCACCAATTTTTCAGATTTTCTAGATATTCTAGAATCACAAATTGAATTCTTCGCTACAGTTTTAAAGAGAGGATAATCCATGACTATTTGGGTAAACGAGCAAATTGATCCGTCTGGCATGATTCATGCTTGTATTGCCTGTTGTGACGAATCTCAAGCAAAAGATTGTCATGAATCATTTGAGCAGAATTTGAGTGACACACAAAAGGCATCTGGCTGGCTAGCACAAATGAGGATAGTTGAGAATTGGGATGATGTTCCAGTCAATGCATTAAAGCTTGACTAGGTGTTTAAGTTTTTTGAGAGTTGGAGAGACGCGATTAATCGCGTCTGTACTCAAGAGTCAAGGGTCAAGGGTCAAGGGGTCAAGAGTTATGTTTCTTCCTTGTCCCCAATCCCCAATCCCCAATCCCCAGTCCCCAATCCCCAATCCCCAATCCCCAGTCCCCCCTCACTCCTACGCGAACTGATTAGCGATCGCACTCATATCAATCGCTAATTTTTGTCCTAGCTTCAGTAAGCGATCGCAGCGATTATTATTTTGTCCTTGGTTAGCGATGCACAGGGGTATGACTTGACTGTACAAGCAATTAAAGTAGAGTTCTTGGGATCGATGCAGTGAGATACCAAAGTTGAGCTGATAACCTACATCAATCAACCTTTCTAAGCGTTGGATATCTGCATCTAGGCTGCCATTGGGATCGTATAACAATTGCCACAGCAATCGCATAATTAACTGTTCTAATATCTGCTTACCGTCGGGAATATCTAGTTGACAACGTAGATACTTAGCTTCTGTGGCGATCGCCTCTAATTCTACGATGTGATTGAAGCTGCTGTGAGGTTCCGTGATATCTTGCTCTAGCGATCGCAATGTTGTCAGACAGCGATATCCTAAAGCAATTTCGGCTGCTACTTGCAACTCTCGCGGTACAGGTAGTTCATCTCGATGAAAAGCTGCTATTACTCCGTAATTATCTCTATAGGTTTGCGTATAAAGTTGGTCTAATCTTGTCAGTGTTTCTTGACTTAATAGCCGCATCATGCGTTGACGTTCTTCGGCAAATAGATTTTGCAAGCTAAAACTTTCTTCACCAAATAGCTGCGTCATCATCAAGATAGTTTGGGCTGCACTAGCCTGTTTGAGGGAACCAAATAGCTTTTCTTTAATTTGGCTGTACTCTCTTCTCCCCGCAAATGGTTGAATGCAGCAGTGGAAATCCCAACCGCCTAAATGTAGAACTGCAAAAACTAAAT
Organism: Calothrix membranacea FACHB-236; assembly: GCF_014696315.1. Taxonomy (GTDB): domain Bacteria; phylum Cyanobacteriota; class Cyanobacteriia; order Cyanobacteriales; family Nostocaceae; genus Aulosira; species Aulosira membranacea. The sequence goes on from NZ_JACJPX010000072.1 coordinate 8,058, forward strand.
CTTCACTTTCCCAAGTAATTTCTGATACTAGCCTTAAATGTCCGACTGCCAGGGTTAATGATCCCATACGTTGCAGTTGGTAATCTAATTCATTGGCGGTGTAGCAATAAACCCGTTTTTGCGAAACCGAGGAAAGATTACCCTGAGTATCTTGCCCAGAAAGGAAATTCCGTGCTACTGCGGGTTGATGATTAGCAAACAAAGAAGCGATCGCATAATGGGCGGCGACTTGTTTACAACTAATTTGGGCAGTTAGTACTAGTTGGCGATAAACTTCTGCACCGTGATTAAATTGCTCAACATTACTAGGTGCTAAACCCAGGCGTTTAATAAAGCCTTTTTCCAACTGTACACCCGCCACATCTCCAGCTAATTCTAAAGCCCGGGCGGCATAACGGAGAATCTGCGTTCCTTCTGGACGGGAAAGTTCTTCAAAAAACCAGCCGCAACTGGTGAACATCAATAAAGCATGACGCTGCATTTCCAATAAACGCAAAGCGTCTATTTGTTCGGCGGCGGTAAGTTTGTGAGTTTGATGGCGGCTGAGAAAACGGCTGACATTTGCAGCAGAGCGATCGCGGATTACTTTAATATATTCATCACGTGCTGCCCAGGGATCGCGGAATATTTGTCTGCCATATTTCTCGTAAACCTCAATTAGCTGATCCCGCAGCCAATTTAGGGCATTTCGTAAAGGTTTACGCCATTTTTGATGCCAGACCCCACCTTCACCACCGCAACCACAGTCATCTTGCCATCTATCTACACCGTGGGCACAACTCCAAGCAGTGATTGGCTTTAATTCCACTTCCCAAGTAGGTGTATTCAAGCTGAGATAGTGGGCATAGTTGGTAACTGTCCAACCGTGGTTAGGAAACTCTCCCTTAAAGGCGTAGGCTAAAGTTTTTTCTGTGCCTTTCTTGTGATGTCCAAAGGTTTCGCCATCTGTGGCTACAGATATCAATTGTGCGGGACGATGATCCCCACGTACAGCCGAACCTATACGTCCTGCTAGATGATGGGAATTGTAAATAACATCGCTAAAACCCATATCCCGCGATATTGGCCCGTCATAAAAGAAGATATCTATATAGGGTAAACTCGCTAAAGATTCTCCCTCTTCTAATGCACCCATACCATTACTGTTGTAAATAGCATTCAAAGGTGAAGATGCAATGCTGAGTGCAGGTTTTAAATAACAACGATAGGGACGGGTGGGATCAATCTGACTACCACCAACTTCATGCCATTCTGTATGGGGATCATTTTCTGTTGGTAGCAGACGACAACGTTGTGCTTGCGATGGTGCGAGGACAATAAAGCGAATTCCTTCAGCCACCAAAACTTCTAAAGTTGCATAGTCTACAGCGGTTTCCGCTAACCACATCCCTTCGGGATCACGCCCAAAGCGAGAACGGAAATCTTCTTTACCCCAGCGAATTTGGGTGTATTTGTCGCGTTCATTCGCCAGGGGCATGATGATGTGATTGTATACTTGCGCGATCGCATTGCCGTGACCTTGCAAACGTTGGGAACTCTTGGTATCGGCCTCCAAAATCCGTTGATAAACCTCCATATCGTAGCGTTCTAGCCACGACATCAACGTGGGGCCAATATTAAAGCTCATATACTCGTAATTATTTACGATATCTACAACTTCGCCACGGTCATTTAATATTCTGGCAAAGGCATTTGGACGATAGCATTCCCAGTGAATTCGTTCATTCCAATCATGGAAAGGAGTTGCACTCGGTTGGCGCTCAATCGCGTCTAGATATGGGTTTTCCCTTGGTGGCTGGTAAAAATGACCATGCACCGTTACATAAACACCAGTTGCCGTTCTCAGGGGATCGCGATCCGGGGTATGTCTGGGATCTTGTTGTAATGAAAATGTTGAGCCAGAGCTAGCTGGCAGTTCAGCAGCAGAAGTCATGTCTATTTATCCAAATCAAAAAAACTTACTTGCAATTGTGCTAAAAAACTCGTTTGTGAACCTTTCTTCAGGGGCTTTAATACAAAATCCGGTACCGATAACAACTATGGAATTCAGCCCCATCTCTGAGAAAGCGGTTTTAGTATAACGGGAAATCTGCGTTATCGCACAGCCTTTTCCCTAAAGGCATTAAATGATTACCATTTTATAAGCATCTCAGAAAAGAGGTGTTACTATTGGTAGCGCCCACAAATTTAATTGTCTTTTAATATATTAAACCGTATTTTTGCAGTAAAATATCGACCTCTAGTTATAGTTTTACTACAAAGGATTGCAAATAATACGTAAAACTTAACCTTATATTACATAGTTTGCTCAAACATGAGAACCGTACAATTTCGGAACCTTAAAGCTACGAAGAATTTAGAATTTTTGCTTCAAAAACTTTGCATTTCTTAATATCAATGGGTAATTGGTAATGGGTAATTGGTAATTGGCAAAAACACCAAATACCCAACACCTAACACCAAACCCCAATTAGTGCTAATCTTCTTGTTCAAAGTAGTACTCTTACTTAGGAAAGAGCTTCAGCCTTAAACTAGGGTTTAATAACCAAAGCTGATTACTCTCAGCCGAATGATGTCAAAATGAAGAGTCCTAGGTACCGAGTGCTAAGGAACCAGTGCATCTTTGACTGAATACCCTTAACTAAAATGGATCAATGTCAGGTAAAAATCTTATTTTTCTCATCTTGTTATTGTTTATACCAGTTTCCTTAGCTGCTCACTTCTTGGAGTGGGGAGACTTGATAATTTTCGTGACAGCTGGATTAGCAATTTTGCCCTTAGCAGCTTGGATGGGTACAGCTACAGAAGAAATTGCTGTAGTAGTAGGGCCTTCATTAGGGGGGTTATTAAATGCTACCTTTGGCAATGCTACAGAACTAATCATTGCTTTAGTGGCTCTGAAGGCTGGACTAGTGGATGTGGTCAAGGCCAGCATCACAGGCTCAATTATCGGTAACTTACTGCTAGTAATGGGTCTTTCGATGCTTTTAGGTGGGCTGCGTCATAAAGAACAGACATTTCAGCCCATTGTAGCGCGAGTCAATGCTTCAGCTATGAATTTGGCGGTAATTGCAATTCTGTTACCCACGGCAATGGACATTACCTCTACAGGGATTAGCCGCCAAACTCTACAACATTTTTCTGTGGCTGTGGCCATAGTCTTAATTTTGGTCTACGCTTTGACGCTGCTATTTTCCATGAAAACCCACTCCTATTTATATGATGTGGGTATGGTTGAAGCCGAAGTAGAAGAAACCCCCCATAAAAAACCAAATCTTTGGTTATGGAGTGGAGTACTGCTAGTATGTACTCTCTTCGTAGCCCTAGAGTCCGAAATGCTAGTTGATTCTTTGGAAGTAGCCACATCGCAATTAGGATTGACTGCACTATTTACTGGGGTAATTATTGTCCCCATCGTAGGTAATGCTGCCGAACACGCCACAGCAGTCACCGTAGCGATGAAAGACAAAATGGATCTTTCGCTTTCGGTGGCGGTGGGATCAAGTATGCAGATTGCGCTATTTGTGGCTCCCGTTTTAGTCGTAGCGGGCTGGATTTTTGATCAGCCTATGGATTTAGATTTCAATCCTTTTGAGTTAGTCGCTGTCGCTGTAGCTGTGCTAATTGCCAACAGCATTAGTTCTGATGGTAAATCCAATTGGTTAGAAGGAACCTTACTATTAGCAGCTTATACAGTATTAGGCATAGCTTTCTACTTCCACCCAGTCATTGATGGTATGGGTTAGTTACAGAAAGTCGGCGGTTTATCTCACTTGTAAAACAAGTGGGATAAACCGCCGACTTGGGCATGGGGCATGGGGCATGGGGCATTGGGCATTGGGATTGGGCATTTCTCCCCTTGTCCCCTTGTCTCCCTCATCTCCCTTATCTCCCTCATCCCCAATCCCCAGTCCCTAATCCCCAATAGGATTAATATCTCCAACAAAATTCAACAAATCTACCATTGTGAATTTACCAGGATTTCGGGTGTTTAGTGTTGGTTGCCAATCTGGAGCGCTGGCTAAAAATGAGCTGCTATCTGCTTCTAGTAAGCCAACAAAAACTTCAGCAATAATTCGGCTTCCCACTTGACCTAAACGTTGCCCTTTACCTTGGATTTGGGCTTCTTTGAGTATGTAGTACCACAGAGGTGATTCAATATCAAAGTTATGCTTGGCTGCAACTGCGCCATCTGGCCCGGTAGCAATTTCAGCCCTAGTTAAAGGCTTAAGTTTCAGGAATCGAGCTACACTTTGACCGGATGGTAACCCAACACTGCGTCCGCGAAGCAAATTCCTCACAGCTAATGAATTTGGCGCTGGTACATTCGGCAAATTTTTAAGGGGATCAACTAAAAAAGGATCTAGCTTGCGGCTGGGATTAAATGGTACAGCTGGGTCAATCTCGAAAAATCTTCTCCAATCAATAATCCAGTCGCTAGGAATAGGAATATCTGCAAAGTCTCCGAACTGGCCTGATTTAGCAGTGAATAAGAATAAAAGTTCCAGAGTTGCAGGTGTTCTTCCACCAGGAAGAGGAGTGAAAACCCGATTGTAGTCATAAACTGCACGGATCATACTGTGACCCAGACGATAAGCCGCTACAGAAAATTCGACGGGGATGAATGGCTGATCCCTAAAGACAAAGAAGCGTCTACCTTTCTTCAGTACTATATCCAGCTGTTCTTTATCAAGAATACGAGCCAAGAAGTCATAAAGTACAATCCATTGATAATGCCAAATTACTAATTGTCGGGCTTGTTCAAAAACCGACTTGTCAGTAGATTGTTTTGGTTTAATACTTCCATCCCTGATTCCTGCAACTACCTTGTTGTGAAACTTCAAAAAAGCTAAGTGCAACTGTGCAACAATCAAGTTTTCGTCGTTACGGGCATCACCAATAATCGCTAGAGTACTCTGGGCGCGAGGTAGGTCGTTGGGTAGTTTGGTAGGAACACTGGAATCTCCCCCTCCAGGATTTTCATTTGTTGTCCCAATTAAAAACAAATCTGGGTCATTAAGTTGATAGAGATATGGCTGCACATCTGGGCCAGAACCATAGAGACTATCCAAATCCAGCATAGGAGTGCGGAAATTAGTCACAGCTAAGGGATCAACAATGATCTCTTGTAGAGCTGTGGTATCTAAGGTAATGTCATGATCGACAAATTGACCAAAATAGGTAAACCCTGCTGGCACGCTAACATTGTCCCCCTCTGGCTTCTCCGGGCTAGGATCGTTCATGGCGTTGCCCAGTTCTGTTAAACTTTCCACTGATGGCGTAAAAGGGCGAAGTCGTGGAAACAATCTGCCAAACTTCCCTGGTCGAGTAAATTCACCAAGGGGTAGGTTCTCACCAGTTCGAGGGGCAAATCCATGCCGTCTACGCATAAAAACTCCTTTGTATAAAGAAGAACTTTTAACTTAAAACCTACCCGCAGTATAGTGTGGACTATTGAGTGTTAATAGTACCCTTCGGGGTGCTATTTATCTTTTACTCAGTTGCTGATTTGTTAGTTAAAATCGCTCTGAAAGACCATATTATTTAACCTATGCAAAATCCACCCAATCCATCACAACCTTTGAATGCGCGCGCTACTGCTAACCTCAGCTTGCCAAGCCTACGTTTTGGTGATTCAGGTGATGCAGTGAGAGTTTTACAACGATTGTTATTAAGTAATGGTTACTCTGTGAAAATTGATGGAGTTTTTGGCGCATTAACTGAGACTGCTGTTAAAGCTTTTCAGAATCAGCTCAATATCAAAGCTGATGGCATAGTAGGGCCAAATACTTGGCGCAAGTTAACTTAAGCGGCTATCAACTGCGTAAACAATAACATATCAATAACTCTTTATCTCTGTGTAATCATGTTTTAGTGTTTTTGTATTTTAAAATTATTTTTTAATACAAAGACACTAAAAAATTAAGTATTTTTAGTTAGTTTTTGTATATAATTCTTACAATTATTTCTATATCTACTTAACTGGGTACAAAAAGTAAAAAATCTAGCTATAAGCTATCAAGTAACCGCACGTTAATCAACAGAAAATTACTTAGTATAAATTCTAAATATTACTCTTAAATATCTACTGTCAAATATCAAGATTAACTGCGTCTATAATATTTCTCCATGAATAATTGAAGTTTATAATTAAACTCATTAAATTCTAGGGACATAACAATGTTGTTCCTTAGCATATTGTGAATCCAAATAGTCAGAAACTTTAAAGAAAATATTCTTACAAGATTTTTGATTTTTCCGTATGCATTATTCCGGAATAATCGCAACTTGGTATGTCAAAAGGAATATCGGTGTTAGTACAAAGAACAATAATGAGTGAAATTGGCCTGCTGATGACAGGCGTGTTAACAACAGGACAACCATCATTGCCCAATTTACCGGAGCAGCAACCGCTTCATCTAGAAAATGGCTTGGAAAATTCCATACAAGATCAGTCATCGCAGGTAGTTACAGCTGCTCGAGTTACACCACCAGAATTTATGGAGACAGATGGAACTTCCTTCGCTACCCCGCCATCACTTAATGTTAATAAAAAAACTCTAGTTGACAAAAATTATCAGACTGTAATTGCAGACAGTATGAGAGTTAAAGCCAGAGCTAGAAAATATAGTAATCAATTACCAATTATCCGCTTTGGTAGCTCAGGCGGTGCTGTAAGAGTCTTACAAAGGTTGTTAATTTCTCATGGTTATGGAATGCGAGTTGATGGGGTTTTTGGGCCATTAACAGAGACAGCCGTCAAAGCATTTCAAAATCGGCGTAGCTTAATAGTAGATGGAATTGTTGGTAATAGAACATGGCGTGAATTGACAATTTAGTCAAGAATTGCAGAGATGCGATTAATCGCGTCTGTACAAAAATTGCAGAGACACGATTAATCGCATTTGTACAAAATTACCAATGACAAATGACCAATGCCAAATTAACGATACTGATGCTGCTCTAATAAATGTTGCGCTCTCGGCTTATAAATTAAGTAAAATAAAGCCTCTATGTAGCGCAATAAGTCTTCTCGTTTTTCTTGGGAACTAAAGTTCCAAAAACCGTAGATTCTAGCTAAAGAAAGCAGCTTAGTTGTGTGAATTTTCCAAGTATATGTACTGTAGACTCGTTCAACACTTTTCTGAGAAATAGTCTGCCAATAGTCAGGATTATGTTCACACTTAGTGACAAATTCGATAATTTTATCGGCAGTTTCTTCTAAATTGGTGGGGTTGATGTAGAATCCATTAACCTTGTCTTGAATAATTTCTAATGGCCCACCAAATTGTGTAGCAAAGGTTGGTACACCAGAAATCATTGATTCTAAAATTGTTAAACCAAAGGCTTCAAACAAAGCAGGTTGGACAAATATACCTTGGTGGTCAGCAATGACGCGATAAATTTCTCCAGAATCGGTTTTAGATAAGCGCACACCTAACCAGCGAATTTTACCGTGGAGATTGTACTGGTCAATAATGTGATAAAGTTTGACAATTTCGTCTTTTTCTTCATTATCACTTGATTCTTCTACACGCAACTTGCCTGCTACTAAAATCAAGTTACAATGCTCTTGTAATTCTGGACTTTTACCAAAGCATTCTGCTAAACCTGTGAGGTTTTTAATCCGATCCAAACGGGCCATTGAGAAGAGTGGGCGCTTGTTTGGATCGTCGAGTTGACCAAAGATTTGTGAGGGGTCATCTAAAGTAAACAGCATTTCTTTAATGCGTAGGCGATCGCTCTCTACTCGGTCTTGAGTACGGGTGTAGGGAAAATAGTAATTTTCATTCACACCAGGCGGTACTACATTAAACTTAGGACTGAATAATTCAACGCCATTCACAACATGATATAAATCCGGCATGGTGAAGCATTTATAAGATTCATACTGTCCCACGCTATCTGGTGTACCGACAATTTCTTGGTAGGTGCTGCTAATAACAAAATTGGCAGCATTCATGGCAATTAAATCAGCAGTAAATTGCAATGAAAAATGATATTTATCTTCTAAATCATTCCAGTACAAGTTACTGAACAAATACTTGGATTTTTCTAAAGCATGGGCAATATTACATTGGGTAACTTTCATGCGCCGTGCTAGTAGAAACGCCACCAGATTACCATCAGAATAGTTACCAACAATTAAGTCGGGTCTACCTTGAAATTCTGCACGTAGTTCTTTTTCGGCATCAATCGCGTATGTTTCTAAATAAGGCCAAAACTCAAACCGGGAAATCCAGTTTTGCGTCATATTAGGATTAAATTCCCGCAAAGGTACACGCAAAATCCAGGCGTTTTCTGTCCCGTGGACTTTTTCTAAACGTTGGTTACAAAGGGTACCATCGCTGTTGGGTATTAGCCGGGTAAGAATAATCACCTTGGGCTGGACGTTTAGCCCTTCTAAACCTGCTAATCTGACATCTTCTTGTAATTGCGTTTCTAGCGACTTGGCCTGATCTAAGACGTAAACCACCTGACCCCCGGTATCGGGTCGCCCTAATACGCCCTCTTGTCCAAACCAACCGTGGGGAGACACGAGGACGATTCTAAAAATCATCGGAATCCGAGAGATGAAGGCTTCTAAGGTTTGGGGATCGGGAGAGTCGATTAATTCATCGAGAATATTTAGAGTCTCTTGGGTACGCTGCGCTGTGTTACCCCAACCCGGTTCAAAACCCATTGCTTGTAAGTTAAACCGGAATTCTTCATAGGGTTCGTTACTCGGGCGAGAACTGACAAAAGCTAGTGCTTTCTTGACTTGCTCAGAAAGCTGCTGCTGTGATTTGATGCGATCGCTAATTAGCAGCTGCACGCCATTATATTGATGTAGGCGCAAAAAGTTAAATAGGCTTTCTAGCCACTGTTGAGAGTCTTGGAGTAATTTGCTAGATAGGTAGCGGTTGAGGAAGTTTACCCCTTTACCAATATTTTTCGGGTCGCGGATTGTGGGAGAGTAGTCATAAAACGGCCCAAAGTCTAGTTCTAGTAAATCACCTTCGTTGGGATGAAATCGGTTGACTATGCGATCGCGCATATCCAAGAGTTCTTGGATAGTCATTTGTTCGACTTTCAGGTCTTCAGTTAGGCGATAAACTTCTTGAGAGGCAATCTTGGGGCGGATAATAAAACAGAGGTTGGAGTCCTCTTGAATAATTTCTTGAGTATAGTAAATTAATCGCCCTAAATGAGAAGAACTGCAAAACTCTGGTGATTTTTCGTACTTGGCACAATACTCGCTATAAACATTAATTATATCGTTACGTAAAAAGTATTTCTTTTCTTGATGACGTAACTCACTAATAAAGGAACGTAAATCGCTTTTTTCTTCGCTGTCTAGGAGTGTTTGGATCAATTCAGACATAGCAACTCCACAAGATAATTTTGTATTTTTAACATCAGGGTAAAGTCAAGGAAAGTATGAAGTCTGAAGTATAAAGTATGAAATCAGCTCGCTGTATCAGCGGAAAATTAAGCTACTTGTTGCACAAGAACAGGCTTGTAACATAGACGCAAAGCTGTAAGCTAGCCCACAGAAAGGTATTTTTGACATTACTTTCCTTACGCCTCGTAGCAATTCTTTTGCATACTTCATCCTTGACACTTCATCCTTATAGGCAAATATCCTCATATTACTGAGGATAGCCTAGATACTTTACTTAAAGTATCTATTACTAAGTACTTTTGACTCTAACTTAAGGCATAGAAATTTACATACTTTTTACAGATGCCATAATTGTTGCTCTGAGTGGGACAAGGTTTAAAAGTATTTTATTTATTAGTATAAAAATGTATTTGTTTTTGGGATTGTAGATTGAGATGTACTGCTCAAAACTTCTTGTTTCATAACTAAATATAATTGATTAATTCACTATCTATTAAGTTGATTTTTATCAGGTAGGAGTTATCAGGCAAACTTTGTTAGCCTCATACAGATAAACCCGCTGTTACTTTATTAGACAGGATCAAGAAGTAAATAAATCAGAACTAGAACAAAGTTAAATAGAAAAATACTCAACAAAACTTAATTATTAAATTTTAAAATCAAGTTATTAAATTGTACTTAGATAAACTAAAATTAATTTTTACTTGTTCCTGAAAAATCTCAAGTCAGCCTAGCTATAATTACATTACAAATTAATTGAATTGGGTCGATTAATATGGCTAACAATACACCAGACTTGACTCATGCAGACCACAGCATAGGCAATATCATGATTATCACGTTGCTAGCATTCTGTGGGTTAACTTTCATCATTCTTCTGGGGATTTTCTAATATTTGGCACTTTGTTTAAAAAATTATGTGGAAGCAGATATAACTAGATATCTGCTTCCACTATTTATTTAGGTTTTAGGTTGAAGCAGTTGAATTCAAAATTCAAAATTCAAAATGAATACACTGTTTTGTTAATATAATTTTAATTAAAAAAAATTTATAGCATTTCCCAATTGAGTAAAGTATACCTATAGGGACACGTCCATGCCTCTAAACCTATCAATATAATTTTGTAGCACATCTAATAAGGTTCGGTTAAGAATTTTCGTCATAATTTTGGGGTTGTAGAGACGCGATTAATCGCGTCTCTACAGGATTTAAACATCTATCGATTTGTGTTATCTGAACCGTATTGGTACCGCATCTAAATAAAAAATGCTTTATCACAATCAGTTTTCATTTTGTTGAGGAATTAAACCTGTTTCTATATAGATGGGATGTAAGATTTTTTTGATTTGTGGTAACTTCCTGGCAAAATACAAAGCTCCCAAAGCGCAACAAACTCCACCAAATAATAAGGAATTAGCAACTCCAATATAGCTAGCTAAAGCACCAAAAAATAAGTTTCCAAAAGGTAGAATTCCTAAAAAGCCTGTTGTGAATATACTAGTAACTCTACCTCGTTTATTTTCATCTACAAGCACTAGTTGCACAAAATTACTAATTGCAGCCAGAGTTAAAGTATTAGTCATTCCCACGACAAAAATTAATACTAGACAAATTTCTAAACTGCTTGCATGAGAAAACAGCATTAAGCTAAAACCAAGAATTATTGTAGAAATTGATATAATTTTTTCTAAGCCTATAGCTTGTCTACGAAGGATTAAATAAAGACCTGCTACTATAGAGCCTAATGCCGAAGCTGTCATGAGAAATCCCATAGTTTCAGCATTACCATTTAAGATTTCTTTGGTAAAGACTGGCATTAAGTTCACATGGGTCATCACCATAAAACAAATCAAAATTTGTAATATGAGTACATATTTAATCGGGAGAAATTCGTAAGCAAAAATAAACCCTTCTTTTAAATTTTGCCAAATATTATATTTGGGCGAGATAGATTTAGTAGCAAAGGAATTTATTTTGACAGTTAGAATTGCCGAAATAAAAGGTAAATAGCTAATGCTATCTACTAAAAAGCAGGCTGATGCTCCAATTCTTGCCAAGAATGCACCAGCAATCATGGGACTGACAAACTTAGCTGTATTAATTAAGAATGAATGAATTGAAATCGCACTATAAGTATCTGCTTTGTTATCGACAAGTCTAGGAATAGTTACCAGACGAGCTGGTAAATCAAAGGCTTTCACAATTCCTTGAAGAATTCCAATGATGATAATCCACTCAACTGTGATCCGTTCGCTGATGCATAAAAAGGTGAGAGTTCCAGATAAAACAATAGATACTATCTGTGTAGTTAGTAAGACATATCGTAAGTTCCAACGGTCTAGTAAAACTCCTACCAAGGGTGTAATAAATAAGCCAGTAGCTTGATTGCTAAATCCCGCTATCCCAACTAACATTGCTGAGTTGGTTAGTTGATAAACCATCCATACTAAAGCAAATTGAGTCATCCAAGAACCGAAAAAAGATACGCTTTCTCCAATTACAAAACAACATACATTTGCGGATTTAAGCGCAGACGGAATCTGAAAAAAACGCAACTTTAGCCTGTTTTTTTCAGAATTTACTTGATTAAGTTGTGCCATATTTCCCTTTTTGGTATTTACACCCTGTTTGATGGAGATTTACTGCTGATGATTTACCAGCCTGATTTGCACTGAATATGACTTGTCCACAAAACTGGCTTAGCTGAGGTAACTGATTAATTTTGCCCAAGTTTTAGGTTTACTGAAATTTAGGTAACCATAAATTTAGAATACTTATTATTTTTTGACAACAATAGGAAGTAAACCAATTAACTCTTGTGGTTATTGGCTGCATATTTAAACACTATATCTTGATAGACTAATCGTAGTATTATATAGGAGATAGAATAAAAATCCAATAGAGCGGAACTTATTAAGCTGGATGCGTTACGCTATCGCTAACGCATCCTACGCTGTCATTCAGGTATTGGAAAGACGATAGATATGGAAATTAGAGTTGTTTAAGCTTAAACAACCCTAATTTGCTATCGAGATTTTTGTCAGCCTTAATATTTATTACTTTCCAAATATTTACCAATTTTTTTTCAGCAAGGATTCCAACTCAGCTTGTAAAGCGGCAAAATCCGCAACTCTTGCTACTAATAAATTATCCTTACCTGCATCACTTAAGCGCTTTTTCCAATAATCAATACTCTCGGAATTATTTACCCAAAAATTAATGACAGTATCTACTACTTGGTCAAGATTCCAGTTCCATTTATCTGGCACTGGTTCTATAGATTCTAAGAATGAATCTAAAGTACAAATATGCGTGCCAACGTATTCAACACCTTGATTTTTTGGTTCTTTCAGGCTTTGTTGATGATTAAAAAACTGTAAAACTGGCGATACTCCTACAATGTTAAAAGTGTATGCCATTCCAGTCCTCCAAATTGTTAATCAATTATAGGGAAGTTTGAGTTTTCTTGGCAATAATTATAACTAAAATTTTCTTGATATTGTATCCAGAAAAAGTAGAGTTTGTATTTATATATTAAGTATTAAGGTTCAGTAACAAATTAGCACTTACGACCTTTGAGTGCTAATTTTCTATTAAATTTAGTAGTGTATTATTAGATAGTTTTAAACATTATTTCATGGGTGCAGATTATTTTTAATAATTTTTTAAATCCATCCTTAATGAATGGGCAGGGTGAATTTGCGGCTCTAGCGGCGGCGGGTTTATGGGCTATAGCTTCGGTAGTGTATGGTCTTGTTGGGCAACATATCCCGCCAATACAGCTGAACTTGATAAAAGGAATAATTGCGATCGCTCTTTTATTGCTGACAATTGTGATCAGTGGCGAATTGTTACCCCAACTTGCTCCCTTATCTGTAGGTCTACTCTTTCTTAGCGGTGCTGTGGGTATTGGTTGGGGTGATACAGCTTTCCTCTCGGCGATTAATTACTTAGGGGCGCGTCGCGTTTTACTTTTGGGAACCCTATCGCCACCGATGACAGCGATCGCAGCAGCAATTTTTCTCAACGAACAACTCAATGTCAACGCTTGGTGCGGAATTTTGCTGACTATTTTGGGAGTCGCTTGGGTAGTAACAGAACGAGTTCCTGGGACAAGGGAGGTTGACTCAGGGTATCTATGGCAAGGTATTGGCTATGGTTTGTTAGCAGCCATCACCAATAGTGCAGGTTCCATCTTTTCCCGTGCCGCATTTGCCAATGGCACTATTTCCCCCTTGTGGGCTGCTGTGTTGCGTTTAAGTGCCGGGGTGCTGACGATTTTGGTGTGGGTATGGTTTTCCCGCCGCCAGCAGATGGCATTTCCTTATCCCTATTGGCAATCTAGACGAGTGATTTTAGCAAGTTTCTTTGCCGCCTTTTGTGGGACGTATTTAGGTATTTGGTTGCAGCAAACAGCTATTAAACTGACATCTGTAGGTATTGCCTCAACTCTGTTGCAGACTAGTCCATTGTTTGTGATCCCTATTGCGATCGCGATGGGGGAAAAAGTAAGTTTGAGAGCGATCGCAGGTGTGGGAATTGCGATCGCTGGTATCGGATTTTTGTTTTACAGATAAATTTATCGGGAGTTGTGAAAGGCGATCGCCAACAATAATCAATCCTTGATGCTCAACTCCCAGGTGACATTTGGGGGTTGTTAAATTAGCCAAGGGTTACTAGAGTGAAATAAAATAATCAAGCTCCTGAAAGTCTCTACCTTTCAACAGTCATATTACGCCTGTCACAGATAACATTTATATATGAACGCTACACAAGAAAAACTAAAACAACAATTTGCACAGGCCTTGGTGGCTGCGTTTGGCGCTGAGTATGCTGGAGTAGATCCGATTTTGGTAACTGCTAGCAATCCTAAATTTGGTGATTATCAGGCGAATGTGGCTTTATCCCTGAGTAAAAGGCTAGGAAAGCAACCCAGACAAATTGCAGCTGCGATCGCAGATAATCTAGATGTGTCAGAAATCTGCGAAGCGCCAGAAATTGCTGGGCCGGGATTTATCAATCTCAAGCTGAAAACGTCATACCTGGAAGCACAAATCAACGCTATTCACGCAGATTCTCGATTGGGTGTACCCACCGCAAAAACACCGCAGCGCGAAATTGTCGATTTTTCCAGTCCTAATATTGCTAAGGAAATGCACGTTGGGCATTTGCGCTCAACTATTATTGGTGATAGCATTGCCCGGATTTTGGAATTTCTGGGACATGATGTTTTGCGGTTAAACCATGTGGGTGATTGGGGTACTCAATTTGGGATGTTAATCACCTACCTGCGGGAAGTGTACCCAGAAGCTTTAACCACTGCTAATGCTTTAGATATTGGCGATTTGGTGAGTTTTTATCGCAAAGCCAAACAGCGCTTTGATGCAGATGAAGCTTTCCAAGAGACAGCCAGACAAGAAGTTGTGAGATTACAAGCTGGCGCAGAAGATACAATCCATGCTTGGAAATTGTTGTGCGAACAATCTAGACAAGAGTTTCAGGTAATTTATGATTTGCTGAATGTTCAAGTAACAGAACGGGGTGAATCTTTTTACAATCCCTTACTACCGGGAATTGTCGAAGATTTAGAAAAGTCTGGATTACTAGTAGAAAACCAAGGGGCGCAGTGTGTATTTTTGGACGGGTTTACTAACAGAGAAGGTGAACCTTTGCCTTTGATTGTGCAAAAATCTGATGGTGGTTATAACTACGCAACAACAGATTTAGCCGCTTTACGCTACCGGATTCAAAAAGATGAAGCTAAGCGGATAATTTATGTCACAGATGCTGGACAATCAAATCACTTTGCCCAATTCTTTCAAGTGGCACGTAAAGCTGGATGGATTCCCGATGATGTGGAATTAGTTCATGTACCTTTTGGTTTGGTGCTAGGGGAAGATGGAAAGAAATTTAAAACCCGTTCCGGAGATACTGTGAGGCTGCGGGATTTGTTAGATGAAGCAGTTTCTCGTGCGCGTGCAGATTTAGAAGTGAGATTGAAAGAAGAAGAACGCGACGAAACAGGAGAATTCATTAATAAAGTTGCTGAAGTAGTTGGTATCAGTGCAGTAAAATATGCTGACTTAAGCCAAAACCGCACCAGTAACTATATTTTTAGCTACGACAAAATGCTGGATTTAAAAGGTAATACGGCACCTTATATGCTGTATGCTTATGCGCGGATTCAAGGAATTAGTCGTAAGGGTGAGATTAACTTTGAAGAGTTAGGAAATAATGCCAAAGTTCTGTTGCAACATGAAACAGAATTAGCCTTGGCAAAATATTTACTGCAACTCGATGAGGTAATTAATACTGTTGAACAAGATTTAATGCCGAATCGGTTATGTGAATATTTATATGAACTGAGTAAGAAGTTTAATCAGTTTTATGACCGGAATCAAGGTGTGCAAGTTTTGGGTGCTGAGGAACCTTTGCGGACATCTCGCTTAGTTCTGTGTAATTTAACAGCGAGAACTTTAAAGTTAGGTTTATCGCTGTTAGGAATTGAGGTGTTAGAAAGAATGTAGGGTGTGTTGTCGCCTACTATGAACAATTCATGGTGCGTTACGCTATCGCTAACGCACCCTACGCACTGCAAGACAATTGGCAAGGTTTTTTTGATAGGTGAGGCGATATTACTTCTTGATCTGCTATTGATGCAGAGGAATTTCAATTGTAAATTCGGTGCCTTTACCAATAGTAGAGCTACAGTATAATTTGCCATGATGTTTTTCATGAATAATTTTGTAGCTAATAGATAAACCCAATCCCGTACCTTTACCAATCGCCTTGGTAGTATAGAAAGGTTCAAATAATCGCTGCTGTACATTTTCAGGAATTCCCGTACCGTTATCGCTAATCTGAATTAAAACTTGTTGATGTGTAGATAATAAGGTTGTAATGCAAATTTGCAAATTTTGAGTTTGTTGGAAGTTGGCAAATGTCTCTTCTAAAGCATCAATAGCATTAGCCAAAATATTCATAAATACTTGATTTAGTTGTCCTGGATAGCATTCGACAAACGGAAGATTGCCATATTTTTTAATAACTGCTATTTCTGGACGTTGTTCATGAGCTTTGAGGCGATGTGCAAGAATCATTAAAGTACTATCAATACCTTCATGAATATTTACTACTTTCATTTCTGCTTCATCTAAGCGAGAAAAGTTTCGCAGGGAAAGAACAATTGCTTTAATTCTCTCAGCGCCAACGGTCATAGAAGTTAGTAATCTGGGTAAATCTGCAATGATAAAATCTATATCAATAACTTTTGCATGAGTTTGAATTTCTGATATGGGGCTAGGATAATGCTGTTGGTAAAGTTCCAGTAATTTCAGCAAATCTTGGATATATTCATTAGCAGGAGTAAGATTACCAGAGATGAAATTAACTGGATTATTAATTTCATGTGCGACTCCAGCAACTAACTGTCCTAAACTAGACATCTTTTCGCTTTGGATCAGTTGCGTGGCTAATTGCTTGGCTTCTTCCTTTAATTGTGATTCGGAATTTCTTAATATCTCTTCTGCTTGTTTAAGCTGAGTGATGTCGTGGAGAATGACGACATATTCTTGAAAATATTGATGTGGACGATCGGAAATCGCAACTTCTAAAATTTTACTCTTGGTTTTGTGGGTAAAAGTTTGTTCGCTGCGCTTTACCCATTGCTGTGGATTGTTACCTAATTGGGGTAGCAATTTATTGAGATGATTGCCTATTAAATAAGACGGATTAATATTAAATAATAATTCTGTTGCAGGGTTTGCTTGGCGAATAATACCTTGTTCATCTGTAACAAGAATGGCATCTTGAGCAATAGTAAATAGATGTTCTGCCGACTCTCGCGCTTCTGCGATCGCTACTACTTGAGGTAAACTTGTCCAACAGGCGATCGCTACCCCAACAAATGCTACTGTCATCAGCAACACTACAACCAAATTGCCAAAATTAGTAGTAGTAACTTTATTCAATTGCCAACCAAATACGCTACCAACTAAAACAGCAATGCACAACAAAAAAATCAAGATGCTCACTTGTAGCATTACTGAATCTTGAAATTGTTTTGGGCGTTGTGATTGATAAAGTTTTAACCACCAACTACTCTTAAAAATATTAATAGGAAGATAGCGCACTAATGCATCAATTACTATTACCCCAAAAGGTGCTAAAAATCCGATTAAGAAATCTTGCCAACCCCAAGCATAGGCTCCTACTAATAAGATTACTATCTCTATTAAAAATATACCTAAAGTCAGGCGTGGCATTACCACATCTAACTTAGCCCTTTGTTGCCATAAACCCAAATGCAGCACCATGAAAGATATAAACCAGGCACAATTTGCCGCTGCAACAATGTGAGCAACATTTCCCCAAATAAAATAAATCAGGCCGATAATCAAGCTAAGAGCCAAAGATGAACCAAAAACTCCGCGATTGGACACTACAGAAAATACTGGTGCGAGGTGTTTATCTACTGCTAACTGATAGATGATTCGGGGAGCATTAGAAACAGTTGTTGCAGAACCTAATAAACAAGAACCTGCTAGTAAAAAAGTAGCAATTATTGGAGCAAAATTCCCCCAAAATGGTGTAGAAGCAGCAACAAAATTTAAAAAAGCATTGTCAGCTAAATCTGGGGCAGTTGCTAAACGCATAATTACCCAAGAACCACCTACAAATACAGGTATCATTAACCAAGCAGCTATGTCGAGAAAGTTGAGAGTTTGATTCGGCTCACGGCTATCAGCGACAAAAGATGTCGCAGTTTCACAACTGTAAACTGTATAGCTAACAAAATAAAACCATTTTGCAAAGTCAATAAAATTAAAAGTTGCCCATTGCTGAGGAAAAAAGCCTGGACTATGACTAGAAAATGCTAAGAATCCTAAACCTTGGAGACAGAAAGTAAATAATAAAATAAAAGCGGGAATAGCAAAAAATAAATGTAGAATACTTAAAGCTCTGGTACCACTAAAGGCAACAATAAAAGGCAATAAGATAAAACTAATTCTGAGAAATGCTTCAGGGCAGGTAATACTTAATGAGTCAAGATTAACTTTAATGATGTCTGTCAACACAACAGCATTAACTGATAAAAAAGACAGCCAACCTAAAAGATATCCAATAGCTGCATAGCGACCAATCAATGGATAGTGTTGCCACAGATGAGTGGTATAGTTAGGAGTTCCTCCAGCTACATCCAGTAAATTTCTACCTAGATGTTTCATTTGATAATTCAGCAGCATCCCCACAAACACAGCGGGAACCCACACAAAAATAGCTTGAGTTCCCAAAGCAGCATGAACAGCTGGAACTACTGATGTCCAAGCGAGGTGGGAAGTCAGCCCAAAAGCCCAAGTTTCCAAAGAACTTAAGCTTTTTGTTAAACCGCGAAATGGTAATTTATGCAAAGTTGCAGAATCAGAATAAGACATAAATAGCGGTATGAAGAAATTTCTTTCACCCTCACTATTTAGAGTTCCCTATCTGTAGTAGCGATCAACATACCTGGTAGCTTAATAAAGCAAGATCTAAAAAATAAGTAGTATCAAAATCAACAAAGGATGAAAGGCAAATTAATTGTATTTGAAGGGGTAGAAGGCTGCGGTAAAACTAGCCAAATGCAGCTTTGTCAAGAATGGTTGCAAAGCCTCGGTGTTTCTGTAGTAATTACACGAGAACCAGGGGGAACAGAATTAGGCTTAGATTTACGTCGCTTGTTGCTAGAAAAAGCAGATAATAAACCGATTGCAGAGGTAACAGAACTATTATTATATGCTGCTGATAGAGCGCAACACGTAGAACAAGAACTGAAACCGCATTTAGCACAAGGGAAATATATTTTATGCGATCGCTATATTGAATCTACCATTGCTTATCAAGGTTATGGTCGGCGTTTAAATATGAGTTTAATTGAGCAATTGAATTATATTGCTACTGGGGGATTACTCAGCGACTTAACTATATGGTTAGATGTTGATGTCGAAATTGGTCTGTCACGCAAACGTGGTGGTGAAGAAGCTTTAGACAGAATTGAACAAGAAACTATCGCCTTTCATCAACGAGTACAGCAAGGATATGCAGCATTAGCCGCAGCTTATCCCGAAAGAATTATTCGCATCGATGGCACTTTGAGCAAGGAAATTGTACATCAAACAATTCAAAAAGTTTTGCGCGTAGATGCGGAGCGGTTTGTCGCCAGACATCGCCTATCGTGGGAGTAGGGATTGGGGACTGGGGACTGGGGACTGGGGGAGATAAGGGGACAAGGGGAGAAATGACCAATGACCAATGATCCATTTGCACCACTGGTAGGACAGCAGCAAGCGATAGAGTTACTGACTCAGGCTGTGAAACAAAACCGCGTTGCGCCGGCTTATCTATTTGTGGGGCCGGATGGGGTGGGACGGAGTTTAGCTGCAAGATGCTTTATTGAGTTGCTATTTGCTAGGGATGTAGAGACAAAATTAAGTGGGTCTTTACATCATCGCTTGCTTCAAGGTAACCACCCAGATGTATTGTGGGTAGAGCCAACTTACCAATATCAAGGTCAAAGGCTGACAGCAAAAGAAGCAGCAGAAAAAGGTGTAAAGCGTAAAGCACCCCCTGTAATTAGGTTAGAGCAAATTCGGCAAATTACAGAGTTTCTCGGCCGTCCGCCGTTGGAAGCATCAAGAAATATCGTGGTGCTGGAACAAGCTGAAACAATGGCCGAAGCAGCAGCTAATGCTTTGTTGAAAACGCTGGAAGAACCAGGAAAAGCGACCTTAATTTTAATTGCACCTACACCTGATGCTGTGTTACCAACATTAGTGTCACGGTGTCAACGCATTCCCTTTTATCGCTTAGATGGAGCATCTTTAACTGAGGTATTGACTCAATCTGGACATGGAGAAGTTTTGCAAAATCAAGCATTGCTGAGTATAGCAGCAGGTAGTCCAGGAAGTGCGATCGCATCTTACGCGCAACTACAGGCTATTCCCCCTGAGTTACTCGAAGCCATGAAAAAAGCACCTGCATCATACCGTCAGGCTTTAGAGTTGGCTAAAACCATTGATAAAGATTTAGATACGGAAGCACAACTGTGGTTAGTTGATTATCTTCAGCAATTTTACTGGCATAAATGGTATCGCGTAGGCATTATTCAACAGCTAGAAAAAGCGCGGAAATCTCTACTTTGCTACGCCCAACCGCGTCTTGTTTGGGAATGTACTTTATTATCGTTGTATCAACAATGCCAGTAGCTACTTCGCAGCTTGTCAATAGACATCGTGTCAATTAACCTGCTTGCCAAATCCTAACAGTTTTATCCTCACCAGCGCTGGCGAGGGTTCGCCCATCGGGACTGATATCGAGAGATAAGACGCTAGCTGTATGTCCTGAGAGGGTTTGCAGCAATTTACCAGTTTGTAAATTCCAAATTTTGATTGTGCGATCGCTGCTACCACTAATCAAGGTTTGCCCATCGGGGGTAATCACTAAGGATTGAATCAAACCTTGATGTCCTTCCAAGCGCTGCTGTAGCTGTCCTGTATTTAGGTTCCAAAGGTTGATGGTTGAACCAAAGCCGCCACTGGCGATGATTTGTAGGGCTGAACTCACAGCCACAGCACGCACAAAGCCAGGGTTACCTGTAATGGTGTGGAGTAATTCGCCTTTATCCAACCGCCAAATTTTAATTACTTTATCGCTACCAGCACTAATGAGAAATTTACCATCGGGACTGATAGCTGTGGTGTAAACAAAGCCACTATTTATGGGGAGAGTTTGCTGTAAGTTTCCTGTCTCTAATTGCCAAATTCTAATTGTTTTATCCCTACTCCCAGAAACAAGAGTTTGCCCATTGGGACTGATGGACAGGGAATTAATTAAATCAAAATGTCCTCTAAGGACACGCTGGGGTTTATTAGCACTTAGATGCCAAATCTTGATTGTATTATCGCTACTGCCACTCACTATAGTCTGTCCATCGGGAGCGATCGCAGTTACTATCCAAATACCAGTTTCATTTAGCACCCCCTGCAGTTTACGTGTATCCAGATTCCAAATCCTGATTGTCTTATCATTACTGCTACTAATTAGGGTTTGCAGATTTCTGCTGAAGGTAACTGATCTCACAAGCTGAGAGTGCCCATTTAAACTATAGGCAAAAACTGCTTGTTGGAATTGCGGCTGCGACTGAACAGGTATCGTTCTGCGCTGCATAGACAAAATTTTCTCTCGACCTTGCAGCGCCTCTGCAAAGTTAGGATTGATAGTTAAAGCGCGATCGTAATCTGCAAGGGCAGTATCATACTGGCCTATTTGGAAGTAGATATGACCTCGATTACACCAAGCCTCAACATAATTGGGATCTAGTTGTAAAGCACGATTAAAATCTGTAATTGCACCTTGGTAATCTTGGCGTTGCGCCTTGTCTAATCCCCAATAGTTATAAGCTTGAGCATTATTGGTAGATGGAGTAGTAATAGGAATTGTTGGTGGTACATTACTAATTTTAGGCGTTTGTAAATCTTGCAAAACTTCGGTTGCTGATTGATATCTTTCCCCAACAAAATGCTGGAGCAATTTATCAAGAATCCTTCCTAAATCATGACTAATACTCAAACCTTGCTCTTGGGCTCGTTCTCGCCACAGCCACCGCGCTTCTCTCACATCATAAAGCGAATCCGCAAGATTACCATAGGGGTCTTGTAAAGGTAAACACCGAGTTAATAGCCGCGCACAAGTTGCACCCAAAGCATATAAATCGCTGGCTGGATAAGCGTAGCCTTGCATTTGTTCCAAAGGAGCATAACCAATGGTATAAATTCCTGTACCCTGACGGGCTAAAGTAGTTTGTGTAACTTGTTTAGCACCCCCAAAGTCAATTAATACCAATTTGCGATCATAGCTCCGACGAATGATATTTTCTGGTTTAATATCCCGATGAATGACATTACGCTCATGAATAAATTGCAGAATTGGCAATAAATCAGCTAACAGTTCCCGAATCTGCATTTCATTAAAAGCGTGTTGTTGAAGTTCTGTAGCTAAAGTTTCTCCTGCAATAAATTCTTGTACTAAATATAAATTCAATCCTTGCTCAAAATAGGCAACTAACTGCGGAATTTGGGGATGATTTTCTCCTAATTCAAACAAGCGTCTTGCTTCTTCTTTAAACATTTCCGCAGCTTTTTTAAGCGCGCTATTTCCCTGGACTTGAGGCACAAATTGCTTAATTACACAAGGTGCCTCTAATCTATCTATATCCCTAGCTTCATAGGTTTTACCAAAACCACCTTCACCTAATAATCGATTAATACGATAGCGGTTTTTGAATAAAGTACCAAAGTTGTTTCCTCCACAACTGGTACAGAATTTATTACCATCGGGGTTAAAAGGATTTGAGCAATTGGAGTTTTGGCAAATTTGCATATATTAAATGTCGTCCAAGTTGAGAACAGGGAAGAGTATAAAATTTGGCAATAACATCTGATTCTGAAAAAACTAGAAGTTTCAAAGTAGACGCAGTTTAGTTTTACTATATGTAATTTAATATTTCCTCTAGCGATTTTGACTCAGCATTTAAAAAACTTAGATGAGAAAATTGAAATCTATTTAAAACTGTAAAATAATTTTAGTGTATAACAAGCATCTCCGTAGCAACCTAAGTTTTGACTTTTGACTCCCACTAAGCACCACTAATATCTTGTTTAAGGGGAACAGAAGAGGATTGAGAGCTTTCTGCACAGATGTGTCAAACTATAACTGATTAGCCGGACATAATATAACTTGATTTCTATCCTAAATTTACGGATACTAAATTATTGAAGGTATTGACCCAAAATAAATATGAAATCTCTGCACCGTCCGGATCTCTATGGTTGGTCTACTTTCAATCCCGCAAGAAACATTGATTTTAATGGGATTGCCTGGATTCGTCCAGAGGGCAATATCTTAATAGATCCGGTAGCTTTATCTAATCACGATTGGAATCACCTAAATTCTCTGGGTGATGTTGCTTGGATTGTACTGACTAACTCTGATCATGCTAGGTCAGCGAAGGATATTGCCGATCAAACCTACGCTAAACTAGCTGGGCCCATAGCCGAAAAAGATAATTTTCCGATAAATTGCGATCGCTGGCTGAGTGATGGTGAAGAATTAGTCCCAGGATTAAAGGTGATTGAACTCCAAGGTTCTAAAACTCCCGGCGAACTGGCACTATTATTAGAGGAAACAACTTTAATTACTGGGGATTTGGTACGCGCCCACAAAGCAGGTGCATTAACAATATTGCCAGATGAAAAGCTGATGAATCGTCAACAAGCTGTAGCATCTGTGCAGAGATTGGCAAATCTCACTCAGGTAGATACAGTATTAGTCGGAGATGGTTGGTCAGTTTTTCGAGATGGACGCGATCGCCTCAAGGAACTGGTCGCAACATTATAATTAGAGTTTCATGCTTTCTCCTTGATTTCATTGCAAACAAGGAGGACAAATTACCCATCCCCATTACATCGGAATCTCAATCACAAACTCTGCACCTTTCCCTGGTGCTGAATTGCAGGTTAAATAACCTCGATGCTGTTCGACAATAATCGAATAGCTAATCGATAATCCCAAACCTGTACCGCTACCTACAGGCTTAGTCGTAAAAAACGGATCGAATATTTTTTTGAGTACCGCCTCACTCATACCTGGCCCATTGTCAGCAATGCGAATAATTACTTGATGAGAACTATTCACCTCTGTAGTAATCATAATTTGAGGTTGTTGATTATCTAAAAATTCTTTGTTGGCAGCAGCTTCTTCTAAAGCATCTACAGCATTACTCAGCAGGTTCATAAACACTTGATTTAGGTTTGAAGCATAGCAATTAACTAAAGGTAATGAGCCATAATTTTTCACTAATTGAATTTCTGGATACTTACCATTTGCTTTAAACCTGTGTTGTAAAATTAGCAAAGTGCTATCAATACCAGAATGAATATCTACTTGTTTAATAGTGGCTTCATCTAAGCGGGAAAAATTACGCAGAGACAGAACTATTTGCTGAATTCTCTCAGAACCAATTTTCATAGATTCTAAAATTAATTGCAAATCTTTGGTTATAAAATCTAGTTCAATCTTGGCAGTTTTCTGTTGAATATCTGCTGTTGGCTGAGGATAGTTTTTCTGGTATAAATTAATCAACTCCATTAAAGATTGAAAATATTCACTAGCTGGGAAAAGATTACCATAGATGAAATTTACCGGATTATTAATTTCATGAGCAATCCCCGCAACTAGCTGTCCCAAGCTAGACATTTTTTCGGCTTGAATCAGTTGAGATTGGGTCAAGTAAAGTTTTTGCAATGTCGATTCTAGCTGAGTTGCTTTTTCTCGCTCTCGTAGTTCGGAATTTTTTAATTCTTGTGTGCGTTCTTCTACTTTGATTTCCAAATTATGTGAATACTCTTCTAATTGTTGATTTGCTGATTTTAATTTTGCTGACTTCTCAGATAATTCAGCATATAATTGGGCTTTTTCCCAAGAAATAGCTGCTTGTGAGGTGAGTAGCGTTAAAACCTCAATATGCTCACTTTTAAAAGCCCCGATAGTCAGATTATTTTCGAGATAAAGGATTCCCAGAGTTTTGCCTTGGTTAATAATTGGAATGCATAACAAGCTTTTAGGTTGTTGCTGATAAATATAGGGATCATAGGAGAGTGAAGTTGTTAGATGAGCATCATCAATGACTAAACTTTCTGAAGTACGATACACATATTTAATTATGGTAATCGGAATCTCTTGGCTTGACTCTACAGGTAGCGATCGCCGAATAGTAGTGATAATATCTGTTTTTGTTCTCCCCGCCATTCGAGTAGCTTCTAGGAAGAGTTTTTCATCTTTAAGTAGAATCAATGCACATTTATCAGCACCGGCATTTTCCATGATGACTTGCATCAAAGTTGAGAGCAAATTATCCAGTTCTATTTCACTGGCTAATGCGTGGGCTGCTTTCATCACTGTTGCCAAATCCAGAGCTTCCGAAATATCAGTACTACTAGAAACGATATTTTGAATAGTATTATCTGCTAATGAGGATTTACTAACAACAGTTGCAGGTTGATTTTCACTATAATTAAATCTGATTCTTTCACGCTTGAAAATATGAGAAAGTAATTCTGGATAGCGTTTTTCTAAATCATCTATTTTAGCTTTTGCTCCCCAACGAGCATAGGCATAGTAAGCATCAGTCATATAAACTGAGGCAATTTTTTCCTTTCCCCATTGCAGGTAAAATTTGGCTGTTAATTCATTCGCTAAAGCTTCTTCATTGAGATATTGATTTTCTCTAGCAATAGCAATGGCGCTTTCGTAGTAATCCATTGCTGGTAAATTTTGACCAAGTACCCGATAGCGTTCCGCTTCTACCAAATCATACTTATGTAAATAATTCATCGGCGCATAATGACCCCATTTTCGCAGTTTCTCTTGATTAGCAGCCACACGCGCCATTATACTTTCTTGCTCACCATGAGAAACATCAGGATACAAGGCTAACTGTGTAAGAGAATCATAAAAACAAAAAATAACACTTGATATTAGCCCAACTACCCCATCTAAATATTGTTGAGTTATAGCTGCATTTTTCGCAGCTTGGGAGTAATCGCCAAAGAGATAGGAAAGAATGAGTTTATTAAAATATACACAGAAAATTGTAGTACTATCGCTGGCGGCTTGATATTGCGGCAGCATTATTTCTTCGTTGTAAGCATCGCCAATTAAACGACATGGATCGTTAGCATAACCTCGGAAATTTAAAATAGCTTGCGAATATATATGGTGCCAACTCAGAGGAGTTTTTTGATTAAGTTGACTGATAATCGCACCATAAGTTGGTATCTGTTCTTCTAATTGTACTAAGTCCTTACCAATGGAATAAGCATAGGAGAATTTTACGAATACACAAATAGCAGCATATTCTAAATCTCCCATTTCTAGAGCGCTAGAGTAACCCTCCCACAAAGGTTCTAATGTTTCTTCTGTATGCTTTTTCCAATGTTTAATAAAACCATTCACCACCAGCAAAATTTTAGCTTTAAATGCTTTGGCATGAAATTTATCTAGTAAATTCAGTGCTAGTTGACCAAATTCAAACCCTGCGTCAATATCTCCCACAAGACCACAAAGAATTAACCCATAAGCAGCATAGATATAGGTAGACTCATGAGCATTACCATATTTAACAGATAGATTTACCAGCTGCAAAACAATGAGAATATACAGTTCTGGTACAGCTACATAAGCAGCTGTGGCTGTACTTAACATGATTCTCACAGCAGCTAACTTACTGGGGTTTGTCATTGCAGGTAAGTTAACTAAATCTTCCACTTTTTTATCTACAACTAGCAGATGGGTTTCTTGTAGCGCTTGCATAATATCTGCTTGCGAAGGCTGTTCTGGTAATTCCACGCCTAACAATTTGAGAAATTGTTGACCAATATCCAGCGCTGGCTTTAATTGATTTTGGGCAATAGTAGCTTGAATTTTTACTTCATATATTTTAACTTGGTCTAAAAGTGTTTTTGCTTGCTGTAATACTATTTCTGAAAGTATTTCTGTAACCTCAAAATTACCATTGAGAAATTCTGCTTCTGCTGCTTCTTCATATAATTTGAGAGTGAGATTGTACTGATTTTGCCAACTGTCTGCTGCTAGCATATTGATGCCTACAGTTAAATAATCAACTGCTGCATTATAAGCAGTAGCAGCCTTAGCTTTTTGTCCAGCCGTTAAGTTTAGCTGGGCAAATTCATAGCGCTCTGTTTGGTCAGTTATTAAATCCAAACCTAGAGTTAAATGGTTAACAATCTGAAAAATCCTTTCTTCTATTGCTGCTTGAGGTGTCTTATCTAATAAAAGTTTTCCTATTTGCAAATGAGTTAATTTTTTTTGCAGTTCCGGAATTAGACTGTAAGCAGCTTGCTGCACTCGGTCATGTAAAAATCTGTAGGATACTGTAAGTTGTTCATAATTGTTAGCCGATGCAATCTGCTGCATGACTACAGATTCATCTTGAAAGAACTTATAAACCTCAGTAGTGGGAATGATCAACCCTGCTTGCAGTGCTGACCACAAATCTAATGCTGTTTCAGCTAAAGATTTTTGGTTAACTATTGCTAATGTAGCTAAATCAAAATAGTTACCAATACAAGCAGCTAATTTTAAGACATCCTGAGTTGATTTTGCTAACTTTTGTAGTTGTAGCGCCATAAATTCTACAACATCATCGTTTAAAGTCTTAGCTTTAAGTTGAGCAATATCACATTGCCAATAGCCACTATGAATATTAAAGCTAATCAAATCTTCTTCATAGAGCGACTTGAGAAATTGATTAGTAAAGAAAGGATTGCCCTGAGTTTTTTGATGAACTAATTTTGTAAATGGTAGCGCCACCAGAGGTGGACAATTCAGCGTATCAACAATCATCTGATTTAAATCAGATTCATGGAGGGGATTTAAAATAATACTGTTGACAATAGAATTGGCTTTATGAATTGCATCTAAGGTCAATATTAATGGATGTGTAGTTGAAACTTCGTTATCTCGATATGCACCAATTAATAATAAATACCTCGTCTGGGTTGCACTCATCAATAATTGCATTAACTTGAGTGAAGCTGAATCTCCCCACTGCAAATCATCGAGAAATATGACTAAAGGATGCTCTTTAGTGGTAAAAATTTGAATAAATCTTTGAAATAGTAAATTAAAGCGATTTTGAGCAGCATTCCCGGAAAGTTCGAGGACAGGTGATTGTTGACCAATAATTCTTTCTAGTTCAGGAATAACATCAATAATTACCTGGGCATTTTCTCCCAATGCAGACAGAATATTACTTTTCCATTGTTGCAGTTGGGCATCACTTTCAGTTAATATTTGCCCCATTAAATCGCGAAAGGCTTGTACAAAAGCTGAGAAGGGAATATTGCGCTGAAACTGGTCAAATTTACCTTTAATAAAATAACCCCTAGCGCGCACAATGGGTTTGTGAACTTCATTTACTACAGCAGTTTTACCAATTCCCGAAAACCCAGCTACAAGCATCATTTCTCTTGCGCCTTCACATACCCTATCAAAGGCTGTGAGTAAGGTTTCCACTTCCCCTTGCCGACCGTAGAGTTTTTCGGGAATAATTAAGCGATCGCAAATATCCCGTTGTCCTAAATTAAAAGTCTCAATTTTGCCACCTGCTTGCCAAATACTTAAGCACTTTTCTAAGTCATACCTGAGTCCGTAGGCTGTCTGGTAACGGTCTTCAGCATTTTTAGCCATCAATTTAACAACAATTTCAGACAGGACTACAGGTATATTTTTGTTGAGGCTGTGTACAGTAGGCGGATGTTTGGCAACGTGGTGATGTACTAACTCCATCGGATCACTGCTGTTAAAAGGAAGATGTCCCGTTAGAAGTTCAAAGAAGGTCACACCTAAAGAATAAAAGTCGGTACGATAGTCTACACCTCGGTTAATCCGTCCAGTTTGTTCTGGCGATAGATAAGCTAGGGTTCCTTCCAAAACATTAGGACTGGTTGGGTTTTGGGTTTCTCTGGGAAGCAAGGACGCAATACTAAAGTCAATGAGTTTGACTTCTTTGGTATAGGGATTAATCAGGATGTTAGCGGGTTTAATATCTTTATGAATTACCCCATGCTGATATAGTCCCTCCAAAGCAGTGACAATTTGCATAGCAATAGTGAAAAATTCCCGCAATCCTTCACTACTTCTTCCCATGCCACCATCTTTCCATTTCGTCATCTCTTGGTGGAGGGAAATACCACCAAAATCTTCCATGACTAAGGCGTAGCCATTTTGATAATTTTCTAGGCTAAAGGTTTTAATAATGCCAGGAATGTTGAGATTTTTCGCAATAGTGTATTGATTGCGAAACTGCACCAAATCATAAAAGTTAGGATACTCACGACGTAAAAATTTGATTGCTACTGGTTTGTAATCTTTTTTTCTGATTCCGCGATACACCTGAGTTCTGCTACCGGAATAGCTTTCCTCATGTATGTCGTAACCAGTCAGCTTTAACATTGCGGTTTTCTCCTTACAGAATAGATGTTTGTCCTATTTGTAGGGTTATTGTTCCCGCTATCTAAGTATGAGTAATGTCTATTTTGTATGTGCTTATACAAAAATAATAATTATACAAGTAACAAACTCGTAATAAAATCTAGCATTATCTTAGTATTTGCTTTTACAGTAGTTTGCAACTAAATGAGGTACACAACTAGAGAAGTAAAGATAAAAGTTCTTCTTCTCCCTCCTGTCTTATTTTCAATTTAGAGGAAAATCATTAGCATGATTATTTCCTAAAAACTGGATAATGTGATTTTTGGAATTGCTTAATTATGAATTTTTATCCGCTTTCATGTTATTTAAAGCGTTTAAGCTTAAAATTTTTATATCGTTGAGATATTGCT
Organism: Calothrix membranacea FACHB-236; assembly: GCF_014696315.1. Classification (GTDB taxonomy): domain Bacteria; phylum Cyanobacteriota; class Cyanobacteriia; order Cyanobacteriales; family Nostocaceae; genus Aulosira; species Aulosira membranacea. The sequence continues at coordinate 37,903 of NZ_JACJPX010000072.1, forward strand.
GACATTTTATTGCTAAGAAACTTACGATTCCATTATTGCTTTTTCCCTATTTCCTTTCTACGCAAGTACTTAGGTTTTCAACTACAAACCTTAAGTAATAATTGCATAATAACTATGACAGTTGATTAATTAGTTCAGTAGAGTTTTTAAACTTATATACAATCGACAAATATGAGATTGATTTTAGTTTACAATCTGTTTTTTTTGCAATATAAATAATTAAATGTAGAGATTTGCCCATAAATCTGTAAGGCTGACCGACTTGACTAAATTATTACGAATATTTACTGCCAAGATTAATTCTTGCAGATACTCTGAAATATTGAGTTGATTGCTTGCTATGAGAAGCGATCGCTATTTTTTTAAATCGGCCTTAATTCCAATTACTATGGATACCTTACTGAAATCAGCATCGCAAACAAATATTTTACTCGTAGATGACAACCCTGACAATCTACGTTTATTATCCAAAATGCTAGAGTCAGAGGGTTATGTGCTTCGCAAATCGCTCAGTGGACGTATGGCTTTGCAAGCTGCCCAACGAGAGGTACCAGATTTAATTTTACTTGACGTTAATATGCCGGAAATGAACGGCTATGAAGTTTGCCAGCAGTTAAAGCTGCTAGAGCAAACACGTAATATTCCAATTATATTTATTAGCGCTCTAGATGATCTCAAGGATAAAGTCAAAGCTTTTGAGTTGGGAGCGCAAGACTATATTACTAAACCATTTAAAGAGTTAGAAGTACTAGCAAGAATTAAAAATCAATTACTCATTCGCCAACAGCAGCAACTGCTAATTCAACAAAATCAACGATTGGAAGAAGCAAAATTAGCGGCAGAAGTAGCTACCCAAGCTAAGAGCGATTTTTTAGCAAATATGAGCCATGAAATCCGCACACCGATGAATGCGGTGATTGGTATGACAGGATTATTACTAGATACAAAGCTGACTCCGGAGCAACAAGATGCTGTAGAGACAATTTGTTCTAGCGGTGAAATATTACTATCGTTAATTAATAATATTTTAGATTTTTCTAAGATTGAGTCTGGCAAATTAGAACTAGAAACAGAATCATTTGATTTAGTAAACTGCATCAAAGAATCAATAGCATTGCTAGCCAATGATGCCACAGCGAAAAAATTAGAAATTAGCTTTCATGTAGCAGCAGATGTGCCGACAAATATTGTGGGAGATGTAACTCGTCTGCGTCAAATTTTAGTGAATTTACTGAGTAATGCCATTAAATTTACTCCCAATGGCTGTATTAAAATTGCAATCACAGCCCATCTCGCAACTGCATCTAGCAATGGGGCTAATCAATCCGGTGCAGTTGAGCAGGAAAAGGCACCCCATGATACCTATGAGATCCAGTTCTCTGTCCAGGATACAGGGGTAGGTGTACCAGCAGATAAACTGAATCGATTGTTTGTGTCTTTTAGTCAGATTGATTCTTCCACTACACGCTGTTATGGAGGCACAGGTTTAGGATTAGCGATCAGCCGCCAATTGAGCGAATTGATGGGCGGCAAAATGTGGGTAGATACTCGCCTGGGAGAGGGATCTACTTTTTATTTCACTATCCTCGCCCCGGCTAGTTATCCTGTACATACCAAAAAAACTCATGTACAACCTACTAGCCAAACAAATACCCAGCCATCTCATCTCATTTCCCTCAGTTCTGAAATGTCAGAACATTTCCCCTTGAGAATTTTGCTGGCGGAAGATCATGCAGTCAATCAAAAGCTAGCTTTATTGATGCTCAAACAACTAGGATATAGAGCCGATGTTGTGAGTAATGGCAAAGAAGTTCTAGAAATTATCCAGCACTTGTCTTATGACGTAATCTTAATGGATGTGCAAATGCCAGAAATGGACGGATTAGAAGCCACAAAGCTCATCTGTCAAAAATATCCAGTAGATTTACGCCCGCGAATTATTGCCGTGACAGCCCGCGCCCTGCAAGGCGATCGCGAGGAATGTTTAACAGCGGGAATGGATGACTACATCACTAAACCTATCCGCATTGACATACTAGCTCAAGCCTTAAGCCGATGTGTGCCGATAGTTTCTACTAATGGTGGTTTCATCCCCCCCAGCAGAAGCGATCGCCAATTCCATCAAGTTAAGGAACCACCAACAAATCGTTCTTTTGTCGCAGTAGCAGATTTACCAGCCATTAATACTCAAGCTATTCAAAAAATCTGTGAGATGGCTGGAGATGATGACTCATTTGTAGCAGAAATTATTGACTGTTATTTAGAAGATTCCCCCCATATACTGGAGCAAATTCGGGAAGCCGTTACCCAAGGAGATGCCCCAACTATACACCGTCTAGCCCATAGCTGGAAATCTAGTAGCGCCTATTTAGGAGCTAGGAATCTCACAGAACTTTGTCGAGAAATAGAAGCGATCGCTCTTTCCGAAATCAGCCATCTGCCAGAGCGACTTTATCAGTTAGAAACAGAATTTGAAAGAGTCAAAGCAGCTTTACAGCTAGAACGGCAGAAAAGAGTTCTCAGTTAGGGCATGGGGCATTGGGCATTGAGTAATGAGTAATGAGTAATGAGTAGTGGGTAATTTCTCCTTGTCCCCATGTCCCCTAGTCCCTAGTCCCCAGTCCCCAATCCCCAGTCCCCAATCCCCAATCCCCAATGACTACCGATTTAACTAATTGCGATCGCGAATTGATTGAGATTCCTGGTTTGATTCAACCACATGGGATTTTGTTGACATTGCAAGAACCAGAACTAGAAATTTTGCAAGTTAGTGAAAACATCCAGCAAATATTAGGAATTCCCACCGAAAATCTTATTGGCAAACCCCTGAGTGTGCTGCTTTCTCAAGGAAAAGTTAAAGAAATATCTCAATATCTCATAGAAGATAACTTAGAAGTAGTTAACCCATTAGATTTAAAAATTAAGAGTGCAGTAGCATCAGTTAATCAAAAAAAGTATTTACAAAATTTTAAGGGAATATTGCACCGTAGTGGTACAGCCCTAGTGATGGAGCTAGAACCTAGTCCAGTAACTACAAGTAAGCAGGTGATCAAGTTTTATCACCTGTTAAAAGAAGCGATCGCCCTGCTTCGCGCCACCGAAAATTTAAATGATTTGGCGGCAACTTTAGCCAAACAAGTGCGGCTAATTACTGGCTTTGATCGCGTCATGATCTACCAGTTTGCTCCCGACAATAGCGGCACTGTGCTTGCAGAAGACAAAGCTAAAAATTTAGAAACTTATCTGGGGCTACATTATCCAGCTTTCGATATTCCCCTGCCAGCCCGTAATTTATATTACAACAGCTGGTTACGGCTGATTCCCAGTGTTAACTATCAACCAGCAAAGCTAATTCCTACGGATAATCCCATTACGGAAACGCCGCTGAATCTCAGTCATGCCAACTTACGCAGTGTGTCGCCTTGCCATCTAGAATATTTGCAAAATATGGGTGTGGCGGCTTCGATGTCGATTTCCTTAATTAATGACAAACGACTTTGGGGTTTGATTGCTTGTCATCATTACACTCCTAAATATGTTGATTATGAAATGCGAAAAGCTTGCGAATTTCTGGGGCAGTTTGCTTCATTAGAATTAGCTTATCAACAAGAGCAGGAGATGAATCGTTATCGCTCCCAGGTGAAATTAATTCAGGAACAATTGCGAACAGCATTATCTCAAGAAGCTAGCTTTATTGAATCGGTTTTCCAGCGAAACCAATTGGCTGTCATGAATTTAGTTCATGCCCAGGGAGCCGCAATTATTCTAGAAAATGAAATTTCCCTACTGGGTGAAACTCCTACTTTAAATGAAGTACAAGCATTGATGAATTGGCTATTAGAGAAACAAGGCCAAGCAATATTTGTGACTGATTCGCTCTCAAAAATTTACCCTCAAGCGCAGCAATTCAGCGCAATTGCTAGTGGAATTTTAGTAATTTCAATTGTGCTGCAACAAAAGTCTTATCATATTATTTGGTTTAGACCAGAGCAAATTCAAACAGTTAATTGGGCAGGAAATCCCCACACCTCTGTTTCTATCACGAGCGATGATGAAATGCGATTAACACCGCGTAAATCCTTTGAACTTTGGCAAGAAATAGTTAAAGAAACATCCCCCGGATTTCTCACAAGTGAGGAAAAATCACTTGGATAAGGAAAATTTAGGATCAAGGAATTGATACAACATCAAATTGCCCGATTAAGCAGTAACAGCTA
>NZ_JACJPX010000073.1 GCF_014696315.1 Calothrix membranacea FACHB-236
CCGCCGAATACACCAGCCACACCTAACATGTGGAAGGGGTGCATGAGGATGTTGTGCTCAGCTTGGAACACGATCATGAAGTTGAAGGTACCAGAGATACCCAAAGGCATACCATCGGAGAAGGAACCTTGACCAATGGGGTAGATCAAGAATACTGCGGTAGCTGCTGCAACAGGTGCAGAGAATGCTAGGCAGATCCAAGGACGCATACCCAAGCGGTAAGACAATTCCCACTCACGACCTAGGTAGCAGAATACACCTAGTAAGAAGTGGAAAATTACCAATTGGTAAGGGCCGCCGTTGTACAACCACTCATCAAGAGAAGCTGCTTCCCAAATGGGGTAGAAGTGTAAACCAATAGCGTTAGAAGAAGGAACAACTGCACCAGAGATGATGTTGTTGCCGTAAATTAAGGAACCTGCAACAGGTTCACGGATACCATCGATGTCTACTGGAGGCGCAGCGATGAAGGCGATTACGAAGCAAGCTGTAGCAGCTAGTAGGGTTGGGATCATGAGGACACCGAACCAACCGATGTATAAACGGTTATTGGTGCTGGTGATCCACTCGCAGAAGCGATCCCATACGTTAGCGCTTTGGCGCTGTTGTAAGGTTGCTGTCATTGTTTTATGAATGCGATTAGTGATTTATGAATCAGACAAGTTTGTTTTTGTCTGTAACCTTACTTTACACTCATTTACAAAAGTTAATCAAGTACTAATTGTTTTGGAAAACTAATGAATCTAATGAGTTTTACTTATATTAAAGTTGTAATTATTACTAATTAACTAATTAGTGATTAAAGGTGCAAGCCTAAACCATAAACTTTAAAGTCTTGATTCAAATTAATAGCCATGAGCCAGAAAATTTATGTTATGCCTCTTTTAAAAAAGAATGCGGCAGATTGTAGGGGCACGGCAGTGCCGTGACCTCTTAATATTATTGATGTGCCGCAAACATTATTTGATTTGGTATTACTGTTAGTCAATTAATTGAGGGGTAGAACCCCCAATACAAAAAACTTAACTATGCATTGTTCTCCCGCCCTGCAATAAATTGCGGGCTAATAGCGAAAGTGCGTTTTAACGCACTGAAAATATTGGAGATATTAAATTGATGAGTCAAACCCCCACCTGATTCGCAAACAGTCGTCATGAACTGCGTATACCATCCAGCACGCATAAAAATCTCTATTCCCAGTCAACAGTCATCTGTAAACCGTCAACACTGTTTACAAGTCATAGAGTTTTTGCATCTTGCTGTTAATTGATTCACCTTAAACAACGAATTGCCTCTAACAAGCCTCTGGCTTTATTGAGTGTCTCTTCATATTCTTTTTCTGGTTCGGAATCAGCCACCAAACCAGCACCAGCTTGTACAGTAACCTGATGGTTATTGACTACCATTGTGCGAATTGCGATCGCACTATTCAATTGTCCTTCAAAATCGTAATAACCATAAACACCAGAGTAAACACCGCGACGGCTGGGTTCTAATTCGTGAATAATTTCCATTGCGCGAATTTTGGGTGCGCCGCTAACTGTACCTGCTGGGAAGCAAGCTTTAAGTAGATCCCATGCGGTTTTATCGTCTGCTAACTGACCCACAACATTACTAACAATGTGCATGACATGGGAGTAGCGTTCCACCACCATTAATTCATCAACTCTTACGCTACCACTTTGGCAAACACGTCCTAAATCATTTCGCCCTAAATCTACCAGCATCACATGTTCGGCAATTTCTTTAGGGTCTTGCAGCAAATCTTCAGCATAGGCTGCATCTTCTTTGGTGGTTTTACCCCTAGGGCGTGTTCCTGCAATCGGACGGACTGTGGCGATAATATCACCATCGCGATCGCGTTCTGCCTTCACCATGACTTCGGGGCTGGAACCGATTATTTGCCAATCCTGAAAGTTAAAATACGCCATGTAAGGCGAGGGATTAATTTGCCGTAGGGAACGATAAAGGGCAAAAGGATCGCCTGTGTATTCTGTTGATAATCGCTGAGAAATAACTACTTGAAAAATATCTCCCGCTTTGATGTATTGTTTAGCCTTTTCCACACTGGCGCAGAAGTCTTTACGCGTAAAGTTGCTCGTATATTCTTCTATGGAAGAAACTTTACCTCTACTAGCTGGAGGTGTCCATTCAAAGATAGTTTTCTCTGGTGACAACGGTAAAGACAACTTACTGACCATTTGGGAGACGCGATCGCTTGCTTGTTGATAAGCTGCCTGTAAATCCACATTTGGATCGCGTAAATCAGCATAAGCGATCGCCCAAATTTTCCGCTTGACTTGGTCAAAAATTAACAGGTGATCTACCTGCATCCACAATCCATCCGGAATATTTCTTTCATCCTGGGGATAAATTGGCACACGGGGTTCTATCCAGTTAATTAATTCATAACCCCAAAAGCCAAACAATCCACCTATTCCTGGTGGCAGTTGTGGTAATTTAACTGGTTTATAAGGTTCTAAACAATTGGCTAAAGCAGTAAAAGGGTCACCAGCAAACGCTACTTGTGAACCATCACGGTGTGTTTGGGTTGTATTATTACCCCTAGCTTCTAATATCCACAGTGGATCGCAACCCAACAAACTATAACGTCCTAATTTTTCCCCACCTTCCACAGATTCCAACAAAAAGCTGTAGGGTTGACCAGCACAGACCTTGTACCAAGCTGATACTGGCGTGTCAAGATCTGCCACCCATTCCTGATACACCGGAACGAAGTTACCTTGTAAAGCTAATTGAGAAAAATCAGAAAAATCGGGAAAAATCATAAACACAGTAAGGGTTTGGTGATTGGGTATTAGGGATTGGGGATTGGGGTATAGAGCATAGGGCATAGGGTATCAGGTATTGAGATTGGATCAAAGTTTTTCTTATCTCCATTCCCTATTACCTAGCCCCTAATCCCTAATCACTAAATTCCCAATCCCCAGCCCCTAGTACCTAGTACCTATGCATCATAGGTATATTTGCCACTAAACTTGAGCGCTGATGGATTGGGATTTTCACCAATTCTGCGTGGTACAAAACGTACTTTTTCACGGCCTGCATTCACCTTTTCAGGGAATACGCCATCAGCTGGGTGAATCAAAGAAGTTTCTCCGCTGGGCAAAATCCGGTAAATTTTGTAGTCTGTGATTTTAAATTTCCGGAGTTGACCACCCAAAGCGATGCCATATTCTTTCCGAGCCAAGTACAGCAGGTTTTGACCTTGCTGCATAGTGGCTGCACCACCTGTAGGCAGTTCAAAAACTTGCTGCTTGGGGCTAGTCCAGGTGATAGCGTACTTTTCTTCCACTTCTGCTTTTGTGAGTAGGCCGCCAGTGTTGCCAGCAAAGAGTGGAGTTTTTCCAGAAAGTGTTTCTGCCATAAAGTAGTCTCTCAACGTTTTTAGGGCATCCTAACACCGCCAACCGGATCATATTGCGATCGCGTTATAGACTGTAACAGTTTTTAATTGGGAATGGGGCATTGGGCATTGGGCATTGGGCATTGGTAATGGGTAATGGGTAATGGGTAATTGGTGTTTGTCATTAATTATTTCTCCCCTGCTCCCTGCCCCCTGCCCCAATCCCCAGTCCCCAATCCCCAGTCCCCTCATCTCCCCTTCCTCGTCCGCTTCTGCTCTGGGATAGCCTGAACGATGGGGATGGTAAAGCGAAATTGACTGCCTTGGTCTTTGCCTTTGGATTCTGCCCAAATTTCACCGCCCCAGCCATTGACAATTAGACGACAAATTGCTAACCCAAGACCAGTACCACCGGCGCTGCGTCGTAGTGCGCCTTCTTCTTGATAAAATCTGTCAAAAACTATTTCTAGACGGTTTGGTTCAATGCCTCTGCCTGTATCAGCCACGGTGACCTCAACCATCTTTTGGTCGTTGCAAGTAGCACTAATGCTGATTTCTCCTTGTGAAGGAGTAAATTTATAAGCGTTATCTACCAGTTTCGCCATTACCTCCACTAGCCAATCACCATCAGCTTTCACTAAAGGTAGGTTTTGGGGTATATCAGTGGAGATTGAAGGGAATTTTTCGGTGGTTGAGCGTATCCTCATGCGACTGAGGGCTAAATCGACACACTCTTGTACAGTTAATGATTCTGGGTGCCATTCTATACGACCACTTTCTAGATTAGAAAGTGTTAAGAAATCTTGCACTAACTTCCGCATCCGTTCAGAATCAGACAGCGCAGTACTCAGCATTACCTGCTGCAAATCTTGGGGCATATCTGGTTCGCTGGCGAGGCTTTCTAAGCAAACTTGAATGGTGGATAGAGGGGTGCGGAGTTCGTGCCCAGTGATGGCTATTAGGTTGCTGCGGGTGCGATCTAGGGCTTCTAACTGCTGATTCAGGACTTCGAGGTTAGCGTAGGCTTCCGCTTGAATTAGCGCTGCTCCTACTTGGGTAGCGATCGCTTTTACTAAATCCAATTCTGCTGGTTGGCATTCATGAACTGGCATAGTGCAATAGTGTAACTCTACGATGCCTAGTAATCGCCCTTGATAAAATACTGGTTCCATCAACCAAGAACGAATAGCAAACTTTCTGGCGATCGCAGACAACATGGTGGAGCTATTCACCCAAGGTTCGGTTAAGGTATCGCTCACACACACACCCTCACCCCGTTGAATAATTTCCCGAAATAGAGGATTTTTATCTAACTCCCAGGTTTGCCCCTTCACAGATGTCACCCCAGGGGTTAAAAATTCATGTTCAATGATGGCTTTGGCTTCTGTAGCTTGCACGCGGTAAATCAAACAGCGACCAGCCCCCATGTGCTGCCCTAATTCTTGTGCAGCTATTTGCAGGACTTCATGGGGATCGAGCGATCGCCGAATTGCAGTACTAATTGAGTTAATTAAGCGTTCTTTGCGTGCTTGAGCTGTAATCGAACGATAGGCTTTATGTAATTTGTACTGACTAGCTTGGAGATAAGTGACTAAGCGTTGCACAAAAGGGTCAGTATCTATATCACAAGCATATTCGCTGGTCTGTACTACTCCTGAGTTAATTCTCGGTTTCCCTATACCAAACCGCTGGCGTGCTTCCTCTACTTTCTCAAGCAAATCTGGTCTGTAAATTAAAATCCTGTCTAATAGCAGTTGGGCTGCTTTCAAGCTGACTCCCCTTTCTGATGTCCAAACTCCTTCAAACCTACGTGCTGTATCCATATCCAGATTAGGTACTAGATCGGGAAGCTGCTTATGTTTGGCAATGGAGCCTAAGCTTTCTCGGCACACTAGGCAGGTAGCATAATTATCTGCAATTACTACTAAATGCCATTCTTGGCTTAAAGCATCATCTGGTTCAAAAGCTATTTTTTCATAGTATTCCGAGCTATTAGTAAAATCAGTTTCTGGTGCAGATAGCACGTATACATGACTACTTCGCTCGGAGAGCCTTTGGTATCGATGAGCTTCTTGGCGGTAGAACCGCTCACGTTGGAAGCTAGCAATTACCAAAGGCTCGACTAAAGTCGCCGCCAAAACCTGGTCTTCCATCGCATGGGAGAGCGCCGTTAGTGAAGCCTTGAAATATAGCTGGGGCCGCAGGTAGGGGAGGAACTGTAGCAGATCACTCAGCACGGAAGTCGAAATGCTCATGAATATCGTTAAGGAAGCCCAATCTGGGAAAGATCCACGTCACAGCTGCATTGTACAAATTACAATGAACTCTAAAATCGAGTTAACAGTTGCAATATGTAAAGAATCGTAAAAAATGAAGTTTAGCAGCAGATGCAGTACTTTGCTGCTAGTTAAGAGGAAAAATTATAGCTTAATTGACAAATAGCCCCCAAAATGCTATACAGTCTTTGTTCGCACCATAGCGTGTGGCCTGCGTAGCAGTTATCTAGCCGTTCGTCACAATTGCTTTGTTCGTCGTTTACGTCTTCTTTATCCATTTGCTGGCGTTATCATGTTTAAAAATAATAGGCTATTAAGCCCAATATACATTCTCGACCAGATCCACTATCAGTCAGCAACTAAGTTTTAGAGAAAAAGTTACCCTTAGATACAAAATTAGACTCTGACAATCTCTGCAATGCCAGGATACTGGTGATGAATTTAGAAATTCACCTATCAGATTACCAATTTCGGTAACAGATGTTCCTATTTGATTTGTACACAAAACTCAGTACGCTGTTATTTCTTATTTGGTGTTAAGCTAATGCGCGTCTAAATTGGATAACTACTTATGGTGATTGTTGACTGTCAACGGTCAACAGCCTAATCAAGCGGAGCCGGAGACGCTCCACCTCCGGTCAATGTGCAAGTTAAATGTGGAACAGCTTACCTGTTTCCCTTCGGGTATTGTGGGAGTTCTTCTTGGGAGTATAGCAGTTGTTCGTAGAGTTTACCTGATGTACTGCTTCGGCTGTTCTCTGTTTTCTAACTTTGACACATAAAAAATTGGAAGCTATTCAAGTTTGAAGCTTCCAAAATTCTCTGTATAAATTGCTAATTTCTAAAACAGCCATAATCCTGTTTGGGAGGACGAGGATTACGATAGTCGTTTATAGAAGCGTAAGAGTTATGAGTTCCACCAGCCTTGACTATAATTTAACTGTCGCTTTTTCCATTTCTACTCCTGTTAATAGTATTAGATGTGAGCTTTTTGGGCTAAAGTCACATTTACCACAGTCAAGGAAGTTTTCTCTATCGCCTCCACCATCTCTAAACTAGGTGGAAACAATTTAAATTTGGCATGGAAATAATTCACCATTACCAATTTTATTAGTTCCAACTTCCTGAGAAAAAGAACCACCAGCAGCAACAGTTGAATCGTCTATTTTGGTCTTGGATTGATCTACTCTATAAGATGTTGACTGCTTCACCAATCGAGTTGATGTCTTTCATGTTTGGAACTGATAGTTAATTTCGTTCCTAAGCATGAAATTGGCTAGTCAATCACTTCTGTTTCAGTTGGCATCTATAATTTATAAAATTTTCTTTTGTAATATTTGCCAATTTGGCAGATTGTATCAATAATGTTGTGATTATTTTTAAAAAACTTAACTATAATACACTTTCGCGGAGTAACTCCTCAGCAATTAATGCAAATATGTTGCATTTTATATTGCTTTTTCAAGGCTCTATACGGTTTGATTATATTTCTCTATCAGTTAAGATTGTGAGTCACACTACTAACACAATCAAACACATAAGACTCATATTTAATTTTTGAAAAAAACTCATTATACCTTTATTAATTCTTCCTTGTTCTCTATTTCCTACATCCTATTCTGTTTCTAGACAAACGATTTCAGCAATCAAACTAGGTTGCTAGATATATCGCAAGTTTCGCCGGAAAAAACAGTCACTTCAAAAATAAAGGGTAGTCCCCCTAAAGGAGGAGGACTATATAAGGTAGGAGTTTTAGAGGTCGCAATCACAAAGCGAATCTGTTGGCTGGATTTTTACAAGCAGTCTATTTAAAGACAAACACCATTACAAAGCTGCCGTGCTAGAGATGATTAATCTGCATGGCAATCAGATAGCTACTCAATTACTGGGAATCTGTAGTTAATTTATGGATATATTAATTAATCAACAGAATTTTCCAGAAGTATCTTGAGTACTTTCTGGCTTGAATTGATATTTGATTGACGTTATCGAACTTACTTTGTCAGCCACCTATCCTAACTAGCACCACAAATTTCTACTTTCTACTTCCCAACAACCTCAAGATAAGGAAATTCCTTAATTTTGCTTAAGCTAGTGGGTGAAGCATTAGTATCAGACCTTTTTCCGGCAGATTGTTTGACAATGTTAATAGTGGGATTTTGCTGGTTGTTAGACCGGCTCATGAGGGAGTTTTCTTTGAGCAATCGATTGTAAGTCCGATAAGGGATGTAATGTAAAGGATTGTAACCAGCAAAACGTAACATTAATACACAGGCCCAGGAATACTTTCCAGAAAGAATCGCTTCCACGACCTGATCAAATTGCTCAGGAGGAATAGAGTTCTTTAACTTGCTACTAATGTCAGAAATATCGTGGTTCATAGTGTTAGTTGTCTTAATTTAAGTAAACCAGTCTGGTTCTGCGGTTGTTGGGATTTAAATTGAAGTTAACAAACTGCTCTAGCCTATTTACATTTGCTGAATTAGCTTCAAGAACAGAAATCAGCAATAAGGTATTAGCGGCTATTGAGGGAGAACACTACCCTCTTAACAGATACAAACAGAAATAACAAAAGTTCTGAGTAAATTTTGCTATTACTGAAGACCGAAGCTACTTACTTGAGACCGCTGGCTCCATTCTTGACATTTAATGTAGCGATCGCTGGTAGATGTTTCTGGTACAGTCGCTCTAGCTATAGTGAGCGCACTGTCATAAATTGATATTTTCTCAGGAGCTGGATCGTAGTAGGGATGTAAATAATCAACTTTCATCCGATAACTACTCCTTTGATTTGAGGTTTCCACTGCATTTAACTTGATGATTCTTTCCATGAGCTGACCTGTTTCGGCAATTTGACGGATTTGTCGTAATTATTCATATCCTCTGCCAACTTCTACAGCCTTTACTTGCTGGTAATAGGTACTGAAGAACTGAACTCTGCCGTTGGTTATTTTTCGGCTATAGCTCTTGCTGAGTAGTTAACGTCTGGTAAAAATTTACCTTTTGTTATGTTCAGACGAATGGCAGAAAAAAGTCTCGGTTTGGCTCTTGGTAGATGCAGTTTCGTCCTCTTGAAATTTCCCAACTCCTAATTCAATCACTTGTCCCTGATAATATTTATGTATTATATATTGCTACAAAATTAGGAGCAACTCAGTAAAACTGCATAAGTTTTAGGGTGGGAACTAAAAGTTCTATTTTCTTGAACTTCAAGAACAACATTTCTATTTATACTATTTTTTTGCCTTAATGTCATCTCCCAAATTGACGGCTTTATAAGTTAAATTTAGTGATTTTTATATGATATTTACTTATGTGTTATGTAACTTAGCATTTTGCCACCTTTTTTCTAAATACTGAGGGGTAATACCCCTCATTTAATATACAGCCAAGAATTTTATCTGCTTAAAATTACTAAGAATTTTTACTATTAACTATGTTGTTTAACAGCCAAGTAACAAAGATTATAGACATGATTAAAAAAAGATAAAGAAGTCATAATTATTGAAAAACTTTTTTAGAATTGATCTGACTTATATCCTTATTGATATTGTCGTGAATACTTGCCATGTAAGCTTTACAAGCGTTTTGTATCTAAGTAATAGAAGTATGTTTCTTAGTGATATTGCATCAAGATAAACCATAGTTTTAAGAAGGCAATATACAATTTTTTTTGTAATGTGCTATGATATATAAACCTTATCTACCAGTGTTAAATAACTCTGGCAATTTTACTACCGAGTTATATATAAACCAATAATAATGTATCAGAATTAGCCTATACTTCGCCATCAAAAATAGCATTATAGAGGAATATTATCTACAGCAGATGATAGCGATTGTTATAAATAGACTGGCTGTAGAATCAATATCTAACTGATGTAGTTAAGTATGGTTACATGAGGAAATGTAATTATTACTAGTAGTGATCATTACCGTTGATTACTATTAAGTATTCATGAGTTTAGTTTTTCACAAGGATACCTCGGTCTAATACCAAAATACAGGTAGATGCGGCGAACCTGAGAAAGCCAAAGAGATATGATGAGGCTGGTAAGCATCTGGCTGATATGAGCGATGCAGTCATAGCAATCAATGCAATCAATTAAGCGATAGCCTTTGTTAATGAAGGCTTTTACAAATTTCGCGATTAAGCTTTTACTTGTGAGTGCTGAGTCTGTCTTCATCGGATACGCTAGCGCGTGGCTTAGTTTCTGGCGAGTGTCCGAGAGGATTGCTTGCTTTTTTGTGAGCGAAACCTTCAGAATCAAGGTAGAAGCAACAGCTTCAACTTCTCGCTGAGTACTATTAGCGGTATCGGGTTGTTTAGTTCTAACTGAGTAAAAAGACCAGTTATTAGTCTCCAGTCTCTTACCCCCAGTCTCTAATTTTTTGAGAACTAACCTGAAAAAATTGAGGCTAAACGCTTGTGGAGTGGGAGACAGCTGGTTACTTTCAAATTGCTGATCTCCCTGAACTCTAAATGATAAATAGGAGCTCATGGCTAAATTTGGGCTTTTTAACGTAAAATTTATAACTTTAAATAGACAAGTACTTCCAGTACAAAAAAGACATGAATTTTTTCACTGTATGGATTGTGTCATTCCAACAGCCTCTGGAAAACGCAATTATTTGTGTTATGAATCACCAATTGCAGAGCTATCATTTTTCAGCGGCTTTTCCTTAGTGAAAGTTTCAAAAAATACCTTGTATAGTAATCCCTGTAAGAGTTGTGAAATTACTCATTAAAATTTGGAACAGGGAATAGGACAGATTTACAAATGATTTATGGCTACTAGATATTTTTCAGTAAGTCTAAATCAATGGCTAATGTTCTCTTAAATTAGACTTTGGCTATGATCACCAATATATAGTTTCTACTTTATCAAAATTTTACTTACTTTTTAATCAAAACCATTGATTTAACTACCCTTTTATTGTATATAAGACTACGTAGAAAGAATGTAAAAAATTTATTGTACTTTATATGTAGAGATTTTTTACAACAAGCAGTTTAATTCATGGTAGTTTTTGCTACAAAAAATATTTAATAATAGATTTATTTTTAGGTAAAAAATGTTAACCGTGAACATAAATTTTTTGAGATTAGTATCCTGAATAACTTAGGTTGACAAGCTAGGATCTTGTTAAGGCAAGATTCCTGAGTTCTAAAAAGGTTACATCCTTGTTAGTATTACTTACTCTTTTCTACTGCTTTAAGAAACACCCGGAAAATAAAACAACAGATAAAAATACTTACGAAATCAGCTACAAGTAAAGTAGATTTCAAAACGCAAATAATAAAACGTATATTTTTTTCTGTATGTATATTTGATTGCAAAATTTAAATTAGTTAATCAAAAATAAATAATGGGCATGGGGCATGGGGCATGGGACATTGGGCATTGGGGATGAGGAAGCAGGGAGAAATTACTCATTACTCATTACTCATTACCCATTACCCATTACCCAATGCCCCATGCCCTAGTACACTAAGTAAATTGCCCAGATAGCCATTGCGCGTAGGTAGGTGCTGGCGCGGAAGGTACCAGATGCGGTGATGGCTTCGGGTGTGCGGAATTGTAGGCCGTTATCGTAAATTTGCTGGACTACGGCTTGTGTTAAGCGCAATGCTTCATCTTTCATTCCCATCTGTACGAGGAAAGCTGCTAGTCCAAAGTTGATACCTGTCCAAACTTCTAGGGGGTGGGTGGCTTTGGGGTTTTCTGGGGAACCATCAGGTAAAACGCCGTTTGCAGCACCGAATTGACCATTCTGGAATTTGAGGAAGCAAGCATCATAGACAGTTTGAAGTGCAGATAAGGCGCGATCGCTCGCTACAATATCCGGTAACTGCAACAACCTGGCATAAAATTGCCCACATAGCTGATCCGCCATCACTACTTCCGAACCACTCTCGCTATCCAGGCGGTAATATTGCCCATTCCAGAGTTTTTCTTCGTAGATGGGACGAGATTGGTTTAACCAAGCTTCATAGATAGATTTTTGCGCTGCTAACTCCTCTGTGTTCTCCGCGCCTCTGCGGTTCGTTAATAAGATATCGCTAATGGCGATCGCAGCTTCTAACGCCGCTAACCATAAACCCCCGCAATATGCACTTACACCTTGCAGTCGCCAATCATCAAAAGTTTGATCTGGCGCACCGGAGTTCTCGGGAATTCCATCGCCATCTAAATCAAAAGTCTTCAGGTAGTCGAGAGTTTGCACAATTGCATTCCAACAATCTGCGAGAAACTGCACATCATCAGCGCCCGTGAGCAGAAAATCTCGGTATACTTGCAACACGAAATCGCTGCCTAAATCTTTCCATAAATTGCAGTCTTGGTAACAGGTGTAGTTAGTTTTCTCCCAGACATGTTCGTTAGGTGCGCCTAAATCGTGGGGTGTTGCATCTGCAATTTTGCGAGCTGCAGTTGTCGTGTCTGCGCCAATTGTATAGTAATAGCCAATTACACGTTGGCGATCATCACTGTGGGGAATCGCCCTTGCAAAAGCCCGCATTACCGACTTTTCCAGTTCAGGGAATAATATTAATAGGGCGAAAGAACCATACAACCGCACATCTAAACTTTCATACCAGCGATAATCTAGGCACTCCAGCACCGCAAATTGACCGATAGGATCGCGTTCTGAAGCTGCACTCCAGAGAGTTCCGCCACTAGTGAGGTCATAAAGCTCATTAAATAGAGCCATTTTAAACCAAGCTGGTAAATCTTCCCGGTCAAGGATGGGTTGTTGCCAATCTTGAATCTGCGATCGCCAATTTTGGTATTCTCTTAAAGCAACAGATGCGATCGCCCAAGCATTTTGACCATCTCTACCAAAAAAATCTGTATATCTGCGGTAATAGTTAATTCCTGCAGCAAATTCTGTTACCGGAAAATCCCAAGTTAAGACAAAGGGAAGTTCTAGAGATTCTCCTGGTTGCAGAGTAAAACGCAGTGCGATCGCCGCCCCTACCTGTGTATTATCTGCTGCTGGCGTATCATCAACATAATTAGACAAAGAACCATCTACTGCAAAGCTTTGCCACAACTCATCACCTGTACCGCCTGGATTCCAGCGCGTATGATAAAACACTTCTACCTGGGGATGCTTCACAGTTGCAATACACCAGCTACCATCCCCTTCTTGCACAGCTGCATTACCAGCAACCCGGGATAAAAAACAACCAAAGTGCTGCTCATTTTCCACTAATTGATTGTAATTACCTTGACTTTCTCCCAAACGTGGCTGATATTCATAAACTGGGCTACCATCATCCCGAATTTTCACTTCCGGCGACTTCAAAGCATTAGTAAACCAGCCCACCATATTTTGCCAGGTGAGCATAATGCTGAGAGTAATAGGTGCATTCGTGGGATTATGGGCTTTCCAAAGGAATATCGCCACCGGGTAACTAGTTTCCTTGTAGTTATTTGCCCAAATGGGGGAAAACTGCTCACAACTTAGCTGTGCTTGCAAGACATTTTCATAGACAAACCAACTACGGGGATACAGCGCATGATAATTCCCCGTATTAAAATTCTCCCCTGCTTCCCTGCTCCTCTGCTCCTCTGCTTCTTTCGCTGGATACCAGCGCCAAGCAGCTAAACTATTATCTTCTGGCGGCTTGGTGCATAAAGCATAAGCTTGGGAAGATGAGCCATCAGACTCAAACACACTAAATTGACAGGCGGGGATATTCTGAAAAGTATGCTCTCCCCCGTCAATATGCCATAAATTAAAGTCTCCCCGAGAAGAACGACCAATACAACCAGCACCAAAGCCACCTAAAGGCATACCATGCCAAGGGCCATCATCAATATTGCTAGCGTAGCGGACAGTGTAGGGCTTATCCCAACCAAGACCAATGGGACGATTCCAAGTGAAAGAGGAAATTACGGAAGAGAGCAGGTTTGTCATCGCCTGATTATACAGCGTGCGGTTACGCTAATGAAGACTAGCGCGATGTGCAATTTTTCTCAAGTCGTTTGTCGGAGTCTAAGAAATAAATTATCCACCAGGTAGGGGTACGGCACCGATCACATCTCTGCTTTAGCGAAAGTCTGTGGAAGCCGTGCCCTTACAATTGGGATATTTTTTATTTAAAAGGCCTTAAATGCGATTGAAATTCTGATTGTATCTGTGGGCAATCTAAAATTACAGCTATTTTCCGGGAAATAGACCAAATTTGCCTACAGCGCACAGCAATGCTGTGCCGTGACAGCGTGGTTCAAAGAGGTGAAAACTGCTGTACGAAACATACCGGAGACTAATTTCTATGTCCACAAGCCCAATTAGTGCCACACTCAAGCAATCAGATAGAGATGAGGTGTTGCAAGCAATTACCACCATTAAAGACAAGCTACCATTTTTGATTGATTTAACCAACGAGGAGCGCAAAGCTTTACCCAAGATGGGAGATAAAAGCCGCGCCTTTGTCACTAAAGCATTAGAAGTAGCCACACAGAATCCAGATTTCTTACCGCGATCGTTTGACCTGGATGAAATGCGGAAAGACGTACAATTATTTGAAGCGTTGTATCCCCTATTGCTATCACTGTCACAATTACATGAATTGGTAGATGATACATCTCTAGCCGTGGGTAGCGAAGCCTATGCAGCCGCCTTACAAGTGTATAACTACGCCAAAGCCAGTGGACAAGGGGGTGGATTAGAGACAGTAGTTGACGAAATGGGGCAACGATTCGCCCGCAAATCTCGGAAACCCAAGCCTGAAACAGCAGCATTGTAGAAAATAACTCGGAAGTTGTACTTCAGAACTCGGATGTTGGAGTAAATTACTCGGCGTTCCGAGTTCTGAACACGAAGCTTCGAGATTAGAACAGCAACTTCCGAGATCCAAAGACGAATGGTGGACAAAAAAAGGCGAATGTTTTCCCTTTGAACTCGAAATTTCATGCATTGAACAGCAACTTCCGAGATCCAAAGACGAATGATGGAGAAAAAAAGGCGAATATTCCCCTTCAAATCCTCACTTGATCAACAAGAAATATAAAACCCACACAAATATATTACGTAGGGGCAAGGCAATGCCTTGCCCTCCAATAAATATGCATCTCCGCTAATAATTTATTTGTATTTTCCCATATAAAAATTAGTGTCATTTTAATATCAATAACATTGCAAAAAATAATATTATTTATCGTTGAGATGCCAAATGGGTTGGAGGGCAAGGCATTGCCTTGCCCCTACATTATTTATATGGGTAAAGGTTAGAATTAGACATTGAAATAAACAATTATTGATAATAAATTCATAGATAAATTAATGCCTTATGATCCACAAAAACATCATCGCCGTTCTATTCGCTTGAAAGGGTACAATTACACCCAACCTAGTGCATATTTCATCACCATTTGCACCAAAGCGCGGCAATGTTTATTTGGTAATGTGGTTAATGGCGAAATGCAATTAAATTATTTAGGATATATTGCCTTTAACTACTGGCAAACAATACCCGAACATTTTCCCCACATTGAATTAGATGCCTTTGTAGTCATGCCTAACCATCTACACGGCATCTTAATCATCACCGAAAACCCTGTAGGGGCAAGGCAATGCCTTGCCCTCAACCAACATCCCAACCACAAAACAGAAAAATCCTGTAAACCTGTACGTGGTTCTATATCTACAGTAATTGGTAGTTATAAAAGCGTTGTTAGCAAAAGCATAAATATAATTTGGCAAACCCACGGGCAATCAATTTGGCAACGCAATTTTTACGAACACATTGGTAGAGCAGAAAAATCGGTAGATAACATTCGAGAATACATTGCCAATAATCCCCAGCGTTGGGATGATGACCCAGAAAACCCGCGACATAATTCTGATATTCAAGATTACCTTTTCGATATACCTTTTTAATTAAAAATTCTGTGTGATGTCATCAATATCAATTCACTTTGAGATGCAAAAAATTGTAGGGGCACGGCATTGCCGTGCCCTCATAATAAATATATATAACGCGCCAAATTATGGCTTTTTCTGCGCCAAATTATACTTAACTTCGATTTCAAAATTACTTTCCGCCGAACCCTCAGTTAAAAACGGAATCCCTGTTTTCCCACCCAACTTGATCCCAAATTTAACAGTCACCTCTTCTGCATCAGGTATATTCTTAAAAGCCCCGACAGCTAACTTGGCATAATTACGAATCTTGCTTTGAAACTCTTGAATTTTGACTGTAGGTAAAATATCACGGTATCCTGGTTGTTCATCTTCTGGAACCTCAGCAGCTTCCTTAGATTCCACATAGATTTCGTACTCTTGATCATCATCTTTGATAATCAGCCTTTGCACTTCTGACATTTGGTAGCCTCAGTTAGTTTTTTGATTGTTATTCTAGTACTATTACGTAAAAATGAACGCCACAGAGATATGGCTCGATATGCCCTGGTAATTGGCATTGCCAAGTATGACAACTTCACTAACCTACCAAAAGCCGTCAACGATGCCGAACAAATCGCACAGCTATTAAAAGAACACGGTCGCTTTGATGTGCAGCCGTTACCTGGTAAATTAATCGAGAGTGAAAATCGCTGGCAAGTCACTGCTGAGAAAAAATTAATTGGCAAAGAACTCGGTCAAACGCTGAGGCTGTTTTTACTGGAGAAAGCCAAGGGTAGCGAAGCGCTGATTTATTTTGCAGGACATGGATTTGAAGCACCCAGCCTCACAGGTGAACCGAAAGGGTATTTAGCTACTTCAGATTGTCATAAAGACGGGCAAAATGCGATCGCCTTTGATGACTTCAACAGCTTAATTGCGAAATCTCAACTCAGCAGCCTGGTGGTATTGTTAGATTGCTGTTACGCTGGCTCATTACTAGAAAGAAGCTTCATCAGATCCAGTTTTCCAGTCTTCAACAGCAAACAAGATTACTGCTTAATTACAGCCTCCCGTGCATTTGAAAGAGCTAGGGAAGATGCGGAAGGTGGGATTTTCACCAAAGCAGTCATCAAAGGATTGTCTCAAGATAAAGCTGATGATACTACAGGGGAAGTCAATGCCAACGACTTGATGAGCTTCGTATCGCGGGAACTCAAGGGAAGCGGACAAGAAGCAATTTACATGGGTGGTGGGAGGTCGATTTCCTTAGTTTTTTATTCACCGCAGAATCCGGTAGCAGCTGGGGTAGTAAGTGAAGAATGTCCTTATCGAGGATTACAAGCTTTTGACAAAGAACACTCCAAGTTCTTTTTTGGTCGCCAGAAAGTAGTTAACTTAATTCAACAAAAACTCGAGCAAGCTAACTTTATTCCCATCATTGGTGCATCAGGGAGTGGTAAATCTTCCGTAGTGCTGGCAGGTTTAATTCCAGTGTTAGAAAATAATGGCTGGCGAGTATTAGAGATGACACCAGATGTCGAGCCGTTAGCTGAGTTGAGAGGAGTATTTAAACCATTTTTCCCTAACACCAGAGAACTTTACGATTTGATTCGCAAGCACCCAGAAGGTTTACGTCAGCTAGTTTTACGCCTTCCTGATTCTGAGCGTTTCTTATTGCTGGTAGATCAATTTGAAGAAGTTTTTACCCTTTGTCCCAAAGAAGAGGAAAGAAACAGATTTATTCAGCTATTAACACAAGGTCACGAAGGGCGGTTGGTAATTATCACGACGATGCGAGCAGATTTTCTCGAACCTTGTTTGAATTATGAATCGCTGACGCAATTAATTCAAGAACAGGCAATTTATATGCCGCCATTGTTAGGAGGAGAATTAGAAGAAGCGATCGCATCCCCAGCAAACTTACAAGGCTATCAGTTAGAGAGAGGTTTACTCGGAACTATTCAGCAAGATGTTATAGGTCAAGAAAAAGGCTGCTTACCTCTGTTACAGTTTGCGCTGACTGAACTTTGGGAACAGCGCGATCAACAAGCATATCAGTTGACAGTTGTTAAGTATAAAGAACTGGGTGGAGTAACTGGGGCGCTAAATCGTCATGCAGAAAATCTGTATCAAGGTTTCACTCCACAGCAGCAAGATTGGGTGAAGCGGATTTTTTTAAAGTTGGTGCGTACTGGGTCACAAGCTAAAGATACTCGACAATGGCAAGCTAAAACAAAATTGTTGAGCATTGCTGGTGACAATCCAGATGAGCAGCAAGTAATAAATGATGTTTTAGAAAAGCTGATTCAAGGGCGCTTGTTAGTACTTGACTGCGAACCAACAGGAGAAATTTGGGTTGATTTAGCTCACGAAGCCTTGATGGAAGCTTGGGAAAGGTTTGCTAAGTGGCGTAAAACAGGACGGGAACTCAGAAGATTAATTGATAGGGTAGAAGATGCCTTTCGCGAGTGGCAAGAGCAACCAGATGATGGAAATTTAATGATGGGTAGATTGCTGGCTCAAGTGCAACATAAATGGCAAGAACTAGAACCCGAACTGGACACCACAGTTAAAGACTTTTATCAGCACAGTGTTGTATTTGAACAAAAACAACGCCAGCAATATGAAGCTGCTAATAATGCAAAAAGTATATTTTTGGCTAGTGTATCTCATGAACTTCGTGCCCCTCTCAACGGTATGATCGGATTTTTACAGCTGATTTTAGCGGGTATGGTAGAAGATCCTGATGAACAAAAGCAGTTTCTCTTGGAAACACACCATTTATCGATACATTTACTCGAGATTATCAACGACATTTTGGACATTGCTAAAATCGAACCAGGGAAAATGACTCTCGCTCCAGAGAGATTTGATATTGAAACGCTGATCAATAATATTGTTCTCTGGATTAAGCCAGCAATAGAAAAAAACAACAATATTTTAGAAGTAGATTGTCATCAGTATCTTGGCACAATGTATGCAGATGAAAATAGAATCAAACAAGTGCTTTTAAATCTGTTAAGTAATGCAGCAAAGTTTACGACAAACGGAAAGGTAACGCTGATTGTTAAAAGTGAAGAACAGTCAGTACAAGATACGTTGAAACATACTGCCGTTGACATGATAATTTTCACAGTTATAGATACAGGCATTGGTATATCTGATAATCTACAAGAAAATTTATTTCAACCCTTTACAACAGAAGATACATCCAAAAAATATGGTGGGATTGGATTAGGGTTGGCCATTAGCCATCGACTTTGCCAAATGATGGGTGGTGATATTTTTGTCAAAAGTAAGCTGGGAGAAGGTTCTACTTTTACAGTTCGTCTACCGCGCAATATAAATACATAAGCTAATGTAAAGTGCGATCGCCACTCTTGTTCTAGACTGAAACTACGTTTTAAAGACTAGATGATGACACAAATCACATTTAAGGTTGAAGCATTTTGGGACTCAGATGCACAAGTCTGGTTTGCAACTAGTGATGATGTGCCTGGATTAGTAACAGAAGCTTCTACGATTGAGGTTCTGACGCAAAAGCTGCGAGAAATAATTCCCGAACTGATCGTTCTCAACAAAATCGTTCCTCAAGACTATGTAGGTTCTATCACCTTTGAATTAACCAGTCATCGTCAAGAGTTGATAGAGGTAGCTTCATAGATGGGTGCGTCGTTTACTCCTGAGTTGAAAAAGATTCTTTTGGAAGCTGGATGCTACTTTGAACGTCAAGGCAAAGGCGACCATGAAATTTGGTACAGTCCTATTACAGATCGTCGGTTTGTTGTAGACGGAACTATCAAGTCACGCCACACCGCCAACGGAGTTTTGAAGCAAGCGGGATTATCCAAAGCCTTTTAATCGGGTAGCAAGTGTAAACTCAGGAGTTCACAACAGGAAAAATCAACCTGCGATCGGCAAGTTTGAAGCTTAGAACTCAAAACTTCGGGATCTGAACATGAAACTTCGAGCTTTTAACTTCAGTTTCCGCCATCAGAACTTGGAACTTCATGTTCCGAACTCGGGATTTCATGCTTAGAACTTGAAAGTTCATGTTCTGAACTCGAAATTTGGTGTTCAGAACTCAAAACTTCATGTTCCGAACTCGAACCTTCCTGCTCAGAACTGCAACAACCGAGATCCAAAGCTGAATAATGGTGAGTAAAGTGCGTAGGCGTAAACTTTCAGAGATATTGCTTATTCTTTGAACACGGAACTTCAACTTCAGAACTGCAACATCCCACATCCAAAGGAAACTGCACGCCTATTAATTCCCTAGAATTGTTTGCAAACCTTGAACTAATCTCTCCATTCCTGCTTTTACCGTCTCTTGTTGCAGCGCACCGTAAGCTACACGCAGATAGCATCCGTCTTCCATCCCAAAGGTTGTACCAGGAATCACTGCTACTTGATGTTCCTGTATGAGTCTTTTGACTAACTCAAAAGCATTCATTTGGGTATGAACTTTCAAGAAGAAATAAAAAGCACCATCCGCAGGGGTAATGGTACACAAGCCTTGTAGATGATTGAGCGATTCCAAAACTACTTCCCTGACTTGGGAAATTGCACCAATATTCTCCCTTAAATACTCTTCTTTGGCTTGCA
This sequence comes from Calothrix membranacea FACHB-236, assembly GCF_014696315.1. GTDB lineage: Bacteria > Cyanobacteriota > Cyanobacteriia > Cyanobacteriales > Nostocaceae > Aulosira > Aulosira membranacea. Next base: position 20,104 of record NZ_JACJPX010000073.1, read on the forward strand.
ATGCTCCTAAAGCCGCATACTGAGAAATTACTGGCGCACAAATCAAGATAGTATCTTGGACTTTTTTGACAGGAACCAGCAGATGTTGGGGAATCACCATATAACCGATGCGCCAACTAGCAAAACCGTAGGCTTTGGAAAGGCTATACAAGGAAATGGTGTAATCGCTACTATTGGCAAAGGTAGCCGGAGAAATATGTTTTACACCGTTATAGGTAAAGTATTCGTATGCCTCATCGCTAATGTGATAAATTCCGCGATCGCCACATAATTGATTAACTTGCCGCAATGCTGCTGCTGAATACACTACCCCTGTAGGATTATTGGGGGAAATGGTAACCACTGCCCGGGTTTTAGGTGTAATTGCTTGGGCGATCGCATCTGGACGCAGTTGGTAATTTTCATCGGTATCTACTAACACCGGACGACAACCCGCCATTGCGATCGCCATTTCATGGTTGAAATAGTAAGGTTTATTGAGAATAATCTCATCCCCCGGGCTAGTAATCGCTAGAATAGCGTTTATAAACCCCATGTTGCTGCCAGCGGTGACAACTATGCAGTTATTTTGATTAATTTCTATACCATTAAAGGCTTGTAATTTTGCTGCTAAGGCTGCCAGTAATGGCGGAATTCCCTCAACTGCTTTGTATAAATTATTCGTTGGTTCAGCCAGGAATTTGGCTAAAAACTCTTGTGCTTCCGGTGGTGGATTGTAGGAAACCACACCTTGTCCTAAAGAAATAGTTCCCGGCGAATTTGTAATCAATTCCCCAACAACAGGAATGATTGGCGTTTGCACCGCCTGCATACGAGATGTTAGGGATTCCATATCAAGTTATTAAGCTGAAAGGGGCGGAGGAAAGCGGATATCGGCATGAAATTGCTCAACATTAGCGCTGCGATGAATCGGTAACACATATTCTAAATTTTCATGGGGACGGGGAATTATGTGATGAGAAAGCACCTCACCACCATTAACTCGCCCTACCGCTTCTAATCCTGCACCTACTGCAACAGTTACCTCGCCCACTTCCCCGCGAATCAGCACCGTAATCCGCCCCAAATCCGTATTTTCATACCCTACCAGCGTGATCCGCGCCGCCTTACACATCGCATCCCCAGCTTCCACCGCTGCGGGTACACCATAAACTTCAATCATGCCGATTGCTAGTGTCATAGGTTAGGGAATGAGGATTGGGGACTAGGGATTGGGGACTGGGGACTGGGTAATGGTAATTTCTTCCTCGTCTCCCTCATCCCCCTCATCTTCCTCATCTCCCTCATCTCCTCCATCAAGTACTTGCCAGACTCAGCTGCGACTCTTGACGCACACGCTTACCTGTAATCATCATTTTGACACCATTCGCAGGCGCAAGGGTAAGACCCCGGCGTTTGGGTTGTTCGGGTTGATTATCAACTAGCGCCAGTTCATAGTTTGAGAGGATTTTCGCTAGTACTAACTTCATTTCAAACTGAGCCAAAGCTTCACCAATACAGCGACGGGAACCGCCACCAAAGGGTATGAATTCATAAGGCGAAAATTGCTGTTCTAGAAAGCGTTCTGGCCTAAACTGCTTCGGATTTGGATATAAATCTTCACGCTGATGCACTAAATACATACAGCCAACTACTGCTGTTTCTGGTTCTAGCTGATATCCCAATAATTCCACAGGTTCCTGCACTGTCCTAGCAAAGGTCAACATTGCCACTGGATAAATCCGCAAAGTTTCATTACAAACTGCTGTGAGATAAGGTAGCCGGAAGATACTCATGGGATCAGGATTCTCTCCCAAAGTACCGAGTTCTTGGAGTAATTTTTCGCGGACTTGGGGATGGTAATGAGTCCAATATAATGCCCAAGCCATTGCTGTGGCTGTGGTTTCATGTCCAGCAAATAGCAGAGTCATTAATTCATCCCGTAACTCTTGATCTGTCATGGGCTGACCTTCTTCATCGTGAGCCGACATTAGCAATGAGAGAATATCGGTACGATTTGGATCGGGTTGCGATCGCCTTTCTGCAATTTCTGCGTAGAGCAATTGATCTATTTTCTCGCGATCGCGTACAAATTTACCCCAAGGACTCCAAGCGCCTAAATCTTGTTGGAGGAAGGGAAAAAATAGGAAGCTTGAAGATAAAGGCGAGCGAAATAAATCTGACATCAACGCTGTCAAATGCTTGAGTTGTTGGCAGCGTTCTCCCTCATGCACTCCAAATACAGCTTCTAAAATAACTTGCAAGGATACCTCCTGCATCGCCTGACGAGCCAAGAAAGTTTGGTTTTTGGGTAACTGACTCAACACTTTTTCAGTGATGTTAGAGATGATTTCACCGTAGGAACGCATTCTATCACCATGAAAGGAGGGCATGACTATCTGTCGCCGCCGCCTGTGGCGATCGCTATCCAGCATAATCATGGAAGAGTCACCCACTAAAGGTTCTAGTATCTTGTTTTTATCGCTAGGAGCAACAAACTTCTTGCGATCATTTACTAAAATTTCTTGAATAGCTTGGGGATGGTTCACAAATACCCAAGGGTCTTGAGAACTGATAAGAACAGTTGTAAAAATATCAGGATATTGCTGAGATGCTGTTTCCATATATCCAATAGGATCAGCAACCCACTTTAGTTTTTGAAGAAATGGCGGTGTTTTCAGACGATTGGGTAGTTGCATATAAAATCACTTGAATTCATGCCTGTGCTAAATATGCAGTTTAACTTTTTCTTCGTCCCTGTGAGCTAATAATTACTAAAACCTAATTTTTTCTTGGTAATTTATGATTAAATTCCAATAATTATTAATAAGCTAAAACCTATCTTTAGCAATCCTATTTCAGTTGTGAAAAATATCATTTTTGGCTGTTGACTGACAACGGTTAAGAGCCAACAACTCAGATGTAATACTAATACTGATTAGATTTTTACTAGGAATCAATACGCTTTTGAGTCAAAATATATCTATAAATAGTTGCGATATTGCGCGCATCGTCAATACCACGGTGGTGCGTACCTTTCAGTTCCATTCCTAAATGTTCGAGAGCCTGCGCCATGCCAAATCTTTTAGATACACCAAGATATTTGGAAAATTCCTCTTTAATATTTATATGTTCTGAACCAAAAGGATAAGGAACATGATGATATTTACAGTCTTGAATAAACTGACTTTTATCGTAATTTCCCCAAGAACAAAAAATATTATTAGCAAATGAACTCATCCATTCTTTTAAATTGGCGATCGCCTCGGTAAATTTAGGCGCTGTCTCAATATCTTGTTGCTGAATACTAGTTAAATTTGTGCAGAAAGGTGTTAATTGTGGATTTCTTACAGGTTGGATAAACTGTTGAAACTCCGAATCAATTTCCCAAGTATTGCCATTGAGTATCACCGCACCAATTTCAATGATCTCCATTTCTTGACGCGGAACAGTCCCGCGATCGCAGCAAGTAGCTTCTAAATCGATGATCAGATAATAGCGATGATTTTGATTGTTCATTTTAATAAGTAAAAATATTTAATTTGATTTTTTGACCAATTGGCAATATGGTTTTGTGTACAGCCTGATAATACATATACTACATAATGTATTGTATGAAATCAGGACTCTGCAAGCAACACGAGCAATTAAGTTGACGGAAAAGGTTTCAGCCAGCCAAGTTGTATAGCAGTATCGAGTGCGATCGCAGCGATCGCAAACCACAATATACTCTCAAGAGCTAGGACAAGATGAGGTAAGAGAGAAACTGTAATATTCCCACCGACTTCTATTTGAGTTAATCCTCTGACTAAGCCAAAGGCAAACACACCACCTGTTTTTAGGTGAGGATTGTCATCTTTACGGATGATATAGCGGTAAGTGACACCAAATAACCAGCCAGAGAAGCAAGCGATCGCACCACTCAACAAAAAATGTAAAGTTAATGGCTCAATTAAGAGCGTTGCAAATAGGGAAAAATACTTTGCCAGCACTAAAGTATTCACAAGACTAGTGAAAATAAAAGCGAAACCCAGGGATAAACCACCAATTATCCCAGCTTTCACAGATTCTAGGCGTTCCGCCATCAGTTGAGCATCTAAAATTCTGTTCACAATTGTCCAACGCTTCCTCGCAAGTCAACCAATAATACCAATTCGCAATTCGCAATTCGCAATTAAGAAAGCCAGATTTCCCAAGGCTTTAGGAGGAAAGCATCTGGTGCTGAATTTTGGTGAATTGGTATAAGAGTTTCAAACTTCTTCCCCAATCCCCAATCCCTAATCCCCATTCCCCATTACCCCTTTCCCAGTATGATTAATAGAAGAACCGTTTTGTAATTATTCTAAAAGTGGGACTATGGCGATTTTGACATTGGGATGGGTATCACTGTTGGTCGTATTCACTTGGTCAATTGCAATGGTAGTTTGGGGCCGTAACGGACTATAGAAGCATCGTGGAAAGTCCATTCCTGAGTATTTTGGCATTAGTTGCTGTAGTGCTGCTAGTCGCAGTCACAGGAGGCGTTGGTTATTTAACTCTGGCAGATTGGCGCGATCGCCGTCTTCGAGAAAATGAAAAACGCGAAACCAAACGCAATACTCCCAAGCGGAAGTGATTTCTGCTTGGCATACTACAGCCCAATTTTCTAGAGTCAAAAATTTTTTCTGAGGGGTAGCGATCGCTACCCCTCACTTGTATGAATATATACATTATTCATACTAACTTAAACGAATTTTAGTCATTATACCTATGTCTAAAGATAGATATGTATAAGTTGTATGTTATTTCACGTATGCCTTGAGATACAAAACTTAAAATATTTGTTATCTTAACGGTATTTATGGGCATCTTAAATATAGAAGACTCTAAGTATTTAAAGCCCTATTTGGCATGGAAAACTCCTTTTCGCTACAATCTTCAAACCCAAATACTGAGCAAGAAGCATATCAGCCAGATCAGAGATATTCCCTCTATCAAGGCGATCAACATAGAGCCTTGTCTAAAGTAATTGCACGTATCCGCGAATCTTTGGATATAGAAACCATATTTAAAACTACGGTCAAAGAAGTACGCCAGCTGCTTAATAGTGACAGGGTAGGAGTTTTCCGTTTTTACCCTAATTTGGGATGGGAAGGAGAATTTATCTATGAAGATGTGGCTGCAGAATGGAGTTCAGCGCTAAAAGCTAAACTGCGCGATCAATGTTTTGCTACGGAATTTGCTGGGTTATATCAGCAAGGGCGAATTAATGTCATACCTGATATTTATCAAGCTAATATTAGTGATTGTCATATCAAGCTTTTAGAAAGATTCCAAGTTCGTGCTAATATTGCTGTCCCCCTAATGAAAGGTAAAGATTTATGGGGGTTGCTATGTATTCATCAGTGTAGTGAACCTAGGCAATGGCAAGCATCAGAAGTTGAATTTGCCCAACTCATTGCTGAACATTTAGGAGTTGCATTACTACAGGCAGATTATCTCGAACAAGTAAAAATACAATCAACACAATTAGCACAAGCAACAGCCAGAGCCAAAGTAGCGGAATGGCAAAAAACCATAGCCATAACTGTAGAAAAAATTCGTCAGTTTCTCGATTTAAAAAGCATTTTCCATGCTAGTACTGATGAACTCAGAAAATTGCTGAATGCCGATCGAGTTGCTATTTACCGTTTCAATCCAGATTGGAGTGGTGAATTTGTATTTGAATCAGTAGCAGAAGGTTGGACTTCTCTAATTGATGAACAATCGCAGCGTCCGGAATTAGGTGACAATGTCAGTGAATGTAGTGTTAAGGATTTAGCGGAAGTTCCTTTAGTAGATACTTACTTACAAGATACAGAAGGTGGACGTTTTACTAGAGGCGAAGTTTACCGCATTTGTAATGATATTTATAAAGCGAATTTTAGTGAATGCTACATTAGAGTCTTAGAAAGCTATCAAGCCAAAGCTTATGTAATTATTGCCATTTACCACGGACAAAAACTTTGGGGTTTGCTAGCTGTTTATCAAAACGATAGCAGTCGTGATTGGCAAGAAGATGAAGTTTATTTACTGACTCAAGTTGGTACTCAACTAGGTGTTGCTTTACAGCAAGCAGAATTTTTACAACAATCACAAAATCAAGCAGCTGAACTCACGAAAGCTGCGGAAAGACAAAGGGCGCTGGCGAATACCGTCGAGAAAATTCGGCAATCATTGGATATTGACACCATATTTAAAACTACAACTCAAGAAGTACGAGGATTATTACAAGTAGAACGAGTATCAATTTATCGCTTTAATCCTGACTGGAGTGGTGAATTTGTGGCAGATTCTATTGTTGATGGCTGGACAAGAGTAATACAGCCACAATCTACAACAGAACAAGTACTTTTGCCAGGAACACCAGCAGGTAAATATGCGCGTCACGAAATATTTGTACCTATTTCTCAAGGTGAAAAACTTTGGGGTTTATTAGTAGCTTATCAAAACTCCCAAGCACGTTATTGGCAAAATGAAGAAATCAATTTGTTAGCACAAGTGGGCGTGCAATTAGGAGTAGCAATACAGCAAGCAGAAACCTTGAAGCAGGTACAGCTACAAGCGCAGCAATTGGCTCAAGCAGCGGAAAGAGAACGGAAAGCTACCGAAAGAGAGAAAGCTTTAGCTGCAACTGTTAAGAAAATGCGCCAATCTCTTAACCTTGATACCATCTTTGCCACCACTACTCAAGAAGTGCAAAGACTATTAGAACTTGACAGAGCAACAATTTATCGCTTTAAAGAAGACCATAATGTTGAGTTTGTAGCTGAGTCATTAGCAAATAGTGAAACAGTTAATCGGCAAGTTGTACCTTTAATTATTAGAGATTACTTCCAACAAATTCAAGGCAGAGATTACCATAATAATAAAATTCTGGCTATTAAAGATATTTATAATACGGAAAATCATACTAATCATATTTCTTTACTACATCCTATAGTAGCTAGAGCATATATGATTGTGCCAATTTTCCAAGGCGAAGAAATTTGGGGCTTACTGGCAGTATATCAAAATAGTAAATCTCGCGATTGGCAAGAAGATGAAGTTGATTTACTAGTGCATATTGCCAATCAATTAGGTGTAGGAATTCAGCAAGCAGAATTACTAGAACAAACTCAGCGCCAAAAAGAAGAACTGACACAAACACTAACAGAGTTACAACGCACTCAAACTCAGTTAATTCAAAGTGAAAAAATGGCTGGGTTAGGACAAGTAGTTGCTGGTGTAGCCCACGAAATTAATAACCCAATTAATTTTATTTATGGCAATATTTCCCATGTCACTGAATACACGGAAGATTTGCTAAAACTGCTGCGAATTTATCAAAAAAATTATCCTAATCCGAAAGCAGAAGTTAAACAGCAAACTGCAGAACTAGATGTAGAATTTATTGCTCAAGACTTACCTAAGATTCTTAAATCTATGAATTTTGGTGCAGAACGCATCAGCGAATTAGTCCTTTCATTACGTACTTTTTCACGCTTGGATGAAGCAGATATGAAACCTGTGAATATCCATGAAGGTATTGACAGTACATTAATGATTTTACAACATCGTCTAAAACTGCAGGCTGATGGGAGTGCTATTGAAGTAGTGAAGAAATACTCTCCATTACCTCCAATTGAGTGCTATGCAGCCGACATGAATCAAGTATTTATGAATATTCTTAGCAATGCAATTGATGCACTAGAAAATGCGGTAAAAGTGAAAAAAACCATTGAACATCCTCAACTTTACATTTATACAGAACTGGTAGATGAAAATTCCATCCAGATTCGGATTGTTGACAATGGTTGTGGCGTTCCAGAAAATATGCGATCGCGAATTTTTGATCCGTTCTTTACTACCAAGGAACCAGGTAAGGGTACAGGCTTAGGATTATACATTAGCTATCAGATTGTTGTAGAAAAACACGGCGGTCAAATTCAGTGCTTTTCCCAACCTGATAAAGGTTCTGAGTTCTTAATCAAAATTCCGATTAAACGGGCAGTCAGCTAAAATAAAGCTTGTCTGTAATGCGATGCTACTTCCAAATAGTGACTGCTTTATTTTTTGGACTAGCCTGCAATGTATATGTCAGAAGCAAATAACAAGTTAATTATCTTGCAAATGTACCATTCCTTCGATCAAGGCGATTTTGAGACATTGCAGGATTTGCTAGCATCAGATTTTGTGGCTTATATACCAGGTGTTACTGAACCGCTAAATCGTGAAGCATTTATGCATTCTGTACTGATGAATTTTCATTCTGCCTTTCCCGATGGCACTCATAGATTTGAAGATGTCATTTGTGAAGCGGATAAAGTGGTTACACGCGGCACTTTTAGCGGTACTCATCGGGGAGAATTACAAGGAATTCCGCCTACAGGCAAGCAAATCACCATTCCATTCTTCCATATCGATCGCCTCGTAGATGCTAAACTCGTAGAACACTGGGGTCAAAGTGATTTGCTAGGCTTGATGCAACAAGTGGGAATCATCCCAATACCAGGGCCAGGTTTAATTCTGCGAAAATTTTATTGGGCAGTAAGCGGAGCTATGCCGAAGGCTTATCGCTTCAATTACTCGTACATCCAAGCTCTAAGTATCTTAATGAAAAAGTATCATTAATATTGCATTTTGAATTATTTGTATGGTTACTCTATCTCCTAGCCTCAAAGCTAGACTCTCTCAACCCCTAAAAATCGGTGCTTTGGCAGTCAACAGCCGGGTTTTACAGTCGCCTTTATCTGGTGTCACGGATATGGTATTTCGTCGTCTGGTACGTCGCTATGCACCAGATTCGATGATGTACACCGAAATGGTGAACGCTACGGGGTTGCACTATGTGAAAGAGTTACCGAAAATTATGGAGGTAGATCCCAATGAACGACCAATTAGTATCCAGCTATTTGATTGTCGCCCAGATTTTTTAGCAGAAGCAGCAGTTAAAGCGGTAGAGGAAGGCGCTGATACTGTTGATATTAATATGGGATGTCCTGTAAATAAAATTACTAAAAATGGCGGTGGTTCTTCGCTATTAAGACAGCCAGAAGTAGCAGAGGCAATAGTTAGAGAGGTAGTCAAGGCTGTTGATGTACCTGTAACAGTCAAAACCCGTATTGGCTGGAATGATAAGGAAATTACCATTCTCGATTTTGCTAAGCGCATGGAAGACGCAGGCGCACAAATGATCACCGTGCATGGACGTACCCGCGCCCAAGGCTACAATGGCAATGCGCGCTGGGAATGGATTGCGCGTGTGAAGGAAATCCTATCTATTCCAGTGATTGGTAATGGCGATATCTTCTCAGTAGAAGCGGCGATGAAATGCTTAGAGCAAACTGGTGCTGATGGGGTGATGTGTTCCCGTGGGACTTTAGGTTATCCGTTTTTGGTGGGAGAAGTTGATTACTTCTTGAAAACTGGAGAACTGTTACCGCCGCCTACACCGATTCAGCGCTTGGAATGTGCTAGAGAACATTTACAAGCTTTATGGGAATATAAAGGCAATCGCGGTGTGCGTCAAGCCCGCAAGCACATGACTTGGTACGCTAAAGGCTTTGTCGGTGCTGCTGATTTGCGCGGACAGCTAAGTGCTGTAGAAACTGTCAATCAAGGTTTAGATTTGATTGATCGCGCAATTGAACAACTAACTAAGGGTTATGAACCAGAATTAGATGCAGAATCTAATTTTGCTTTTGTTTCATAAGTTGTGACGCAGTTGAATTGGAGATTGCGCGCTTAGGTTGTCAAGATTCTCTTGCAGAAACAACGCACAAATTTAGTCAGGAGAAACAAGATTACAATCTTCTATGCTTGAGTTCAAACCGATCAACTTAGAGCGGGATCAAGATTTATGCGTTCGGTTCAGAGCAGACTCTTTCATTTGCAGTTTTGGTTCAGCCGCTCGGTTTTATAAAGAGGATGGAAGCGGATCTGAGCAATATTTGCGGTGGCTGAGACAGCGTATGACAGAAATTCCGAACAGTTGTGTACATGTTTGGAAACAAGAGCAAATTATTGGGCAAATTGAGATGATGCGTTGTCGAAACGATTCAAGCGTTGGCTACGTCAATTTGTTTTACCTGACTCCAGAGTTTCGAGGTTTGGGTTTTGGTCAGCAGTTAGATGAACACGCAGCTGATTTTTTCCAGCGTCTGGGTTGTCACTCAGCCCGCTTGAACGTCAGTCCTACGAATCGAGTGGCAATGAGATTTTATCTCAAGCACGGATGGGTTGATTTGGGGCAACGGGAAGATGATCCTGAAGTTCACTATTTTGAAAAGAAATATGGAGTTAACTTACTGAACTGACACGCCTAAAATTAGGTATTAGATTTGATTCCAAGACGAATTTTAAATTGGTATGACAAAGGGGTAGGGGCACAGCAATGCTGTGCCCTCCGAATGATTGATAGGTTGTAAATATTGTTTGAATTTAAATTGGCTTAACTTGATGGCGTTTACTCAAAGACAAACCTAACAGCGTAGCAATTAATCCTAATCCAGCCAAAGGTGTTGGTTCAGGAACACGTTTTGGCTGAGATGGAGTAGTTGGAGGTGTATATAAATTGCCATTAAATAAGTAATTATGAGATTCTCCATTTCCGGTTAAGGAACCTACAACTACGTTACCGTTAACTTGACCATTATTAAAGTTGAAATTAGCTAAAGGTGCTAGAATACTACCTTCAATGCCAATTCCACTAGCAGTTAAGTTGGTGGCTTCATAGAAGTTGTAAATCACCTTTTGCTTATCTGTACCAATGATATTAAAGCCGAAGTTTTGCATCGAAACATTCTTACCACTGATATTTACAACAACAGTGGAATTTGCATCAGCTTTAATTTCAAAATAGTTGGTTTTTGAAACATCTGCACCTGAAAGATTAAACACATTAAAAGCACTACCGCTAGCAGCCAGGTTAATAGCGCCCCAAGATTGCACTGTGGTTTTACCAGTGGGAGTCAAGCTTGCCAATGATTGCGAGAGCGATCGCAGTTCTGCTGCTGCGGTATTAAAATCTATGGGATTGCCTTTGCTGAGGGTACCATTGGGGAAGCCAACATTATTAGCAACCTTGGCAACGCCTCCATAAACAGCATTACCGTGGTAAACTTGACCGTTACTTAAAGTCAAGTTTTGCCCAGCTACTACTACATTTCCGCTATTATTAGCCAGTTTACTTCCCAATCCACCCACAAAATTGATATTACCGCCAGCAGCTAGCTTACCTTCAATATCTGTATATTGCTGAGTTACATTTCCTAAAGAAAATACGTTGTAACTAGAGGCGATTCCTAATCCGGCTGCATTTGCTTTTTGTGAGATACCCACAGATAGAGTTACAAGCATCGGTGCTGCTATCCCAGCACATAAATAGCTTTTGAATTTCATAATCTGATTGTCTAGCCAATTTATTGATGTTCATAATCATCCTATGAGACAAACAATATCCGACATTCTTTGTTAGGAGAAATTTATTGCATTTTTTATGTGTGTTGGATTTAGATGTTATTCTTTTGAAGTTTTTAATTTGCCTGTAAGCTTACTGTTGACTCGATGAACTAAGTTTTTAAAATAAAATTTTCCGTAATTACCGATTGATTGAGTCACGCAATATTTTTATGGTTTACTAAAAAATACTGTAATTTTCTATTTGATAACTTTGAGATTAGATAGGCTTGAATCTTCGCAACCAGTGATAAATCCGCCTGTTGCTTGGATTTGTTGCAGGTATTCAATGGCAGATTGAGTAATGAATTCTCCCGGCATTAATACGGGTATGCCTGGGGGATAGGGACAGATAATTTCAGCACAGATGCGATCGCAGCTTTCTTGCAGAGGTAAAGTTTCTGTAGAGCTAAAAAAAGCCTCACGGGGAGAAATTTGCACAGAATTGCCCAGCTTAAAAATATCATCCCATAAAATTAACGTCTTTTTTTCTGGCTGTGCTGGGTGCATCTGAGACAGAGTAGTAAAACTCTCAACTAATTTTTCAATATGAGCTTGGGTGTTGCCGTGACTAATAATAAAGGTGAGATGTTGTAATGAAGCGAATTCTGGCGTTACACCCAGCTTTTCATCTAAAATTTCCTCAGCCTCAAAGCCAGTGAACCCTAAACGGGAAACAGTGACGGTGAGGCGGGTTTGATCCAATGCAGCAAAGCCTGGTGATTTGTTTTGCGGCATCTCTAAAACTGATAAACCCGGAATTTGGCTAATTCTAGTTCTAGCTGCATTTGCAAGCTGCAAAGTATGAGACAGCAGTTGTTTACCAGATAATGCCATTTGCTGACGTGCGGCATCAAGGGAGGCTAAAAGTACATAGCTGGGGCTAGTAGATTGAACTAATTGCAAAGCTTTACTGATGCGATCGCTATCTATGCGATTGCCTTGAATGTGCAGCATGGAAGCTTGGGTCATCGCTCCCAGGGTTTTATGGATGGATTGGACAGTTAAATCTCCACCTGCGGCTAAAGCTGGGGTAGGTAATTGGGGATGAAAGGTAAAATGTGCGCCGTGGGCTTCATCAACGAGTAAAGGGATATTGTATTGCTGGGTAATTTGGGCGATCGCTTCTACATCCCCACAAACGCCATAATATGTTGGGTAGACAATCATTACTGCTTTGGCATCAGGATGCTTTTGCAGCGAAGATTTCACCGCATTGGGTGTAATACTGTGGGCAATATCTAAAATTGGGTCATATTCTGGATTGAGGAAAATAGGGATAGCACCCGAGAGAATTAAACCCGCGATCGCAGAGGAATGTACATTACGCGGCAAAATAATTTTATCGCCAGGACTACAGGTAGCAAGAATTGCTGCTCCAATCCCACAGGTGGAACCATTGACCAGAAACCATGTTTGGGATGCACCAAAGGCTTGCGCCGCTAGTTGTTGCGCCTGTTGAATTGTGTCTTGGGGTGCAAAAAGATTATCTAAATTGGCTAATTCTGTTAAATCTGCGCGAAATATAGCTTTACCCAGCAAATCTGCTAAGGATGCTGCTATTCCCTCGCCCTGTTTATGTCCTGGTGTGTAAAAGGGAGCATGAGGACGTGATGCCCAGATTTTTACAGCATCTAATAATGGTGTTTGGTTTTGATTCAGCATAAAAATTACAGAGGAGTCAAGGAGCAAATCAATTCAGAATTTCCAGTAAAACTGCAAAATCTGAATTTTCTGCCCCTCATCTCCTCTGCTATGAGCCAAGAGTATAATTACGTGCAACTATTAAGGAGCTAAGGCGTTACCACGCAACAGACTACCAAGGGTTTTGGCAGTAATTTTCAGTTGAGTGATGGGGTTGGCGGGGACAACAGTCTTATACAGATAGCTGTCAAATGTGAGCTTTTGCACATCTAGGTCACCACACATTTCTACAAACGCCTCGCGGGTAGCATCGGAGCGATAAAATACGGTTTGCAGAATGTCTAACACCTTGTAGGTGAGTCCGTATTTTTTATCCCAGCGCTTCAGGTAAATCTTGAGATCTCTTTCTGTGGGGATGGACTGACCATTGTTGGATACTTCCACAATAGTTTCTGCACACATCCGTCCAGACTTAGCAGCAAAGTAAATACCTTCGCCAGAAGATTTGGTAACGTAGCCAGCCGCATCTCCTACCAGAGCTATTCTACCCACCACACGACGAGGGCGGGGGTGTTCTGGGATGGGGTGTGCTTCCACCTTGATGATTTTACCGCCTGCCAACTTCTCAATCGCCCGAGCGCGAATACCTGCTTGTAACTGTTTAATGCTGGCTTTATGTACCTGCATTGTGCCAGTACCAACAGCTACGTGGTCATATTTGGGGAAAACCCAAGCATAGAAGTCAGTAGAAACGTCATTGCCAACATACATTTCGGCAAGGTCGTTATAGTAAGCCATTTTGTCTTCGGGGAGACGAATGCGCTCTTGGAAAGCGATCGCATAATTGTAATCCCCTGCATCCATTTCTTTAGCAATGCGGGAATTAGCCCCATCTGCCCCAATGACTAAATCCACTTTCAAGGTTTTGGCTATACCTTGTGCGCCGCCTTCTGTATGGTCAACGTAATGGATGGTATAAGGGTCAGTATTGTTGGTGGGTATATCAAGTTTATGAACGGTGGCATTTATTAAAATTGCACCGAGTTTAGCTGCACGATTTCGTAAGAAACTGTCCAGCACTTCCCGGCGGCACATTCCTATATATTCATCTTCATTTACCAGATTGATATCAACCTCACGATTTGAGGGTGATATCATTTTCATCTTCCGCACTCGGCGATCAATAATCTCTGGTGGTAGGTCAAATTCACCCACCATACACAGGGGAATAGCACCCCCGCATGGCTTAGCATTGTCTAGCTTCCGCTCAATGAGGTAGGTTTCAATTCCAGCTTTTGCCAGTGTTTCAGCGGCAGATGAACCAGCTGGGCCTGAACCAACAACAGCAACCCGTAGTGTCAAAGGTTTTCTCCCAATCTTGACATTTACCGAAAGCATCCTACCACGGACGTTTGGCTCATTTCTCGCTCTTGCTTCTGGTTTTGAAGTAAATGCAATATTCCTTAATATTTCGATACGAAGTCACCAGTAAGCATGAAGGATGAAGTATGAAGTATGAAATTAATCTTTTATACTTCATCCTGAAGCTATGGAAATTTCTCCGCTAGATTTGCTGGGACGAAAACTCAGTGTGGTAGCAATTACTGGATATCAAAAGCACATTTCTCCCCGGAAAGGATTTGTTTGCGCTCATCGAGTATTATACGGTGGTGAATCTTGTTCGCAATACATTAAGCGTGTAATTGCCGAAGATGGATTTAGAGTATTACCTGCCAAGTCTCGTCAGCGATTTCAAGCTTGTAAGGAAGCCAACCGCATTTTAAGGTCACAAGCTGAGGAATCCGAACCAATAGAAGAAGGGGAAGAACAAGAGCAGAAATTACCAAAAGCAGTACCAGGTAGAAAAATTCAACCATCTTCCTCAACTAACAATACCTGTGGAGACACTACTGATTGTGCTAACTTTGCCGATGTTAGCTGCGACTGTGCTGAACTTCTGAGTATGACTCCTGATTGTAGTTCCGTCGATTGCAGCGCCCCAGATTGTAGTGCGGCTGATTGTAGTTCCTTGGATTGTGGTTTCTTAGATTGTGGCAGTTGTGGTAGTTAAAATCTTTGCCATGTAATCTAGCCCACAACCCATGCACTATGGTATATATAAAAAGCACGGTAATCCTAGCAATTAGCCGTAGATCAGTTGCAGAGGTAAAGCAGCAGTGGGCATATTAGTTGAGAATGTATCCAAAAACTTTGGAAGTTTCAAAGCTATCGAGCAAGTAAATTTAGAGGTAAAGACGGGTTCTCTGGTTGCCTTGCTGGGGCCATCCGGTTCTGGTAAATCTACGCTGCTCAGGCTAATTGCCGGGTTGGAATTACCAGATACTGGCAAAATTTTTCTAACTGGGAAAGATGCCACTTACCAAAGTGTACAAGACCGGAATATTGGATTTGTATTTCAGCACTATGCCTTATTTAAGCATAGGACTGTACGGGAAAATATTTCTTTTGGCTTAGAAATTCGCAAAGTCCCACCCAAGAAAATTCAGGGGCGGGTAGAACAATTATTAGAACTAGTACAACTGACTGGGTTAGGTGATCGCTATCCATCACAACTTTCTGGTGGTCAAAGACAAAGGGTAGCATTAGCGAGAGCCTTAGCCGTAGAACCAGAGGTATTACTGCTAGATGAACCCTTTGGCGCACTTGATGCGAAAGTTCGTAAAGATTTACGGGCATGGTTACGCCGCCTCCATGATGAAGTCCATGTTACCACTGTTTTCGTTACCCATGACCAAGAAGAGGCAATGGAAGTCTCAGACGAAATCGTGGTCATGAATAAAGGGCGTGTGGAACAAGTAGGCACCCCCGCAGAAATTTACGATCATCCAGCTAGTGCCTTTGTCATGAGTTTTATTGGCCCAGTTAATGTCTTGCCTAGCTCTTCGAGTATTTTTCAACAACAAAGGTTTGAAGCCCCAAATCCCGAAGTCTTTTTGCGCCCGCAAGATGT
Organism: Calothrix membranacea FACHB-236; assembly: GCF_014696315.1. Classification (GTDB taxonomy): domain Bacteria; phylum Cyanobacteriota; class Cyanobacteriia; order Cyanobacteriales; family Nostocaceae; genus Aulosira; species Aulosira membranacea. The sequence continues at coordinate 36,155 of NZ_JACJPX010000073.1, forward strand.
CATTGTTGAGAGAGTCGCCAACGGCTCTACAACACCTGCAACAGTTAGCCGAGTCATCCATTTAGGTTGGGAAATTCAAGTGGAATTGAATTTAGATGAAGGGCAAGTAGTGATGGCGCATTTAACACGCGATCGCTTTAAAGAATTAGAGTTAGAACCAGAACAAAGGGTATATGTGAAGCCAAAAGATGCCAAATCATTCCCCTTGTATTATTCAATTTGAAGCAATTCACTTAATTTAATATAGTTCGCTGGGGAAAGGGAAAGGGGGAAAGTTGAAATTAACCCCTTATCCCTTTCCCCACAATATTTTGAGGGCATAGTCAGGGTAAGATTTCTAACTAGAATTTGATTTAGACAAACATCTCAAGGTTATTGCTTACTCTGTGCATGGACTTCCAGAAATTAAATTATCCAATTTCCAGAGCAAATACATCATCGTATTTTTCTCCCCTGCTTCCTCTGCTCCCTCTGCTTAGACAGCGATAGGATATTTTTTATTTGGAAGTCCCTAAGAGTAGCTCCTTCCCTGTGTTTTTGTGCCATTCTATCCCTTTACCCTTTCCCCTTGACCCCTTCACCCGTATTTCTTATTGCCTGAGAAACATTGTGGATATTAATACGCTGTATATTAGTTTTTGATGACTGCTGTGTGTTGATGGGAGCAAACAGCTATCAGCTTCCAGTTAATGGTTAATAGTTCCAACTATTGGCTGTTGAGTCTGGACTGTTGGGCGCTGAATGCTCTTGGCTTAAATTTTTATTTCAGTTTGATGGAAAGAGGTAGAAAATCGTGAAAGGATTGGTGCGTTTATTAACAGTGTTTAGTTTGTTGCTTGGTTGCTGGGGATGGCTGGGAACAACTCAAATAGCCCAAGCTGCCACTTTTAATAGTCTGACTCTTCCCCAAGTCCCAATTCTAGCAGTTGGGCAGAATAAGGCAGACGCTAAACTAGCAACGGAATTTGGTAAAAAAATTGATTTGAACAATACCAACGTCCGCGCTTTTCAACAATATCCAGGGTTGTATCCTACTCTAGCTAAGAAAATCATCAAAAACGCTCCTTACCAAAAGGTAGAGGATGTCTTGGATCTACCAGGATTGAGCGATCGCCAAAAACAAACTCTGCAAGCTAATTTAGATAAATTTACAGTCACAGAACTAGAACCTGCCTTCAATGAAGGCGACGATCGCTTTAACAACGGCATCTATAGATAACTGTATTTGCAGTTAACCTTAGAGAATCACAGCCTACTCCTGCTCTCAGAGTATGGCATTTAAACTCGGAGATGGACAGAGACAAGCAGACTTTGTCTTGGTGTCTCTGTCCATCTCCTCTTCTCACTCTTTCCACCCCAAAATCTCGACTTAAAAAATAAGGATACAAGCCCCCTGATTTATCCGTGGGGTGTTCAATTTTGAATTTTGAATTTTGAATTCCCCGAAGGGGTTAACCTTGCCTCCAACAGATATTCCTAGCCAATTTGATGTTTTAGTAGTTGGTGCGGGTGCCGCAGGGCTTTATACGGCACTTTGTCTCCCACAATCTTTGCGAGTCGGATTAATTACTAAAGAAACAGTTTCTCTATCAGCCAGTGATTGGGCCCAAGGTGGCATTGCAGCTGCGATCGCCTCGGAAGATTCTCCGACTTTACATATTGAAGATACAATCAGGGCTGGGGCTGGCTTATGTGACAAAGCTGCCGTAGAATTTTTAGCCGAACACGCCCCTAGCTGCATTCAATCTCTCGTCGATTTGGGCGTAGCTTTTGACCGTCATGGTAATGCTTTAGCTTTAACTTTAGAAGCTGCCCATTCTCGTAACCGTGTGCTTCATGCTGCCGATACTACAGGCAGAGAAGTTACTACTACACTCACAGCCCAAGTACTACGACGACCCAATATTTTAGTCATCCAGCAAGCTTTAGCTTTGAGTTTGTGGATGACACCAGCAGGCGATGTCTCCGACGGGCTACGCCAACGCACTCAAGGCATTAGCTTGTTTTATCAAGGCAAAATTCAATGGATTCAAGCACGTGCAGTAGTACTGGCAACAGGTGGTGGTGGGCAGGTATTTGCCCAAACTACTAACCCAGCTGTCAGTACAGGTGATGGAGTTGCGATCGCCTACCGTGCTGGGGCAATTCTCCGCGACTTAGAATTTATCCAATTTCACCCCACAGCCTTAACAAAACCAGGTGCCGATCGTTTTCTCATTAGCGAAGCTGTACGCGGTGAAGGGGCACACCTCGTCGATAATGAAGGGCGACGTTTTGCCTTTGACTATCACCCCGCAGGTGAACTAGCACCACGTGATGTTGTTAGCAGAGCAATTTTCAGCCATTTACAACGTACCGCTGCCGATCCCGCCACAGCAAATGTCTGGTTAGATATGCGCCCCATTCCCCCAGACAAAATTCGTCATCGCTTCCCTAACATCATCAAAGTCTGTCAACATTGGGGCATAGATGTCTTTACAGAACCCATACCTGTTGCCCCTGCGGCTCATTATTGGATGGGTGGAATTGTCACAGATTTGATGAATCGCACCAATATTTCTGGTTTGTACGCTGTAGGCGAAACTGCTAGCACTGGAGTACATGGGGCAAACCGCTTGGCAAGTAACTCTTTGCTAGAATGCATAGTTTTTGGTGCACAGATGGCTAATCTTGATTTGGCAGATGTAGAGTTGCAATCAGAGATACCCATGCTGCCATTGCGAGAATTTCAGCCTGATGAAGGCGAATGGCAAAGACAGCAAGCACATATAGCAGCACTGCGACAGAAGTTACCACGTCTAGTTTGGCAAAGCGCTGGTATATGCCGTTCACAATCAGCATTAGAAGCGGCAATCACCACAATTGAATCTTGGCAACAAGAATTTGCTAGTTTGCCTTTAAGTCAATTTCTGCTATCTTTAACAGCTACAGAACCAGCCCATTTGCAACTAGCAGATGTAGAAAGGCAACTACGGCTGTGGGCAGAAACTCGTAATTTATTAGATATAGCTGACTTAATTCTTAAAAGTGCAGTGTTTAGAACCGAAAGCCGGGGTGGACACTACCGCTTAGATTATCCAGAACCAGACTTTGATTGGCAAGCTCACACACTTGTCCAAAAAAACCATTGGTGGAAATATCCGGTTTTAAACTCGTAGCAACAATACTTTATTAATCTAATGAGCCATGATTTTGAGTTTATTAGCGAGTCCCGCTACCATGCTCACTGTCAGGCCCACCATAGTTAGGAGGAATATAAATCTCTTTAATTTCCTGGGAATTAGTCTGAGTGCTAGTTAACCCTTCACTACCATTCGTATGGAAGTGATTGACATTTAAACTATTTAGGGCTGTAGTAGTATCAATATTCTTAAAAATTACCAAGTAACCACTGATCAACAAGATGGCAATGCTTGTAATTCTTAGATGAAGGCTAATAAGTCTCGGTAAACTTTCGGTGTAGGATTTCATAGATTTTCTTAATCTTAGTTTCAGTAGATATACGCATTAGGGTAAATAATATTAAATTTTGATTAAACTTTTTTAAAAGGTAATGACTTGTTGTTAAACAGTAAATTCTAGTACAAAGATGCAGTGGTTATTAGGAAGTAGAAACAAGGGCATAAAGCTTGTAAATTCAAAGTTTTAGACTTTTTTACCTGGATCTGGATTTTGGATTTGCTGTACTACTAGCTAGTAAGCTGCTCTAGGGATTTTCTGCATGAAATAACCTTGACATTCAATAAATACTAATTAGTTGTGTTTATAACATCGGTCTAAAGTAAGAGATTGCCAGGGGCAACTTAAGCACGTACTTTTACTAAATCTTAAATACTTAATACAATCTTAATATTGAAGTATGTAATTACTATGTTAACTGGAACACAAATCAGAAAAATATTGTGAATAATCTCCAAGCTCTGCAATGTTAAGAAATGTATATGTCAGTGTTAATCACTAAGCTTAAAGCACAAAATACTTATTTTCTACTCATGGCTTCAATTGGCAAGCTATAATCATAGTCAAAACTACTGATTAAAATTTATACTTAATTAAACATAAATACTGAGCCGTCTAGGGAGATAAGCTAATCGTCATTTAAATTGCATCATTGTTTTTGCTGGTAAAAGCTGCAAACCCTCTCCCTTGCTCCCTGCCCTCCTACGGCCTCAATGTGCATATTAAATGCTTAACAGCTTATAATTAACCCGCTTTAATCACTCTAGCTAGATAAAAATCCAAAACCCTTATTTTTTCTGACTTTTATGAATTCAGGCGTGGGTTGGGTTGAGGATCACGGGCAAACGCTTGTTTGTATTAAGTATTTAGAATAACTGTAAAAAATTGCTGCAAATTCAGCTTGTTTTCTTGAATTTTGTGGGCAAATATTCAGATCATATTTCAATAATCAACAAGTTTCAGGAGCGAATCAGTTGCTTACTTCGACCTTACTTGCCGCTACCACTGTGCCCACCACTCTACAATGGAGTCCTACCATTGGGATTATCATGATTCTGGCGAATATTTTTGCCATTGCCTTTGGTAAATCAAGCATCAAATATCAGAATGCAGGGCCAGCTCTACCTTCACCCAATTTATTTGGTGGCTTTGGTTTGCCTGCACTATTAGCAACTACTGCCTTTGGCCATATTTTAGGCACTGGTATTATTTTAGGCCTACATAATCTTGGAAGATTTTAGGCTGGGATATATCTGATAACTCTTTTGTCTCCAATCATGAGCCAGAGAAATAAATCTCTGGCTTTTCTTTGTTCATTACCAAGTTGCAAAAAATCGTCATAACTACTTTTTTCAAGTAGTTTTTTAGTATTTATTAATACTAATTTTTTGATTCTAACTTACCAGATACTAGACAGGCATTGGAGCCAAACCATGCAACTGACGTACAGCATTAATACAGATTGGACAATCACAGCCAAACAATTTTATGGCTTCATCACTTTCTGCATCCGTGAATTCCAATTCCGCGGGCTGATTTGCTGATTGTACTTGCGCTACTTTCACCTCTGAGTTAGCAGGAGTAGCAGAAGTATTGCTTAGCTGGATGCATACCTGTTTTGCTGTTGCTGAGTGGGGCGAACGTACACAAGATAGATGAGTACCCACTGGAGTAACTGTTTGTCCGTGAGCTGGCTTAGTCATCATAACCATAGACAGCATAGACATAAACAGCGCTGGGGTGGAAAGTAAAGATAGGACAAATTTTTTGTTCATTGATTTCCCAACATTGGTAATGAAAGATGTACTTTATCTTTTCACACAGGTGGTGAACGATCAGTCTATCTTATACAGATTCTTGGGAAATGGCTCGATAGTTATTAGACATCTCCGATAACTATCAAAGCCTTGCTGTGACTAGCTTTTAGGCTGCAAATGCAAGCATTGCCAATCAGCTAGTCTATACGAAAAAATAAGG